>NZ_LJIC01000177.1 GCF_001295845.1 Rhodopseudomonas sp. AAP120 | reverse complement strand
CGCCTTGCGGCGGGCGGCGAGCCGGTCGCGGTTGCAGGGGCCGTTGCCGGCGAGCACCTGCTTGAATTCGTCCCAGTCGATCTCCCCATACTCCCAGTGACCGGTCGCCTCGTTGTAGCTGAGGTCCGCATCAGGCAGCGTCAGGCCGAGGTAGTACGCCTGCGGCACCGTGGCATCGACGAACTTCTGGCGCAGCTCGTCGTTGGAGAAGCGCTTGATCTTCCACTTGGTCGAGGTGTCGCTGTGCTGGCTCGCCTGGTCCGGCGGGCCGAACATCATCAGGCACGGCCACCACCAGCGGTTCAGCGCATCCTGCGCCATCGCCTTCTGCTCAGCCGAGCCCTTGGCGAGCGTCAGCATGATCTCGTAGCCCTGGCGCTGGTGGAACGATTCCTCCTTGCAGACGCGGATCATCGCGCGCGCATAGGGGCCGTAGGAGCAGCGACACAGCGGGATCTGGTTCATGATCGCGGCGCCGTCGACCAGCCAGCCGATGGCGCCGATATCCGCCCAGGTCAGCGTCGGGTAGTTGAAGATCGACGAGTACTTCGCCTTGCCGCTCAGCATCTGATCGACCAGCTCTTCGCGCGACGAGCCGAGCGTCTCGGCGGCGGCGTAGAGATAGAGGCCGTGACCGCATTCGTCCTGCACCTTGGCGAGCAGCGCCGCCTTGCGGCGCAGCGTCGGGGCGCGGGTGATCCAGTTGCCTTCCGGCAGCATGCCGACGATTTCGGAATGAGCATGCTGCGAGATCTGCCGGGTCAGCGTCTTGCGATACGCGGCCGGCATCCAGTCGTTGGATTCGATGCGCTGCTCGGCGTCGATGCGCTGCTGGAACCGCGCGGCGCGGCCGGTGTCCTCGAGGTTGCGGTCCTCGGTCTCGGTGATGTTGAGCGCCTGCGTGTACATGGCTGACCTCGACGTTTCCTCTGCCCGAGCCTGCAGCCCGGCCTTGTTGGAAATATAATTGACCAATTGGACGGTCAATGCAAGTGTCGGAACCGCATCATTGGCAGCACGGACCAGCACGCCGCGCTGCCACAGGTTTGCCTCAAGGAATTTGTCCGCCATGGCTCGCACGCGAGCGACCGATTACGATCAGAAACGCCTCGGCATCCTGGCGCGTTCCGCGAAACTGTTCGCCGAGCACGGCTACACCGGCACCTCGATCACCATGATCGCCGACGCCTGCGGCGTCTCCAAGGCGCTGATGTATCACTACTACCGTTCCAAGGACGCGGTGCTGTTCGATTTGCTGGCCGATCACCTGCAGCATCTCGTCAGCGTCGTTGAAGAAGCAGCGCAGCACGCCGAACCCGCCGAGCGATTGTTCGCGATCTCGGCGGCGCTGCTCGAAGCCTATCGCGGCGCCGATGCCGAGCATCAGGTGCAGATCTCCAGCCTGAAACTGCTGCCGGCGGAGCAGCAGGACGAACTCAAGGCACTGGAGCGCCGGCTGGTGGTGCTGATGTCCGACGCGATCGCCGCGGCGATCCCGGCGGCCGCCGCCAAGCCGCAACTGCTCAAGCCGCTGACGATGTCGCTGTTCGGCATGCTGAACTGGCACTATCTGTGGTTCCGCGAAGGCAAGGGCTTGTCGCGCGAAGCCTATGCGCAGATGGCAACGATGCTGATGATCGCCGGCGCGGAGCAGGCGATCGCGGCAGTGGATGGCGCGGCCGAGAAGCCGGCAAAGGCGGCTCGGAAGAAGAGCGAAGCGCGCATCGCCCTGGCGCGGCGGGCGTGAGGTCCATCGGCAGCGCGGCGGCAAACCGTCCAACCTCCGCAAGTACAAACTACGCGTTCGTCATTCCGGGGCGCTGACGAAGTCAGCGAGCCCGGAATGACTCGCGGAGAGGTTTGCGCCGAGCGAACAAGCCTGAGCCCGCGGCAAGACGCGTCGATCGCGTCGGCTCAGGCTCTGGTAGCAGCCCAAAAAATAGGCCCGCGTGAGCGGGCCTGAGAACGTCGGGGACCTTCAGTCAGCGTCGGCTCACGCCGACTTGCTGAAGGTCTTGGACAGGTTGTCCTGCGCCGACTTGGCGGCGTCGGCGGCGAACTTGCCGAAATACTCGCTGGCCGACTTGGCGCGAGCTACCAGCACTTCGCCGTGCGAGCGAATCAGATCCGACTGGATCTGCACCGCTTCGTTGATCGACTTCGCCGACGCGAGCTTGTCGATGCCGGTGAAGAACGCCTGGGTGTCGTGGTGGATCGCCTGCTGAATGCTACGGGTGATCCGCCCGGCTTCGTTGACCGAATTGGCGACCGCTTCTTCGATCGTCGCGGTGAGCTTCTCGGAGCCGGCGTGCAGGTCGGCAGCCTTTTCCTTGGCGGTGCCGGCGGCGCGCTTGACGAAGTCGCGGGTCGCTTCCGGAACTTCCAGATTCTGGAAATTCTTGAATGCGTCGGTCACCGGCGCGAAGGCCTGCTTGACCTGATCGAACGCGGCCTCGTGGCTCTCGGTATGGGTATCAGTCATCGGGTGTGTCCATCCTCTTGTGAGCTATGGTCCTGCCCCGTCCGGGATCGGCCCGGGGCAATCCCAATATGACATCGAACATGTTGCATTGCAATATAATTGCTGCGACGCAACAATGACGATCGGCCTAAGCCTTTGATTTACATCATCAGACTTTTGGCTGAGGCATCGGCATCCCAAGGGATGAGGATTAGCGCGCCGTCGAGACTCACTTCGTCCTGGACGGCTTGCCGCCGGGCGCTCCGGCCGCGCCGTCTCCGACCGCGGCCACCAGCCGGTCGAGCTTGGCCTCGATCGCCGCCAGGCGGGCCTCGAAATCGTCCATCTGGGCGCGAGTCGGAAGGTTGAGGCCGGCCAGATAGTGCTCCACCATTGCGCCGAACTGCTTCTGCGCCTCCGCCGTGGCGCCGCTCACCTGCCCGACCGCCTTGGCGATCTCGGGCGAGGCCATCGCCTGATTGGCCAGTGTGGTGAAACCCTTGCTCATCTCGCCGAGCATGGCTTGCCACGCCGCAGCCGGGTCGTTGTCCTTGTCGGCCATTGTGTCCTCCTGCCATCTATATCGGCATGCCGTGGACGCTCGCTTAGCGCCCGGCGGGCGTATAGGCCAGCGCGAACGGACCGCGGCGCTCGAACGGACGGAAGCGGCCTTCGGGCTGCGCCAGCCGGTCGGCGATCGCCCACAGCACCGCGGCGTTCACGGTCAGGCCGATATGGCTCGCCAGAACGACTTCGATATTCTCGGCGGTCGGCGACGGTCGCAACCTAGAAGTTCGCCAGTTCACGATGCCGTCGGTGCGCGAATAGATCGAACTGGTCGGCACCGGCATGTCGCCGGCCAGCGCCTGCAGATCCTCCGGCCGGGCGCCACCGAGTTCCTCGCCCGACAGCTTCTCGTACACTCGCCGCGCACGGGTGGCGGTGATGTCGCCGGAGAACGGGCTGCCGAGTGTCACGATGCCGCGGATCGTCTCGGGTGCATACAACGCGAGGTCGCGCGCATAGATGCCACCGAGGCTCCAGCCGACCAGACTGACCTTGCGGCCGGTCGCGGCATGCACGGCGGCAAGCCGCCGGCGCACCCGGTCGCGCATCCGATAGACGCCGCCGAGATTGCGGCCGAGCTCCCAGGCGAACGCCTGATAGCCGAGATAGCGTAGGTAGCGCCGCAGCGGGGCCGTCGACAGATCGCTCGCCAGCAGGCCCGGCAGCACCAGCACCGGATGGCCGTCGCCCTTCGCCGCCTGCATCAGCAGCGGCGACAGCAACACGCTGGCATTGAACTCGACGACGCTGCGCGCCTCGGCCAGCAGCAGCGCGAGGTTCGGCGGACGTAAGCGATCGTGAGCGTTCGCACGGTCGTCAGCCGACATGCAGCCTCCTTGCGGCTCCTTACTTCTTGTCCTTCGGCAGCGTGCTGCCGAGGCCCGCCATGGTCACGAACATGTCCTGAAAACGCTCGGCGATCTTCGGATCGAAGGTGAACCAGCTCTGCATCAGCGCTTCCGGCGAGACCTTCTCGATGTTCGACATCATCTGCTGCTGCAGCTTGTCCATCACCGCGTTCTGCATCGGCTGCACGTTTGGCAGGCCGAAAAAGGCCCGCGCTTCATCAGGGGTGCAATCGATCTCGACGTTGACTTTCATGGCCGCTCCAGACTTTGGCAGGAGGGCGTGTCAGCGCTGCGAATTGTTGTCCGCTGCGACGATACGCCCGAAGGACGTCCCAGCGACGCCCCGCGGAGCATCCTGAACGCGCGCAGTATCGCCGCGACTCCCGGGGCGATGCAAGCAATCCGAGGCGTGGCCCGCGAGCCTCAACCGAAACGTTCGAGCGCAAACGGCTTGGGATCTGCGAACGGCTCCGCGCCCGTCATCATGTCGGCGAGCAGCCGCCCCGTCACCGGGCCGAGCGTCAGGCCGTGATGCTGATGGCCGAAGTCGAACCACAGCCCCTCGTGGCGCGGCGCCTTGCCGATCACCGGCAGCATGTCGGGCAGGCACGGCCGCGCGCCCATCCACGGCTGCTGTTCGATGGCGTCGCCGAGCGGAAACAGATCGCGCGCCAGCGCACGCGCGCGCGTCACTTGTACCGGTGTCGGCGGCGCGTCGCGGCGCGCGAACTCCGCGCCGGTGGTCAGGCGGATGCCGCGATTCATCGGCGCCAGCAAGTAGCCGCGATCGGCGTCGAGCACCGGATGCTGCAGCACCGCGTTGCCGCGCGGCGCGAAATGCTGGTGATAACCGCGCTTGACGCCCAGCGGGATGCGATAGCCGAGCGGCTTGAACACCAGATCGGACCACGGCCCGAGCGTCACCACGACCTCGCGCGCCGAAACGACGCCGTCGTCGGTGGTGATGCGCCAGCCGCCGGCCTGCTGATGCAGCGTATGGGCATCGCCGCGCAGAAAGCGTCCGCCCTTGCGGGCGAACAGCGCCGCATAGGCTTTCACCAGCGCACCGGGATCGGGAATGAAGCCGGGCTCGAGCCAATGGATCGCGCCGGCAAAACGTCCCATCAGGTTCGGCTCGCGGGCGGCGATCGCCGCATCGTCCAGCACGTCGGCGGTGACGCCGAAGCGCTTGACGCCGTCGAGTTCGGCGACGCTCTTGCCGAACGACTGCTCGGTGCGGAACAGCTTGATCCAGCCGGTCTTGCGCAGCAACTCAGGCACGCCCGCCTCGGCGATGAGCGCCTCGTGCTCGGCGAGGCTTTGCCGTATCAGCGGCAACGCCGCCTTGGCGATGCGCGCGGCCGACTCCGGCGAAGACGCCATAAAATAGCGCACCAGCCACGGAAGGAATTCGGGCAGACCGGACAGATGGTAGTGCACGTCGGCCGAGCGGTTGAGTGCGTAGCGCAGCAGATGGCCGAGATCGCGCGGAAACAGATAGGGCTGCACCGAGGCGACCTCGATCAGCCCTGCATTGCCGTAGCTGGTCTCGTCGCCGGCCGCGGCGTTGCGATCGACCAGCACCACGTCGCGGCCACGCTGCTGCAGATGCAACGCCGCGCTGACGCCGACCATGCCGGCCCCAAGCACCAGAACATCAGTCTCGTGTTTCATGCTGCATCAGCTAAGCAGACCGGTGCGATTCCGCAAACAGCCGAGATTCCCCGAGGCGGCAAATTCGCATACGTGCGACCATCGACCCCGGTTCGATGCGGGACATGCAGCCACAAGGTTGCAAGCGGCCCGGGCTTGCCGCAATCGCGTTACGTCAGACGAAAGCTTGTTCGGCCAGCATAAGCCGAACTACCGCAAGCCGATAAGACGTGACAATCGATCGCATGACGCGACGGCGTCATTGCGAAGAGATACCCGGATCGGCGCATCGCGCCGTCCGAGTACAGGCTCCGACACGAAACAATCAAGCTCCGTGCAAGGAGTCTTTGGATTGCTTCGCTCGCCAAGACGGACGAGACCGCCGCTCTAACCCTTCTTGGGCTCGTCTCAGGTGGGCTTGAGCGATGGTGAGGCGTGCTCCATTTCGTAGTCTTCGATCTGCTTGGCGCGATCGGACTCCATCGCGGCACGATGGTCGGTGCCGATCGCCACATAGACCGCGGGCAGCACGAACAGGGTGAACAGTGTGCCGATCATCATGCCGGAGACGACCACGAGGCCGATCGAGAACCGGCTGGCGGCGCCGGCGCCCGACGCGGTGAGCAGCGGCAGCAGGCCGGTGACCATCGCGGCCGTGGTCATCAGGATCGGCCGCAGCCGGACCCGCGCCGCCTGCTCGATCGCGGTGCGCTTGTCGAGCGCCTCCTTGATCTGCAGTTCGCGGGCGAACTCGACCATCAGGATGCCGTGCTTAGAGATCAGCCCGACCAGCGTCAGCAGACCGACCTGGGTGTAGATGTTGATCGTCGCCACGCCGAAGAACAGCGGGATCAGCGCGCCGCAGATCGCCATCGGCACCGTGATCATGATCACCAGCGGATCGCGCAAGCTCTCGAACTGCGCGGCCAGCACCAGGAAGATGATGATCAGCGCGAAGCCGAAGGTGATGGCGAGCTGATTGCCCTCCTGCACGTATTGCCGCGCGTCGGCCAGATAGTCGTGGCCGAACCCGGTCGGCAGGTTCTTCGCCTGCTTCTCGAGGAAGTCCACGGCCTGACCGACGGTGACGCCCGGCATCGGCACCGCCTGGAAGGTAGCGGAGTTGAGCTGGTTGTAGTGCGACAGCGCGTTCGGATCGGTGGCGGTCTCGATCGACACCAGGGTCGACAGAGGGATCTGCTGGCCGGACGCGCTCGCCACATAGTAGCCGTCGAGCGACTGCGGCGTCAGCCGGTCGATGCGCGGCACCTGCGGAATCACCTGATACGACCGGCCTTCCAGGTTGAAGCGGTTGACGTAGTTGCCGCCGAGCAGAGTCGCCAGCGTCGAGCCGAGGCGCTGCATGTTGACGCCGAGGTCGCTCGCCTTGGTGCGATCGATCGTCACGCGGACCACCGGCTGGTTGAAGTCGAGGTCGCTGTCGCTGACGATGAACAGGCCGCTCTTGCGCGCCGCATCCTTGAGCTTGACCATCTCCTCATAGACCGCGCGGAAACCGGCGGTGGAGTTGATCACCATCTGGATCGGCAGGCCGCCCGGCCCGCCCGGCAGCGGCGGCAGGTTGAAGGCGAAGGCGTTGACGCCCTCGATCTTGCTGAGCTCGGCCTGCACCAGCGGCTTGAGCTGCATCGCGGTCCGCTTGCGCTCGTCCCACGGCTTCAGCAGCATGCCGGCGATGCCGTTGTTCGGCCCGCTGGTGCCGTTGAGGATGAAGCGAAGGTCCGTTTCGGGGAACTTGGCATAGGCCGCGTCGAGCTTTTCGCCGTAGAAATTGGCGTAGTCGATGTTGGCGTATTTCGGGCCCTTGGTCACCGCGAACACGATGCCCTGGTCCTCTTCGGGCGCCAGCTCCTTCGAGGTGTTCATGTACATGAAACCGACGAGCCCGAGGATGACCACGGCGAACAGCGCGGTGATCGGCCGATAGTCGAGCGACCGGTCGAGCTGACGGCCGTACCAACGAGTGACTGCGCCGAACACCGAGTCGACCTTGCGGGCGAACCAGCCCTGGCTCTCCTGATGCTTGAGCAGCACCGAGCACATCATCGGCGACAGCGTCAGCGCGATGACGCCGGAGACGATCACCGAGCCGGCGAGCGTGAAGGCAAATTCGCGGAACAGTGCACCGGTGAGACCGCCGAGGAAGCCGATCGGAGCGTACACCGCCGCCAGCGTGATGGTCATCGAGATCACCGGCCCGACGATCTCGCGGGCGCCGATCAGCGAGGCCTGGACCGGACTCTTGCCCTCCTCCAGATGTCGATGGATGTTCTCCACCACCACGATGGCGTCGTCGACCACGAGACCGATCGCCAGCACCATCGCCAGCAGCGTCAACAGATTGATCGAGAAGCCGAGCGCCAGCATCGCGGTGCAGACGCCGATCAGCGACAGCGGGATCGTCACCACCGGAATGATCACGGAGCGCAGCGAGGCGAGGAACAGGAAGATCACCACGATGACGATGCCCACCGCCTCGATCAGCGTCTTCTCCACCTCGTCGATCGACGAGCGGATGAACTTGGTCGAGTCGTAGGCGACCTTCATGGTCATCGACGGCGGCAGGTTGCGCTCGATCTCGGGGAACAGTGCGCGGACGCCGGTGACGATGTTGAGCGGGTTGCCCTGCGGCGTCGCCTGAACGCCGATGAAGATCGCGCGCTCGCCGGAGAACGCCACGCTGCTATCGGTGCTCTGCGCGGCGAGTTCGACCGTGGCGACGTCCTCCATGCGCACGAAGCCGCCGCCCTGCGCCTTGACGATCATCCGTTTGAACTGATCGACGTTCTGCAGGTCGGTGTTGGTGGTGATGTTGGAAACCGTCAGATAGCCCTTGGTCTGACCCGCGGCCGCCTGGAAGTTGTTAGCCGCGATGGCGGCCGAGATGTCGGACGCCGCCACCCCGCGGCCGGCCATCCGCACCGGATCGAGCCAGATCCGCATCGCGAAGGTCTGGCCGCCAAGAATGTCGGCCGACGCCACGCCATCGACCGTCGACAGCACCGGCTGCACCACGCGCGTCAGATAGTCGGAGATCGCCGACCCGGACAACTCGTTACTGGCGAAGCCGATATACATCACGGCCGTGGTCTGGCCGGTGGATTTGACGATCACCGGATCGTTGGCTTCCTTCGGGATCAGGTACTTGACCGAATTGACCTTGGCGAGCACCTCGGTGAGAGCCTGATTGGGATCGAAGTTCAGTTTGACGTAGACCGTGATCAGGCTCTGGCCCTGGGTCGAGGCCGAGGTGATGTAGTCGACGCCTTCGGCCGAGGCCACCGCCTGCTCGAGCGGCGTGGTGATGAAGCCCTGCATCAGGTCCGGCGACGCACCCGGATAGGTGGTGGTGATGGTCACCACGGTGTTGGAGAGCTTCGGATACTGCCGGATCGGCAGCGTCATCGCCGCGCGGAAGCCGATCAGCAGGATCAGCATGCTGACCACGAGCGACAGCACCGGCCGCTTGATGAAGATATCGGTGATGACCATCCGGACGCTCCGTGGCGCACTCCTCGCGCGCGACGCGCTGCGACAGTGCGGTTGATCAGTGGATCCCGGACGGCGCCGATCGCCGGCCGGACCTGTTCATGCGGGCGGCAGCGCGCTTGAGGCGCCGCCTGCCCTTGGCTCAGTAGCGCGGCGGCGTCGCGGGGGTGGGCGGCAGCGGATCCTTCGAGATCGCCACCGCGGCACCCGACTGCAGCTTCAGCTGGCCGACGGCGACGACGCGATCGCCCGGCTTGACGCCGCTGAGGATCACCGCACGGCCGCCGATCCGCTCGCCGGTGCGGACGAAGGTGCGCACCGCGGTGAGGTTGGTCTTGTCGTCCTGCGCCTTCTCCTCGTGGATCAGGTACACGGAGTCGCCGTACAGCGTGTAGTCGACAGCGGTCTCCGGCACGGTGATCACCGCCGGCTTGTCCGGCAGCACCACCGTGGTGGTGGCAAACATGCCCGGCTTCAGCACGTGCCCCGGATTGTCCAGCGTGGCCTGCACCCTGATGTTGCGGGTGTCCGCCGAGATCTGCGGCTCGATGGTGGTGATCTTGCCGTCGAACTGGCGGTTCGGGTAGGCGTCGACCTTGATCCGCACCGCCTGACCGACCTTCAGCGTGCCGGAGTCCTTCTCGGTCACGGTGAAGTTGGCGTAGATCTGTGCCAGGTTGGTCAGCGTGACGATCTGTGTCCCGGCGGTCAAATACTGACCGACCTCGACATGGCGGACACCGAGCACGCCGTCGAACGGCGCGCGCACCAGCTTCTGCGAAATGATCGCCTCGGTCTTGGCGATACCGGCATTGGCCTGGTCAAACGCGGCCTGCGCCTGGTCGACCGTCGCCTGCGGGCCGAACTGCCGCGCGGCGAGCTGCTTGGCGCGATCGAGCGACAGCTCGGCGACCTTGGCCTGGGCCTTGTAGTTGGCGAGGTCGCCCTGATCGGGTGCGTCGTAGAGCTGAACCAGCGGCGCGCCCTTGTCGACCTCCGAGCCAGCCTCGAACATGATCGAGGTGATGCGGCCCGACACGTCGGAGGTGACGTTGACCTGATGCACGGCGGCGAGATCGCCGACCGCGGTCAGCAGATTGGGCACCACTTCGGACTTCGCCTCGGCGACCGACACCGTGATCGGCGGCGGTTTGTTGTTGGCGAAGAACTGCGCGATCATGTGGTTGCGGAAGGCGTTGAAGCCGACGATTCCGCCGACCAGCAGCGCCAGAAGCAAGCCAACGATGATGAACCAGCGGATCGTGCGCGCCGGGCGCGGGCGCGGCTTTTCAGGGGCCGACCGCGCCGAGGGCGGGGTGTCTGTGGCAACCGTCATCTTGTGCACTCTCTGTCGTTTTCTGCGCGCGCAGGACCGGGCGAGAACTCGCGATCCAGATGCGTGGCAATTACGGCTTCGTTCAGTCCAATACCACGTAAAATGTATTCACACGTCTGGCGCTCGAAATCCGGAGCGCCTCCATAGGTCAGGCTGGGGAGCTCGGGCAAGCGGGCCAGCGCCACCATCAGCACCGTCTGGTGGGCGAGCCAAAACAAATTCATCGGATCGGTCCCGACCCGGGCAGCGTCTCCCGCCGCCACCGCGCGATCCAGCGAAGCGGCGAACTGCGGCCCCATCAGGCTTTCAGCCTTTTCGAACAGCAGCCGGGCGAATTCACCATCCTCGAGTTGGCTGGTGATCAACAGCCGCAGCCGCTGCGCATCCTCCTGGTCCGGCTGATCCGAAACATGCAGGAAATGTGCGACGAGATTTCGAACCAGCACAACCAACGTCTCGGTCGACGCCGGCAGACCGAGCAAATCGGCCAGCTCCGGGTCGGCATCGCATTCCTGGGCGAGAATCTCGGCGTACAGCGCCGATTTGCTCGCAAAGTGCTTGAACAGCAACCCTTCCGAGATCGATGCGGCAGCCGCGACGCTCTTGGTCGTGGTCCCGGCAAAGCCGTTTCGGGCAAAACATCGCTTGGCTGCGCCGAGGATCAGCTCCCGGCGCAAATCTCGCGTCATTCGCAATGAGTTCATTTTTGTGAGTAGGCACTCACCGACCAGATTGTCAATCGGTTCGCTGGTGATGCACCGGATCGTGAGCGCTGAAATGGCCTGAGCGTGGCAATTTGGCCAGCCATTCCGAACCTCCAGCGTCAAGGCCGCCCGCGCAGTCGGCCGCAATCGGGGCAAACTGGTATCCCCTTCGGGAGCTAAACCCTCTACAAGGGGGAAAAACGAGACGCCCATGGAAACGACCCCAAGCGAACTGGCGACGGCGTTCGAGATCGAACGACTGACTCCCGAGTTCTACGCCGATCCCTACCCGACCTATCGGGCGCTACGCGCCCACCAGCCGGTCAAGCGGCTGCGCAATGGCGGCTATTTCCTCACCCGCTACGACGATCTGGTCGCGGTCTACAAGAACACTACGCTGTTCTCGTCCGACAAGCAGCGCGAATTCGCGCCGAAATACGGCGCCTCGCTGCTGTTCGAGCATCACACCACCAGCCTGGTGTTCAACGATCCGCCGTCGCACACGCGGGTCCGGCGGTTGATTATGGGGGCGCTGTCGCCGCGAGCGATCGCCGGCATGGAGCCCGATCTGATCGCGCTGGTCGACCGGCTGCTGGACACGATGGCGGCAAAGAACGACGTCGACCTGATCGAGGATTTCGCCGCCGCGATCCCGATCGAGGTGATCGGCAATCTGCTCGGCGTGCCACATGGCGAGCGCGGTCCGCTGCGCGACTGGTCGCTGGCGATCCTCGGGGCGCTGGAGCCGGTGGTCAGCCCCGAAGCTTTCGCGCGGGGTAACGACGCGGTGCGCGACTTCCTCGCCTATCTCGAGACGCTGATCGCCGACCGCCGCGCCGCTCCCGGCGATCCTGAGCGCGACGTGCTGACGCGGCTGATCGAGGGTGATGGTAGCGGCGAGCAGCTGTCGTCCAAGGAGCTGCTGCATAATTGCATCTTCCTGCTCAACGCTGGCCACGAGACCACCACCAACCTGATCGGCAACGGGCTGGTGGCGCTCGACGCCCACCCCCGCGAAAAACAGCGGCTGATCGCCGATCCCGGGCTGACCCGGACCGCGGTCGAGGAAATCCTGCGCTACGAGAGCTCCAACCAGCTCGGCAACCGCATCACCACCGCCGAGACCACGATCGGCGGCGTGGCGATGCCGGCCAACACCTCGCTGACGCTGTGCATCGGCGCCGCCAATCGCGATCCGGCGCAGTTTCCAGATCCGGAGCGGTTCGATGTCGGACGAACCCCGAACCGGCATCTCGCCTTCGCGACCGGACCGCATCAATGCGCCGGCATGGCGCTGGCTCGGCTCGAAGGCGCGATCGCGCTGCGCCGCTTCCTCGCACGTTTCCCGGGCTACGGGATCAGCCGTCCCCCGGCGCGCGGAGGCCGGGCGCGGTTTCGCGGGTTTCTGCGGGTGCCGTGCCGGCTCGCGGCCTGACCGGCGGGATCAATCCCGCGGCAGTTGCACCAGCAGCGTCGGAATCTGGCAGGTGCCGCTGCGCACGGTGACCACCCGTGTGCCCGGCTTGCGACCGGCCCGCGGCTCGGTCACGGTCAGCCCGGCCTCGACCAGACGGGCGCGGGCGGTATCGAGATCGTCGACCCGCCAGCCGATCCCCCACAGCTTGTCGTGCTCGGCATCAGAGCCCGCCACCGGCCGGTGCACGACTTCGAGGTTGAGATCCCCGCAGCGGAAGAACATCAGCCGCCCCCATTCGTGGTGGGAGCGATCCAGCACCATGTCGAGCCCCAGACGCGCACCGTACAGCGCCGCGACCCGTTCAGGGTCGGTGGTCGAGATCACCAGGTGGTCCATCGCGACGATCGGCGCCGGCCCGGTCGGCTCCGATCTCGGCCGTTCGGCCCCTAGCTCGAGGAAGAACATCCGCACGCCGCGGGTCAGCGCCGTGGCGGCGCGGGTACGCTTCCAGCTCAGCGCCGCGCCGGTCTGCGCATCCCGCCGCTCGACCTCCGCGACCGGATCCGGCTGCAGCGCCAAACGCTCGAGCCGGCGCTGCAGCCGCTCGATGTCCAGAACCCGGAAGCACAGGCTGGCGAGCCCCTCGCCCTGCAGCTTGATGACCGTGCGCAGACGATCGGCATTGCCCCCGCTGCCCGACGGCGACATCAGTTCGAGCGACATGTTGTCCAGGGTGAACAGCACGTTTTCCGAGCCGTCGTCGGCGCTGCGCCACGCCGGCGCGCGGCCCAGCAGGATCTGATAAGCGGCGACCGCCGCCGGCAGATCGCTGACCAACACCACCAGATGATCGATCCCGGTAATCACCCGCCCGCGAACGGCGGATTGCGCATCGTCGGGTTCGCGCTGTTCGCTGCTCATAGCAACACCCTCGCCTGTCTGTCGGTCGAACATGCCTGGCGGATCCGACGGCCGACTGCAATCACCGCCGGAGGCGACTCGCGGCTCCATGGCCTTGGCGCGACAATCGGATATTCGCGGCGCGTTGCCACCTCGTCCGATACCCGGTTCAGCGGCGCCGCCGCTGCAATCCTCCGCGCCGCAGAGGGGCGATTCGTCGATCAAGCCCGCCGGCGTGCAACAGCCCGCCGGGAACTCGGCCGGGATCGGTTTTCGGCGCCGAATCCCCGAGCTTCCGTTCCGCCGCAGCGGAAATTTAGCCGATGCGCTGCAACAAGCAGATGCTATGGTTTGCGAGCCGGGTCAGGCTTCGCAGCACAGGACGCTCATGGACGCACTCTTTATCGGACAGACCTATATCGACGTCACGTTCATCACCGACCATTTGCCGACCGGCGACGAGAAACACGTCGCATCCGACTACGCCGTGTCGTTCGGCGGCAACGCCGTCACCGCGGCGTTCTGCTGCGCTAAGCTCGGCATCGTGCCCGACCTGATCGCCACCGTCGCCAACGACTGGCTCGGCCGGATGTTTCAGGACATGACGGCGAAGTACGGAATCTCCGTCCATCCGCGCAAGGTGGCGACCTCGTCGCTGTCCTTCATCATGCCGAAGGACGGCAAGCGGGCCATCGTCCGCTGCCGCGACGACGAGCACATCCATCCGTTTCCGGTGCTCAATCTCGGCAACTGCCGTGCACTGCATGTCGACGGTCACCAGCCCGATGCCGCCATCCACTACGCCAAGCTGTGCCGCGAAGCCGGCATCCTGACCTCGCTCGACGGCGGCGGCCTACGAACCAACACCCACGAGCTGCTGGAATTCATCGACGTCGCGATCGTCGCTGAGCGGCTGTGCGAGCAGATGGACCTGACGCCGGACAAGATGCTCGATTATTTGAGATCGCGCGGCTGCCGGATCGGCGGCGTGACACAGGGCGAGCGCGGCCTGCTGTGGTACGACGAAGACGGCACGGTCCGCACCCTCCCCGCCTTCTCGATCCCCCGCGAGCGCGTGATCGATACCAACGGCGCCGGTGACGTCTTTCACGGCGCCTATGTGTTCTCGTATCTCAACAGCCCGGACAAGGACTGGCAGCACCATTTCGAATTCGCCCGCGCTGCGTCCACCTTCAAGATCCAGCGGCTCGGCAACGAGGCAGGCCTGCCGACGGTCCCGGACATCGAAGCGGTGCAGCGGGAATTCGCAGCGCTGGCGTAGCCTAACGAGGCCTATTTGTTAGCGGAAAGTATCAGCCGCACCGTCATGTCCAAGCTCGTCCCGGGCATCCACGCCTTCACTGCGTATCGACGTCCAAAGGCGCGGATGGCTGGGAGAAGCCCGACCATGACGAAGTAACTCTCCCCGTCATTGCGAGGAGCGTAGCGACGAAGCAATCCAGCCCCGTGCACGACGCTTCTGGATTGCTTCGCTTCGCCCGCATTGACGGAGAGCCCGTTACTAGGCCATCGCCTTCTTCAGATCGAAGCTGACATCCGCCGCCTGCTCGGGCGTAATCGATTTGCCGAGCGGCAGGATCTTGCGGCCGAAGACGTGGTCGGCGGCGCGGTTGACGGATTCGATGCCGATCAGTTGGCCGTCCTTATAGCAGAACGCCGAAAAGGAGCGCTCGGCGACGCTGCCGCGAACCACGACCTGATCGAAGCCGGCGGTGAGGCCGGCGATCTGCAGCTTGTCGTCGGCCTGGTCCGACCAGAACCACGGATAACCGTCGTAGGCCTTGGTGTCGCCGGTGAGCCGCGCGGCGACACAGCGTGCCTGGTCGGTGGCGTTCTGGACCGACTCCAGCCGCATCACCTCGCCGAACCGCACGCTGTTGAACAGCGAGCAATCGCCGATCGCCGAGATGTTCGGATCTTCGGTCAGGAGGTTCTCGTCGACGATGATGCCGGACGCGGTCGGCAGGCCGGCCGCAGCCGCGAGTTCGACGTTCGGGATGACGCCGACGCCGACCACGACCAGATCGGCCGGCAGCGTGCGGCCGTCGCTGAGCGCGACGCCGCTGACACGGCCGCCCTCGCCTTCGATCTCGGTGGCGCGGACGCCGTAGTGGATACGGATGCCCGAAGCGGTGTGGCGGTCGTGGAAGTAGCTGGAGATCTCCGGCGTCACCGCGCGCGCCATCACCCGCGGCGCGAGCTCGACGACGTCGACTTCGAGGCCCTTGCCGCGCGCCGTGGCGGCGAATTCGAGGCCAATGAAGCCGGCACCGATCACCACCACCTGCTTCTTGTTCGGCATACGCTGCCGCACCTGCTCACTCTCATCGAGCGTGCGCAGATACAGTACGTCCTCGAGCGTCGCCTTGGGCACGTCGAGCTGCCGGTTGCGCGCACCGGTCGCGAGCACCAGATGGCCGTACTCAATCTTCTCGCCCGAGCCGAGCAACAGCGTTTTCGCCTCGCGATCGATCGCAACCGCGCGATCGGAAATCAGCTCGATGGTCTGATCCTGGAAGAATTTCTCCGGACGAAACATCAGCGAGGCCGAATCACCGCCGCTCTTGAGATACGCCTTGGACAGCGGCGGCCGCTGATACGGCAGGTGCTTCTCGTCGTTGATCAGCACGACGCGACCGGTGTACTTGGCTTGGCGCAGCGAAACCGCGACCTGAAATCCGGCGTGCCCGGCTCCAACAATCAACACCGTGTCGTTCATCGCATCTCTCGTATCGTTTGGGCTCGGCGCGCCGCGCGTCGATGGACTTGGAAACCCGATCTGGATTGCGGCAGCCTCTAGCACAAAGCGGCGCGGCTGGTCAGCTTTCCGGGAGGCAGGCTTAGACTAAAGAAACGGCATCTGGCCGGCTCAATAGACTGGCGGCGTGAGGTCGAGCACGTCGCGCCTGGCGCCGTCGAGGATGTCCAATTCCAGCGTATCGATCAACAGCGGGCCGCGCCGGCGTTCCACCTCGCCGACCTTCTCGATCCGGGCGAAGGTCGCCTTCAGCCCGGGATGCGCGGCAGCGTTGGTTTCGCCCACCAGCAGCAGCTTGCCGGCCAGTTGCTCAGGCGTGGGCGACGGCTGCTGCAGCCAGCGGAAGCGCTCGTTGCGCTGCAACACGCAGGTGCCCTTGGGCAGATAGAAGGCGAGCCAGGCCGTGTTGCCGTAATCGTCGGCCATCACGCAGGTGGCGCCGGTCTTCTCGCGCACCGCGGCGATCTCGGCGGCGATTTCACGGAAGCCGACGCCGACCGCGCGAACGCTGGCGTCGCGGCGATAACCGGTGAGCACGCCGGTGTTGGCCTGCACCACGATCAGCACGAACATCACCACGCCGACCGGCACGGCCCAGCGCATGCAAAAGCGCACGACGCGCTGTGCCCGCGGTCCCCAGGTCGCCAGCCCCGCCGCGACCGCGCCGGCGACCGCGAAGGCCGGATACAGCGCGCCCAGCCAGTTGCCCTCGACCCGGTCGTGGGTCGCCTGCCAGGCGAAATACAGCGCGATGGTCCAGACGATCGAACTGACCAGCACGCGCGCGCCGGACGCCCCGGCGCCACGCGCCAGCGCATAGAGCCCCATCAGGCCGAGGATGTAGGCGAGCGGCGTGGTGAGGACGAACTGGGTCGGCACCAGCTCGAGCAGATAGCTCGGATTGAAGCCGTCGACCTGGGCACGGCGGAACTGCTTGACGAAGGAAATCCACTGGTGATCGGCATTCCAGATCACCACCGGCGAAAACATCGCGAACGCGATCAGTCCGCCGAGATAGGGCCAGGGCGTCAGCAGCCAGCGACGCAGCTTCGGCACCCACAACAGCCAGATCAGAATCGCCGGGCCGAAGAACAAAGCGGTGTATTTCGACAGCAGCGCAGCGCCGACCGCGACGCCGACGCCGAGCCACCACACGCCGTTGCCCGACGACAGCACCTGCGCCAGCGTGTAGAGCACGAAACTGGCCGCGACCAGCAGCGGCGCGTCCGGCGTCACGATCACGGTGCCGATCGACACCATCATCGTGGCGTTGAGCAGCAGCGTCGCGTTCGCCGCCAGCCGCTGGCCGCCGAACAGCAGCTCCGCCGATCGCCAGGTCGCCCAGCTCATCGGCAGTGCCAGCAGCACGGAGATCAGCCGCACGCCGAGTTCGGTATCGCCGGCGATCAGCGTGCCGAGCCGAATCACCAGCGCGACCATCGGCGGATGATCGAAGTAGGACAGCGCGAGATGCTTCGACCACGTCCAGTAATAGGCCTCGTCGAACGTCAAAGGCGTGATCGCGGCGGCGACGAGGCGCAGCGCCACCAAAGCGGCGACGACGATCGCCGTGACGCGGACGACATCCCGCGGTGCAGTCGGCATCGCGAACGTCAACGCTTACGCCAGACGAACAGGCCCGACATCGCGTAGTTCCAGACCACGCCCATCAAGGCGCCCGCGGCGCCGGCCAACCACCAGGTGATGTGCTCGTTGTAGACCGCGAAAGCGACGCCGACATTGGCGAGCAGTCCGACGCTGCACACCAGATAGAACAGCAGCAGGCCGCGCAGGATGGCGACGCCCTTCAGCCGCTGGTCGCGATAAGTCAGGAAGTTGTTGAGAACGAAGTTGCTGGTCATCGCCACCAACGCGGCGATCGCCTGCGCTTCGGCGAACGGCTGCTCAAACACTTTCAGCACGACGAACAGCGTGAGAAAATGCACGATCACGCCGGTCGAGCCGACCAACGCGAACAGGATGAAGCGCAGCGACAGCACGTCGTTGCTGTACTTGGCGAGTACCAGCCCGAGAAAATCCAGCGCCACCATCGAGTCGAGCTTGCTCTCGCCGTGCAGCCGCGAGCCAAAGCTGTACGGCACCTCGACGGCTCGCAGGCTGCCGCCGCCGGTGGCGACGACATCGAGCAGGATCTTGAAGCCCTGGGTGGAGAGCTGCGGCGCGAGCTGTTCGAAGCGGTCGCGGCGGATCATGAAGAAGCCGCTCATCGGATCGGCGATCTCGACCTTCAGCACCTGCCGCGCCAGCGTGGTGGCGAGGGCGCTGAAGCCGGCGCGCTGCTTGTCGAAGCTGTCGGCGCTGCCGCCCTCGACATAACGGCTGCCGACCACGAGGTCCGCCGAGCCGCTTTCGAGCAAGGCCAGCATCTGGCCGAGCCGGGTCTCGTCGTGCTGCAGATCAGCGTCCATCACGGCAGCGAACGGCGCGCTGGCGGCGAGGATACCCTCGATACACGCACCCGCCAGTCCACGCCGGCCGATCCGGCGAATGCAGCGTACCCGTGGCTCGCGCGACGCCAGTTCGCGCACCACCTGCCAGGTCCCGTCCGGCGAGTTGTCATCGACATAGATGACTTCCCATGCCACGCCGCGGAGCGCCGCTTCCAGCTTGCGGAACAGCGGCTCGATATTGTCGCGCTCGTTGAAGGTCGGCACCACGACGCTCAACTGGAGCGCTGCGGATGGCTGCGCGCGCGTTTCCACTACCGCTGGGCTGGCTTGGTTCATGGCGCCAGCGTATATCGATGCCCACGGACGCTGCCAAGGCGCGTTCCGTTACAAATCCGAAGGACAATCGGGAAGCGGGTGGAAACGGAGAGGTCAGTGGCCCAATGGACCCACCGAACGACCCGGCGCGGAGCCGGTCAAACGTTAACGACCACGAACAACAGGTGCGCGTACATCCGGCCCTCCCTACTATTCTGTGGCCGTTCGGCGGGCGGTGCGTGACGGGATCGCCAGCAGCACCATCGCCGTTGAAAGCAAGATAGGTACAGCCTGGGCGGTTCGCAAGAGGGAAACCGGAATGAAAAGCAAGGCGGGCGACATCCGCATCGGGATCGGCGGCTGGACTTTCGAGCCATGGCGCGGGGTGTTCTATCCGGACAAGCTGCCGCAGCGGCGGGAGCTCGAATACGCCGCCTCGAAGCTGACCTCGATCGAGATCAACGGCACCTTCTACGGCTCGCAGAAGCCAGAGAGTTTCCGGAAATGGGCGAGCGAGGTGCCGGACGGCTTCGTGTTCTCGCTCAAGGGGCCGCGGTTCGCGACCAACCGCAAGGTGCTGGCCGAGGCCGGCGACAGCATCAAGCGGTTCTACGATTCCGGCGTGCTCGAACTCGGTGACCGGCTCGGGCCGGTGCTGTGGCAGTTCGCTCCGACCAAGAAATTCGACCCGGTCGATTTCGGCGCGTTTCTGGCGTTGCTGCCGCGTGAGATCGACGGCCGCGCGCTGCGCCATGTCGTCGAAGTCCGGCACGACAGCTTCTGCACGCCGGACTTCATCGCCCTGCTCCGCGAACACGATGTCCCGCCGGTGTATTCCGAGCATGCGACCTATCCGGAGATCGCCGACGTGGTCGGCGACTTCGTCTATGCCCGGCTGCAGAAAGGCAAGGACGACATTGCGACCGGCTACCCGCCGAAGGCACTTGCCGCCTGGGCCAAGCGACTGGAAACCTGGGCAAGCGGCGGCGAGCCGGACGACCTGCCGAAGGTCGGCGCCGGACACGCGAAGAAACAAAAGCGCGACGTGTTCGCCTACGTGATCCACGAGGGTAAGGTCCGCGCCCCAGCCGCCGCGATGGAGTTGATCCGGCTGGTGGGCTAGGCTCGTTCGCATGGGAGGCGGTCGCATGGGCAAAGCCAAGACGCTGTTCACCATCGGCTACGAACAGACTCCCGCCGACGCGGTGCTAGACGAGTTGCAGCAAGCCGGCGTAAAGCTGCTGATCGATGTCCGTGCGGTGGCAGCGTCCCGTCGCCCGGGATTTTCGAAGTCGCAACTCGCCTCCGGTCTCGATGCGCGCGGTATCGGGTATCTACATCTGCGCGGCCTCGGCACGCCGAAGGAGGGGCGCGAGGCGGCTCGCAGCGGCCGCATGGACGCGCTGCATCGGATCTACGACGCGCACCTCAAGACGCCGCAGGCGCGCGAGCAGATGGACGAGCTGTCGTCACTGGTCATGAAGGCGGGCCCCGTCTGCATCCTGTGCTACGAGCGCGATCATCGCCAGTGTCATCGGCAATGGATCGCCGAACTCGTCGCGGAGCGTGACCGCGTGACAGTCAAAAACCTGGCCGCGCCGCAGATCTGAGCGGCTGCGGCGAGCTGTCGCTTGCGCCTCTCGCTTGCGCCGGATCAATCGCAAGCCGCCCTCCGGCTGATAGCGTCCGCCCGCATCCGACAGTTGAGCGCAGAGGTACAGGTAATGGACAAAATCGATTTCATGAACGGCCAGATCAAGGCGCTGCTGAACTTCGCCAACGCCGTAATCAAGGCGCATCCCGCGCCCGACAAGCTGCGTCATCATTTCGAGACCATCGCCCGCGCCGATCCGAATTCGCCGGAAGGGCTGTCGCTATCCGAAGCCTATGTGGACGGCATGCACGACATCGACCGCAAGATTGCCGTTGCGCTCGAACACGCCATCGCGACTGTTCCGCGCTGACATATGGACGTTGAATGAGCGCGGCTGCATGGCGTAGCGACCTATCCGCTTCGTCATGGCCGCGCTCCCCGCCGCCACCCCAGCCTTCGCACGATATCTGACGCCAGACTGGAATGCCGGGCCTGAACATGCCCCATGACGTCAGCAGCTGCATTCATCGAGTTATGTCGGGCATTCGCAGGACAAAGCTCGCCAAAAAAGGTGATGGGATAAGGCCACTCATTCGTCGCATCGTTGTCACTGGACAAGGAATAACGCCGCTGTTCTAATCCACGCATTACTTCATCAAGTAATTGCGTTCGGGATGAGTTGCGGTGCGTTGCGTCAGTTGGGTGCGCGTGTTGAGCGTAGCCGCGGTCGTCGGGACCGGAGCATTCGGCGCGCTCGCACAGGCCATCACGGTCGAGCGTAGCAGCGCGGAACACAGCGGCGCTGCGCAGAGCATCGCTCAGCTCACCGGCGCGAGTGACGCAGCCTCCGAGGAGGCGGAAGATTTCGACTCGGGCGATTTTCCGCCGAGCGGCCTCGAGGCCAGCCTCGAAGCCGAACTCGGTGTCGGGCTTGGCGCAGGGCTTGCCGCAGGACTCAAGGCGCCCCTCGACACCAGCACGCCCGCCGCCGAAGCCGGACCCGCTTCTTTATCCGCCAATACCACTGCACTAGCGATGCTCACGCCGTTTCCCAGCTCTGCGCCTGCTTTGAGCGGCGGATCGACGGCCGATCAGGTGCTGCTGTTCGGCGGCTACGATGTGTGGAGCAACGGCAGTTCCGCCTCCGCGGGCCTACACTGGGCGCAGAACGGACTCAACAATGACGGCTTCGTGGTGCGGCTCTCGCTCTCGAACGGTGCCGAGCGCTATCAGGGTTCGCGCCGTCTCTACACCACCGACATCTTCCGCGCCGCGATTATGCCGGGATGGCGTTTCAAAGCCGGCGAGTTCGAGTTGAAGCTATTCGCTGGCGCCGACTTCGAACATCACAACCTTACGCCCGACGATCCGGCCTCGAAGTGGCGAGGTGCGCATGCGGGTCTGCGCGTCGCCGCGGAAGCCTGGGCACAGCCGATCCCGGAGCTGATGCTGACCACCTCGTTCTATGCGACTACGATCGCGGCCGGATACGGCTTTCGCGCCGCAGCCGGCTGGCGCCTGATCGATGCGTTCTGGGTCGGGCCGGAATTCTCCGGATCGCGCGACGAGTTCAGTCGGCAGACGCGTCTGGGCTTCCACCTCACCGGCCTCGTGTCCGGTCCGCTCGAATGGTCCGCGGCGATGGGCTATGTCAGCGACAGCTTCGGCCGCACCGGCAGCTACGCGCGCCTTGCCGCGCAGATGCGGCCGTGACCGTCAGCCCAGACTCCAGGCCGAGACCGGCTCGGCATAGCCGCGCATGGTGACGCGGCCGACCATCTCGGCATCGGCCGCCGCGGCGCCGACCTCGTCCCGGATCGCCGACGAAATCAGCAACTGCGTGCCGAACTCCTTGTTGAGGGATTCCAGCCGAGCCGCGAAGTTCACGGTGTCGCCGATCACCGTGTACTCCTTGCGCCGCGGCGAGCCGACCGTGCCGACCACCGCGTCGCCGATGTGAATGCTGATGCCGATCCGCAGCGGCCAGGGGTGGCCGGCGTTGTTCTCCTCCATCGCCGACAGCATCTCGCGCCCCGCCGCGACTGCGCCAGCCGCAGCGTCCGGATCTTCGATCGGTGCGCCGAACAGCGCGAGGAAGCCGTCGCCGAGAAACTTGTTGACGATGCCGCCATGCTGCTCGAGGACCTCGACAAGAACTTCGAAAGCCTCGTCGAGCCGCGCCACCACCTCACTCGGCGTGCGCGCCCGCGCTGCGCCGGTGAAGTTGCGGAAATCGACGAACATCACCACGACGCGGCGCGTCTCGCCGCGTCCCTCGGCGCCAGCGGCGAGCAATTGCTCGACGACCTGCGGCGAGACGTGCTGGCCGAACAGGTTGGTGACCCGATCGCGCGCATCTGCGGCGTTGATCGACCTCTCGAACTGCCGCCGCAGCTGGGCGCCGACGCCGCCGGCGAGCAGGCCGCAGGTCAACACCATCAAGCTGCGGATCAGATGAAAGGCGAAATCCGGAGGTGGCTCGTGGGGGAAGCCGGGCGGATGATACAGCATCGCAATGCCGAGCAATTCGGCCGCCGCGACGAAACCGGTGAACAGCGACAATCGAAGATCGAGCCACAGCGTCGACAGGATGATGAAGATGAAATAGCCGAGCGGCGCCGCGAAGGCGAGCGCCTGCGCCGAACCCATGCTTTCCATCTGCAGATAGATGGCGACGGTCGGCAGGCTGGTTTCGATCAGGACGCCGATATAGCGGCCGATTTGCGGGCCGTCGCGGCCGGTCGCCAGACGGCGACGAAGATAAACCATGGCCGAGAGCTCGAATACGAGCAGCGGCAGATAGGACACCAGCAGCGGCCACAGCGAGAAATGGCCGCGCCAGATCTTCTCGATCGCGGCCGGGAAAAACCAATAGGAGACCAGCAGCACGCCGAGCAGCAGTGTGACGGTGGCGAGCAGCGCCTTGGCACGTAACAATTCGGTTTGCAGGATCTCGCGGGTCAGCGTGCTGCGTACGTCGTCCGACAGCGAGCGCCGTCGCGCCCTCGCCTTCGCTCTGCGCCATCGCATCTGCATCTGGCGCTCCCGTTCAGTCCAACGTCCGGCGGAAGCGCGTCACCGCGATGGTCATCGCCACAAGCATCAGCGCCGCCAGCGCCAGCGTGTCGTAGCGCAGGTTTTCCAGCGTCGAGCCCTTCAGCATGATGGCGCGGACGATGCGGAGGTAATGCGTCAGCGGCAGACACTCGCCGATATATTGCGCCCAGCGCGGCATCCCGGCGAAGGGAAACATGAAGCCCGACAACAGGATCGATGGCAGGAAGAACATCATCGAAGCCTGCATCGCCTGCAGCTGATTCTGCACCAGCGTCGAGAAGGTGTAGCCGATCGCCAGATTGGTGGTGATGAACAGCGTCGACAGCAGGGCCAGCAGCGGCAGGCTGCCGCGCAGCGGCACGCCGAACAAAAACACGCCAATGCCGATGATCAGCGACGCCTGGATGAAGCCGACGCCGACATAGGGCAGGATCTTACCGAGCATCACCTCGACCGGCGTGATCGGCATCGCCAGCAGGTTTTCCATCGTGCCGCGCTCGATCTCGCGCGTCACCGACAGCGCGGTGAAGATCAGCATCGTCATGGTCAGGATAGTGCCGACCAGCCCCGGCACGATGTTGAGCCGCGACGAGGCGGCCGGGTTGTAGCGCGCATGGGCGCGGATCTCGAACGGCGGATTGCCGGGATCGCCGGCCACGCGGTCGTGCTCCAGCGCGGATTGCACGATGGCGCCGAGCGCCGACAGCGCCGAGCCGGCTGCGACCGGATCGGTGGCATCGGCGGCGACCAGCAGCGCCGGCTTGTCGCCGCGCCGCACCGCGCGCTCGAAGCCA
The DNA here is from genome assembly GCF_001295845.1 of Rhodopseudomonas sp. AAP120. GTDB lineage: Bacteria > Pseudomonadota > Alphaproteobacteria > Rhizobiales > Xanthobacteraceae > Rhodopseudomonas. Next base: position 8,287 of record NZ_LJIC01000177.1, on the reverse strand, counting down.
CGCGGGATCTCGACGCCGAACAGCACCTTGCCGGACAGCAGCAGTGCGTCGAATTCGGCAACGCTCTGCACCTCGTGCACGAACTGGAAGTACGCGGTGTTCTCAAGTGCCTTGAGGATGGAGCGGCCGAGATCGCTGTCCTCCTGCAACAGCACCGCGGTCGGCAGATGCCGCGGCGTAGTGTTGATGGCGTAGCCGAACAGACAGAGCTGCATCACCGGGATGACGATGATCATCGCGAAGGTCAGGCGGTCGCGGCGCAGCTGGATCAGTTCTTTCACCAGCATCGCATAGGTGCGTCGCAGGAAGCCGAAGCGCTGCCGCGGGAGCGGCTGGATACGCGGCGTGTTGTCATCCGCCGCGCTCATTGGAAGTTGTCCTTGCTGCGGCTCATCAGCTCGATGAACACGTCCTCCAGCGACGGCGCGCCGTGCTGCCAGTGCTGATCGGCGTTGGCGCGATACGGCGCCAGCGTCGCTTCGAGCGCAGCATGATCGCGGCCGGAGACGTGCAGGCTGCTGCCGAACGGCGCCACCATGTCGACGCCGGGCTTGCCGGCGAGCTCGTGCGCCAGCGCGCCGAGCCCCTCGCCGGTCACCACCCAGGTGGCGAGCTGCGAGGCAGCGATCACCTGCTCGACGGTGCCGTGCGCCAGCAGATAACCATAAGCGATGTAGGCGATCTCATGGCAGCGCTCCGCCTCGTCCATGTAGTGGGTCGAGACCAGCACGGTGAGCCCTTCGGCGGCGAGCGCGTGGATCTCGTTCCAGAAGTCGCGCCGCGCCTTCGGATCGACGCCGGCGGTCGGCTCGTCGAGCAGCAGCAATTGCGGGTTCGGCAGCGTGCAGGCGCCGAGCGCCAGCCGCTGCTTCCAGCCGCCCGACAATTCGCCGGCAAGCTGCTCCTCGCGGCCGGACAGGCCAAGCCGCTTGATCATGTCGCGCGCCGCACCGCGCGCATCCGGCACGCCGTACAGCCTTGCGACAAACTCCAGGTTCTCGCGCACCGAGAGGTCCTGATACAGGCTGAATCGCTGCGTCATGTAGCCGACCTGGCGCTTGATCTTGTCGGCGTCACGCGTGATGTCGTAGCCGAGGCAGGTGCCCTCGCCGCTGTCCGGCGTCAGCAGCCCACACAACATGCGGATCGTGGTGGTCTTGCCGGAGCCGTTCGGGCCGAGAAAGCCGTAGATCGAGCCGCGCTTCACCTGCATCGACAGATCGTGCACCACCTCGCGGCCGTTAAAGGACTTGGTCAGTCCTTTGACGTCGATAGCTATCTCGGCGGCCGCGGTCATGACTTCGCACCCGCCCCGCTCTGCGGCGTCTGCGGCGATGCGGCGGTTTTCGGCATCGGGAAAATGCTGACCGGCTGACCGACGCGCAGCGCCGTCGGCCGATCCGGCCGCGCCTGGATCAGGTAGACCAGTTTGTTGCGCTCATCGAGGCTGTAGATGACCGGCGGGGTATATTCCGCCTGGGTGGCGATGAAGTAGATCTTGGCGGTGAGATCCGGTGCGCAGCCGTCGCAGGTGACCCGCACGCTGTCGCCGATCGAAAGCTGCGGCAGGACCGGTTCGGGCACGTAGAAGCGCAGCTTCATGTTGCCAGGCGGCAGAATCGACAGCACCGGCTTCTGCGCCGCCACCATCTCGCCTTCGCGGAAGTAGATCTGCTGTACCGGACCGGTGACAGGCGCATAGACTTGGCGCCGGGCCAACCGCGTCTTCGAGGTCTCGACCCGTGCCTCGGCGACGCGCAGCGCCGACACCGCCGCATCGAGATTGGCCTGGGTGCCCGAACCCGTCTTCGACAGCGACTGGGCGCGGTCGAAACTCTGTTTGGCGTTGGCGAGCGTGGCGTTGTTCTGGTTGAGGTCGGCCTGCTGCAGATCGTCGTCGAGCGTGTAGATCAACTCGCCCTTGCGCGCTTCGTCGCCTTCGCGCACCGTCAGCTTGGTGATACGGCCGGACTCGTCCGGGCTGACGAAGATCAGGTCGGCCTCGACCCAGCCCTGGTAGCCGCGATCGGTGTTGTTGCCGCAGCCGGCGAGTGCAAGCAGCGCGCCGGCCGCGATGACGACAGTGAGCGATCGCGCGATCATGGCGCGTTTCCTTTGTCGAACAGAATGTCGATGTGCGTCCGCAGCAGGGCGCGGGCGTCGAGCGGCGCAAAGCGATTGAACAGGCCCTGCCACACCACGGTCAGCATCGCGGGCGCCATGAGCAGTTGCGGATAGTCGAGCAGCGCCTTGTTGCGGATCTCGCCGCGCTCGATGCCGTAGGCGATCACCCGCCGCATCGCGGCAATGCCGTGCACGACGACTTCTCGATAATGAAACTCGGCCAGCGAAGGAAACCATTTCCCCTCGGAGATCAGCAGCCGCAGCAGGTCGGCGCGCTTGGTCTCGGTCACCTCGCGGACGAAGACTTCGACGAAGGTTTCAAACATCGTCCGCGCCGAGACGCCGGGCGGTGGCGGAGCGCCGAGTTCGCCGATCAGCGGCAGCAGCGAGAACCGCAGCAATTCCTGGAACAGCGTCTCTTTGTCGGCGAAGTACAGATAGATCGTGCCCTTGGCGACGCCGGCGCGCTTGGCGACGTCGTCCAGCCGCGTCGCGGCGAAGCCGCGGGCCGTGAATTCCTCCAGCGCCGCCTCGACAATCGCGGCGCGTCGCTCGGCCGCCCGCAGCGCCCGAAGCGACGACGTCTCGTCCTGGCGACGGGAGGCGCGTCCGGCGCTCGCGGCAGGCGAGCGGGAACTCGGCTTGGGCGGCGCCGGCGGAGCCGCTGTCTTCGATGGCTGCTTCGTCTTGGGAGGGTGCTTCGGCTTGGTCATTCCCAATTATGACTGACCAGTCAGTCATAATCAATCCGGATGATCCCGGAGGGTGCGACTTCGTGCGTCGGGGGAGTCACTGACCGGACGGAACGAGCACCCGGACCCGTGATTGTCATGCAGGAACGATAGCCACCAACGGAGGAAAGCTCATGTCGACCGAATGGATGTGGGGGATCGGCATCCTCATCCTCGCAGCCGCGATCGCCTACGGGCTGATGCGCAATCGTCGGCGCACCGCTGCGGAGAAGCAGCTTACCGAGGCCGCGACCAAGGCGAATTATCGCGCCGAGGACCGCAAGGAGACCGGCCAGCCGGTGCCGGGCGCGGGAGAACGCGCCCAGACCATGCCGGACTAAGCAGGCGCCGACGACGGCAAATCAGGTATGAAACTTGAGGCCGTCCAGAATCTTGTCGACCACCTTGCGGTCCGCCCGGACCGCTAGCCCGACCAGATCGAGATCCGGCCGCTGCACCGCCCGGACCGCCTCGCGGTTGGCAGCATCGTGGGTGGTCTTGAACATCTCGGCGGTGTAGATCGCCGGCGTCACGTTGCGGGCCAGGGCGCGATCGAGCGCACGTGAAAGGGCGGCTTTGTCGGCACCATAGATCAAGATCGGCTGGCCGATCAGCGCGTGATAAGGCGTATCACTACCGTCCTGATACGGCTCGCCGATACACTCCAGAAAAGCCGCGGCGATGCCCGAGGACAGGAACGCGGCGACATTCAGCTTCTGCCAGGCTTCGAGGTCGGTGCGGATCACCAACGCGATCTTGGTATCGAACTGCATGACGCACGACTAACCGAAATCGCGCGGCATGTCAGCCCGTCGTCACCCTTTGGCGTCGCATGCCCAGGCGCGGATGACGCATTCCTTGCCGCCGTATTCGTAGCATTTGCGGGTGGCTTCGTTGAGGGTCGAAGAAATCTTCGCCTCGACCGCGTAGCCGTGGGCCCCGCAGGGATTGAGCAGATCGATCGCCAGCGCCGCGCACGCCCTGCGCATGGTAATGGTGGTGCAGTCGCCGTTGCACTTCTTGCGCGCGGCGGCGATCGCGGCGGCTTCCGCCGAATAATCAAACGCCTGGCCATAGGCGCCGCATTTGCCGACGGCCATCGCGCCCGCGGCGTGAGCCGGCGCGAACGCGCCCACGGCCATCAACAAGGCAGCACAAAGCGCGCGACCGCGCGCGGCAGCGATCCGTTTCAAGATCGTCCTCCCCGAGTAATCCCCAGAGGAACTTTATCGGGCCAGGACTTTCAACTTGGTGAATAATCCGTCGCGCTAGCCGCGCCGGGCCTGATCCAGCGCGTCGGGCGTGTCGATGTCGAGGAAGGCACCGCTGCCTTCGACCGGGACTTCAGTGACGGCCTCTGCGTGTTTGGCGATCAGATGCCGGGCGCCGACATCGCCGCCGAGCGTCATCAGCTCGGCGAAGAACCGCCGCGACCACAGGACCGGATTGCCGCGGCGGCCGTCCGCGACCGGCACCACGATCAGCGCGCCGCGATCCGGATCGAAGGCGTCGATCAGCCGATCCACCAACTGCGTGCCGACAAGTGGCATGTCGCCGAGGCAGACCACCGCGCCATCGGCGTCGTCGCTGACCGCGGCGATGCCGGTCTTCACCGACGAGGCCAGGCCATCGGCGTAGTCCGCATTGTGCACGAAGCCGAGGTCGAGCCCCGCCAGCGCAGCCTCGACCTTTTCGGCCTGGTGACCGGTTACGACGATCGGACGCGCCGCCTTGGCCGCCTTGCAGGCGATCACCTGCTCGGCGACGATCCGCACCATCGGCTTGCCGTTCAGCTCCGCCAGCAGCTTGTTCGGCCCGCCCATCCGGGTCGAGCGGCCGGCGGCCAGGATGATCGCCGCGACGTTGCGGCCGCCTTCGGCGACCGGCACGCGCGGCTGGGGCCGCGTCACGATCTCCATCAGCAGCCCGCCGACCCCGAGGCCAGTGATATCGGCGCGCGTCACGGTCAGCCCGGCGAGCAGCCGCATCAGCACCCAGTCGAAGCCGTTCTCGACCGGCGAACGCGCGCAGCCCGGCGCGCCGAGCACCGGCACGCCGGAAGCCGAACCGATCAGGAGCAGATTGCCGGGGTCGACCGGCATGCCGAAATGCTCAATGCGACCGCCGACCGTTTCGATCGCCGCAGGAATCACATCGCGGCGATCGGCGATCGCCGAGGCGCCGAAAACGATCACCAGCTCGGCACCGAGGCCGAGTAGCTCCTTGAGCGCGTCGGCAAGCTGCGCCTGATCGTGCGCAATGCGGCGCTCGGCGATGATCGCGGCACCGGCCGGTGCCAGGCGCTCGGCGGTGACGCGCAAAGTCTTGTCGATCACTTTGGCGGCGAGGCCAGGTAACTGCGTCGACACCACGCCGACGCGCTTCACCTTGTAGGGCGCGACCCGCAGCGCGGCGCCCTGCGCTGCGGCCACCGCCGCGTCGCGCAGCCGCGCTTCGACTCCGAACGGGATCAGCTTGACGGTCCCGATCATTTCGCCTTCGACCACCGGCTTGAACGCCGGCAGCGTGGCAAAAGTGATCGCTTCATCGACGGCGTTGACGCGGTCGACCGCGGCGCGGTCGATCACCAGCACGCCGGCGCGGCTGGCGAACAGATTGGCACGGCCGGTGAACGCACGCTCGACCGTCACGCCCTCGCCCGCAACGGCGTTAGCGACATCACCGGCCGCCACATCTTCCGAGACGTCGCCGGGTTCGAGCTGCACGACTACGATCTCGGCGACGCCGGCCTTCTCCAGCGCCGCGACTTCCGCCTCGCCGATCAGCGTGCCCTTCTTCAGCAGCAATCCATTCTGCCGCAGCGAATGCACGGCGACGCCGCCGATCGCTTCCGCCGGCCGCCGCGGCCCGAACTTCATGCTGCGGCCGCTTTGGATGTTGCGGGCAGCCGCAGCGTCGCGGTGATTTCGGCCATGATCGACACCGCGATCTCGGCCGGCGACACCGCGCCGATGGCGAGCCCGATCGGCGCGTGGATGCGGCCGACATCCGCCTCGCTGGCACCCTGCTCCTTCAGCCGCTCGACGCGGCGGCCATGCGTCTTCTTGGACCCGAGCGCGCCGATGTAGAAGCAGTCGCGTTCGAACGCATGCAGCAGCGCCGGATCGTCGATCTTCGGATCGTGCGTCAGCGCCACGAAAGCCGTGTAGCGATCGATGTTCAGCGGCGGCAGCGCGACGTCGGGCCATTCGGCGATCAGCGGCACGTCCGGAAAGCGCTCCGGGCTGGCGAAGGCGGTGCGCGGATCGACCACGGTGACGTCGTAGCCGAGCGACCGCGCCAGCGGCGCGAGCGCCTGACTGATATGGACTGCGCCGACGATCACCAATTTGGCAGTCGGCGCGTAGACATTGAGAAACAGCTTCTTGCCATCCGCCTCGATAGTCGCGCTCTTGCCCATGCGCAGCTGCTTGGACAATTCAGCGGCGAGTGGATCGGCGGCGATGTCGGCGGCCTTCACCAGCCTCTGCTCGCCGGTCGCGGTGTCGGTGACGACGATCGCCGGACGACGCGCGGCGCGCTCGGTGTTGAGCTGTTGCAGCGTTTCGAACTTCACGTCAGCGCCCCACTTTGCCTTAGTCGCTCATTAGAACCAGCCGAGATAACGGCGTCAGAATTGGAAACCGTCATTGCGAGAAGCGAAGCGACGAAGCAATCCGGCTCCGTGCACTGCGCTCTGGATTGCTTCGCTTCGCTCGCAATGACGGAGAAACTCTCACTTCCTCGGTCGCGATCTCGCCGCCCGCGACTAACCGACCTTTTCGACGAACACCCGGATGGTGCCGCCGCAGGACAGCCCGACCTTCCAGGCGGTCTCGTCGGCGACGCCGAATTCCAGCAGCTTCGGCTCGCCGCTCTCGATCACGTCGAGCGCCTCGGTCACCACCGCGCCCTCGACGCAGCCGCCCGAGACCGAGCCGAGGAACGTGCCGTCGTCATTGATCACGAGATTGGAGCCGGCAGGGCGCGGCGCAGAGCCCCAGGTCTCGACCACGGTGGCGAGCGCGACGCCGCGGCCGGCGCTCTTCCAGTCCTCCGCCGCTTTGAGAATGTCTTCGTTGCTGTCGAGCATGGGACGTCTCCTCGGCGTGGGTCAGGCGGCGGAGCGGATCGCGCTGAAATGGTGCGGCGGCGGAGCCGACGACAACGCCTCGATCAAGGTTTGCATCGACGTCAAATTATGTACCGGACGGAATTCGTCAACGTAGGGCAGCATCATTTTGATGCCCTGGGCGCGCGGTTCGAAGCCCTGATAGCGCAGCAGCGGGTTGAGCCAGATCAGCCGGCGGCAGGAGCGATGCAGCCGGTCCATCTCGAACGCCAGCTTGGTGTCGGCCTCGCGCTCCAGCCCGTCGGAGATCAAGAGCACGATCGCACCCTGCCCGAGCACGCGCCGCGCCCACAATTTATTGAAGCTGTGCAGCGAGGTGGCGATCCGCGTGCCGCCGGCCCAATCCTCGACCGAGGACGTGCAACTCGCCAGCGCCTCGTCCGGATCGCGCTGGCGCAGCGCGCGGGTGACGTTGCTCAGCCGCGTGCCGAACAGAAAGGTCGAAACCCGCTTGCGGTCGTCGGTGATGGCGTGGAGGAAGTGCAGGAACAGTCGCGTGTACTCGCTCATCGACCCGGAGATATCCAGCAGCGCCACGATCGGCGCCGGCTTGTCGATCAGCCCGAGCCGGCGGATGTCGACGATCTCGCCGCCGCTGCGCAGCGAGGCGCGCAGGGTGCGGCGCAGATCGAGCTTGAGGCCACGCTTGTCGGGACGGACGCGGCGGGTGCGTAACTCCGCCTGCGGCAGCTTCATGCGGGCGATGGCGCGCGTGACCTCGGCGATTTCCGCCGCGCTCATCTGCGCAAAGTCCTTCTTCTGCAGGATCTCCTTGTCGGACACCGCAAGCTGCAGCTCCTGCTCTTCGGCCGACGGCAGGTCGCGCGTCGCCGACGGCGACATCGCCTCCTGCACGCGGCGCGACGCTGGCGGCGGCTTCTTCTTGGCGGCGTCGGGCAGCGGAATTGAGTCGAGCATGTTCTGCCAATCCTCCGCGGCCCGGAAGAACAGCGCGAAGGCCTGCTCGAAGATCAACAGATGCTCGCGGCGCTTGACGAAGATCGCTTCCAGCGTCGCGTAGAGATCGTCACGCTGGCCTATGTCGATCAGCTGTAGCGCGTCGAGCGCATCGATCACCGCGCCCGGCCCGACCGGCAACCCCGCGGCACGCAGCGCCCGCGCGAAGCCAACGACATTATCCGCCATCCGGCCGGTCGCCGGATTGAGATGATCCATCGCGGCAGTAGGGTTACGCTGCATGTAAGCACAACCTCTCAACTCGTTAGGGCCGCGACCTCACTCCGAGCACGGCCTGCTCCCTCTCCCGCTTGCGGGAGAGGGCTGGGGTGAGGGCGACGCG
>NZ_LJIC01000176.1 GCF_001295845.1 Rhodopseudomonas sp. AAP120 | reverse complement strand
GAGCCAACGGGTCGGCGCAAAGCGCCGCCCGATGACAGGCTCCGCGAAGCAATCCATGACACCACGCCCCGCAGTCTGGATTGCTTCGTCGCTGCGCTCCTCGCAATGACGGCGGTGGGAAGCTGACGATCTGATCATATGCATCGCCGACCTCCTCAGAAACGCAGCGTCGGGCCGATCGAGGCCGACAGGTTGTTGGTGCGGTAGTTCGGCAGGTTGGAGTCGATCTTGGTGTAGGTCACCTGGGTGCGCAGGCCGACATTGTCGACCAGCTGCGCGTCGAAGATCGCGCCGTAGCGATATTCCTGGTCGCGGCGCACGATCACCGGATCGACGATAAAGTTCGGCGCCTCGTAATTCGCCTGGCTGAAGCCGGCGGTCGGCGCGAACACGAAGGCGTGCGGGGCGCCGAACACCGGCAGCACGAATTCGATCGGCAGCGCGACGTCGATCGAGTAGCGCTTGTAGCTGTTGTAGTCGGCGATGGCCTTGTTGCTGTCGTAGCCGGCGCGCGTCGTCCAGTGCACCCCGCCCCAGCGGAAGTCGGTGAGGATCGCGGCGGTGAGCAAATCGCCGGTCTGGTCGCTGGCGGTCGGGAAGTAGTTGGAGTCGCTGAAGCGGCGGTGCCGGGTTTCGACATAGCCTTCGACCAGGCCGAGGCCGCCGAGCTGGGTGCGCGCCGACAGGCCGCCGCCGAGCGCGTTGAAGTAGCTGTAGTCGCCGAGCCAGACCTTGTCGCCAATCGCGTAGTATTTGAACGAGGAGTCCTGCCCGAGCCCGACGCGGTGGCCGGCGGTGACTTCGACCAGGCCGAGATTGAACCGGCTCTGCGTCATCTGCCGCGAGTTGAGGCCGAGGAACGAGGTCTCGATCGCGTCGCCGCGCAGATTGAGCTTGTAGGCGTAGGTCGCCGCGACGGTCTGGAACGTGTTCCAGTCCGGCTTCTTGCCGTAGGCCGGATCGAGGATCGCGTCCTGGCCGAGCGCCCGCACCTGCAGGCCGTTCGGGCCGATATTGGCGTTGGTCTGGTAGCGCATGCCCGAATGCAGGAACACGCTGTATTCGTAAGGCGCCATCCGGCGGTCGATTTCCGACAGATACGCCATCACCTGGGCGCGGATCTCCGCCGGCACATTGCCGCCCTTGATGGCGTCGAGCAGATAGCCGCGCGCGATCTCGTAGGACGCCAGCTTGAAGTACAACACGCCGAGTTCGAGCTTCACCCGCGGCAGGTCCGGATTGAAGAACAGCATGCGCTCGAGCGCGCCGATCGCCGCCTCGTAGTCGCCGCGCGCCACCGCCTCGTGGGCGAACTTGAAGCTGACGTCGAGATCCGACGGCCGCTGATACATCTGTGCGAACAGCGCATCGTAGTCCGGCGGCGCGGACACCGGCGTCGGCGCGCCTTGCTGTGCGGCAGCGCCGGAGACGGCGAGCGCGGTCGCCGTCAGCAGGCCCATCATGGTGGCTCGAAACGTCACGCAGCACCCCGAAATCAAATACGATCGAAACCGTTTGCTCGTTGTCCGAGCTAATGGGTCGGGATTTTGCTGAGAACGTTCGGGCAGCGGTATCCTTTTTTGCGATGTCCCGGCGGGATTACCTGCGGTCGTGGCTTTTGTGTCACGCGGGCCACGCCCGCAATGTCCTGAAACCGAACGAGATCACACAACGCGCCGCGGATTTAAGCAGCTTAGTCGAGCCCGCGCTCGGTGCTGAGCCGGACCATCTCCGTGACGAAGATCGCTTTCTGCTTGTCGTCGAGAGTCGCGAACAGCGGCTCGGCGGCGTCGGCGACCGCGCGCTGATCGGCGCCGCGGTCGTACAGGAATTGCGCCTCGTTGCGCATCTGCTCGACGATATCGTCGGGCGGATCGCGCTGCGCCCGCGCCTTGCGCAATTCGAGCCGCTCGGCGCCGTGCTGCCCGAGGTAGTGCATCGCGCTGGAGAACAACCCCCAGTGTTTCTCCTGCTCCGGCGTCAGCTTCAGCTCGCTCTTGATCCGCGCGATATTGGCGTCTGAATTGGCGACGATCTGCTCGGCGGTGAGCGCCACCGCCGTAGCCGGGGGCGTAGCAGCGGCCGGCGCCGCAGCGCCCTTGGCCTGCGCGGCCTTCGCCGCCTTGGCGGCCTCGCGCGCCTGCTTGCGCGCCTCGCGGGCATTGCGCGGCGCGGGCTGAGCCGGCTGGGCGCTTTGAGTGGGCGCCGCCTGCGGCTGCACCGGCCC
>NZ_LJIC01000175.1 GCF_001295845.1 Rhodopseudomonas sp. AAP120 | reverse complement strand
AGCCCGGAATCCATAACCACCGCCAGGGGATATGGATTCCGGGCCTGCGCCCCAAGCGGGGCGCATCCCGGAATGACGGAGTGAACTTGGCAACCGTGAGACTGAGGCACCCGTCATTGCGAGCGCAGCGAAGCAATCCAGAGCGCCAAGCACGCAGCTGGATTGCTTCGTCGCTTCGCTCCTCGCAATGACGCCCCAACCGGAGGACCGACCATGACTCCCGACCAGATCGCCCTCGTGCAGCAGAGCTTCAGCAAAGTCGCGCCGATCTCCGAGCAGGCGGCGAGCCTGTTCTACGGCCGGCTGTTCGAGATCGCCCCCGAGGTGAAGCCGCTGTTCGCCAAGGCTGACATCCGCGAACAGGGCAAAAAGCTGATGGGCACGCTGGCCGTCGTGGTCGGCGGCCTGACCGACCTGCCGTCGATCCTGCCGGCGGCCAGCCGCCTCGCCAAGCACCACGTCGGCTACGGCGTCACCGCCGCGCACTACGCACCCGTCGGCGCCGCCCTGCTGTGGACGCTGGAACAAGGCCTCGGCGACGCCTGGACGCCGGAGCTGAAGGAGGCTTGGACCGGCGCCTACACTACGCTGTCGAGCTACATGATCGGCGAAGCTTATGGTGTGCCGGCGTGATGACGGACCTTGCGAGATTTCGGATGAACGCAGGCGTCAGCCGCGACTCGCGGCCCCCACACCCTCCCCTGGAGGGGGAGGGTCGCTCGCGCAGCGAGCGGGGTGGGGTGGCGACGAGTTCATCCGCCGTGCTCGCGGCTCACCCCACCCCGTCGCGCATCCCGCTATGCGGGGTGCGTGCCGACCTTCCCCCTCAAGGGGAGGGTGAACAAGACCGCGTCGCTTTCGCTCTCCTGCAGCATAAGGCGCGCCGATGAGCGAGCCGCTCGTCATTATCGGCAACGGCATGGCGGCGGTGCGGCTGGTCGAGGAGCTGGCGAAGCATTCGCTCGGCCGCTACGCGATCGCGGTGATCGGCGACGAGCCGCGGCTCGCCTATAACCGCGTGCTGCTGTCGTCGGTGCTGGCGCGCGAAGTGTCGAGGGCGGAGATCGAGCTGCGGCCGGCGCAGTGGTGGCGCGACCGCGGCGTCACGCTGCTGTACGGCCAGAGCGCCGCCGCCACCGCGATCGACGCCGGCATTCGCCGCGTCCGTCTCGCCACCGGCGCGACGCTGCCGTTCTCCAAGCTGGTGATCGCCACTGGCTCGAAGCCGATCCGCCTCGCCGTCAAGGGCATGGAGCTGCCCGGCGTGCTGACCTTCCGCGATCTCGCGGATGTCGCGGCGATCGAGAAAGCCGCGTCCGGCGGCCGCCGCGCCGTGGTGATCGGCGGCGGCCTGCTCGGGCTCGAGGCCGCCTACGGCCTCGCCAAAGCCGGCGCTCAGGTCACGGTCATCCATCTGATGGACCGGCTGATGGAGCGCCAGCTCGATCCGACTGCCGCGGCGATGCTGAAACGTGCGGTGGAGCACAAGGGCATCAGCGTCGAACTCAGCGCCGACACCGCAGCAATCAGCGGCGACGGCCGCGTCGAGGCGGTGCTGCTCGCCGATGGCCGCAGCCTGCCGACCGATCTCGTCGTGGTCGCCGCCGGCATCCGGCCGAATGTCGAGCTGGCGCGCGGCGCCGGCATCGAGATCGGCCGCGGCATTCTGGTCAACGATCAGCTGCAGACCAGCCTGCCCGGCATCTACGCGATCGGCGAATGCGCCGAGCATCGCGGCGCCTGCTACGGCCTGGTCGAGCCGGCCTACGAACAGGCGCGGGCGCTGGCGTCGCATCTGTCCGGCGGCGACGGCGCGTATCGCGGCAGCGTGCTCGCAACTAATCTCAAAGTGTCGGGCGTCGATCTGTTCTCGGCCGGCGATTTCCTCGGCGGCGCCGGCTCCGAAGCCATCATCATGACCGACCCCGGGCTCGGCAGCTATCGCAAGCTGGTGATCAAGGACGGCAAGCTGACCGGCTGCGTGTTGTTCGGCGATACGAACGATGGGCTCTGGTATCTCGAACTGATCCGCTCCGGCCGATCGATCGAAACCATCCGAAACGACATGATGTTTGGCCGCGCGCTCGCCGCCCGCGCCGACAAGACCGTGGCGGCGTGAGGGACTGATGGGCAGCGAATTCACGATCGACCAGAAGCGCTATCTCGAAGGTTTTGCCTCCGGCGTCACCGCCGCACGGGCGCAGCGCGGCGCCCTGCCCGCCGGCGGCGCCGCCGCGCCGACTGGTCCGGACGCCATCCATATCGCCGCGCAGGATCGCTTCACCGCCGCCGGCAAGAAACTCGCCGAGCAGGAGAAGTGGAAGCGCGAGGAGCATCCGTTCGACGCCTATCGGCGGTTGAAGCAGCAGGCGAAAGACAATGTGCCGCCGAAGCCGGCCGACAATTTCCGCTGGCGCTATTACGGCCTGTTCTACGTCGCGCCGGCGCAGAGCTCGTATATGTGCCGGCTGCGCATTCCCAACGGCGTGCTGAGTTCGTGGCAGATGGCGGGGCTCGCCGACATCGCCGATAACTGCGCTGGCGGTTACTCGCACGTCACCACGCGCGCCAATCTGCAGATGCGCGAAATCGAGCCCAAGAACGCCGTGACGCTGATCGAGGGCATCGAGAGCCTCGGCCTGTGGGCGCGCGGCTCCGGCGCCGACAACATCCGCAACGTCACCGGCTCGGCGACCGCCGGCATCGATCCGCAGGAACTGCTCGACACCCGGCCTTACGCCCGCGAGTGGCACTTCCACATCCTCAACGAGCGCGCGTTCTACGGCCTGCCGCGCAAGTTCAACGTCGCCTTCGACGGCGGCGGGCTGATCCCGACGCTGGAGGACACCAACGACATCGCGTTTCAGGCGGTGAACATCGCGGATGGGTTCGGCGTCGAGCCCGGCGTGTGGTTCCGCCTCGCGCTCGGCGGCATCACCGGCCACAAGGACTTTGCCCGCGACACCGGCGTGATCGTGCGGCCGGATGAGGCGACCGAGGTGGCGGACGCGATCGTGCGCGTGTTCATCGAGCACGGCGACCGCACCGATCGCAACAAGTCGCGATTGAAGTACGTGCTGGATCGGATGGGCTTCGATGCGTTCCTGACGCTCGTCGAGGATCGCCTCGGCCGCAAGCTGGTGCGCGTCCCGGCCGAGGCCGCGCAGCCGCGTCCGGCGCAGGATCGCAGCGCGCATATCGGTGTGCACCCGCAGAAGCAGGCCGGGCTCAACTGGATCGGCGTCAGGCTGCCGCTCGGCAAGCTGACCAGCGCGCAGATGCGTGGCCTCGCCGACATCGCGCGCAGCTTTGGCGACGGCGATATCCGCCTCACCGTCTGGCAGAACCTGCTGATCTCCGGCGTCGCTGATACGCGCATTGCTGATGCGACGGCTGCTATCGTCGCGCTCGGCCTCGCGATCGATGCCAGCCCGCTGCGCGCCGGCCTGATCGCCTGCACCGGCGCCACCGGCTGCCGGTTCGGCGCGGCGCAGACCAAGGAGACCGCCGAGGCGATCGCGCAGTGGTGCGAGCCGCGTATCACGCTCGACACGCCGATCAACATCCACGTCACCGGCTGCCACAACACCTGCGCGCAGCACTACATCGGCGACATCGGCCTGATCGGCGCGCGCGTGGCGATCTCGGACGAGGACAGCGTCAACGGCTTTCACATCCATGTCGGCGGCGCGTTCGGCGAGCGCGCGGCGATCGGCACCGAGGTGCTGCGCGACGTCAAGCAGGAGGATGCGCCGCAAGTGATCGAGCGGATGCTGGGCGTGTATCTGGCGCAGCGCACCTCGCCTGACGAAACCTTCCTCGACTTCACCCGCCGCCACGACGAGGCCGCGTTGAAGCAACTGTTCGCCACCGCGCCGGAGACCACGGCATGAGCCAGAATATGCCGCCCCCGCTCCCGATGCTGATCCCGGAGAGCGCGCCGTTCTCCGATGAGCAGCGCGCCTGGCTCAACGGCTTCTTCGCAGGCCTCGTCTCGCTGGACGGCAGCGGCGTCACCGCGCTGTCGAGCGAACAAGCGGCGGCGCTCCTCGCCGGCGGCCCCGCGCCCGCGGCCGAAGACGACGACGGCGGCGCGCCGTGGCACGACCAGACGCTGCCGATCGGCGAGCGCATGCAGCTGGCGGAAAGCAAGCCGCTGCGCTGGAAGCTGATGGCCGCGATGGCGCAGCAGGATTGCGGCCAGTGCGGCTACGACTGCCGCAACTACTCAGGCGCGATCTTCGAAGGCAAAGAGACGCGGCTGAACCTGTGCGCCCCCGGCGGCAAGGACACCGCCCGCATGGTCAAGACGCTGGCCGAGCAGATCGGCAGCGCGCCCGCCGCCGCTGCGCCGACCGCTACGACCGAAGTTGCGCCGACCGCAGCGCTGCCGCCGCGCGGCACCTCGCGCGATAATCCGGCGACCGCCAAAGTGCTGTCCCGTCGGCGATTGAACAAGGGCTCGTCCGAGAAGGAGACCTGGCACATCGAGTTCGAGCTCGAAGACGGCCTCGCTTACGAGGTCGGCGACTCCTTCGGGCTGTTTCCGAGCAACGATCCAGCGCTGGTCGATCTAGTGCTGAAAGCGCTCGGCGCGCCCGGTGACTTCCCGATCGCGGACCGCACGCTGCGCGCGGTGCTGACCGACGCCGTGTCGCTGGCGCCGGCGCCCGACATGCTGTTCCAGCTAATCAGCTACATCACCGGCGGCGACAAGCGGAAGACCGCCCGCGCGCTCGCCAACGGCGAGGATCCCGACGGCGACGCCGCGACGCTCGACGTGCTGGCGGCGCTGGAGAAGTTTCCCGGCATCCGGCCCGATCCGGAAGCCTTCGTCGAAGCACTCGATCCGCTGCAGCCGCGCCTGTATTCGATCTCGTCGTCGCCCAAGCCGATCCCCGGCCGGCTGTCGCTGACGGTCGATTGCGTACGCTACACTGTAGGCAAGCGGCAGAGACTCGGCGTCTGCTCGACCGGCCTCGCCGAACGCGTCGCGCCGGGCGACACCGTCCGAGTCTACGTGCAGAAGGCGCACAATTTCGCCCTGCCCGCCGATCCGAACCAGCCGATCATCATGATCGGCCCCGGCACCGGCGTCGCGCCGTTCCGCGCCTTCCTGCACGAGCGCCAGGCGGTGAATGCGCCGGGCAAGAACTGGCTGTTCTTCGGCCATCAGCGCAGCGCCTGCGATTTCTTCTACGACGATGAGCTCAACGCGATGAAGCGCAGCGGCCTGCTGACGCGGCTGTCGCTGGCGTGGTCGCGCGACGGCGCCGAAAAGATCTACGTGCAGGACCGTATGCGCGAGGTCGGCCGCGACCTGTGGAGCTGGCTCACCGAGGGCGCCAACATCTACGTCTGCGGCGACGCCAAGCGGATGGCCAAGGATGTCGAGCTGGCACTGGTCGACATCGTCGCCCAGCACGGCGCACGTACGCAGGCCGAAGCCACCGCCTTCGTCTCCGACCTGAAGAAACACGGTCGCTACCAGCAGGACGTTTACTGATGAATGCTTCCGCGCAACATCCGCCGGCGGTCCGCACCACCTGCGCCTATTGCGGCGTCGGCTGCGGCGTGCTCGCCAAGCCCGACGGCCTCGGCGGAGCCGCGATCAGCGGCGATCCCGAGCATCCGGCGAACTACGGCCGGCTGTGCTCCAAGGGGTCGGCGCTCGGTGAAACGCTGGCACTGGACACGCGGCTGCTACACCCGATGCGGCGCGGTGCCGACAGCGCAATGGCGCGGACGTCGTGGGAGGACGCACTTGCGACGGTGGCGAATGGGTTCGCCGAGACCATCGCCAAGCACGGCCCGGACTCGCTCGCGTTCTATCTCTCCGGGCAGCTGCTCACCGAGGACTACTACGTCGCCAACAAGCTGATGAAGGGCTTTATCGGCTCGGCCAATGTCGACACCAATTCGCGGCTGTGCATGGCGTCCTCGGTGGCCGGCCATCGCCGCGCCTTCGGCAGCGACACCGTGCCGGGCAGCTACGCTGATCTCGACGAGGCCGATCTGATCGTGCTGGTCGGCTCCAACGCGGCATGGTGCCACCCGGTGCTGTATCAGCGCATGCTCGCCAACAAGCGCACGCGCGGCACCAGGATCGTGGTGATCGATCCGCGCCGCACCGCCACGGTCGAGGACGACGACCTGCATCTGCCGGTCGCGCCCGGCATGGACACGGCGCTGTTCAGCGGCCTCTTGGTGCATCTCGCCGACACGCTGAGGCTCGACTACGACTACCTCGACGTGCACACCGCCGGCTTCACCGAAGCTTTGGTGCGCGCCCGCGAGATCGCGCCGGATCTCACCGCCATCGCGGCGGCGACCGGCGTCGAGGCGGCCGACATCGCCGAATTCTTTGCGCTGTTCCGCGGCACCGCGAAGGTCGTCACCTGCTATTCGCAGGGCGTCAATCAGTCGGCGCAGGGCACCGACAAGGTCAATGCGATCATCAACTGCCATCTCGCCACCGGCCGGATCGGCAAGCCCGGCATGGGGCCGTTCTCGCTCACCGGCCAGCCCAACGCGATGGGCGGCCGCGAGGTCGGCGGCCTCGCCAATCAGCTCGCCGCGCATATGGGGTTCGAGCCCGACTCCGTCGATCGTGTCGGCCGGTTCTGGCGCGCGCCGAATATGGCGCAACGCGAGGGGCTGAAGGCGGTGCAGCTGTTCGACGCAATCGGCCGCGGCGAGATCAAGGCGCTGTGGATCATGGCGACCAACCCGGCCGTCTCGCTGCCGCGTGCCGGCTTCGTGCAGGAGGCGCTGAAGAAGCTCGACCTGCTGGTGATCTCCGAGAACGTAATCAGCAACGACACCGTGGCCGCCGGTGCGCATGTGTTGCTGCCGGCCGCGGCGTGGGGCGAGAAGGACGGCACCGTCACCAATTCGGAACGCCGGATCTCGCGGCAGCGCGCGTTCCTGCCGCTGCCCGGCGAAGCCAAGCCGGATTGGTGGATCGTCGGTCAGGTCGCGCAGCGCATGGGCTTTGCCGAGGCCTTCGCCTATCGCTCCGCCGCCGACATCTTCCGCGAACACGCGGCGCTGTCGGCGTTCGAGAACGGCGGCAGCCGCGATTTCGACATCGGCGCGCTGGCGACGCTGAGTGACGACGCGTATCACGCGCTGGCCCCCGTGCAGTGGCCGGCGCCCGCCGGCGCGCCACTCGCCGATTCGCGGTTCTTCGCGGACGGGGCTTACTACACGCCGGATCGCAAGGCGCGGCTGATCGCGCCGGCGCCGCCGGCCGTGCACGAAGCGCCCTCGCCCGCGTTTCCGCTGCTGCTCAACACCGGCCGCATCCGCGACCAGTGGCACACCATGACGCGTAGCGGCCTCAGCCCGCGGCTCAGCGCACATCTGCCGGAGCCGTTCGTCGAGCTGCATCCGGACGACGCCGCCCAGCATGGGCTGCTCGACGGCGGCTTCGCGCGGATCACGACGCGCTATGGCGCCTGCGTGCTCAAGGTGATGATCAGCGCCGGCCAAAAGCGTGGCACGTTGTTCGCGCCGATCCATTGGAGCGGCGAGACCGCGGCGGACGCGCGGGTCGGCGCGCTGGTGGCACCGATCACCGATCCGTTCTCGGGCCAGCCGGAAGCCAAGGCGACCCCGGCCGCGATCGCGCCGGTGGACTACGCACTCCGCGGCTTTGCGCTGACGCGCGGCACGCTGCAGCTGCCGGCGGACAGCTGGTGGGCCAAGGTCGCGGTGCGCGGCGGCGCCGCGGCGCTGATCGCCAGCAATGCCTCCGCGGCGGAATGGCGGGCGCAGGCGGCGGCGCTGTTCGGCGATGGCGTCGAACTCGCCGAATATCTCGACGAGCCGCGGCAGAGCTATCGAGCCGCAGCGTTTCAGGACGGCAGACTGGTCGGCTGCCTGTTCGTCGGCCCGGCCGACGCCGCGCCGCAATGGGACGCGGTGAAGGCGCTGTTCGAGGCCGAGGCTCTCCCCGTCCCGCAGCGCCGCGCCGTCCTGTCCGGCCGCTCTACCGACGGCCTCGCCGACCCCGGCCCGACCGTCTGCGCCTGCTTCGGCGTCGGCCTCCACACCATCCGCGACGCGATCGACAGCGGCACGGCGGTCAGTGTCGAGGCGATCGGCAAGAGTTTGCGCGCGGGGACGAATTGCGGCTCGTGCCTGCCGGAGCTGCGCAAGATGGTGGCGGGCGCGAAGGTCGGCGAGACGACGTGAGGCCCGAACGCGTGGGGACGGCGCTCCGCGCTATCGGACGTGCTGGGACGGCGCTGCGCCTTGGCCGCCCCTACGAACTACACGTTCGTCATTCCGGGGCGCGCCTCTTGGCGCGAGCCCGGAATCCATAACCCCTACGCTCTCGGCTGGTTACTAAGAGATCCGCTGCCGTACCCTACCGTAGATGCTGCGGCGTATGGATTCCGGGCTCGCTCGCTTCGCGAGCGCCCCGGAATGACGAACGAGAGGGTGCCGACGGCGCAGCGCCGCGCGCCTGTTTGAATCCGACGAACGACGAACTAACAACTCATGCCGGCGGGCTCCCTCGCCCCGCTCTTGCGGGGAGAGGGGTGGGGTGAGGG
>NZ_LJIC01000174.1 GCF_001295845.1 Rhodopseudomonas sp. AAP120 | reverse complement strand
GATCGGCTGGCGCACTTCGAGCCGCTTGTGGCCGGCGGCGCCGAGCGTGTCGAACAGGTTCGGCCGCGGGCCGATGATCGACACCAGGCTCATCACCAGCTCCTCGCGGATCGGATCGATCGGCGGGTTGGTGACCTGGGCGAAGTTCTGCTTGAAGTAGGTGAACAGCGGCTTCGGCTTATCCGACAGCGCCGACAGCGGCGTGTCGTTGCCCATCGAGCCCGAGGCTTCCTCGCCGGTCGACGCCATCGGCGTCAGCAGGATCGAGATGTCCTCCTGCGTATAGCCGAACGCCTGCTGCCGATCGAGCAGCGGCAGATTGGAGCGCTGGCCCTTGACCGGCGCGTCCGGCAGTTCTTCGAGCACGATCTGGGTGCGATGCAGCCAGTCCGCATAGGGCTGGCTGGCGGCGAGCTGCGCCTTGATCTCGTCGTCCGGGATCAACCGGCCCTGCTCGAGATCGACCAGCAGCATCTTGCCCGGCTGCAGCCGCCACTTGGTGACGATCTGATCCTCCGGGATCTTCAGCACGCCCATTTCGGACGCCATCACGATGCGGTCGTCCTTGGTGACCAGATAGCGCGCCGGACGCAGGCCGTTGCGGTCGAGCGTCGCGCCGATCTGGCGGCCGTCGGTGAAGGCGAGCGCGGCGGGGCCGTCCCACGGCTCCATCAGCGCGGCGTGATATTCGTAGAAAGCGCGGCGCTGCTCGTCCATCAGCGGGTTGCCGGCCCACGCTTCCGGAATCATCATCATCACCGCGTGCGGCAGCGAATAGCCGCCGCGCACCAGGAATTCGAGCGCGTTGTCGAAGCAGGCGGTGTCGGACTGGCCTTCATAAGAAATGGGCCACAGCCGGCTGATGTCCTTGCCGTACAGCTTGGAGTGCACCGAGGCCTGGCGCGCCGCCATCCAGTTGACGTTGCCGCGCAGCGTGTTGATCTCGCCGTTATGCGCGACCATGCGGTACGGATGCGCCAGCGACCAGGTCGGGAAGGTGTTGGTCGAGAACCGCTGATGCACCAGCGCCAGCGCGGATTCGAAATCCGGCTCGGCTAGGTCCGGGTAGTACTTGCCGAGCTGGTCGGCCAGGAACATGCCCTTGTAGATCACGGTGCGGCACGACAGCGACACCGGATAGTAGCCGGCGAGGCCACGTTCGCGGCGTTGATAGATCGCGTTCGAGATCGACTTGCGCAGGATGTAGAGCTGTCGCTCGAATTCGTCCTCGGACTTGGTCAGCGGACCGCGGCCGATGAACACCTGCATGTTGGCGGGCTCGGTCGGCTTCACGGTCTCGCCCAGCGACGAATTGTCGGTCGGCACTTCGCGCCAGCCCAGCAGCGTCAGGCCCTCGACCTTGATCTGGTCGGCGACGATGCTCTTGATCACCTTCCGCCACGACGAGTCGCGCGGCATGAACAGCGCGCCGACGGCGTATTCGCCCGGCGCCGGCAGCGAGAAGCCGAGTTCGGCGGCCTTGCGGCTGAAGAAGGCGTGCGGGATCTGCACCAGAATACCAGCACCGTCACCGGCGCGCGGATCGGCGCCGACCGCGCCGCGGTGCTCGAGGTTGCACAGGATGCGGATCGCGTCGGACACGATCTGATGCGACTTGACGCCCTTGATGTTGGCGATGAAGCCGACGCCGCAGGCGTCCTTTTCGCGCGACAGGTCGTACAGACCCTCGGCTTCGGGGCGCCACGTGTGCTCTCGAGTGTGCTCGCGCGCAGGCGTTTTCACGGCCGGGTCCGCCGTCAGCGCATTGGCAACCATGTTCTCGCGCTCAACCTCAGACCCGCTCATTTTGTCCTCATTCATCCTGGCAAGGATTCGTCCAGCAGCGGCACACTTCGGGCGTCCGCGGCACCCTCCGGGCCACCGCTCGCCGCCGCGAGCCACGATTTTTAGTATTCAGACCCCGGTGTCCATATCGCCCAATGGACAAGGCAGGAGTCTCACGCGGCGTCAGACGCCGCTGTTTACGCTGCAAGGCCCGTGCTGGGCTACCACCGTAATTGAGACAGTGTTGCTGTCCTAGCAAGACCTTGTCAAATTTTTGTCTAGCACACAAGCGCGGCCGAGTCCTGCTTTGGAAGCGTTCGAACCTCGAATCGTGCCCCGGATTGACGCTGAAAGCGCCGCGATCCCGCCCACGGGAGGCCAAATTCCCCCCTGAGGCTCCGGCCCGTCCGCAGAGGCCCCAAAACAACGGCCCGCGGACCAGACAGGGGAGTCAAAGCATGCATGTCATCGGGTGGATGATCTCGGGATGGACTGTCGCAACCGGCCTATTGGCCGCAACCGTCGCGAGTGCGCAGCCCCTCCCCCGCCCCGCCAGCGGACCGGTGGTCACGCAGATATCGGACATCGACGAGCCTTACGCGGCATTGCCGCGGCCGCGCTTCCGCCGCGTGGTGCCGGAAGACGGCTATGTGCCGGACGTGCTCTCACCGCGCGAAGTCGCCGACATGGCCCGCGACGCCGGCTTCGAGCCGCTCGGCGTGCCGTACCAGCGCGGGCTGGTCTATACGCTATCGGCGCTCAACCCGGACGGCGACGACGGCCGGCTGGTGGTCGATGCGCGCAGCGGCCGGATCCTCCGCTTCATGCCGGCCTGGCAGATGGGCGACGCGATGGAGACCGTGACGGTCGCGAGCTATGGCCGGATCCAGGGCCTGCCGCGCTTCATCGAGCGCAACCCGCCGCGGCCGCCGCGTTCGGTGGGCCGGGTCGCCAGCCGCACCCCAACGACACCGCTGCCGCGGCCGTCGCCGCAGCAGTCGACCAAAGGCCCCTCACCCGCCGCCGCCAGCAACGCCGCCACCGCCGTCGCGCCGATGAAGGACACTTCGAGGCCGGCAACGGACGCGGCCAAAACCGAGTCCGGCAAGACCGAGCCGGCCAAGGTTGAAGCCGCGCCGAAACAGGAGGCCGCGGTCACCCAGACCAAACCCACCGCAGCGCCGGCGCCCGCTCCGACCGAAGCCAAGCCCGCTCCAGCCGGCCCCTCGGTTCAGCCCACCGAACCAATGCCGCCGGTGCAGGGGCTGGAGTAAGTGTACGAAGCCACGCCATCGTCCGGTCGCGGACTCCGAGCTAGAAACCGTCACAGCGAGGAGCACCCGGATCGGCGCTTCGCACCGTCCGAGTACAGGCTCCGCAACGAAGCAATTCAGCTCAGTGCACGGCGCTGGATTGCTTCGCTCCGCTCGCAATGACGGCGGGGAGACGCTGGCCGCACACATCGACGCGGGTGCCGCGACAGCGTAGCCATCCGCGCAGAACAAAACGCCCCGGTTTCCCGGGGCGTCGCGTGTCGGTGGCGAGTGGCGCTGCGTTAGGCGGCGGCCTTCTCGCCGGTCTGGTCGACCACTTGCGGCGAAGCTTGCGCCGAGGTGGAGATCGGAATGCTGCGGGGCTTCTTGGCCTCCGGAATCTCGCGGACGAGATCGACGTGCAGCAGCCCGTTCTCGAGGCTGGCGTTCTTCACCGTGACGTAGTCGGCGAGCTGGAAGGCCCGCTCAAAGGCCCGCGCGGCGATGCCGCGATACAGCACTTCTGATTTGCTGCCGTTCTCGTTCGCGGTCTTCTCGCCCTTGATGGTGAGCTGGTTCTCCTTGGTCACGATCGACAACTCGGCCGGGGAGAAACCGGATACGGCGACGGTGATACGATACGCGTTATCGCCGGTGCGCTCGATATTGTAGGGCGGGTAGCCCGGAGCCGCCGCCTCGCCGGAGGTCTGGTCCAGCAGATTGAACAGGCGGTCGAAGCCGATGGTGGAACGATAGAACGGGGTGAGGTCGAACGTACGCATGGTCAAGTCCTCCTAGAAGCGACTAGATGAATACCCGCCCGCCATCGGGCCGGGCATCGTCTGGGTGCAGCCGGAGCAGGTTCTGAAACTCAGTTCCTGGCCCCTTGGTGTGGCCTGCACGAAAATGATATGGGAGGGGTGTTTCGGGGTTCAAGAGGTCCCCGCCACCCTGGCGTCGTCGATTTTTCTCCCTGTCTCCCAGCGCCTCAACCCCTCCGGACCCGGCTCATGACGCTCGTCTCGATTCCCGCCAATCCGGTCCCCGAGGGAGCGATTTCCGGCACCATCAAGACGCCGGACGGCACGGAACTGCGATTCGCCCGCTGGCCGGGCCCAGCCGGCCGCAAGGGCACGGTCTGCGTCTTCACCGGCCGCACCGAGCAGATCGAGAAGTACTTCGAGACGGTGCGCGATCTGCAGGACCGTGGCTTCGCGGTGGCGATGATCGACTGGCGCGGCCAGGGCCATTCGGCGCGCCGGCTGCGCGATCCGCGCAAGGGCTATGTGCGCAATTTCGCCGACTACGAAGTCGATGTCGAAACCTTCGTCCGCGAGATCGTGCTGCCGGACTGCCCGCCGCCGCATTTCGCGCTGGCGCATTCGATGGGCGGCGCCGTGATGCTGCGCATCGCGCATTCCGGCAAGCGTTGGTTCGACCGCATGGTGCTGTCGGCGCCGATGATCGACCTGCCGGGCCACGCCACTTCGCTGCCCGCGCGGCTGCTGCTGCGGGCGATGCGACTGGCCGGCCAGGGCGGCCGCTACGTGCCGGGCGGCAACGACGTCCTCGCCAACACCGAGCCGTTCGTCGGCAACAAGCTGACGTCGGACCCGGTGCGCTATGCCCGCAACGCCGCGATCGTCGCCGAGGATCCGACGCTCGGGCTCGCGTCGCCGACCATCGCCTGGGCCGACACCGCATTCCGCACGATGCACGGCTTCCGCGCCGCCCAATATCCGTCGAAAATCCGCCAGCCGATTCTGATGATGGCGGCGAGCCACGACACCATCGTCTCGACCGCGGCAATCGAAGAGTTCGCCTATCATCTGCGGGCCGGCTCGCATCTGGTGATCGCCGGCGCCAAGCACGAGATTCTGCAGGAGCAGGATCGTTACCGCCAACAGTTCTGGGCGGCATTCGACGCTTTCGTCCCGGGAACGCCGCTGTTCTGATTGACATTGTCGCGGCGACACGATTCGGTTCGCGGCGTGGAACTTCGAAGGTCCGCCCGAGATTGCTGCCGCAACCCTTGGTCGTTTTGTCCCGCGTTTCGAGAGTTTTCCCTCCCATGAAAATCCGCAAAGCCGTCTTCCCCGTCGCCGGTCTCGGTACCCGCGTTCTCCCCGCCACCAAGGCGATGCCGAAGGAGATGCTGACCATCGTCGACAAGCCGCTGATCCAGTACGTCGTCGATGAGGCGCGCGAAGCCGGGATCGAGCACTTCGTGTTCGTCACCGGCCGCAACAAGGGCGTCATCGAAGACCACTTCGATCGCCAGTTCGAACTCGACGTGACGCTGGAGAAGCGCAACAAGACGAACGAGATGGAGATCCTGGCGCGGGACCAGCCGGAGGCCGGCGCGATGAGCTTCACCCGCCAGCAGGCGCCGCACGGCCTCGGCCACGCGGTGTGGTGCGCGCGCGATATCGTCGGCAACGAGCCGTTCGCCGTGGTGCTGCCCGACGAGCTGGTGCTGAATACGCCCGGCTGCCTCAAGCAGATGATCCAGGCCGCCGAACAGCTCGGCGACAAGGCCAACGTCATCGCGGTCGAGGAAGTGCCGGCCGACAAGACGCATCAATACGGCATCTGCGGCGTCGGCAAACGCGACGGGCGGATGTTCGAGATCGACGGCATGGTCGAGAAGCCGAAGCCCGGCACTGCGCCGTCAAACCTGTCGATTTCCGGCCGCTACATCCTGCAGCCCGAGATCTTTCATATCCTTGCGACGCAGGAACGCGGTGCGGGGGGCGAGATTCAGCTCACCGATGCGATGATCGGGCTGTCGAAGACGCAGAAGTTCTATGGTGTCGAGTTCGAAGGCGAGCGGCACGATTGCGGCTCGAAATCCGGCTTTCTGCGCGCCAATATCGCCTTCGCGTTGCGCCGTCCGGACCTGCGAGACGGTCTCATCGCCGACATGAAACGCTACCTCGGGGATTGAGGCAAACTTCAGGCAACCAGATTGAGGTCGCGGCGGCTTGCTGCGACCACGCAGCAATTGCGGCCGAGATCCTTGGCCGCATACAGCGCCTTGTCGGCGGCCTCGAACAGCATCGACCAATGCTGACCGGCCGCCGGCGTCATGCTGGCGAGGCCGATGCTGATGGTGACGCCGGCCTGACCATCCGACCATACCTCCACCTTCCGGCGGATGGTTTCGGCGATGCCCTGAGCCTCGGCGGCCTGCAGGCCGGACAGCAGCACGGCGAACTCCTCGCCGCCGAGTCGGGCCGCGCAATCGCCGGCGCGGTTCGCCGAATCGGCGATGCACAGCGCGATCCCGACCAGCACCTGGTCGCCGGCGGGATGGCCGAAGCTGTCGTTGAACGATTTGAAGTGGTCGGCGTCGATGATCAGCAGCGCGATCGGCGTCCCGGACCGGACCGCGCGGCGCCATTCGCGGTCCATCACCAGGTCGAACTTGCGGCGGTTGGTCAGCCCCGTCAGCGGGTCGGTGGTGGCGAGCTCCTCGAGCTGACGCTCCGCTTCGGCCCGGCGATCGATCTCGCGGATGAAGAACACCGTGAAGCCGGCGACGATGATGGCGAGGCCGAGCAGGATGGCGCCGATCCGCAGCGCCTCGTGGCGCCACATCCCGAACACGTCGCTCCACGACCGGCCGACCAGCGCGATCAGCGGCCGGCTGCTGTCCGCCCAGACATACATCCGCGGAATCTTGTCGGCCTTGCCTTCACCGGCGAACCAGCCGTGGCGCTGACCCAGCATCCTGTCCATGCCGATCCGCGCCATCATGTTCGTCCCGAGCAATTCCGGATCGAACGGCGTTCGCATGATCAGGGTGCCGTCACGCGCCAGCACGGCGATCACGTCCTGCGGTGCGAGCCGCAGCCGGCTGAACAGCTCCTGGAAATAACTGAAGCGGATCGAGCCGGCGACGACTCCCGCAAAGCTGCCGTCCGGCGCCACCACCCGCCGGCTCAGCACCAGCGCGTAGGCGCCGCGGTGCTGCATCGGCCGGCTGATATAGAGGCCGAGATCGGGCTGCTCGAGATGCACGCGGAAGAACGCCTCGCCCGCCCGGTTGACCCGTTCGGGCGTGAGCGTCGCGGAATCCAGCACCAGATCGCCCTTGGCGTCGAACACCTGGATCTGGCCGAAATGCTGCGCCGTGACGGAATGATCGAACAGGATCAGGTTGCGGATCGTCGGATCGACCTCGGCGAGCTGCGGCAGCGCCAGGCTGCTGATCACCGAGCGCAGCGACAGATCGTACAACTCGATGTTGCGGTTGACGTCGGCGCTGATCGTCGAGGCTAGGTTTTCCTGGGTCTGGCGCGACAGCTCCTGGGCGCTGCGGCGCATTTCCAGCATGATGCTGCCGCACACCCCGGAGAAGCCCAGCACGGTGACGACGGACGACACGATCAGCAGCCGCGCCGACATCCGCCGGCGCCGCCTGATTTGCTGTCTGATCCGTTCGAAGAGGCCGGCGCTGTCCATGCCGGAAGCTAGCCATCCAAAGCTTGCGGAGCGTTTAAGTTGCGACCATGACAGAGCCGGCGGTTAACGGCGGATTTCACCGGGAGCCGCCGAGGTTACCCACGGACTGCCCCGCGCGCGCCGCCATCGCTCGGCGCGCAGCCGCGGCGCCGGTGGGCTGGAACAAGGACTTGCAGACGTGACCAAATTCGATCCGCTCCGGGATCACCTCAAGCGGCAGACGGCACCCGAACTGGTGCTCAGCAACGACGAGATCGAGGAGATGCTCGGCTTCGCTCTGCCGCGTGCAGCGCAGCGTGCGTCGTGGTGGGACTCGACCCGCGCGCCCGAAGAGAAGATGCCGCAGCGCGAAGCCTGCCTCTACGCCGGCTATATCGCGACCCGGCTGCCGGACGGCACCGGCGTCCGTTTCCGCCGGATCAAGGCGCAGCGGCGCCCCTACTGAGGCGGAGACGGACAAGCCCCGCCGCGCCGGCCGGGCTCGCACGGCACAATCGTCATTGACAGGATGCCGCACCCGGTCCCTGATGCGGCCCGCTGCCGCGCCTGCAGGACGAGCCGAAGGCTCCCCGGCCCGGCCCATCGCCCCGGGGAAACGCTGATGCGCAGACTGCTTGCCGCGACTTTTCTTGCCCTCCTGTCGGCGCTCCCGGCAGCCGCGCAGACGCCGCTGAAGATCATGGTCGGCGGCATCGACAAGCAGATCTATCTGCCGGCGCGGCTCGCCGCGCAGCTCGGCTATTTCAAAGAGGAAGGCCTCGACGTCGAGCTGTTCAACTCGACCTCGGGATCGCAGGCCGCGACCGCGCTACTGGCCCGCGAGGTGCAGGGTGTGGTCGGCTTCTATGATCACACCATCGACCTGCAGTCCAAGGGCAAGTTCATCACCGACGTGGTGCAGTTCGCGGTGGCGCCTGGCGAGGTCGTGCTGGTGAAGGCCGCCGAAGCCGACAAGCTCAAGGACCCGGCGAACTGGAAGGGCCAGGCGCTCGGCGTCACCGGGCTTGGCTCGGCCACCGACTTCCTCACCCGCGCGCTCGCCGCCAAGGCCGGGCTGAAGAACCAGGACTACACTCTGGTGCCGGTCGGCGCCGGCGATACGTTCCTGGCCGCGATGCAGCAGGGCAAGATCGCCTCCGGCATGACCACCGAACCGACGGTGCAGCGCGCGCTGAAATCCGGTAGCGCCAAGGTGGCGATCGACCTGCGATCGCCGGACGAGACCCGCAAGGCGCTCGGCGGCGACTACCCGGCCGCCTGCCTGTACATGGACCGCGGCTGGATGGAGGCCAACAAGCCGACCGTGCAGAAAGTCGTCAACGCGATGGTCAAGACGCTGAAATGGATGGCGACGCATTCGGCCGACGAGATCGCCGACAAGATGCCGAAGGACTACTACGCGGGCGAGCGCGATCTCTACGTCCAGGGCCTCAAGGACGGCAAGGTGCAGTACTCGGTCGACGGCCTGATGCCGGACGGCGGACCGGAGTCGGTCAACAAGATCCTGGCCAGCTTCTCGCCGAATCTTCAGGGCAAGACCATCGACCTGAGCAAGACCTACACGACGGAGTTCGTGGTGAAAGCGAATGCGGGGCAGTGAGGACTTGGACGGACCGCGCCCGCGTCGCCCTCACCCCAGCCCTCTCCCGCAAGCGGGAGAGGGAGCGCGCT
>NZ_LJIC01000173.1 GCF_001295845.1 Rhodopseudomonas sp. AAP120 | reverse complement strand
CCTTGCGGGGAGGGGTCGGGGGTGGGGGTGCCAAGAGCGAGACCGCAGTGGTGTGCGACAGCCTGCGCCGCAACCGGGGGACGCTGCAAAAAAGCCGTGCCTGGGGACCCCCACCCCCTACCCCTCCCCGCAAGGGGGAGGGGGCGCGCCGCCGCCCGGGGTGGCGGCTAAGCGATCTCTTGCAGCACCTGCTGCACCGCCTTGCGCTCTTCCGCGGTCAGCGGCGCTTGCGGCGGGACCGGGTCACCGACGTCGTAGCCCTGCAGCGTCAAGCCGGCCTTGATGCAGGCGGCGAGGTTGAATTTGGCGAAGGCTTCGTTGACGCGCCATAATTTGCGCTGCAGCGCCATCGCCTCATCCCAGCGCTGCGCTTTGCACAGCTCGTACAACGCAACGCTCTGGCGCGGGGCGATGCAGGCGGGGCCGGCCATCCAGCCGACGCCGCCGATCAGCATCACCGCGGCCGGGATGTGCGCGGACGCCGAGAACACCTGCAAAGACTCTCCGCAGCGGTTGATGATCGACAGCAACCGGCCGGTGTTAGTCGAGGCATCCTTGATGTAGCGAATGCGCGGATGCTCGGCGAGCCGTGCGATGACGTCGAGCGTCAGGTCCGAGCGCTGGAATTGCGGGTTGGTGTAGATCACCACCGGGATATCGACTGCGTCGGCGATGGCGCGAAAGTAACTCTCGATCTGCGCATCCTTGAGCGGGAAATACGCTTCGAGGATCGCAAGGATGCCGGTCGCGCCGAGCTTCTGATACGCCCTCGCCTGCGCCACCGCATCGGCCGTCGAGGTCGACGCCACGCCGGCGACCACCGGCACGCGGCCCGCCGCAGCCTCGATCGTGGCGCGCACCACGGCTTCACGCTGCGCTGGCCCGAGATAGGCGAACTCGCCCGTCGACCCCAGCGGCGTTAGGCCGTGTACGCCGGCCTTGATCAGGTCGTCACACAGCCGGCCGAGGACGTCGGTGCGAACGCGTCCACCCGCATCGAGCGGCGACACCAGATAGGGAAAGACCCCGTGAAATTCAGTTATGGTCTCAGCCACTTGCACGCTCCGCAATGGTCCTGGCCAGCAACGGAACCGGCCGCGTCCTTTCGACCGCAAAGCGGCGCGCGCCGCAAGGGCCAAACTCTGCTAAGCCCATCTCGGCCAACCCACGGCCTTCGCATGCAACGAGACCTGCCCGAGACCTGCCCATGACCCAGCCTTCCCGCACCAGCCAGACGCCCCCGGTCGCACCGCGCCGTCCGCACAGCTTCACCACCCACGGCATCACGCTGACCGACGACTATGCCTGGCTGAAGGACCCGAACTGGCAGGAAGTGCTGCGCGACCCGTCGCTGCTGGAGCCGGACATTCGGGCCTATCTCGAGGCCGAGAACGGCTACACCGAGAGCGTGCTCGGCCACACCGACGCGCTGCAGAAGAAGCTGGTCGCGGAAATGCGCGGCCGCATCAAGGAAGACGATTCCAGCGTGCCGCTGCCGGACGGGCCTTACGCTTATTTGCGCAAGTATCGCGACGGCGGCCAGCATCCGTTGTACGGTCGCACGCCGCGGGATGGCGGCGAGCTCGACGTCATCCTCGATGGCGACGAGTTGGGCAAGGGGCTCGAATACTTTGAGTTCGGCGACCGGCGGCACTCGCTCGACCACAGGCTCGAGGCCTGGAGCGCCGATACCAAAGGCTCGGAGTACTACACCATCCGGGTGCGAGACTGGGCGACCAAGCAGGACCTGCCCGACGTCATCGAAGAGACCGACGGCGGCGTGGTGTGGACCGCCGATTCGTCGGCGTTCTTCTACGTCAAGCTCGACGACAACCACCGCCCGATGCAGGTGTGGCTGCACAAGCTTGGCACCGCGCAGGACAACGATCTGCTGGTGTACGAGGAGAAGGACTCCGGCTGGTTCACCCATATTCACGAGAGCACCAGCGGCCGGTTCTGCGTGATCGCCGGCGGCGACCACGAGACCTCGGAGCAGCGGCTGATCGACATCGCCGATCCGACCGCGCCGCCGCGGCTGGTCGCGGCGCGCGAGCTCGGCGTGCAATATTCGATCGGTGACCGGGGCGACGAGTTGTTCATCCTCACCAATGCGGACGGCGCGATAGACTTCAAGATCGTCACCGCGCCGCTGGCCGATCCGGTGCGCGCCAACTGGCGCGACCTGATCCCGCATCGCGAAGGCATCTACATCATCGACTTCGATCTGTTCTCCGGCCATTTGATGCGGCTGGAGCGCGCCAACGCGCTGCCGTCGGTGACCATCCGCGATCTCACCAGTGGCGACGAGCACGCCATCGCGTTCGACGAAGCCGCCTACTCGCTGTCGGCCTCAGGCGGCTATGAATTCGATACCACGACGATGCGTTTCTCCTATTCGTCGATGACGACGCCGTCGGAAGTGTACGACTACGACATGGCGACGCGCCAACGCGTGCTGCGCAAGCGCCAGGAGATCCCATCCGGCCATAATCCGGCCGACTACGTCACCACGCGGATTTTCGCGAAGGCCGACGACGGCGCCGAGGTGCCGGTGTCGATCCTGCATCGGGCCGGCCTCACGCTCGACGGGCAGGCACCGCTGCTGCTGTATGGCTACGGCTCCTACGGCCACGCCATGGGGGCGGGCTTTTCGACCAACGCGCTGTCGCTGGTCGATCGCGGCTTCGTTTATGCCATCGCGCACATCCGCGGCGGGGCCGACAAGGGCTGGGGCTGGTATCTCGACGGCAAGCGGGAGAAGAAGACCAACTCGTTCGACGACTTCGCCGCCAGCGCCCGCGCGCTGATCGCCGCGAACTACACCAGCGCCAAGCGCATCGTCGCCCACGGCGGCAGTGCCGGCGGCATGCTGATGGGCGCGGTTGCCAATCGCTCGGGCGAGTTGTTCGCCGGCATCGTTGCCGAAGTGCCGTTCGTCGATGTGCTCAACACCATGCTGGACGACAAGCTGCCGTTGACGCCGCCGGAATGGCCGGAGTGGGGCAACCCGATTCAGAGCGAAGCCGACTTCAACACCATCCTCTCCTATTCGCCCTACGACAATGTCGCGGCGAAGGACTATCCGGCGATCCTGGCGATGGGCGGCCTCACCGATCCCCGCGTCACCTATTGGGAGCCGGCCAAATGGGTGGCGAAGCTGCGCACCACCATGACGGGCGGCGGGCCGGTGCTGTTGCGCATCAACATGGGCGCCGGCCACGGCGGCGCCTCCGGCCGCTTCAGCCGCCTCGACGAAGTCGCCATTGTCTATGCGTTCGCGCTGTGGGCCGTCGGCCTGGCTGACGCGACGGCGTGAGCGTGGCATAAGAGCTCTAACACCGCCCTCTCCCTCGTCATTGCGAGGAGCGCAGCGACGAAGCAATCCAGCTCCATGCACCAAGCTTCTGGATTGCTTCGCTTCGCTCGCAATGACGGATCCCAACTAACAAGCCATCAGGAAACAACCCGAGCACATCATGGCCGCACCCAAACCGCCCGGATTTGAAACCCTCAGCCTGCACGCCGGGCAACATCCCGATCCACTGACCGGCTCGCGCGCGGTGCCGATTTATCAGACGACGTCCTACGTATTTCAGGACACCGACCACGCCGCCGCGCTGTTCAACATGGAGCGGCCGGGGCATCTGTACACCCGCATCTCCAACCCGACGATCGCCGTGCTGGAAGAGCGTATCGCCGCGCTGGAAAACGGCGTCGGCGCGGTGGCGACCGCGAGCGGCATGGCGGCGCTGCATCTGGCGATCGCCACGCTGCTCAATGCCGGCGACCACATCGTCGCCTCGTCATCGCTGTATGGCGGCACGATCAACCTCCTGGCGCACACGATGCCGCGCTTCGGCATCACCACAAGCTTCGTCAATCCGCGCGATCACGCCGGACTGAAGGCTGCGATCAAGCCAAACACCCGGCTGATGATCGGCGAGACCATCGGCAATCCCGGCCTGGAAGTGCTCGACATTCCGAAAGTCGCTTCGATCGCCCATGACGCGAAGATCCCGCTGCTGATCGACAACACTTTCGCGACGCCGTATCTCAGCAAGCCGATCGAGCTCGGCGCCGACATCGTCATGCATTCGGCGACCAAATGGCTCGGCGGCCACGGCATTGCGATCGGCGGCGTGCTGGTCGATGGCGGCCGGTTCGACTGGCGCGGCTCCGGCAAATTCCCGACGCTGACCGAACCCTACGCGGGCTACCACGACGTCGTCTTCGACGAGCAGTTCGGCCCGCCGGCTTTCGTCATCCGCGCGCGGATGGAAGGGCTGCGCGATTTCGGCGCGTGTCTGTCGCCCACCAATGCGTTCCAACTGCTGCAGGGCATCGAGACACTGCCGGTGCGGATGGATCGCCACGTCGCCAACACCAAGGCGGTGCTGGACTTCCTCGGCAGCAGCAAGGCGGTCGACTGGGTGCTGCATCCGACCCTGGAGAGCCACCCGGACTACGCGCTGGCGCAGCAGCTGCTGCCAAAGGGCGCCGGCTCGATCATCTCGTTCGGCATCAAAGGCGGCCGCGCCGCCGGGCGAAAATTCATCGAAGCGCTGCGGCTGACCAGCCATCTCGCCAATGTCGGCGACGCCAAAACGCTGGTGATCCACCCGGCCTCGACGACGCATCAGCAGATGAGCGCGGAGCAACTCACCGCTGCTGGCATCGGCGAGGAACTGATCCGGCTGTCGGTCGGCATCGAGACCGCCGAGGACATCATCTCCGACCTGGCGCAGGCGCTGCGCGTCTCCCAGAAGGGCTGAGCCATGCAGATCAACGTCAACGAGACTGACACCTTCGTCGCCACCGGCGGCCAGCCGTTCGATGCAGCGCTGCCCGCTGCGGTTTTCATTCACGGCGCCGGCTTCGATCATTCGGTGTGGGCGCTGCAGACGCGCTGGTTCGCGCATCACGGCTACGCCGTGCTGGCGCCCGACCTGCCCGGCCACGGCCGCTCCGGCGGCGAGCCGCTGACCACGATCGCCGAGATGGCCGACTGGATCGCCGCGCTGCTCGACGCCGTCGGCGCGCAGCCGGCCAGGCTGATCGGTCACTCCATGGGCTCGCTGATCGCGCTGGAGACCGCCGAGCGGCACCCGGCCAAGGTGGCGTCACTGGCGCTGATCGGCACCACCTCGACCATGGCGGTCGGGCCCGATCTGCTGAAGGCCGCCGAGGCCGACGACCCTGCCGCGGTTGCGATGATGACGATCTGGGGCCTCGGCCCGGATGCGGAGATCGGCGGCAACCTCGCCCCCGGTCTGTGGATGCACGGCGGCTCGGTGCGGGTGCTCGAAGCCAACAAGCCCGGCGTGATCTTCAATGATCTCTCCGCCTGCAACGACTACAAGGACGCTCTGGCGGCGACGGCGAAGGTGACGGTGCCGACGCTGCTGATCCTCGGCGAACGCGACATGATGACCCCGACCAAGAACGGCAAAACGCTCGCCGCCGCGATTGCGGGTTCACGCACCGTGATCCTGAAAGGCGCCGGTCACACCATGATGGTCGAGCGCCCGGACGAGGTGCTGAAGGCGCTGCAGACGGGCTGAAGTGCTGGCGGCGCCATCGAGAGCCGTACGCGCCCTGGTCAGGACGCCACCCCCAGAAAATCGCGGGCCATCCCGGGGTTGGCGTTCAGGTCCGCCGGGGTGCCCTCGAACACGACATGGCCGTTGTTAAGACCATAGACACGGTTGGCGAAGCTGAGCGCCGCGGCAACGTTCTGCTCGACGACAATCATGGTACGACCTTCCGCGGCAAGATCACGCGCGACCGCGACCAGGTCGCGCACGATCAACGGCGCGAGGCCTTCAAAGGGCTCGTCGAGCAGGATGATACGCGCGTCGCGGATCAGCGCCCGAGCGATCGCCAGCATCTGCTGCTCGCCGCCGGACAACGAACGGCCGGCCGATTTGCGCCGCTCCTTGAGCCGCGGAAACACCTCGTAGATCCGTTCGAACGTCCAGGCGTTCGGCGCGGTCAGCGCCGCGATGCGCAAGTTTTCTTCGACCGTGAGGCCGCCGAAGATCGCGCGCTCCTCGGGCACGAGTTGCACGCCCATGGCGGCGATCGCCGATGGCGGCATTCCGGCGATCGGCTTGCCATCGAGGCGGATAGCGCCGCTGCGCGGCGACAGCACACCCATGATCGAACGCAGCGTGGTCGTCTTGCCGGCGCCGTTGCGGCCCAGCAAGGCCACCACCTCGCCCTGCTCGACCCGGAGCGACAGGTCGAACAGCACATGGGAATCGCCGTACAGCGTGTTGATGCGGTCGACTTCAAGCAGGCTCATGGGCGTGCAACCCTCCGAGATAGGCGTCCTGGACAGCCGGGTTGCGACGGATTTCATCGGCCGTGCCGTCCGCCAGCAGCCGGCCCTCGTACAGAACGGTGATGCGTTCGGCGAGACCGAAAATGGCGTCGAGATCGTGCTCGACGATCACCACCGTGCGGGCGCGGGCGATGTGGCGGATGAACGCACAGGTCGCTGCCCTTTCCGCCGGGCTCATGCCGGCCAGCGGCTCGTCGAGCAGCAGCACGTTCGGGCTGGTCGCCAACGCCATCCCGATTTCGAGCCGGCGCTTCTCGCCGTAAGCCAGCACATGGGCCGGCGTATCGGCCCGCTCGACGAGGTCGAGCATCGCCAGGATCGAGGCGATCTGCGCTTCTACTTCCGCAAGACTGTCCGCCGGCCGCAGCAGATCGAAGCGCAGTGGACCGCGGCTGCGGGCCAACGCCGCGATCCGCAGATTCTTCCGCACCGACAGGTTGGGGAACAGCTGATTGAGCTGATTGCTCTTGGCGATGCCGAGTTGCGCGGCACGGCTGACGCCGCAGCCGGTGACCTTCTCGCCGAACAACAGCACCTCGCCGGCCGTCGGGCTGACCTCGTCGAGCAGCATCTTGAACAGCGTGCTCTTGCCGGCTCCGTTGGGGCCGATTACGGCGTGGATCGATCCGCGCCGCACCTTGAAGGAGACGCCGTCGACGGCTTTCAGACCGCCATAGTAGCGAGCCAGCGATCGGGCTTCGAGCGCTGTCTCGCTGTCGCCCGTCGCGAGCTCGGCCAGCGGCAGATTCACATCCGCACGCTTCGTCACGTCGCCGGTGGCGGCGTCGATATTGTGGGCCTCGATCGCCTCGGTCTTCGCTTCGGCCGCGCGCAGTGCGGCTTGGTTACGGCGCTCGTTCCACCAGTGTACGATTTCGCCGCAGATGCCTCGACGCAGACCGATCACGAGCACGATGAAAGCGATGCCCAGAACCAGCTTCCACAGCATGGCGAAGCCGGGGATGAGTTGCAGATTGTCACGTAGCCACAGCCATACGGTGGCGCCGACCAACGGTCCGATCAGCGTGCCGGCACCGCCGACGATGGTCTGCACCACCAACTGGCCGGATGTCTCCAGCGAGAATGCGTCGGGCGGCATGTAGCTCTGGAACGAGCCGAGCAGTCCGCCGGCGAGACCTGCATAGAGCGCGGCAAGCACAAAGGCCGTCAACTTGTAGGCCCGAACATTGTGACCGAGCATCGCCACGCGGCCGGTGTTCTCCTTGATCGCCAGCAAGACCGCGCCGACCGGCGAACGCACGATCCGCCGCGCCAGCACGTAACCGAGAAAGAAGATCACCGCGAACAGCACGTACATCGGCAGCCCGGCGGTGATGCGGAAGGCATGGTCGCCGAAACCGAGCACGGGGACCGGTACGCCGGCGATGCCGTTCTCGCCGCCGGTGTAGTCGGTCAGAATCGAGTTCTCGACGAAATACGCCATCTGGCCGAAGGCCAGCGTGATCATCGTGAAGTAGATGCCGATCCGGCGCACGGCGAACCAACCGACCACAAGGCCGAAGACACCGGCCGCCCCCGTTCCCGCGAGCAGAGCGAGCCAGACACTCCCCAGCGCGCCGGACACCAGCAGATAGGCGGTGACGAACCCGCCGACGCCGTAGAACGCGGCCTGACCGAATGACAGCAGGCCGGTCAGACCGAACAGGATATCGAAGCCGAGGCCGATCAGCCCCCAGTTCAACACGCGCGTGAGCAGGTCGGTCGAGAAACCCAACGGCTTCAGCACCACCGGCGCCGCGACCAACGTGAGCAGGACCACGAGCTCGGGAATGTATGTCCTCGCCCGTTTCATGACCGCCCTTCCGAGCCGAACAGGCCCTGCGGACGCATCACCAGCAACAGCGCCATCAGCGCATACAGCATGACCTCCGAATAGGAAGAGTTGAAAGCGCTGGTCAGGCTGATGATCTCGCCGGCGATCAGGCCGCCGACGATCGCACCCGGGAACGACCCGAGGCCGCCGAGTACGATGACGACGAACGATTGTGCCATGAAGTTCGCGCCCATGTCCGGCGACACTGCGACCACCGGGGCATAGAGCATTCCGGCGAGCCCCACGGCGACGATGCCGATGGCGAACACCAGCAAGAAAGCGCGGCGGACGTTGATTCCGAGGATGCCGACCATGCCCGGATTCTCGATACCGGCGCGCACCACCAAGCCCATCGATGTGCGGTAGAGCACGAGATAGAGCGCGAGCAGCAATCCGGCGATGATCGCAATCAGTTGCAGCCGATAGGTCGGATAGATCAGAAAGCCGAGCTGCGTGGCGCCCTGCCCCCAGGACGGTACGGGAACGCGCTGAGCGTTACCGCCGAACACCGCACGAATACATTCGACCAGCACGATACCAATGCCGTAGGTGACCAGGATCTGGTCCTCATGCGGTCGATCGTAGAAGTAGCGGATGATGACGCGCTCGAGCAGAAAGCCGAGCACCAGCATGAAGCCGCAACCGAGCACGATCGCCAGCACGAAAGACGAGGTGTATTGCAGCAGCAGGAAGACCGCGTAGGCACCCACGGCGAATAGCGCACCGTGGGCGAAGTTGAGCACGCCGAGCGTGCCAAGGATGATCGTCAGCCCGCTACTGACCAGCGCCAGCAGCGTGCCGAGAGCCAAGCCGTTGAAGGCCTGCGAAACGAGAACGGGCCAACTCGGCATGACGATCCTCAGGTGTAGGGGCCGAGCTTACAGCCGAAGAAGTCGGGTGAATTCATCACGCTTTCACCATCGACGATCTCGACGATGTCGAAGAAGTCTTCCTTGTGCTTCATCTCCGCGGGCTTCTTGCCGCGCAGGATCGGGATCGGCCGAACCATCTGATGATCTTCGGCGCGATAATACACCTTGCCGATCGTCGTGTTATAAGGCTGCGACTTGGAGCTTTCCATCACCTTGATGACTTCGACCGGATTGAAGGTGTTGGCGCGCTCGATCGACAACGCCCACAGATAGGTCTGCATGTAGCCGATATGGGCGCCCCAGCGCGGGTGGTACTTGTTCTGTGCGACGAAGCTCTCGACGAAGGTCTTGGCGAGCGGGAAGGTGTCCTGCAGTCCGAACCAGAAATCGCAGCTGCCGTAGACGCCCTGCATCAGCTCGGCGCCGAGCTCCTTGTCCTGGAAGGACGACAGATTGGGCACGACGAGCTTCATGCGCTTGAGCACGCCGAATTGCTCGGCCTGCTTGGTCGACGCGACCGAGTCGGTGCCGAAGGCAATATTGACGAATACGTCGGCGCCGCTGTTGGCGATGTTGAGCAGCGCCGAAGAGTAGTCGGTTGTCCCGAGCGGCACCACTTCCTTGGCGACCTGCTTCCAGCCCTGCTCCGTCGCAAACTTGGAGAAGCTGTCGTAGACGCTGTGGCCGTAGCTGTAGTCCGGCACAAGGAACGCCATCTTGATGTTCTTGCCGAGCGCCTTGGCGACGACCGGCGCGAGGCCCTTGGCGGCCATATAGGCATTCTGCTGAGAACGGAAGCCGTAGCGCTGACAGTTCTTGCCGGTGATGTCGTTGGAGCCGGCAATGCCGACCATGTAGAGCACCTTCTCGCGCGAGCCGAGTTCTTCGAGCGCGATCGCGCTCGAGCTCGACACCGAGCCAGCCACCATGATGGCCTTGTCGCGTTGGATGAACTGCGTGGCGCTCTGCACGTCGAGGTTCGGCTTGCCCTCGGTGTCCGAGATCTTGTAGCGGATCTGCCGGCCGAGCACGCCCTTCCCTTTGAGTCCCCAGCTCTGGGCGATATCACCGCCCGCATTGATCTGCGCGATGGCCAGATCGTAGCCGAGCTTGAGATCGCTGCCGTCGCCGGAGAACACACCGGTTAGCGGGATGGTCAGGCCGACGAAGACCGAGTCCGCGAAGACCCCGTCCGGGAACGTGCCGATGGTCGCCGGCGACTGAGCAAATCCACGCCCTGGTAGCAGCAGGCCGGTTGCAGCGCCGACTCCTCCGAGCAAAAGCTGCCTGCGATCACACTGCATGTCACAACCTCATCGAGTTCGATCACCACCACCATTGGCGGTGAACAGGGTTATGGAAAGGGGCCCAGGGAAGCTAGAAACCGATCCGCGAGGCCTGCGGTGCGCGGACCGCATCCGCCTCGACTCCGTCGGCAGCGGCCGGCATCTCGTCGTGATTGAAGGTCGCCGGCACCAGGCGTCGGCGATTGACGGCGAGCTCGAAAATATCGAAGCGATTGTAGTAGCCGACGACGTCGTGAAACTGTTTCGGCTCGACACATTGGTTGAGGTCGATGTCGGCATACAGGATGCCCTCGTCCTCGCAGAGCGCGTCCCCAATCTGCTCGCCGGTCGGATCCAAAAAGAACGTCGCCGCGCGCGGCGTGCCGTCGAGCACCGCAGCGATCGACGGATCGCGCGCCACCAGCATGTCGCGCGCAGCCTTGTCGAGCATCCCGGCGGTGGCCAAACCGAAGACCTTCGCCTCGAAGCAATGCGCACTCGCGCGAATGCGCGTCGCGGTGGCGATCTGATAGTTGACACCATCGGCAGGACGCCGCGTCGGCCAGATCGGCGGCCAGCTCGAGATATGAAACTGCTCGCCCTGCGCCATCAGCGCATAGCGCGCCAACGGGTTGGTGTTCTCACCGCAGATCAGCTGGCCGATTTTTCCGATCCGCGTGTCGACCACGCGCAGGCCGGCACCGTCGCCGCCGCTCCAGATCAATTTCTCATAGAACGTCGGCACCAGCTTGCGGTGGTGATTGAGAATCTCTCCATCCTCGCCGATCAGCAGATTGCTGTTCCAGATGCCGCCGACGCTGGCCGAGGATTTCTCGCTGATCCCGATCGATACGATGATGCCGAGAGTTCGCGCTTCATCGCGAATGGCTTTGATCTCCGGTCCATCGACGAGCACCGACTGTTCGGCCATCCGCACGAACAGGTCGTGGTTGTCGATTGGCGCCCAGAGGGCAGCCCACATCGGAAACGCAGGGATGAAAGTCTCGGGGAATGCAACCAGAGCAGCACCTTGGGCGGCTGCCTCACGGATGAGCCACAGCGCCTTTTTTGTAGTCGCAGCCTTATCGAGAAACACCGGTGCTGCGTGGACCGCGGCCGCCTTGAATCGAGGAAGCATGTCATCGTCCTTTGTTTGCAACAGGCTAGGTCGCTTCTGATCGCGGCGGGTAGAGGCAATCCTGCAAGCCGCCTTGCATGCAGCGACAATGCGTCTCGGCGGCGTCCACTGGCACGGCTTTTGCCAATGTCACCCCATGAAAGACTTCAACTCGCTCGACTGGGACGACCTCAAAGTGTTCTTGCATGCGGCCCGCGGCGGCAGTCTCGGCAGTGCGGCCAAACGCCTGAAGGTCGATCAATCCACCATCAGCCGTAAGATCGCGCATCTTGAGAGCGCGCTGGGCATCGCGCTATTCGAGCGACTTCCGTCCGGACTACGGGTAACAGAGGTCGGCGACCGCTTGCTGTGCCATACCGAACGGATCGAGAGCGCAGTCATCGCGATGCGCGAGGACGTGCAATGCGGCAGCAGCCGAACGGCCGGGCGCGTTCGTCTAGCGACGATGGAAGGCATTGCATCGCTCTACCTAGCCGCGCGCTTCTCGCGGCTTCGCCGGCAGCATCCCAATCTGACGGTGGAGTTGTTGACATCGCCGCAGACCGTTTGGGTCAATCGCCGAGAGGCCGACCTCTTCCTCAGCTTTTTCCGGCCCCGTGGCCAGGGCATGGTTTCGGAGCGCATCGGATGCTTCGAGCTGGGTCTCTACGCCTCACAGGACTATCTCGATCAGCACGGCACACCGCAGTCGGCGACGGATCTCGCTCGGCATCAGTTCATCACCTACATCGACGATCTCATCCAGCTCGACTCGATTCGATGGCTGGACGACATCATCAAGAATCCTACTGTCAGTTTTCACTCCAACAGCATGATTGCGCAGATGAACGCCGCCGCCGGCGGTCTCGGCCTGGTCTTGCTACCGAGCTTCGCCGCCAAGGATCGCGACGATCTAGTGCCGGTGCTGCACGACCGAATGTGGACGTCGCGAGACGTCTGGATCAATGTCCACACCGATCTGCAGTTCGTGCCGCGTATTCGCGCGGTGTCGAGTTTCTTGAAAGCGACCTTCAAATCCGACTCGATCATGCAGGCTGCCCCGCCGGCGGGGCTATCTACGGCACCCTCAGATGGTAGCAGACCTCGCGATGAACGCCGGCCGGAAGCCGTGATCAGCGAATTGACCGAACCATGTGTCGATTCCGCACTAGCCCTGATCTCCATGAGCACCACTGCCCGCGCTTCGGGAACGGCCTCACACGACCTGGCTTCGCTATCCATGGATCCGGATTCTACCCTTCCTTGCCGAACACTCGGCTCGCCAGTACGTCGCCGGCCTCAATCGTCATGATATCCTCGGCGCTCAGCGAGCGGTCGAGGTCGGCGATCAGGCGGTTGGCTTGGCGGAGGCGGATGCGGTCCAGCGCATTGCGGATCGAGCGGGCGTTGGCGAACAAAGGCTGGGTCTTGCGCACCGCGATGTAGCGTTCGAACGCGGCCTTCGCGTCCGCGTCAAAGCGATAGTTCTGTTCGCTCAACATCCCCTCGGCGATGCCGAGCAGCTCGCCATCGGTGTAGTCGGGGAAGTCGATGTGGTGGGCGATGCGCGAGCGGAAGCCGGGATTGGACGCGAAGAACTTCTCCATCCGGTCGGCATAACCAGCCAGGATCACCACCAGATCGTCGCGCTGGTTCTCCATCACCTGCAGCAGGATCTCGATCGCCTCCTGGCCGTAGTCGCGTTCGTTCTCGGGACGATACAGATAGTAGGCCTCGTCGATGAACAGCACGCCGCCCATCGCCTTCTTCAGCACTTCCTTGGTCTTCGGCGCGGTGTGGCCGATATATTGGCCGACCAGTTCGTCGCGCGTCACCGAGACGACGTGGCCGCGGCGCACGAAGCCGAGCTTGTGCAGGATCGAGGCGATGCGCAGCGCCACCGTGGTCTTGCCGGTGCCGGGGTTGCCGGTGAACGACATGTGCAGCGTCGGATTGCCGGTGGCGAGCCCCATCCGCTTGCGCAGGCGTTCGACCAATAGCAGCGCCGCGATCTCGCGGATGCGGGTCTTCACCGGCTTCAGCCCGATCAGCTCGCGATCGAGCTGATCCAGCACCTCGCCAATGCCGACGGCATCGAACTCGGCGCGGAGGTCGACGCGCTCCGGCGGCGCGTCGCTCTCGTTGCTGGCTGCGGGAGTCGTCGTGTCCACGATCAGCCTCCGTAGCGACGGCCTTCAGGCTTGTCGGCCGAATAGGCGCGCGTGGTGTAGCGCATGTTGCGGCCGTCGACCTCCTGACGATCGAGCCGGAAGCCGGGCTCGTCCTTCGGCCGGTTGACGATGAACGACAGCCGCACCGACTCCCAGCCGTGGCTGGAGTCGAACGCCGACAGCCGGATGTAGCGGTCGCCGTAAACCTTGCGGCATTCGTTCAATTCCATCATCACGCCGGCGGCGTCCTGCAGGTCGAACATCGGCAGGCCCCACATCTCCCAATAAGTATTGCGGGGATGCGGGTCATCGGTGAATTCGAGGTTCAC
This sequence comes from Rhodopseudomonas sp. AAP120, assembly GCF_001295845.1. Taxonomy (GTDB): domain Bacteria; phylum Pseudomonadota; class Alphaproteobacteria; order Rhizobiales; family Xanthobacteraceae; genus Rhodopseudomonas. The sequence goes on along the minus strand of NZ_LJIC01000173.1, from coordinate 31,154 downwards.
AGCCCAGCCCTTGCCGAGCGCATATTGCACCTGTGCGGAGATCTGCTCGTCGGTGAGATCGGGCAGGAACGAGAAACAGCCTTGTGTCAGTCTCATGGAAATGGCTCCTTGATTTTCGCCGTGCACCGAAAGCCTCCGTCATTGCGAGCGAAGCGAAGCAATCCAGCGCAGTGCACTAGGCCTCTGGATTGCTTCGTCGCTTCGCTCCTCGCAATGACGCGTCAAGGCCGATCGGCCGGCGTCTGTTGAGGTTGTTAGACCGACACCGACGGAGTCGGCGCGTAGTCGGGGGTATCGGTGGATTCGTAGTTGAAGGTCACGTTCTTCCAGGTGTCGAGCGCGGCCTTCAGCGGCGTGCAGGTCTGCGCCGCCTTGGCGAGAATTTCCGGGCCTTCGTGCACGTAGTCGCGACCTTCGTTGCGGGCGAGGATCATCGCCTCCAGCGCGACTCGGTTGGCGGTGGCGCCGGCCGCGATGCCCATCGGATGGCCGATGGTGCCGCCGCCGAACTGCAGCACGACGTCTTCGCCGAGCAGGTCGAGCAGCTGGTGCATCTGGCCGGCGTGAATGCCGCCCGACGCCACCGGCATCAGCTTGTTGAGGCTGGCCCAATGCTGCTCGAAGAACACGCCGTTCTCCAACTTCATCGGATTGTAATCATCGCGACAGATGTCGTAGTAGCCCTTGGTGGTCGCCGGATCGCCTTCGAGCTTGCCGACCACGGTACCGGCATGGATGTGGTCGACGCCAGCCAGCCGCATCCACTTGGCGATCACGCGGAACGACACGCCGTGATTGCGCTGCCGCGTATAGGTCGAGTGACCGGCGCGGTGCAGATGCAGGATCATGTCGTTCTTGCGCGCCCACTTGGCCATCGACTGGATCGCCGTGTAGCCGATCACCAGGTCGATCATCACGATGATCGACCCGATCTCCTTGGCGAACTCGGCACGCTCGTACATGTCCTCCATGGTCGCCGCGGTGACGTTGAGATAGGTGCCCTTGATCTCGCCGCTCGCCGCCTGCGCCTTGTTGACCGCCTCCATGCAGTACTGGAAGCGTTCGCGCCAATGCATGAACGGCTGCGAGTTGATGTTCTCGTCGTCCTTGGTGAAGTCGAGCCCGCCCTTGAGCGCTTCGTAGACGACGCGGCCGTAGTTGCGGCCCGACAGGCCGAGCTTCGGCTTGACGGTGGCGCCGAGCAGCGGCCGGCCGAACTTGTCCATGCGCTCGCGCTCGACCACGATGCCGGTCGCCGGGCCCTGGAAGGTCTTCACATAAGCGATCGGCAGCCGCATGTCCTCGAGGCGCAGCGCCTTGAGCGGCTTGAAGCCGAACACGTTGCCGATGATCGACGCGGTGAGGTTGGCGATCGAGCCCGGCTCGAACAGATCGAGATCGTACGCGATGTAGGCGAAGTACTGGCCGGGGCCGTTCGGCACCGGATCGACACGATAGCACTTGGCGCGATATTTCTCGGCCGCGGTCAGCCGGTCGGTCCACACCACCGTCCAGGTCGCGGTCGAGCTTTCTCCGGCGACCGCCGCGCAGGCTTCGATCGGATCGACGCCGTCCTGCGGCGTGACCCGGAACAGCGCGATGACGTCGGTGTCCTTCGGCTCGTAGTCGGGCTCCCAATAGCCCATCTTCTTGTATTCCATCACGCCGGACCGATAGCGGTCCTTGCCGCGGATGGTGACTGACTCGTTCATGTCGTCCTCCTTGAAAGCCTAACGGGCGAAGGGCCGCAGGTTGGTCGGACGCCGTTCGGAGGCTGGCGAGATGGCCGCCGCAGATCCAGTCGGCATCGCAAATGCGTTCGGAGGGACTTTGATCACAACGGCAATAATAAGAGAAATTTCATTATCTTCGATATCGTCAAAGTAAATCTTATAACCTGGACTCAGGCGATTTCCTGGAGAGCTTCGAGTTCGACCAGCGCATTGTCGATCGCAGCGTGGAGCGCGGTGTGAGCGTCGGCGAAGTCCTGCGCGCGACCACAACTGGCCGTCTCCATCCGGCGGCAAGCCTCCGCGAGCTGACTGAAGCCGAGCTGCCCGGCCAGCGATATCGCCTTGTGGGCGATGGCGCCGAGCGCCTCTCGTGCCGTCTGATCGGCCGCCTCGTGATCGACGCGGCTGGCGTCGATATCGCGAGGCCATTGGGCCCTGATGCAGGCGATCGTCTCGGAGAGCTGCGCCGCAAAGCCGGCGATCACCTGCTCGTTTGCAAACAGCCGGAGATCGTCGAGCGCATCCTGATCGCACACCGGCAGCGCCACCTCGACGCCGGTGGGTGCCAATGGTGCCGATGGGACATCCGTGATCGCTCCGTCGATCCAGCGGGCGACGCAGGCGAGCAGTTCGGCCCGATTGATCGGCTTGCCGAGATGATCGTCCATCCCGGCAGCCTTGTAGCGCGCGACCTGTTCGGGAAGCACGTTCGCCGTGAGCGCGATGATCGGCACCACGCTGCGGCCATCGCCCAGCGCGCGGATGCGCCGGGTCGCTTCCAAGCCGTCCATCTCGCCCATCTGGACGTCCATAAAGATGAGGTCGTAAGTGCGGCTGCCGGTCATCGCGATCGCCCTGCTGCCGCTGTCCGCCAGATCGACTTCGTGTCCGGCCCTGCCGAGCATCGTTTGGCAAAGATCGCGGTTCATCTCGACGTCGTCGACGACGAGAATCCGCGCACTCCGGCTGCACGCCACCGGCGCATCGTGCCGGTCGATATCCATCTGGTCGGCGACCGGCAGATCGATGTCGAAATAGAAGGTACTGCCGACGCCCGGCTTGCTCTCGATCTTCAGTTCCCCCTGCATCGCGTGCACGATGCGTTGCGAGATCGCCAGACCGAGACCCGTGCCGCCGTATTTCCGTGAGATCGTCTCGTCGGCCTGGCTGAATCGCCTGAACAGTCCCTTCTGCTCCTCCTCGGAAATGCCGATGCCGGTGTCGGTCACTGCAATCCGCAGCCGGGCAATGTTGCCGGCGCGCGACAAGCAGGACACGACCAGCTCGACCGAGCCGGTCGCGGTGAACTTCACCGCGTTGTTCATCAGATTCAGCAACACCTGACGCAGCCGCGCGGCATCTCCGATCAGCACCGACGGCGTCGCGCGCGCCGTTGCGATCAATTGAAGGCCCTTCTCATCCGCCTTGGGCTCGATGATGGAGGCGCAATTGGCGATAAGCTCCTCGAGGTAGAGCGGCTTACTCTCCAGCTTGATGCCGCAGGCCTCGATCTTCGAGAAGTCGAGAATGTCGTCGATGATCACGCGCAGCGAGTCGCTGGCCTCGAAGATACGAGACACCTGTCGGCGCGTGTCCGGAGCCAGCGTCTGATCTTCGAGCACGAGATCCGCATAGCCGATGATGCCGTTCAATGGGGTGCGGATTTCATGGCTCATATTCGCCAGGAAATCGGCTTTGGCGGCGCTGGCTTGCTCCGCGCTTGCGCGCGCGGCCTTGAGCTCGTTCTCGTATTTGAGCTGCTCCGTCAGGTCGACAGCAATCCCCAGAACCCCGAGATTGGTGCCGTCTTTCGTGCGCAGCAGGCTGAGCGTCAGCCGCGTGGGGATGCGGTTGCCGTATCTGTCGATGTAGGTCCAGACGGCCGTGTCCGGATCGCTTCGGGCGAGCCGCGCGCGAAGAACACCGAGATTGGAGGCGACATAGACGCCCTCCTTCCTCATCGCCTCGGCTCGTTCGGCGAGTTCGTCCGGATCGTGAAACAGCATCGCCGTCGCCCGCCCGATCAGTTCCTCCGCCCTGTAGCCCAGCATCCGTTCGGCGGCCGGGTTGAACAACGTGATCGTGCCTGAAACGTCGGTGGCGATCACCGCATAGGCCGCGCGTTCGAGGATGGCGGTCTGCAGCGTCAGCGTCTTTTCGAGCTGCGCCGTTCGCTCGGCGACCTGCCGCTCGAGCGAGGCGTTGAGATTGTGAATTTCCCGCTCGGCCTGGACCAGATCGGTAATGTCCCGCGCAGAGGCCGCCAGCCCGATCAACGTGCCGTCGTCGGCTCTGACCGGCGAAATGCTCAGAGCGACGTCGACCAGATCGCCGCTCGCCTTCTTCCGCTTGGTCCAGAGATAGGCGAAGGATGTCCCGCCTCGGATACCGGCGAGAATCTGCTGCTCCTCCTCCCGCAGATCCTCCGGCACGATGAGGTCGCTCGCATTGCGGCCGATCGCCTGTTCGGCGGTATAGCCGAACAACCGCTCGGCCGCCTTGTTCCAGCTCAGAACAGCGCCGTCCATCCCCTTGCCGACGATCGCATAATTGGAGCTTTCGACGATCGCGGCCAGATGCGCGTAATGACGCATTCGCACATCGCGACGCTCGAGCCGGGTCACATGCAGCTCGATCAGCCCGGCGATCAGCAGACCGACGGCCAGCGAACTGCCGAGGATCCACCACGGAATGTCCAGCGCCCAGCTGCCGAACGTCTCCCACGACGGCGCGTCTTCCGAAGCGACCCGGCCTGCCACGACGCTCAACGCAACGATGACGGCCACGCCGCCAAGACGTGCGACGGAGCGCCCGCCTCTGCGCTCCGGCAGTCGCCGGCTCGGCATCGGAGCGCCCTCGAACTTGCGTTTTGTAGGGTCCAGTCGGATCACGGCTGCGACCTGTCCTCGACGACCGACTCCATCCTGGGACCCGGGCAGCAATAATGCTGAATGGTCTCGAACAATCCGCTGACGTCGAACGACTTCTTGAAGATGCCGATGGCACCGGGATAGCCCAGCACGTCGCGCTTCAGCAGCTTTTCGGTCGGCTCGTCGATGTCTCTGCCGCTGAGGACGATCACCGGAGTCTGCGCGGTGGCCGGGTTGCTGCGCAGCCGGGTGATCAGAAAGCCGGCGTCGCCTTCCGGCATGTGATAGTCCGTCACGACCACGCTCGGATATTGCCCCGCCGCCAGCCGCACCGCCCGCGCCGCGTTGGGCGCATATAGAACTTCGATGCCGAGTTTTCTCAGTCGGCTGGTGAGAAATTCGCCGATCTGCTCGTCGTCGTCGACGACCAGCACCCGAGGACGGGTCGGCACTTCGACGGACGTCTTTGTCTGCGGCCCGGTCTCGGCCGCAATCGCTTCGGCCATCTGCGGGAAAATCTGGATGAGCGCACGGCCGATGTCATGCCAGAACGCCGTTCGCTTACACGCGTAGAACATCCCCATCGCCTCGCAGCGCTCCAGAGTCTCGAGGTTCGAGATGCCTGTCACCACGATGACGTCAACCGGTGGCCCTCCCGGTTCGAGCAGGTGAAACGAGGCTGTGAGCCCATCCAGCTCAGGCATGTTGACGTCGACGATGATCAGATCCGGCGAGGTCCTGCGCGCCTTCAGCAGCATCTGCAGGCCGTTCGCCGCGGTATCGACCTGAAACCCCATTTTTCGACAGCGCGCCGACAATGCTGCGAGAATCGCCGGGTCGTCATCCGCAATCAGAATTCTGCGCGCATCCATTCGGCTCTCTCCAGATTGTGCGATCATGCCGGCCGTCCCTCTTTGTGTTGATCGAGCTGCTCCAGCAGTTCGTCGAGACGGCACAGAACGTCGGCACGGGCCGCAATGCCGCAAGCGAAGCCATGGAGTTCCAGCTCCAGACGGGCCGCCGCTTCGCTGATCGCCTCGTATCCGTAGAGCCCCGCGACGCCGACGAGCTTGTGCACGAGTTCGCGCATCGACGTCGCCGTGTCTCCCGCAGCGAACGTGCGCCGTAGCTCGCAAAGAGCAGCTCGGTCGTCGTCGAGCCGACGGCCGATTGCGATATCCGGAGGCTCCACTTTCTCTTGATCTGCCGCGGCAAGATCGAGATATCCGCGGACACTACTGACGAGTTCGCGCAGATTGAACGGCTTGGCGATCACGCCCGAGGCGCCGCGCGAGACGAACCGATCGATATGATCCAATCGGCTGCGGGAGGTGGTGAAGACCACGGGAATGCCCATGGTACTCGCCCGGTTTCGTAGGCGTTCGAGCAATTCGAGGCCGTCGACTCCCGGCATCGAGACGTCACTCAGGATCAGGTCCGGAAGCCATTCAGCCGCGGTGCGCACACCTTCTTCGCCGGAGAGGCAGCCTTTTGTTTCGAGAGTCGGATCGACAGAGAGCACTGCAGCGACGATCTTCAACATCGCCGGGTCGTCATCGATATGCAGAATACGACTCCTCACAGGCAAGCCCCCTGTCCGCAACGAAGCTGTCGGTTGGCACGATGGAAACAATTCGATTAGTTTGAGAAATACATCTGCTACGCGAACTCTGATCGTTTGCACGCTAATATACCGTTTAAATGAGGCTGATTCTCCCCGGAAACAAAGGCATTTGGCCTGTTACTCGTCATTGAACGGGGATACGTCGCAATCGATGCATTTCCTGAATTTGTACGAGGTCAGGCTACGATGAACTACGTATTGGCGTTTTGCAGCTCGCGCCCCCGTCGCGGAAGCGCCTTGTCGACTGACGGAGTGGAGGGTGATGCAAGGCGACTTGGTAAGTAGCTGGCCGCCGTTCCGGGCGCCCCATCCCGGCTCACGACGGCCGGCGACCTAGTCCGGTTGCAAAACCAGACCGGCCTGCCGCTAGCGCCGGCGCGAATGCTTCGCCGCGCTGTTCAATGTTGACCGCCTTGGGGGAATAGCCGACACTTCACGAAAGTCCCCGCACGCAGTATTCGTTCGATGAGCCGTCAATTTCGAACCGTCTCGATCCGCCAACTCCGCGCGCTCGCGGCGCTGGCCGAGACCGGCAGCATCACGGCGGCGGCAAACAAGCTGCATCTGACTCAGCCGGCCGTGACGCTGCAGCTCCGCAACCTGCAGGCTCTGGCGGGCGTCCCACTGATCCAGCGTCGCAACGACGGCATGCAGCTCACGGACGCGGGCCTCGAGGTGTTGGCGCTCAGCGAACGCATCGAGGCCGCGATCGCGGCCTGCGACACCTCGTTGGAAATGATCGCTGGCAAAACCGCGGGGCGCATCTCGATCGGCGCGGTGTCGACGGCAAAGTACTTCGTGCCGTTCGCGATCTCGGGATTTCTGAAACAGAACCCGAAGATCGACGTGCGGCTATTCATCGGCAATCGCCAGGATATCGGCGCCGCGCTGCGCGGCTACGAGCTCGACATCGCCATCATGGGGCGGCCGCCGGTCGACATCGAGGTCGAAACCCACCTGATCGGCGATCACCCCCATGTCATCATCGCGCCGACCGCGCATCGGCTGGCGCGCAAATCCGACATCGCGCTCACCGAACTCGCCGGCGAGACGTTTCTGACCCGCGAGCCCGGCTCGGGCACGCGGAGCCTGATGGAGCAGCTGTTCGGCAATGCGGGCATCCGGCCGACCATCGGCATGGAGATGGGCAGCAACGAGACCATCAAGCAGGCGGTGATCGCCGGCCTCGGCATCGCCTTCCTGTCGGCCCACACGGTCGCGACCGAGCTCGACGAGCGGCGGCTGGTGATCCTGGACGTGGTCGGGCTGCCGGTGGTGCGGCAGTGGTTCGTGGTGACGCGCAACGACAAAGTCCTGCTGCCGCCGGCGCGGGCGATGCTCGACTTCCTCAAGATCGAAGGCCCGCATTTTCTGCCGCGCACCGACCGACGACTGCGGCTGACCCGGCCATCGACCGCGGCAGGGAAGCGAGGCTGACAACGTCCGTCAGTGCTGGCGCCACGTCTTGCATGGACGGCACCGCCCGGCGCCGTCACTGAAGCGATCTCCGTCTCACGTCATTGCGAGCGCAGCGAAGCAATCCAGCTGCGCAGTATACGGCGGTGGACTGCATCGTCACGGAGCCTGTACGCGGGCGGCGCGGAGTGCCGATCCGGGTACTCCGCGCAATGACGAAAAACGCCCAACGCGCGCCTCGCGGCGCGCGTTGCAGTTCTGGCTCGATTGCGACCGTCCAGCGACCGCGCTGAGGGGGCTCAGGCGGCCTTAGCCAACCCGACCCGCGCCCAGATTTCGCTGAGGGCTTGCACCAGATGCTCGATGTCGGCGTCGGTGTGCTGGGGCGACGGGGTGATACGCAGGCGCTCAGTGCCGCGCGGCACCGTCGGGTAGTTGATCGGCTGCACATAGATGCCGTAGCGGCTGATCAGCTCGTCGCTGATCTGCTTGCACAGGGTGGCATCGCCGACCATCACCGGCACGATGTGGCTCGGGTTCGCCATGTGGGCGACGCCGGCCTGATCGAGGCGGGCGCGCAGTCGCGCCACGCGATCCTGGTGACGCTCGCGCTCGACCGAGCTGGCGCGCAGATGCCGGATGCTGGCCAGCGCGCCAGCTGCGACTGCAGGCGGCGGCGAGGTCGAGAAGATGAAGCCGGATGCGAAGCTGCGGACGAAATCGCACACCGCGGCCGAGCCGGCGATATAGCCGCCGACCACGCCGAACGCCTTGGCCAGCGTGCCTTCGATGATGGTCAGGCGATGGCTGAGCCCCTCGCGGTCGGCAATGCCGCCGCCGTTCGGGCCGTACAGGCCGACGCCGTGGACTTCGTCCAGATAGGTCATCGCGTTGGCCGCGTCGGCGACGTCGCAGATCTCGGCGATCGGCGCGATGTCGCCGTCCATCGAGTAGACCGATTCGAACGCCACCAGCTTCGGCGCATGCGGGTCGAGATCGGCGAGCTTGCGCTCGAGGTCGCGCGGGTCGTTGTGGGCGAAAATGCGGGTTTCGCTGCGGCTGTGGCGGATGCCTTCGATCATCGACGCGTGATTGAGCTCGTCCGACAGAATCACGCATCCCGGCATTCGCGACGCCAGCGTCGATAGCGAGGCCCAGTTCGAGACGTAGCCGGAGGTGAACAGCAGCGCGGATTCTTTGACGTGCAGCGCGGCGAGTTCCTGCTCGAGCAGAACGTGGTAGTGATTCGTGCCTGCGATGTTGCGGGTGCCGCCGGCACCGGCGCCGCAGCTGTCGAGCGCTTCGTGCATCGCCTTCAGCACCGCCGGGTGCTGGCCCATGCCGAGATAGTCGTTTGAGCACCACACCGTGACTTCGCCGGTGCCGTCCGGCTTGTAGTGCGTGGCGCGCGGGAAAGCGCCGGCATGGCGTTCGAGATCGGCGAAGACGCGATACCGGCCTTCACGATGGAGGCCTTCGAGCTGCCTGCGGAAATAGGCTTCGTAGTTCATGACGTCCTCCCGTTGATCGTTGCGGCCGGCTCGGCAGCGATGCCGACCCGGGCCGAGGCCAGTCCGCTGCGCGGATGCTGTTCGAGGAAAGTCTGACGGAATTGATCTTCGAGGCGCTGGCGGGCACAGCTCGACCGCGCCTTCGGCGCTTCGTCGTTACGGGCGGTCGGAACGACCACCAGCTGCGGTCCGGCAGCGGTCCGGGCCTCGGCGCCGGCCGGCGTCTCTGAAATCTGCGTCGGCGCGGCATGCACGGACGCAGCGGCGATGGTGGACGGATTCTGTTCCATGATGATGCTCTCCGGCGAGAAACCTGGACGAATGCCCCAGCTCCAAAGTGTGATGGCAGGCAGCGGTAGCAGCATGAACCAATGCTCGACGACGCCAAGTGCGAACAAAGTCGATACCAGCGTCAGGCCGACCACTTCGAACGGCGTATCCGCGACTTCGACGATGCGCTGGATCATCACCACCAGCACTGCCGTCGCCGCAGTTACCGAGATGGGGAAAAAAGCGCTGACCGGTTTGCGCGCGAAATAGGTCTTCAGGAACTGAACGGCGTCCGGCATCAGCTCGTCATTGGTGACGGGCACGCCAAGAAACAGATTGATCTTGGCGCTCTGCCGCAGCACCCACAGCGCCAGATAGGTCCAGCGGCCGACCTCGTTCTCGGCGCCGAGGGTGACCCAGACCACCACCGCGCCGCAAGCGAGCAGGCAGATCTCGTGATAGATGATCGCCTGCAGCGCGTAGCTGAAGCGCGCGAAGCCCTTCGCGTCTGGCGGGCACGGCTCGGCGCGAGGCCCGGTCAGCCAGCCCGAGAGAAACGCGATCTCCTGGGCGCCCCACAGGAAGATGATGCAACTGAACGCCATATAGGCCGCGCCGACGCTGGTGTCGTTCGCGGTGACCGACAGGCCGCACAGCGCGATCGTGACCATCCCGCCCGCGCAGACCGCCCGAAGCAGCTCCGAGCGGCCGACGCTGCCGACCAGCAGCAGCACCGCGCCGGTGGAGAACCACCAGACGAAGGCCGCGAAGATCGGTGGACCGAGATAGGACACCATCGCGCCAGTCTCCTCACCACGCCGGCCGCAGGCCGATGACGCGGGGCAGTTCGTTGCGTTTTGCCGGCAGCAAGAACAGCCGGCCGAAAGCAACGGCGGCCGACAACGCATAGAACGGCCGCTTCAGCCGGCCGACGAAACCCTGGCTGCGGGTTTCGGCGATCTTGTCCGCGGCTTTCCGGAGGCGCTCCAAATTGGCGAGGAAACGCGGATCGTCGAGATTAATCATCACCGGAAAGACCTGCTTGGAGATCTCGGTGGTGATGCGGAACACCTGCATGCCGTAATCGGTGGCGTCGACGCCGAGCGCCTCGTAGAACGCGGGGCGCATGTGGTCGCGCACATACATCGTGGCGAACACCGCGAGCAGGAAGAAACGGATCCACAGCTTGTTGACGCCGGACAGCAGCGACGGATCGGCGCGCATCAGCAGCGCGAACGCCTCGCCGTGGCGGAACTCGTCGTTGCACCAGCGCTCGAACCATTTGAAGATCGGATGGAAGCGACGCTCCGGATGCCGCTCCATCTGGCGGTAGATCGTGATGTAGCGGGCGTAGCCGATCTTCTCCGACAGATAGGTCGCGTAGAAGATGAACTTCGGCCGGAAGTAAGTGTACTTTTTTACCTTGGTCAGGAACGACAGATCGACGCCGATGCCGTGATCCTTGAGGATTTCGTTGATGAAGCCGGCGTGCCGCGCTTCGTCGCGGCTGAGCAGGCCGAACAGTTCGCGGATTTCGGGATTCTTGATCCGCTTCTTGATCTCGGCGTACAGCACGCAGCCGGAGAACTCTGCGGTCAGCGACGAGACCAGGAAGTCCTTGAACTCGGCGCGCAGTTCCGGCGGCAGCTTGTCGAGGCTGCTTTCGAGAAACTCATCGGTCTTCTTGAAGTGCGACTTGTTGTAGTCGGCACGCAGCTCGTTCATCATCGCGTTCCATTCGGACCGCACCAGCGTGACGTCGAGCTTGTCCATCGCCGCGTAATCCGTGGTGTAGAACCGCGGCGTCAGGATGGTGTCCTCTTTGGCGATGTTGAGGCTGTCGACGCTGCCCTTGATCGCGGGCCGAGACGTCGGTCGAAGCGCGCCCTGCGCGCCACCCTCCATTGGAATCATGAAACCCTCCCATCTGAGAAGCTGACTTCGTAGAGTTCGGTCAGTTCGCGATAACCTTCCAGCCGCGCGCGGATCTTGTCGAGCCAGCCGGCCCGCACCACCGTCGCGGTGCGGCGAACGACCAGCCGTTCGCCGAATTCGACGTGGGTCGGCGCGTCGTGGACCATCACTTCGTCGCCGGGGCCGATCTCGATGTCGCCATCGAGGATCACGTGGGCATGGAGAGTTTCCGACGTCTGCTCGATTTCCACCGTGCAGGGGACGTCGAAGCTTGTGCGTTTCCCGATCCCGAACGTGCTCATTGCGAGCCGTCCTTGTGCTTGTCGTTGGTTTGTTTGTCGTTGGCTGTCCCGACCGTCGGGCCGGGCATCAGCTGGGAGAAGGCGCGGAGGTTGTCCGCACCGAAAGCGTTGAGGTCGAGCACCTTGCGGGTGGCCGTGTCGGTCAGCGTGTACTGGCCGTTGCTGTGGCGGGCGAGCACGAAAGGCGGCGCCGCGCCGACGCCAGCGAGCATCCGCTCGCGCGCCAGCCCGCGCATCGCCACGCGAACGAAGCCGGATTCGCCCGGGTGAATCGAACGAACCAGGCTGTGATCGCTCGCACGATAGATGTTGACCAGCCCGTCGGGACTATCTTCGAACGTCAAGTCGACGCTCTCCACGACGGCCGGCGGCGTCATGTGAGAATGTCCGTAGCCGGTCAGGCGGACGGTCGCACCGGCGCCGATCGCAAACAGTACGATCGCGGCGGCGCCGATCAACGCGCCCTTGGGGACGGAGAAATTTTCGGCGGCCTCACTCATATCGATCTCCGGTTCAAGCGACGGCAGGCGCCGCCGGATTGGACAACGGGCCTTGGGACGGTCCGCTGGTAGCCGTTTGAACAAGAGAGACTGCGGCGGGATCGAGCTGTGCCTTGACCGCTTCGGTGAGGGTGGCTGCCACCTTGGCGACGTCGGGGATCGACGTCAGCATCGGCTCGGGCTCGCGCAGGCGCCACGGCCGGATGTGCGGCCACAGCAGGACATAGGACGTCCGTTTGCTATCGATGATGCGCAGCGGAATATCGCCGCTGCCATCGCGAAGGACGTTGACATCCGCATTGGCGATCTTGCTGAGCGGGATGTTCAGCGTGATCGGCAGCGCCACACCGGTCTGCAGTAGCACGCGCTTGGAGGTGATGGTGTAGCAGCTCGCGCGGCGGAACAGATAGGTGAGTAGCGTCAGCAGCGCGAGGCCGCCGAACGCCGGAACGAGAAGCGTCGCCGCGGACGCCGACGCTTCTCCGATTGATTGACCGTGCGACCAGTTCGACCAGGCCTTCCACACGATCAGCAGGACGAAATAGATCGCCACGGCCCGCATGTGGAAGGTCCGGAACGCCAGACCCTTGAAGGTCGGCTTCCCCTGCCAGAGAACGCGCTCTCCCTCCGGCAGTGGCGACGGAAGCTCACGAAACTGGCTGGGGGAGTCGGTCATACGATGGGCTCCTGACGCAGCGGCGTGGCGTAGAGCGTGCCGGCGCCGTAATACGCACAGACCTTGTCTTCCTCGAGCTTGGTGACTTGATCGGCCTTGGCCAGCGCAGGCACGCCTGCGAACTGATCGCCGCGGATCGCGTCGACCGAGACCTTGCCGACCGGGCTGTTGATCAGCGCGAACGGCACCGGCAGCAGCACCTTCTTCTTGGTCTTGGCGACTTCGACTTCGAGATAGCGGGCGAGCACTTCAGCGCGGTCGACCCAGACTTCGGTCACTGTGCCGCCGACCTGGCCGTCACAGCCGACCACCGGGAAACCGACCGGGTTCGGGTCACGCGGATCGAGGAACATGCCCTTGGCGGCCCGCAGGGGCGCGATGATCGGCAGGTTGTCGAGGCCGAGCTCCGGCACATCGGCACGCTGCGCGTACGAGCCCGGCCCGACGCCATCGGCGAACGGGTTGCCGGTCGGGACGAACGGCGAACCCGGCCACGGCGCGGTCGGAGCGAGCGCCACGTTCGGGCGGTCGTTGCTGGTCGACGGCACGGTCTTGGTGGCACCGCCGCGCAGCAGGTAGGTCTTCGGATCCGGCGGAGCCGGAACGCCGATCTTCGCGAGCCGGGTACCGCTGCCTGCATCGGCGACCAGCGGATAGCCCTCGCGCTTGTCTTCGCGGCGAAGATAGAAGAGCAAGCCGGCGAAGAAGATCCAAAATACGTACAGGGTAACCTGTGCTAAGTCCAAATACGCTCCGGGTTGCATGAGCGGACCCCTTCCTCTTTGTTAACCTGGAAATTCGGCGAGGCCGAACTTGGTAGCAGGCTGCGTACCGGCCGACCGTGCCGTTCGCACGAGCGGACCAACCGCAACCAACGTTGCGAACAGCAACGCGATCTCGATGTTGTAGACAAAGCCGTAGCCGATCGCCGGCCCCGACAGCACGCTGCCGAGCGCCCCGCTGTCGGCGAGCGAAGCGACCAGATCACGGATACCGCCGCCGAGCAGAATGCCGCCACCGGCTGCCGTTGCCTGCACGGCCCCCCACGTCCCGAGCGCCAGCCCAGGATCGCTTTCCGATGCCACCGCCATCGCGGCGGTCAGCGTGCCAGCTGCGAACAGCCCGCCGCCAAGGCCAATCAGTGCCGTACCGGCACGGAACAGCGCAGCCGATTGCGCCGGCGCCGCGAGCACTACGGCAGCAAAGGCAAAGATGCCGATCAGCGCCCCGAAACCGGCCAGCCGGTACGGATCGCCGCCGCGCCCGAGCGTGCGCGCAGCGAGACCGAAGCCGACCAACGTGCCGAGCGCGAAGAACGCGGTGAGCGCCGTAGTCTGGCCGACCGACAACCGCAGCACTTCGGCGCCATACGGCTCCAGCAGGATGTCCTGCATCGAGAAGCCGGCGGTGCCGAGCGCGACTGCAACGAGCATCCGCGATGATCCGCCGGCAGCACGGAACCGTGCCCACGACTGATTGAACTGCGGCCGCTCCCGACTTGCGGAGGTCAGCGCAGGGTTGCGCGCTTCCTGCTTCCACAGCGCCACGATGTTGAGCAGCAGCTGCGCGACGGCGACGCCCTGAATCACCTGGATCAGTTGCAGCTCGCTGAAATTGCGCAGCAGCTCGCTGAAGATCAGCGCGCTGCCCGTCATCCCGACCAGCAGCATGACGTACAGAAACGCGACGACGCGCGGGCGCGACTCTTCCGGTGCCAGATCGGTGGCGAGCGCAAGACCCGCGGTCTGCGTGGTGTGCATCCCGGCGCCGACCAGCAGGAATGCCAATGCGGCGCCGATCTGGCCATAGACCGCCGGATACTCGCCACCGCCCGACAGCACCAGCAGCGCGAACGGCATGATGGCGAAGCCGCCGAACTGCAGCAGCGTGCCCATCCAGATATAGGGCACGCGGCGCCAGCCGAGCACCGAGCGGTGACTATCCGACTTGAATCCGATCAGCACGCGGAACGGCGCGAATACCAGCGGCAGCGACACCATCAGCGAGACCAGCAGCGTCGAGACGCCGAGCTCGACGATCATCACGCGATTGAGCGTGCCGTTGAGCAGCACCACCGAAGCGCCGACCGAGACCTGGAACAGCGACAGCCGCAGCAAGCGGCCGAGCGGAAGCTCCTTGGTGGCGGCATCGGCAAACGGCAGGAAGCGCGTGCCGAGACGCATCCAGCCCTTCGCCAGTGTTGCCGCCATCTGGCTCATCGTCGAACCATCTCCAGTGCCTGCGAGGTGTAGAACCCGGACGACACGCGATGCGTCCGGCCGGGCTGCCATTGCTGCAGCGCCGGCTCTTCCGAAATCAGCTTGAGTAGCTTCTTTTCGCTGACCGGCTCGATCGCTGGCGCGCGATCGGCGCGCGGGAAGAAGCCGCCGACGAAATGCATCAGCGCCAGCGCCGGCGTCTTCGGCGCAAACGTCACCGCCATCGACTGCCGCGTCCGCGCCGCCAGCGTGGCCAGGATGCGGCAGATGTCGTGCGGCAGATAGTGGATCAGCGAGTCCATCGCGACGACGAAGTCGAACTCGCCGAGCGCCGGATCGAGCATGTCGCCGGAGCGGAAGTCGATCGCGGCCGGATCGATGTCTTCCGGCAGACGCTCCCGCGCGACGCCGACCAGCGTCGGCGACAGGTCGATCGCCAGCACCTGCGCGCCGCGACGCGCCGCTGCGATCGACAGCGCACCGGTGCCGCAGCCGGCGTCGAGCAGCCGGGTGCCGGTCATGTCGGCCGGAAGCCACGACAGCAGCGTGTTGCGCATCTCGTCGCGGCCGGCGCGCACGGTGGCGCGGATGCCGCTGACCGGAGCATCGGAGGTCAGCTTGGCCCACGTATCGGCCGCGGTGCGGTCGAAATAGGTTTCAAGCTCTCCACGTCGCTCGATGTAGCTGCCCAACGCCATCAATCAAATCCCAGGAGATCAAAGATGTCGCGATCCTTCAGCGGCTTGCCCTGGACCGGGGGCTCCTTCGCGTCCCACAATTCGGTCGCGAGCCGAAGATACTCATTTTGCACGGCCAGAATTTCGTCGGTGTGATCCATCTCAAAAAGTGTCATTTTTTTCAGACGGCTCTTCCGGATGACATCGAGGTCCGGCAGATGCGCGACGCGCTTGATGCCGGTGCGTTCGCCGAACTTGTCGATCTGGTCGGTCTCGCGGCTGCGATTGGCAATCACTCCCGCCAGCCGGACAGCGTAGTTCTTCGACTTCGCCTGGATCGCCGCGGCGATGCGGTTGGCGGCGAAGATCGAGTCGAAGTCGTTGGCGGCGACAATCATTGCCCGCTCGGAGTGCTGCAGCGGCGCTGCGAAACCGCCACAGACCACGTCGCCGAGCACGTCGAAGATCACCACGTCGGTGTCTTCGAGCAGATGATGCTCTTTCAGCAGCTTGACGGTCTGGCCGACGACGTAGCCGCCGCAGCCGGTGCCGGCCGGCGGGCCGCCGGCCTCGAGACACATCACGCCGTTGTAGCCCTCGAACACGAAGTCTTCGGGACGCAGCTCTTCGGAGTGGAAGTTCACCTCCTCGAGCACGTCGATCACCGTCGGGATCAGCCGCTTGGTCAGCGTGAAGGTCGAGTCGTGCTTGGGGTCGCAGCCGATCTGCAGCACGCGCTTGCCGAGCTTCGAGAACGCCACCGACAGGTTGGACGAGGTCGTGCTCTTGCCGATGCCGCCCTTGCCGTAGATCGAGAAAACCTTGGCGCTGCCGATCTTGACGTTGGGGTCGAGCTGCACCTGGACGCTGCCCTCGCCGTCGCCTTCGGCGCATTTCGACGCATTGGGGTCGGCGCAGCCCGAGGTCTTCAGCTTGAGGGGATCAGTCAGGATGTTCATGCGGCCACTCCTACGCCTTCAAGGCGATCCTCGAGCTCTTCGCCTGCCTTGCGCAGGACCTCGAGCATTTCCGGGTCCGGAGACCAGTAGTTACGTTCGTGGGCTTCGATCAGCCGGTGGGCGACCTTGGCCGAGGCGACCGGGTTGAGCGCGGCGAGACGCGCGCGCATCTCGGGATCGAGCACGAAAGTCTCGGTGAGCTGCTTGTAAACCCACGGCGCGACTTCGCCGGTGGTGGCCGACCATCCCATCGTGTTGGTGACGTGCTCTTCGATCTGGCGCACGCCCTCGTAGCCGTGCTTGAGCATGCCCTCGTACCACTTCGGATTGAGCATCCGGGTGCGGGTCTCGAGCGCGACCTGTTCGGACAGGGTCCGCACCGTACCGGCGCCGCGGGTCTGGTCGCCGATGTACACCGGAGCCGCCTGCCCGCCTTTGGCTTTCCGCACCGCCCGGCTGATGCCGCCCAGCGTGTCGAAGTAATGATCGACCGTGGTGACGCCGAGTTCGACCGAATCGAGGTTCTGGTACGCGAGATCGACGTCGGCGAGCGCGCTCTTCAGGAGGTCAGCGTGCTGCACCGGCTGCCCCTTGAGGCCGTAGGCGAAGCTCTTGCGTTTGGTGTAGGTCTCGGCGAGTTCGTCCTCGTCTTCCCAGCGGCTGTTCTCGACCAGATGGTTGACGTTGGAGCCGTAGGCGCCGTCGGCATTTCCGAACACGCGGAGCGACGCGGTCTCCATGTCGCATTTGTGCTGGGCCTGATAGGCCAGCGAATGCTTGCGGATGAAGTTCTGCTCCGCCGGTTCGTCAGCGCTCGCCGCCATGAAGGCGGCTTCGGCGAGCAGCTTGATCTGCAGCGGCAGCAGGTCGCGGAAGATGCCCGACATGGTAATGATCACGTCGATCCGCGGCCGCCCCAACTCTGCAAGCGGGATCAGATCCGCGCCAGCGAGACGGCCGTAGCCATCGAACCGCGGACGTGCGCCCATCAGCGCCAGCGCCTGGCCGATCGGCGCGCCTTCGTTCTTGAGGTTGTCGGTGCCCCACAGCACGATGGCGACGGTCTCGGGCAGCGGATTGCCTTCGGTGACATGCTTGTCGATCAGCCGCTGCGCCTGCTTGGCGCCGTCCTGCAGCGCGTAGGCCGACGGAATGCGGAACGGATCGAAGCCGTGCAGGTTGCGTCCGGTCGGCAGCACCTGAGGCGTACGCAACAGATCGCCGCCCGGCGCAGGCCGGATAAACTTGCCGTCGAGCGCGCGCAGGATCGCGGCGAGCTCGTGGTCCTCGGCCAGCAGCTTGTCCATCCCGGCCAGCTCTTTGAGCATGTCGAGATTGGCCTGTGCTTCGGGACCGTTGCCGGACAGATGTTCGGGATGCCCCCCGCGGACCAGTGCCTCGAGCAGCGCCTTGTCGGGGCGCTTGCCGTGCATCGCATCGGCGATCGCTTCCAGCGTCTCGACGCGCTCCTCTTCGGACGGCACGTTGCCGACGACGTGCAGGCCATGCGGGATCAGCGCGTACTCCATTTCGAGCACCGCATCGGCGAGCTTGGCGATGGCGGCGCCCGCATCTTCGGCGGTCCAGGCCGGCTCCGCCGGCACAAGATCAAGTCCGGCGGCCTGCGCCTGCACCAGCACCGCGAGATTGTCGCGCTCGGTTTCTTCCTCCGGCGTCAGCCCGCGCCAGCGCTCGATCGATGACTTCAGCTCGAGCAGGCCACGATACAGGCCAGCATGCGCGACCGGCGGCGTCAGATAGCTGATCAGTGTCGCCGCCGAGCGGCGCTTCGCGATCGCGCCTTCCGACGGGTTGTTGGACGCGTAGATGTACATGTTCGGCAGATCGCCGATCATGCGATCCGGCCAGCAGGTGCCGGACAGGCCGGTCTGCTTGCCGGGCATGAATTCCAATGCGCCGTGGGTGCCGAAATGCAGCACGGCGTGGGCGCCGAAATCCTGCTTCAGCCAGCGATAGAACGCCGAGAAGGCATGCGTCGGCGCAAAGCCCTTCTCGAACAACAGGCGCATCGGATCGCCTTCGTAGCCGAACGCCGGCTGCACGCCGACGAAGACGTTGCCGAAGCGCTCACCGAGTACGAAGATCGACGAACCATCGCTCTGATGTTTGCCAGGCGCCGGCCCCCACTGCCCTTCGATCTCGCGCAGCCAGCGCTCCGACTTGACGTGATCGCCGGCGGTGACACGGGCGTGGACGTTGGCGGCCGCGCCGAACCGCGACGCATTACCGTTGATGATCGCTTCACGGAGCGCGTCGACACTGTCGGGCACGTCGACGGTGTAGCCCTCACGCTTCATCGCCGTCAGCGTGTTGAACAGCGACTCGAACACGCCGAGAAACGCGGCCGTGCCGGTGTTGCCGGCGTTCGGCGGGAAGTTGAACAGCACGACCGCAACCTTGCGATCCTTGCGTTCGCTCCGACGCAGGGCGATCAGCCGCGCGGTGCGCGAGGCCAGCATTTCGGCGCGCTCGCCGCAGACGTGCATGTCGCCGCCGGTTTCGCTGCGCTCGAACTTGCAGAACTTGTCGCAGCCCGGGCAGGCGATATCGCCGCCGTCGGAGCGGCCGCCATAGACCATCGGGCCGGACGAGCCGTCGAGCTCGGGGATCGCCACCATGATGGTGCTTTCCACCGGCATCAGCCCACGATCGGACGCGGCCCATTGCTCGAGCGTCTGGAATTCGACCGGATGCGCCGACAGATAGGGCACGTCGAGCGCGGCCAGAACGTCCTCCGCCGCCTTGGAGTCGTTATAGGCCGGGCCGCCGACGAGCGAGAAGCCGGTGAGCGACACCACGGCGTCGACCACCGGACGGCCGTTATGTATGAAGAATTTCTCGATCGCCGGGCGTTGGTCGAGGCCCGATGCGAACACCGGGACGACTCGGAGCCCCTTGGCCTCGAACGCTTCCAGCATGCCGTCGTAGTGGCCGGCATTGCCGGCCAACAGATACGAGCGCAGCAGCAGCACGCCGACCGTGCCCTTGGCGTCGGTGGGGCCTGCCGGCAGCTTGTCGGCCGTCTCGGCGATGCGCCCCTTCATCTTCGGGTGATAGACACCGATATCCGCGTAGTCGATCGGCGGCTCGACCTTGGCGACGCCGCGCAGCGCCTTGCGCGGGCCGTTCGCATAGCGATCGATCAGCAGCCGCACCATGTTGGCGATGTTCTGCTCGCAGCCGGCGAGCCAGTATTGCAGCGTCAGGAAATAGGCGCGCATGTCCTGCGCGGTGCCGGGGATGAAGCGCAGCAGCTTCGGCAGCTGCCGCAGCATCTTCATCTCGCCCTTGCCGGCACTGCCTTCGTGCTTCTTGCCGCGCAGCTTCTTCAGCCAGTTGATCATGCCGAGCGCTTCGGCGCTCATATCGAACTTGCCGATATGCGTGAGCTTCACCACCTCGGCGGCCGACATGCAGCACACCATCGCGTCGCACTGCGTGCGGCGCGCCACCAGCGCCGGCATTACTGCGCGGACGTGATCGTCCATGAACAGCATGGTGGCGATGATGATATCGCCGGTGGCGATATCGGCGAGACAGCGCTCGAGCGCGGGACCGTCGCTGCCCCACTCGTCGGCGGAGTGCACGGTCAGTTCGAGTCCAGGGTAATCCTTACGCAGCACGTTGCGTGCACGCGCGGCGGCGCCGGACAGATGGCTGTCCAGCGTGACGATGACGACCCGAACCGGGGTCTTGTCAGCGGGCGAAGTGCGCTTTGGCATCGTACAAGGTCTCGACAGTAATGGTTGCGACGCCATTTTCGTTGGCGAATCGCTCGGTGTTCCGGCGGGCTTTCCCGCGAACGAAGAATGGGATCTTCTGCAGTTCCTTTTCTGCTTCAGGAGCCCAGACGGCCCCTGCGGCCGCACCGTTCGCAGCAGCCGGAGCGGATGCTGCATCGTCGAGAGTCGGCGCGCCTTGCGGCAGCGCAATTACTACCTCTGGCACGTCGGGCGCGGTCTGTGGCGCATGCCCGGTGCCGAGGTGAGACGGCAACGCGCCGTCCTTGAACTCGAAATCGTCCTTGAACATCGCCAGCAGATGTTCTTCGAGGCCCATCATCAGCGGATGGACCCAGGTGTCGAAGATCACATTGGCGCCTTCGAATCCCATCTGCGGTGCGTAGCGCGCCGGGAAATCCTGGACGTGGACCGGCGCCGAGATCACCGCGCAGGGCACGCCGAGCCGCTTGGCGATATGACGCTCCATTTGCGTGCCGAGCACCAGCTCGGGATGCAGCTCCGCCACCTTGGCTTCGACTTCGAGATAATCGTCGGTGATCAGCGCCTCGACGCCGTATTTGGCCGCCGCCTCGCGCAGGTCGCGGCCGAATTCGCGGCTGTAAGTGCCCAGTCCGACCACCTTGAAGCCCAGTTCTTCGGACGCGATCCGTGCCGCGGCGATCGCGTGGGTCGCGTCGCCGAAGATGAAGACGCGCTTGTTGGTGAGGTAGGTGCTGTCGACCGAATGTGAGTACCAAGGCAGCCGCGTCGCCGCCTCGGCAAGCACTGGCGCGGGATCGACTCCGGCAAGAGCAGCGACTTCACGGATGAATTCGCGCGTCGCGGAGACGCCGATCGGGATCGTCTTGGTGAACGGCTGGTGGAAGATACGGTGCAGCCACGACGCCGCCTGCCCGGCGATCTCCGGATACAGCACGACGTTGAAATCGGCGTCGCCGAGGCGCGCGAGATCCGCCGGCGTCGCGCCCATCGGCGCGGTGACGTTGACGTCGATGCCGAGTTGGCCGAGCAGCTTGGTGATTTCGGCGACGTCGTCGCGGTGGCGGAAGCCGAGTGCGGTCGGGCCGAGCAGATTGCAGATGGCGCGCACGCCCGGCGCGCGCTCCGCTCGCTTGGTGCCGGGCGGCGGCGCCTTCGGACCGGCGATGGCGCGGACGAGCTGATAGAAGGTCTCGGACGCGCCCCAGTTTTCCTTGCGCTGATACGCCGGCAGATCGATCGGGATCACCGGGATCGGAAAGCCGAGCGACTTGGCGAGTCCGCCCGGATCGTCCTGGATCAGCGAACCGGTGCAGGACGCGCCGACGATCATCGCCTGCGGCTGAAAGCGCGCATAGGCGTCGCGCGCCGCGGTCATGAACAGTTCCGCGGTGTCCTTGCCGAGATCGCGCGCCGCGAACGTCGTGTAGGTCACCGGCGGCCGCTTGGCGCGGCGCTCGATCATGGTGAACAGCAGATCGGCGTAGGTGTCGCCCTGCGGGGCGTGCAGCACATAGTGCAGTCCGTCCATGCCGGTTGCGACGCGCATCGCGCCGACGTGAGGAGGCCCTTCATAAGTCCAGACGGTGAGCTGCATGTCAGGCCACCAGTTTGGCGCGGCGCACCAGCGGCCGCGCGAATAGTTCAGCGAGGTCGGCCGCCTGCTCGTAGCCCTGGATCGGGGTGAACACGAGTTCGATCGACCATTTCGTGGTGATGCCTTCGGCCTCGAGCGGATTGGCGAGACCGAGCCCGCACACCACGATGTCGGGACGCGCCGCGCGGCAGCGATCGAGCTGATGGTCGACGTCCTGACCTTCCGTCAGTGCGACATCGAGCGGCAGCAATTTCAACTCTTCGGCGAGATGCTCGCGATGCAGATAAGGCGTGGCGACTTCGACCAGCTGCATCGACAGCTCGCGCGCCAGGAAACGCGCCAGCGGAATCTCGAGCTGCGAGTCGGGGAAGAAGAAGATGCGCCGGCCGGCAAGCTCGGACTTGTAGGCCGTGAGCGCGCGCTCGGCGCGAGCGCGGTTCGGCTCGGTGACCTTGTCGAAATGCGCGGGCGCAACGCCGAATGCATCGGCCGCAGCGCGTAGCCATGCGGTCGTGCCTTCGACGCCGAACGGGAACGGCGCGGCCAGCCGCTTGGCGCCGCGCTCCTGCAGCGCCCGCACCGTATCCGGCAGGAACGGCTGTGCCATCAGAATCTTGGTGTTCGGGCCGACGCTCGGCAACGCGGTCGATTTGCGCGGCGGGAAGAACGCCACCGGGCCGACGCCGAGCGCGTCGAACATCCGCTTGAATTGATCTTCGACCACGTCGGCAAGCGAGCCGACGACCAGCAGCGACGCCGCCTCATCCTCCGCGGCCGGCAGCACCGGCACTAGCGAGGCAAGGCAAGCGTCTTCGCCTTGCGTAAACGTGGTTTCGATGCCGCTGCCCGAGTAATTGAGGATGCGTACGCCGGGCGAGAATCGCTGCGACAGCCGCAGCGCCGCGCGCGACAGGTCGAGCTTGATCACTTCCGACGGGCACGAGCCGACCAGGAACAGCAGCTTGATATCGGGGCGGCGGGCCAACAACTGGGTCACGACGCGGTCGAGTTCGTCGTTCGCGTCGGTGAGACCGGCGAGATCCTTCTCTTCCATGATCGCGGTGCCGAACCGCGGCTCGGCAAAAATCATCACGCCGGCGGCCGACTGAATCAGGTGCGCGCAGGTCCGCGAGCCAACCACGAGGAAGAACGCATCCTGTATCTTGCGATGCAGCCAAACAATGCCGGTGAGACCGCAGAAGACTTCGCGCTGGCCGCTCTCGGTGCGAACCTCGCGCGTGACAGGATCCACCGCAGGCGCGGCGCAAGGGGAGACATGCACGGTCATGCGCGGCTACCGGAGATATGAGCAGCGCCCTGCGCGGCGATCCGCTCGTCGCGACGCGCGGCGCGCAGCTTGAGGACAAATTGGGTGGCGTTGACGACGTAGGTCGCGTAGGCGGCGAGCGCGACCAGCATCTGCTGACGCGGATCGCCGAGACCGGCGAACAGCATCACCAAATAAGCGGTATGCAGAGCGAGCACGAGGAAGCTGAAGACGTCTTCCCAGAAGAAGGCCGGCGCGAACAGATAGCAGCCGAAGACCTCTTTCTCCCAGATCGCGCCGGTGATCATGATGGTGTAGAGCACCAGAGTCTTGATCACGACCGAGGCTGTCGCAACGGTGTAACCGTCGCCCGTCCAAAGATAGCGCAGTACGAGTCCGAGACTGATCAGGAAGACCAGAAACTGCACCGGCGCCAGGATGCCCTGCACCAGGGTCCATTTTGTTGCGTCGCGGCGAACCCGCTCTTCGGGCGTGTACAGCATCCTAAGGCCTTGCCGAGGCTCCGAAATGGCACTTCCGGCACCGACCGAACCATGCGGCGCTGCAGCAGATGTTTTGACGCTGTCGATGTAAAGAATGTTTGACACATCCTCATTGCGGTGATGCGATACCGACGGACACGCGGAAGAGGCAGGCACCATCGCACCAAGACCCTCATTTTCTTGATCTGATGCTGTTCTGCTGGGCACCGCGCTACTCCCTAAGTGCGGCTGATCGACAAAGGCTAGTCCCCGACGATGAGACTGTCAACCAAACCATACGTAAATTAAACTTGACGGTCGTGAGGCCGGTCGGGTTATCTGGTGAGAAGGGGGTATCTAATGACCAACCGGAAAGAGCTCTCGATCTCGTACGTCACCGCTCCCGCTCGGCCCCGGCTACCTGTGGTGCCTCTGGATTTTTCGCCCCCCGAACCGATCTGGCGATATCGGCCGCCGATGGTCGGCGATGGTATCGCGCGCTCGATCCACACTCAGATACTCCCCCAGGTTGGCCTCGCGCTGCGCTCCATGTCCTTCCCGAACACTCCGGCTCCGGCCGATCCGGCCGCGCCGTTCGAGGTGCAGCAGTTCACACTTCTGATCCTCGGCTCGGACGAACGTGCCGCCTTCGCCTATGTCGAGAATCTTATCTCGCGCGGCACACCAACTGATTTGATCTTCCTCAACCTGCTCGCCCCGGTGGCGCGTCGCCTCGGCGAGATGTGGGAGGAGGACACCACCGACTTCGCGAACGTCACGCTTGGCGTGAGCAGGCTGCATCGAATCCTTCGCCACGTCGGCGAGAGCCATTTGGAAGCGAACAACCTTCAGCGCATCGGCGCGGTGTTGCTCACGACGATCCCGGGCGAGCAGCACAGTTTCGGCCTGGCGATGGTGGCGGAATTCTTCCGGCACGACGGCTGGGATATCTGCACCGGACCTTTCGGTTCGCGCCGCGAGCTTGCATCGCTGGTGACGGAGCGCTGGTTCGACCTGATCGGCTTCTCGGTCACCAGTGATCGGCGGCTCGACGAATTGAAGCGCCTGATCCAGGACGTGCGCCGAGATTCCCGCAATCGCCGGATCGGCGTGATCGTTGGCGGCCCGATCCTGGTCGACCGGCCAGAGCTTGCGAACGCTCTCGGCGCAGATATGAGCGCCACCGACGGCGCGCACGCGCCCCAGCTCGCCCGTGCGCTTCTGCCAATGCTGAAGGGACGCAGGTGATGCTTCCCGTATTCGCCGTCCGGACTCGGCTCTGCTATAAGGCTGTGTCTAGCCGGGGAAGGTGAAATGGCCGCAGTTACCGCGGAGAGCGGCGCACCCAGCGTCGTGACCGCACTTTACGTTAGTACCAAAGCACTGCATCTCGAAGCGGAGCGCACCGGGTTCATCGCCGACATGCTGCGCGGCGCTGCCAGCCGGCGGGGTTATGCGCTGCTGCTGCGCAATCTGCAGCCCGCCTATCGCGAGATTGAAGACGGGCTCGAACGCCATCGCCACAATCCAATCCTAGCACCGCTGGCGCGCTATCGCCTGGCGCGGGCTGCCGCGATCGCAGCCGATCTGGCAGCGCTGACCGGGCCGGACAGCGACGATCAGCCGCCGCTTTTGCCGGAGGGTGAGGCTTATGCGCGCACCATCGCGCAAGCCGCGGGCGGCGACGGCAGCCGGCTCATTGCACACGCTTATACGCGCTATCTCGGCGATTTGAATGGCGGGCAGATCGTGAAGCGTCTGCTGGAGAAATCGCTCGGGCTCGGTGAGCCCGAACTGACGCATTACGATTTCTCGGCGATCGCCGAGCCGGCGGCATTGAAGGCCGGCTATCGCCAAGCGTTGGAATTGGCAGGCGCCGCGGCGCCCGATCCGGATGCGATCATCGCGGAAGGCGCGCTGGCATTCGAGTGCAACATCGCGCTCTCGATCGCGGTTCAGCGCAGCCTCGCCGGCGAGGCTGCGCCATCTTAGTCAGCTCTTGGTCTTTCCGGGCTTGGTAGAATTTTGATTCGCCGAGGTGCGCGAAGCATGCAGCATCAGGTGCTGCAGCACTTCAGCGGTGCGCAACGTGGAATCGCGGACGCCCTCGAGCATGTCGGCGATCCGCCCGGTCTCGACCCCATAGGTGATTTCCAGGGCCGCGAGCTGCGCGTTCTCGACGACCGAAGACAGCAGGTTCTGGTAGACGAGGCCTGATTGCGAATCGAGCCGCAACCCAGTGGTCCGGCTGCTCTCGAGGATACCTTCCTGAAAGCGGCCGCGGGCTGCTTCGGCGGCCCTGCGGTCGGCGTTGTCGTTGAAGATCAGCACGAAGCCGAGCGCGCGGTCACGCGACGGCACCACCGGGTCGGCCCGCACCACGAGCGACTTCGTTTCGCCACCGGCCCCCCTGAGCAGCAATTCGCCGCGCCAGCCGCGCTGACGTTCGATCAGTTCACCGACATTACGCCTGAAGTCGAACGGATCGAGAAACGCCAGCGCCAGATCCTCGAGCCGATGCACGGGCGGATAGCCCTGCGGCAGCATCGAGATGAAAGCGTCGTTGATCAACAGGATCTTGCCTTCGATATCGGCGATCACCACCGGATGATCCGACGTCGCGACCTGGCGCGAGAACTGATCGAGCTGCTCCTGTGCAATCAGGGTTCGCACCGCGCGGAACTGCAGCACGATGTCCGCCACGGACTGACCGATGGTCCGCGCCGCCGCGAGATCAGCCGGCGTCCATGGATCGGACGTGCCTTCTACGACCTGATTCCATTTGGCGAAGGATCGACGCGGCGACAGATCGGCCGGCGTGTTGCCGATCACGAACGGCTTTTTCGGATCGCCGCCCCAGGTGACGGTGCGGACGCGCTCCGGCCTGAACCACATCAGGAACTCGCCCGGGTGGTTCGAGACAGGCGCCGCGGCCAGGCCGCTGGCGACCGCGGTCAACGGCGAAAAATCGCGGACGTCGAGGCCGAGCGACGAGGTCGCGATCACCGAGGCGCGCGGCTGCTTGGTGAGCCAGGCGGCAATCTCGCGAATGTCGTGCGTACCGGGAACTTCGCCGATCGTGGCCACCTGCCCTTCGTAGACCAGCGCAGCGCCACTGGCTCGAACCGGCTGCAGAATCGACTGCGACGCATCGAAGATCGCCGCGCGCCAGTCGCCTTCCCGCGAAATCGCCTCGATCATACGCTGCTCGAGTCGCTGCACGAACAGCTCGGACTGACTCTGGGCGAAGCTCTCCAGCGCGGTGATGCGCGTCGCGATCGCCTCGGCCAGCAGCTCGCACACCGCGCGTAGTTCGAAATGGATGAAGCGCGGCTGATAGTGATGGCAGGCGACGAGCCCCCAAAGCTTGCCGCCGACCATCAGCGAGACGACCAGCGTCGCGCGCACGCCCATGTTCTGCAGATACTGAAGATGGATCGGCGACATCGAGCGCAAGAAACAGCTCGACATGTCGAGGTCGCGTCCGGTCAAAGGCGACAGTCGCGGTCGCAGCGGCACCGGCTCGTAGCCGACATCGACCAGGACCCGCACGCGCTGGCGCTCGTAGAGCCGCCGGGCGATCTGGGGGATGTCGGACGCCGGATAGCGGTTGCCGAGATAGGATTCCAGGCCGGCCGCATGGCGCTCGGAGAAGACCTCGCCGTGGCCCTCTTCATCGAACCGGTAAACCATCACCCGATCGTAGCCGGTACGCTCCTGCAACAGCAGCGCGGCTTCATCGCACAACGCGCGGATGGAATTCGATGTTCGGATCTTGTCGAGCGCCTGCCCGACCGTCGTCTGCAAATCCAAGGGCGGGCCGGCGCGCTCCAGCTCGATGATCAGTCCGCCTTCCGGAGGACGATGGATCAGCACGTCGAATTCGACGCTCGGTTTGCCGATCCGGCAACGCACGGCCACCGGCATTCCGTCGAGCTTCGGATCGAGATGCGGCAGGATCCGGATCAGCAGATCGCCTTCGAGCTCCGCGAGTGGCAGCCCGAGGACGTTCGCGATGTTGAGGAATTCTGCCGCGTTGGCGCTGGCCTGGATGACGCGATGATCCGGCTCGCTGACGGCCAACAGCGCACCGTGCGGCTGGATCGAGGCCGCGAGGTGGATTTGCTCCTGCTCGCAGTTCGAAAGGTCGGCGGTTCCAAATGCGGGCAAGCTGGTCGGTTGAACGGCCAATTAGTCCTCAGAGTCGTCGTCGGGTAAATCGTCCTGAGACAGGGACCCCTTGTCGTCGAGTCCGTAGCGGGCAAGCTTGGCATAGAGGCTTTGCCGGCTCAAGCCGAGCAATTCGGCGGTAGCGGTACGATTGCCTTTGGTCAGTTCGAGCGCTTCCTTGACGTAGTGGCGCTCGACGATGCCGACCGTATTCTTGACCAGCTTGCGCAGCGACGAGCGGCCGAGTTGCTTGCTGATCGGCCCGAGCGCCGCACGCAGCGCGTCGGTTTCGCCGCCGGTGAGACGGCGCGACACGTTGCGGATCAGCACGCCGACATAGTTGTGGTCGTCGCCATCGACGGCGGAGATCTCGACTTCGGTTTCGCTGCCGAGCTCGCCACGGATGGTGGTCTGGAACAGCCGGACCGTCTTGTAGCGCTGCAGATGCGACAGCAATGCCGAGAGATCGGCGCCCGGCTGCGTCAGCCAACGCCCGAGCGACTCGCCGATTGCCGAGCCCTTGGAGCCGATCTGCACGAGATCGAGAAACGCCTGATTGGCATGGCGGATTACGCCAGCCGAATCGAGCGCCACGAAGCCATCGGGCACCCGGTCGATCAGCGTCTTCAAGACTGTCGGCTCGGAGCGGTCGTCACCGCGCGACGTTGTCGCCACCGGTGCGAACTGCAGTAGGAACACCTGGCCGCGCTCCGACGACACCAGCGAACCGCGGACCATCCAGGGCCGCACGTCGCGGCCGAGGTGAACGAGAATACTCAACGCCTTGCCGCGGTCGCGCACGCGCACCAGCATCTCGCGCACCGCCTCGCGATCCACTTCGGCGATCTCCAGCAAGAGATCACGGCCGGTGACATCCTCATTGCCGCGATCGATCCCGCTCAGCGCCTGAACCGCAGCCCGGTTGGCTTCGACGATCTTCAGATCATTGGCGGAGACGATCAGGACGGCTTCGGTGGCGGCGTCGAACACCAGCCGATAGCGCGTCTCCATTTCGCGCAGGCGCCAGTAATCGCGCTCGATGGTCTGCTGCGCCGCAATCAGCCGCGAATGTAGTTCGGTGACCGCCTGGAGATTCTTTCCAACCGCCAGCATGCCGGTGCGATCGCCCAGCAGCATGGTGGTGAATTCGATCGGGATTTCGGTGCCGGAAGGAAAGCGCTGATTGATCTGGCGAAACGCCGAGATGCCGCTGGTGCGCGCATCCTCGACCATGCGGCGCACCTTGTCGCCGCCCTCTTCACCGGCAATATCGGTCCAGGCGCGACCAAGCCACGCCTCGACGCTCTCCTCGGACAGCGCTGGCGACAGGCTCGCGTCGCGGATCACGCCGTCCATATCGAGCAACAGCGTGATGTCAGGCTGTACTGGTTTGGCAGACATCGCTCCACTCGCAGGCGGTTCCGGCGTCGGGAGACGGCAATCGAACGGTCGCGCCCAAACGAATTATGCAGACATTATGCCAATGACAAGTGGAAGCGTCGCTGAATATTCAAGGAAATTCGCCAAATTGCCTATTCCGTAACTTTATTGCGCGAAATCAAGGCGATACCTTCCAAAATCGTCCAGTCGGACGGAACACTTAGTGTCAGAACAGCTTTACAGATTACCTTAGAAAGAGTTTGGATAGCGCGTTGGTCCAGGCCCCAAGAGGGCCCCCATTCCATGGGCGCAAACGACGAGATCTAGGAGAGAGACGTGGTCCGTAAACTTCTCGCAATCATCACTATCACCGCTGCCGCCGGATCTCTGTCGACGGGCATCGCCTCGGCGCAGGACGCCGCGAAGGGCGAGGCGGTGTTCAAGCAGTGCCAGACCTGCCACCGCGCCGACAAGAACATGGTCGGTCCGGCGCTCGGCGGCGTGATCGGCCGCAAGACCGGCACCGCGGCCGGCTTCACCTATTCGCCGCTCAACCACGCTGCCGGCGAAGCCGGTCTGGTCTGGTCGCAGGAAAACGTCGTCGAGTATCTGGCCGATCCGAACTCGTTCCTGAAGAAGTTCCTGACCGACAAGGGCCAGGCCGACAAGGCGACCGGCTCGACCAAGATGACCTTCAAGCTCGCCAACGAGCAGCAGCGCAAGGACGTCGCGGCCTATCTGGCGACCCTGAAGGCGAACTAAGCGTTCCCTGCACAGCGACTGCATCGACCCGGGCCCCGGTCTGAGCAATCAGATCGGGGCCCTTCGATTCGGGGGACTACCGGGCGGAAGGCACCATGCCGGCCGCGGTCAATTCCGCCAGCGCCGCCGGACGTCGACGAGATGAGCGAGCCCCGCAACCATGAGGCAAACTGAAGGCAGCACCCACGAGGTGCCAGCGATAACCATTCGCAGCGCCAACAGCATTAGGGCACCGGAGCACAGGCCCGGCAGGAAGTCGGCCGGGGCGATCCCCCGTTTGCGCCACAGCCAGTAGCCGACGATCGCGACCGCCTCGACCACCAGGAACGCCAGCACGAC
This sequence comes from Rhodopseudomonas sp. AAP120, assembly GCF_001295845.1. GTDB lineage: Bacteria > Pseudomonadota > Alphaproteobacteria > Rhizobiales > Xanthobacteraceae > Rhodopseudomonas. Next base: position 743 of record NZ_LJIC01000173.1, on the reverse strand, counting down.
ATCGACCAGCACGCCTCTGGCGAACAGTTCGGACATCATCGACATAGCGGGCATCCCGGAATGCGTGACCGCGGACGGCCAAGGGTCATGAGAACGGCGCGTTGAGCCGGACCACCGTCCAATTGAGATACGCCGCGAAGCTCACCCACAGCAGATACGGCACGAGGTAGTAGCTCGCGGCGCGCGACCTGCGCCAGAACGCCACGATCCCGACCAGCACCGACAGCCACAGCAGCGGCACCTCTAGCAGCGCCCAGTCGGGCCGCTGGATGGTGAAGAACAACATGCTCCACAACACGTTGAAGAAGCCGTTGGCGGCGAAGATGCCGATCACCGCCTCGCGCTGTGCCCGGGTCGCCGCACCGCGCCAGGCATAGACCGCCGACATCGCGGCAAGCGCGAAGATCACCGTCCAGGCCGGCCCGAACGCCCAGTCCGGCGGCTGCCAGGACGGCTTGCTGAGGCTTTGATACCAGGCGCCGGTGTCGGTGAGCGATCCGCCGAGCAACCCGACCAGGATGGCGACGGCGAAGGCGACGAGGATCGGGTTCACGGCGGACCTGCAGGGACTTGAAGGCTTCACGCGCCTCGCACGGCGACATGCGTAGAAGCAGAGATGAGAATCGGAAACGGACGTTCAGACTAGAGCGGTTCATCGATCGATTGAAGCGCTATGGCCCGCTCCACATTGCACTGAGTCCTCATCCTGAGGAGCCCGGCGAAGCCGGGCGTCTCGAAGGATG
>NZ_LJIC01000172.1 GCF_001295845.1 Rhodopseudomonas sp. AAP120 | reverse complement strand
CCCGCCATTTCGTCAGCGATGGCAGGCCCGACGGATCGACCTTCTGCCACCAGCCGCGTTCGGCGTTGAGGCGGGCGATCGGCAGGTCGATTTCGCCTTGGTCCTCGACCGGGCCGCCCTCGACGATCGCCCAATAGGTCTTGGAAATCTTGCTGTGCTTGAACAGCAGGCCGAGCGTGGCGGTGGCCTTGCGGTGGCGGCCGAGCACCAGGCAGCCGGAAGTGTCGCGGTCGAGCCGATGCGCCAGCACCGGCGGCCGCGGCAGGCCGAAGCGCAGCGCGTCGAACGAGGCTTCGAGGTTGGGGCCGCCCTTCGGTCCGCGATGCACCGGCAGGCCGGGCGGCTTGTCGATCACCAGCATCAGCCCGTCACGGTGCAGCACCCGCGCCTGGATCTCGTCCGGGGTCAGTTCCGGCACGTCGAATTGATCTGCGTGGCTTTCGTTCATGGTCCGAAACGGCTAACACAGCGCCCTGATGAGTGACACGGAAAACGGCAAAACCAGCTGGTGGCGGCGGCTGTCCAGCGGACTGAAGCGGACGTCGAGCCAGATCGGCACGGCGCTCACCGACCTGATCTCCAAGCGCAAGCTCGACCGGGCGATGCTCGAAGAGATCGAGGACGTGCTGCTGCGCGCCGATCTCGGCACCGAGGTGGCGGGACGGATCGCCGCGGCGGTCGGCGAGGGCCGCTACGACAAGATGATCGCGGCCAGCGATGTGAAAGAGATCGTCGCCGCCGAGGTCGAGAAGGTGCTGGCGCCGGTGGCGAGGCCCCTCACCATCGACACGGCCCACAAGCCGTTCGTGGTGCTGGTGGTCGGCGTCAACGGCTCCGGCAAGACCACCACCATCGGCAAGCTGTCGGCGCGGTTCGCGGCGGAAGGCCGCAGCGTCATGATGGCGGCCGGCGACACATTTCGGGCCGCCGCGATCGAGCAGCTCAAGGTCTGGGGCGATCGCACCAATACGCCGGTGATCGCCGGGGCGCAGGGCTCGGACTCGGCAGGCCTCGCGTTCAACGCGCTGACCGCCGCCAAGGAGCAGGGCCGCGACGTGCTGCTGATCGACACCGCCGGCCGGTTGCAGAACCGCGCCGAGCTGATGAACGAACTCGGCAAGGTCGTGCGCGTCATCAAGAAGGTCGACGCGACGGCGCCGCACGCCGTGCTGCTGGTGCTCGACGCCACCGTCGGCCAGAACGCGCTGTCGCAGGTCGAGGCCTTCACCAAGACGGCAGGCGTAACAGGGCTGGTGATGACCAAGCTCGACGGCACCGCGCGCGGCGGCATCCTGGTCGCAATCGCCGAGAAGCATAAACTGCCGGTGCATTTCGTCGGCGTCGGCGAAGGCGTCGACGATCTGGCGCCGTTCACGGCGCGCGATTTCGCCAAGGCGATCGCCGGTACGGAGGCCGCATGAGCGACCAATTGATCGACAAGAAGCAGCCGCACCCGCTGTTCAAGCTCGCCACCGAGCTCGGCCCGCTGCTGGTGTTCTTCTTCGTCAACGCCAAGTTCAACCTGTTCGCCGCCACCGGCGCCTTCATGGTGGCGGTGATCGTCGCCATCATCGCGTCCTATGTGGTGACCAGGCACGTGCCGATCATGGCGATCGTCACCGCCGTGGTGGTGCTGGTGTTCGGCACGCTGACCCTGGTGCTGCACGACGAGACCTTCATCAAGATGAAGCCGACCATCGTGTACGCGCTGTTCGCCGGGGTGCTGGGCGGCGGGCTGCTGTTCGGCCGCAGCTTCATCGCCATCCTGTTCGATCAGGTGTTCAACCTGACGCCCGAAGGCTGGCGCAAGCTGACGCTGCGCTGGGCGCTGTTCTTCGCCGCGATGGCGGTGCTGAACGAGGTGGTGTGGCGGACGCAGTCGACCGAGTTCTGGGTGTCGTTCAAGGTGTTCGGCATGATCCCGCTCACCATGGCGTTCGCCATGCTGCAGATGCCGCTCGCCAAACGCTACGCCGCGGAACCGACCTCGCTCGACAAGAGCGCGGCGGATGAAGGCGACGTGTCGGGGCGCTGATCGCGATTCCCTCTCCCCGTCATTGCGAGCGAAGCGAAGCAATCCAGAAGCGCAGTGCACGGCGCTGGATTGCTTCGTCGCTACGCTCCTCGCAATGACGGCCGGGTTGGGTCAACGGCTTCGCCACTATCTCCAGCCGTCATTGCCGGGCTTGACCCGGCAATCCATCCTCTTCAGGCGATGGATGCCCGGGTCAAGCCCGGGCATGACGTGTTACTTCGGGGCAGGCGCCCCGGCACCGCATCGCTTACTTCTGCTTGGCGATGATCTTGTCCTTGATGCCGTCGTAGGTCTTCTGCGGCACGATCTTCTTCTGCACCAGCTCGTCCTTGCCCTTGTAGGGGCGGCCCTTGATGATCGCGGCCGAGTAGGCCTTGCCGACGCCGGGGAGCGCGTCGAGCTGTTCGGCGGTGGCCGAATTGATGTCCAAGAGTTCGGTCTTCTCCGCCTTGGCCGGTGCCATCTTGGTCTCGGCCTTGGGGGCCGGCGCCATCTTGGTATCGGCTTTCGGCGGCGGCGCCATGGTGCCGGACGGCGCGGTCTGGGTGCCCTGCGCCATTACCGGGGCGCTGGTGAGCAGGCCGAAGGCGAGCGCGGCGGCAAGCGGGGCAAGGGCGAGGTGGCGCAACTTCAAAGTACGCATCGGGGTGTCCTCCAAGGACGTTGTTAGTCACGGAACCAAGCTAGCCGCCGATTCATGGCGGGTCCAAGGCCGCCAAATGAACCGCTGATAAACGTTGCTAATTATTTCTCGGGCGTGAGTTGTCGGCGCGGCACGGCGCAACCTCTCCCTTGCGGGATAGGTCGGATCGCGTAGCGATCCGGGTGAGGGCACTCCTATCAACGCGTCGCTGAGTCAGTGCTCGGGGCGCCCTCACCCCAGCCCTCTCCCGCGAGCGGGAGAGGGGGCTCGCTGCGGTTGGGGAGGGGGTGCGGATGAACGCCAGTTAGGACTTCGCCAGGGCCTTCTCGATCTCGGGCTTCAGTACCTTGTCGAGATTGTCCGGGGTGATCGGGCCGACCAGCTTGTAGGCGATCTTGCCGTCGCGGCCGACCACGAAGGTCTCCGGCACGCCGTAGACGCCCCAGTCGATCGCGGCGCGGCCGTTGGCGTCGACGCCGACGGCGGCGAACGGGTTGCCGTAGCGGCCGAGGAAGCGGCGGGCGTTGTCGGGCTTGTCCTTGTAGTTGATGCCGACGATCTGGATGCGCTTGTCGTCGCCGAGCGCCGTCAGTAGCGGCGCTTCGTCGTGGCACGGCACGCACCACGACGCCCAGACATTGACGACGCTGACCTTGCCGGCGAACGTCGCCGGCGCGATGCCCGGCACCGCCGCGCCGTCGCGGGCCAATTCTTCGAGCGGCGGCAGCACGGTCTGCGGCGCCTCGCGGCCGATCAGCGCCGACGGAATGCGCGCGATGTCGCGGTCGCCGAGCCTGAACCAGAACAGCACCGCCAGCCCGGCAAATACCAAGAGCGGCAGCGCCACCAGCCAGGAGCGGCGCTTCGGCGACGCGGAGTCGGTGAGGGGCGTGCTCATGACATGTCCGTGGCGCTGCGGCCGGAGCGCCGCGTCGCGCCGCGCGCCTCGAGGTCGCGCAGCCGCGCTTTCTGCCGGCGATAATCGATCACCACCCAGCCGATCAGCAGCAGCACAACCAGCGCGGTGGCGGCGTAAGACGAGACGATGAACTCGGCGTACCGACCGAACATCACGCCGCCTCGGCCCAGCTGGCCTGCATCATCTGCAGCGAGCGGACACGGCGGCGCAGGATCTCGTTGCGCATCGCCGCCACATGCAAAGTGACGAACAGCAGCGAGAAGCCGATCGCCATCACCAGCAGCGGGATCAGGAAGGATTTGTCGAGTGCGGGGCCGCCCATCCGCATCACCGAGGCGGGCTGGTGCAGCGTATTCCACCAGTCGACCGAGAACTTGATGATCGGCAGGTTGATGGCGCCGACCAGCGTCAGCACCGCGGCGGCGCGCGCCGCGCGCGACGGATCGTCGACCGAGCGCCACAGCGCGATCAGGCCGAGATACATCAGGAACAGGATCAGCATCGAGGTCAGCCGCGCGTCCCATTCCCAATAGGTGCCCCACATCGGCCGGCCCCACAGCGAGCCGGTCAGCAGCGCCAGGAACGTGAAGGCGGCGCCGATCGGCGCGGCGGTCTTGGCGGCGACGTCGGCGAGCGGATGCCGCCACACCAGCGTGCCGAGCGAAGCGACGCTCATCACCCCCCAGACGAACATCGCCAGCCAGGCGTTCGGCACGTGCACGAACATGATCTTGACGGTGGCGCCCTGCTGGTAATCGTCCGGCGCCAGCATCGATTGCGTCAGGCCGATGCCGAGCAGCAGCACCGTCAGCCCGGCCAGCCACGGCAGCACACGCCCCGCGAGCGACAGGAACCGGGTCGGATTGGCGAGTTCGGTCAGCGTCATGGCGTTCCTGATATCGGGGCTGAGGGCCGCAGGCAATGACGCCGCGTGGAAGCTGTTGCGGAGTTGATCGGGAGCAACGCGACGGGTGATCGTTCTTGCGGTGCAGCAAGTTAGCCGCTGCGGGCTGGCGGCGGCATCCGGGGCAAACCGGAGCTGCGGCCGGGTCGCGATCGCGCCTCAGCGGTCCCAGACGTATCCCTGCATGCGCGGATCGGCATCGAACGCGCTGCGGCCGAAGGCCAGCGAGCCGCGCGGCGCTTCGCAGAATGCGCGCGCGCCGTTGCGGTCGAGGTGGATGCGCCAGCTCTGGCGCTCGACCGGCGCTTTGCTGCGGAACGCGCGCGGCGACAGCACCGCCACATTGGCGCCGCGCTGCGGGTCGCGTACCGACGGGTACAGGATGATCTCCGCACCGGCGGCGCGCGCCGCTTCGCTGAACGCCTGCCCGGCGGCGTAGTCCTGCGCGTTCATGATCGCGGCGATGTCGTCAGGCGGCCGTATGGTGAGATCGAGCACGCGCTCCGAGCCGAGTTCGACCGCGAAGGCGGTGTATTCGGCCGGGTTCTGCGGCCACGGCGTGGCGGGCGATTCGGCGAAGAAGCGCAGGCGATGAAACACCGCCTCGGCGATCGCGGTCGAGGGCTGCGCGGCGGCGTAGAACACGCCGGTTTCGGCGCCGGGCCGCCGAAACCGCGAACCCCATGGGTTCGTCGCGCTGTAGCGGAACGGCGTCATCAGCAGGAAGTCGAGCCCCTCGCAATCCGGCGGCACCGGCGGCTTGGTGTCCTCGATGATGTCTTCCAGCAGCGCCTGCTCCTCGAGCGAGTCGGTCAGCTTCATCGTCGCCGATTGGTGCTGCGCCTCGACGATGCGCCAGAACCGTCCCGACAGCCGCGCCGACTCAGACCGGAGCGCGTCGCGTATCCAGGTACTGGACGACATGAAACAGCCCCGGAATTTTCTGGATCAGTTCGATCGGCGTGCCGCGCAGCGCGAGGTTGTCACTCTTGATCCATGCGCGCGCCGCAGTCTCGTCGCCGGCCACGATGGCATCGAGCGAGCGGTACAGCCGGACGAACAAAGCGGCGAGTTCGTAAGCCTTGCCGCCGTCGAGCACGTAGTCGCCGCTCTTCATCCGCGACACCACCGACTCCGACAGGCCGATGACGTTGCTCAGCACCTTCTGCGACAGGCCGAGCCGCTCGGCCGCCTTGAGGGTAGCCTTGGTGAGGACCTGCCCTTTATCGAGGGCGGCCGGGGACTGGTTCTTCAGGGCAGCGACCATTTTGCGCTCCTCTTGCTGAAGAAAGAATAAGCCTGATTTCATTCTTCAGCAAGATTAACATCGGCATCCCGGACCGGTTCCAGCTCAAAGAGGGCTAATCCAATCCCTGCCGCAGGCTGGCGGCGGCGGCGAACGGGCCGATCACCAGGCTCATCAGCGAGATCGCGCACAGGATCGAGAACGGGGTGCCGAACGGCACCGGCCCGACGATTGCGGCCTGCGAAGCGGCGACGCCGAAGATCAACACCGGGATCGCCAGCGGCAGCACCAGCACGGCGAGCAGCAGCCCGCCGCGCCGCAGCGTCACGGCCAGCGCCGCGCCGATCATGCCGGTGAAGGTCAGCGCCGGCGTGCCGGCCAAGAGCGTCGCCATCACGGCGAGCGAAGCCGCGCCGTCCAGATTCAGCAGCAGCCCCAACACCGGCGTCGCGACGATCAGCGGCAACCCGGCCGCCAGCCAATGCGCCAACGCCTTGGCGGCGCAGGTCAGCTCCAGCGGCGTGCGGCTCATTGCGATCAGATCGAGTGAGCCGTCCTCGGCATCGGCCGTGAACAGCCGGTCGAGGGTCAGCAGGCTGGCGAGCAGCGCCCCCAGCCACAGGATCGCCGGCCCGAGCCGCTGCAACAACTGCAGATCCGGCCCGACCGCAAACGGCATCAGCACCACAACGGTGAGAAAGAACAGCACCCCGATCAGCGCCCCACCCCCGACCCGCAGGGCGATCGCGATATCGCGACGAATGATGGCCATGAGGGCGGTCATCGGGGGGCTCCTGCGAAGAGCGAGGTGGCGAGTGGGTCTGCATGGGCGTCACGCCTCGCGGCCCCCCCACCCCCGACCCCTCCCCGCAAGGGGGAGGGGAGCCTAGGGGCCGCCAGAGAAGTGGACGGGGAGGTGCAGTCCGTGGAGCGCTCGACGAAGTCGGAGCTACGAGAGAGCAAGAAGTGAGAGTTGCCAGCCAGCAACCTGGCACGGCGCCTCGTCCCCCCTCCCCCTTGCGGGGAGGGGTCGGGGGTGGGGGTCCCCGGGCACGGCGTCGGCGATAGCAAAGCCGCAGCAGCAGACCAGCTCATCACCAGCTCACCCCCGCTCATGCCTTCCCCCCGATCCGCATCTCACGCGCGTCGATCCCGAGCGGCAGATGCGTCGCTGCGACGATCATTCCGCCGCCGGCGAGGTGATGCTGCATCAGCTGCACGAACAGCTCCTGCCCTTTCACGTCGAGCGCGGAGGTCGGCTCGTCCAGCAGCCAGATCGGTCGGCGCACCACCAGCAGGCGGGCGATCGACAGTCGGCGCCGCTGGCCGGCGGACAGATACGCGGCCGGCAGCTCGGCGGCGTGCGCAAGGCCGACCGCGGCGATCGCGTCGGCGAGGTCGGTGGTCTCGCCGCCGAGGAACTCGCGCCAGAACGACAGATTTTCCGTAACGCTGAGCGACGGTTTCAGCGCGTCGCGGTGGCCGAGATAATGCGCCTGTTCGGCGACCGGCGTGTCGGCCTCGCCGCCGTCCAGCGTGATGCTACCAGCGGCCGGCTGCAGCAGACCGGCGATCAGCCGCAGCAGCGAGGTCTTGCCCGCGCCGTTGTGTCCCACGAGCGCCAGCGCCTCGCCACCCGCGACCTCGAAACCCAGTCCGTCGAATACCTCGCGGCCGCCTCGGATACATCGCAGGCCCAGTCCACGCAGCCGCATTCTTGATTGCCTATTCCCGTTCCCGCGCCGACTTCGTCTTGCTCATAAACGATGCCGCCGCTAGTCATTGTCGAACTGGCGGCGCATCTGGAAAGGTTCTATAAGCCGGAACTTGATGCAGCACACTCTCGGCGCCTGCAAGCCGCACGGCTTCTCCATTCGCCGGCCACCGCCTGCCCATCGACAACGATAAATCCTGGGACCGCCTTACATGACCTCGCTCGACAGCTTCAAATGCCGGAAGATCCTCAAGGTCGGCAGCAAATCCTACGTCTATTACAGCCTGCCCACCGCCGAGAAGAACGGCCTGAAAGGCATCTCCCGCCTGCCGTATTCGATGAAGGTGCTGCTGGAGAATCTGCTGCGTAACGAGGACGACCGCACCGTCAAGAAGGCCGACATCATGGCGGTCGCCAAGTGGATGCGGAAGAAGAAGCTCGAGCACGAAATCGCCTTCCGCCCGGCGCGCGTGCTGATGCAGGACTTCACCGGCGTTCCCGCGGTGGTCGATCTGGCGGCGATGCGCAACGCCATGCAGGCGCTCGGCGGCGACGCCGAGAAGATCAACCCGCTGGTGCCGGTCGATCTCGTCATCGACCACTCGGTGATCGTCAACTTCTTCGGTGACAACAAGGCGTTCGGCAAGAACGTCGCCGAGGAATACAAGCAGAACCAGGAGCGCTACGAGTTCCTGAAGTGGGGCCAGAAGGCGTTCTCGAACTTCTCGGTGGTGCCGCCCGGCACCGGCATCTGCCACCAGGTCAATCTCGAATATCTGGCCCAGACGGTCTGGACCAAGAAGCAGAAGATGACGATCGGCCGGACGAAAGGCACGTTCGAAGTCGCCTATCCGGATTCGCTGGTCGGCACCGACTCGCACACCACCATGGTCAACGGCCTCGCGGTGCTCGGCTGGGGCGTCGGCGGCATCGAGGCGGAAGCCGCGATGCTCGGCCAGCCGCTGTCGATGCTGCTGCCCGAAGTCGTCGGCTTCAAGCTCAAGGGCGCGCTGAAGGAAGGCGTCACCGCCACCGACCTGGTGCTCACCGTCACCCAGATGCTGCGCAAGCAGGGCGTGGTCGGCAAGTTCGTCGAGTTCTTCGGCCCCGGCCTCGATCACCTCTCGGTCGCCGACAAGGCGACGATCGCCAACATGGCGCCCGAATACGGCGCGACCTGCGGCTTCTTCCCGGTCGACACCGAAGCGCTGGACTATCTGAAGACCTCCGGCCGCGCCTCGGCGCGCGTCGCGCTGGTCGAGAAGTACGCCAAGGCGCAGGGCCTGTTCCGCACCTCGGCGTCGCCGGATCCGGTGTTCACCGTGACGCTGACGCTGGACCTCGCCAAGGTCGAGCCGTCGATGGCCGGCCCGAAGCGCCCCGAGGGCCGCATCGCGCTGTCGTCGGTGTCTGAAGGCTTTGCCGCCGCGATGGAGACCGAATACAAGAAGGCGCTGGACGGCACGCGCTACAAGGTCGAAGGCAAGAACTTCGACCTCGGCCATGGCGACGTGGTGATCGCCGCCATCACCTCCTGCACCAACACCTCGAACCCGAGCGTGCTGGTCGGCGCCGGCCTCTTGGCGCGGAACGCCGTCGCCAAGGGCCTCAAGCCCGCGCCGTGGGTGAAGACCTCGCTGGCCCCGGGCTCGCAGGTCGTCGCCGAATATCTGGCGAATTCGGGCCTGCAGAAGGACCTCGACAAGGTCGGCTTCAACCTGGTCGGCTTCGGCTGCACCACCTGCATCGGCAACTCCGGCCCGCTGCCGGAGGAGATCTCGAAGTCGATCAACGACAACGGCATCGTCGCCGCCGCCGTGCTGTCGGGCAACCGCAACTTCGAAGGCCGCGTCTCGCCGGACGTGCAGGCCAACTACCTGGCGTCGCCGCCGCTGGTGGTCGCCTATGCGCTCGCCGGCAGCGTCACCAAGAACCTGTCGGTCGAGCCGATCGGCACCGGCAAGGACGGCCAGCCGGTCTACCTCAAGGACATTTGGCCGACCACCAAGGAGATCAACGCCTTCGTCAAGAAGTACGTGACCTCCAAGGTGTTCAAGACGCGCTACGCCGACGTGTTCAAGGGCGACACCAACTGGCGCAAGATCAAGACCGTCGACAGCGAGACCTACAAGTGGAACATGAGCTCCACTTACGTGCAGAACCCGCCGTATTTCGAAGGCATGAAGATGCAGCCGGAGCCGATCGTCGACGTCGTCGACGCCCGCATCCTGGCGCTGTTCGGCGACAAGATCACCACCGACCACATCTCGCCCGCCGGCTCGATCAAGCTGACCTCGCCGGCCGGCAAGTATCTGTCGGAGCACCAGGTGCGCCCGGCCGACTTCAACCAGTACGGCACCCGCCGTGGTAACCACGAAGTCATGATGCGCGGCACCTTCGCCAACATCCGCATCAAGAACCACATGCTGAAGGGCGCCGACGGCAATATTCCGGAAGGCGGTCTCACCAAGCACTGGCCGGACGGCGAGCAGATGTCGATCTACGACGCCGCCATGAAGTATCAGCAGGAGAAGGTGCCGCTGGTGGTGTTCGCCGGCGCCGAATACGGCAACGGTTCGTCGCGTGACTGGGCCGCCAAGGGCACCCGCCTGCTCGGCGTCCGCGCCGTGGTCTGCCAGAGCTTCGAGCGTATCCATCGTTCGAACCTGGTCGGCATGGGCGTGCTGCCGCTGACCTTCGAAGACGGCACCTCGTGGTCGTCGCTCGGCCTCAAGGGCGACGAGACCGTCACCATCAAGGGTCTGCAGGGCGATCTCAAGCCGCGGCAGATGCTCGAGGCGGAGATCAAGTCGTCGGCCGGCAAGGTGACGCGCGTGCCGCTGCTCTGCCGCATCGATACGCTCGACGAGCTGGAGTACTATCGTAACGGCGGCATCCTGCACTACGTGCTGCGCAAGCTCGCTGCCTGAGGCGCGCGCACCACGAAAGTTGCACAAAAGCCTCACTGCGAAGTGAGTGGCAGGTGAACGGAAGGCGGCCTATGCAAAGGGCCGCCTTTTCGTTTTCAAGGCACTCCCGAGCGGCGGCGCACAGCCGTCGCCTGCTCCCGGCAAAGGCGACGATGATCCGATTTCCTGGCTTTTCGCGATGGTCCGGCGCCCTTGGTGTGTGCGCCCTGATCGCGACGACGCATGCGTCCGCGGCGGCCGGTGCGCGCGCCGTGGTCGAGCTGTTCACGTCGCAGGGCTGCTCGTCCTGTCCGCCGGCGGACCGCATCATCGGCGATCTCGCCAAGGATCCGTCGGTGATCGCGCTGAGCCTGCCGATCGATTACTGGGACTATCTGGGCTGGAAGGATACGCTGGCGGACGCCCGCTTCAGCGCGCGTCAGAAAGCCTATTCGCAGATGCGCGGCGACCGCGACGTCTACACCCCGCAGGTGGTGGTCAACGGCGCGGCGCATCTGGTCGGCAGCAATCGCGCCGGCATCGAGGACGCCATCAAGCGCGCCGACAAAAGCAGCGGGACCATGACGGTGCCGGTGGCGATGGCGGTGAACGGCAAGGAGATCAAGGTCTCGGTCGCCGCGGCGCCGGCCGATGCCGCCGCCCGGCAGGGTGAGGTGTGGATCTGCGCCGTGTCGAAGGCGGTGCCGATCGCGATCGCGCGCGGCGAGAACCGCGGCCGCGAGATCACCTATCACAACGTCGTGCGCAATCTGCTCAAGGTCGGCGACTGGACCGGCAGCGCCGGCAGCTGGTCGGTGCCGCTGGAAAACATCGCCCATGAGGGCATCGACGCCGCGGCGGTCTATGTTCAGGACGGCAGCCGCGAGCGGCCCGGAGCGATGCTCGGCGCGGCCTTCACCTCATTACACTGACGGCGGAGTGATACGAAGGGCCGGGCTGCTGCTGCGCGCAGCCCGCCGGAATGCTGCACCCCAAAAACAAAAAGGACCAACTCGCGTTGGCCCAGTCGGGGGATTTAGCTGCTGCGCAGGCCCGGTCTCGACCGCCTCGGGGGGCTGGGGGCTGAGGAATCCGAAGCCGAAGAGACCGAGCCAACGCAGTGATCATAAGATCGCAGGCGCTGCGGGCTATCGCTTGGCGAAAATCGGGCGGTAATAAGATTCGTCCTAACGAACGTGTGAGGCAGTGTTTCCGGCCGGTCTGCTCTGCGACGCCCGGCCGCCTCCGGCCTTAAGTCCCCTTGCGGTGCACCCGGGTCGGCGCAATCATGTCACCCCAGTGACAGGAGGCGCCGATGAGCTTGTATTCCGAGGAGGCCGATCCCAGCGACAGCCGCGCGGCGGAGCGCCAGGGCGTCGCTCCGTTGCAGCCGAGGGTGACGTTCAATCGCCTTGAACTCAATCGCATCCTCAATCTCTACGGCCGGATGGTGGCGGACGGCGAATGGCGTGACTACGCCATCGACTTCCTCAAGGACCAGGCGGTGTTCTCGGTGTTCCGTCGCGCCTCCGAGGTTCCGATCTATCGCATCGTCAAGGACCCGCGGCTGGCCCGCAAGCAGGGCGCCTACAGCGTGGTCGGCGCCAGCGGCCAAATCCTCCGCCGCGGCCACGAACTCGAGCGCGTGCTGCTGGTGATCGACAGGAAGCTGGCGCTGGTGTGATCGGCAAGCTTGATCGGAAAGCGCGAACGGTTTCGCGAGGCCGCGCCCCACGCAGTGAAGTCATCGCCCGGCTCGACCGGGCGACCCAGTATCCCGTGTGTGTGACTCACTGACGCTCTGGGATACTGGGCCCTCCGCTTTCGCGGAGGGTGACGGCTGAGAATGGCGCTATGCGGAGATCTAAACTCCGCTCTGCTCCGGCACGCTCTCCCCGCCGTCGCCCAGCGCGCGCTGCATCATCACGGTGTCGAGCCAGCGGCCGAATTTGAGGCCGACATTGCGGTGCACGCCGATCAGCTCGAAGCCGGTCTTGCGGTGCAGCCCGACCGAGCCGGCATTGGCGGAATCGCCGATCACCGCGATCATCTGGCGGAAGCCGCGCGCCTCGCACTGCGCGATCAGCTCGTTCAGCAGCGCGGTGCCGACGCCGCGGCGCTGCGCTGCGGACGCCAGATACACCGAGTTCTCGACCGTGAACCGATAGGCCGGCCGCGGCCGGTACGGCCCCGCATAGGCATAGCCGCAGACCGCGCTGCCCAGCACCGCCACCAGATACGGAAACCCGCCCCCGGTCAGCGTCTCGAACCGCCGCGTCATCTCGGCGAGGTCCGGCGGGATCAGCTCGAAGGTCGCGGTGCTGGTGCGGACGGCTTCGTCGTAGATGGCGGTGATGGCGGGGAGGTCGGCGGCGGTGGTCGGGCGAATGATGAGGTCGGACATGCGGAGGTTGGACATGGGAAGATCGGACTCGGAGCGGATCGCCAATATTCGCCGTCATACGCGGGCTTGACCCGCGACTCCATCCCCCGCCGTCACCCTCCGCGAAAGCGGAGGGTCCAGTATTCCAGAGCGCTAATGCTGATCGCGCGCGCTCTGGAATACTGGGTCGCCCGGTCAAGCCGGGCGATGACCGGAGGGGGTGGGGCGGGCTCCGCCGTCCCATCGAAAGGCCCGCATCAACAAGGCCCTCC
>NZ_LJIC01000171.1 GCF_001295845.1 Rhodopseudomonas sp. AAP120 | reverse complement strand
CGGGGTCCCGGGTCTGCGGAGCAGCGCTGCGCGCTGCACCGCGCCCGGGACACGGGCTAGTCCTCACGCCGTCTCTTTCGTCGCATCCAGCCAGGCGCGGACGCGGGCGTCTGGGTCTTCGTTCTGCGTCACGTCGCTGACCACTGCGATCGAGTCGGCGCCGGCGGCAAAGATCTCTTCGGCTTGCTCCAGCTTGATGCCGCCGATCGCGATCAGCGGGATCTGGCCGACGCGCTTCTTCCATTCGGTGATTTTCGGGATGCCCTGCGGCGCGAAGCGCATCGATTTCAGCGTGGTCGGGAAGATCGGGCCGAGCGCGATGTAAGTCGGTTCTGCAGCCAGCGCGGTTTCGAGCTCAGCGTCGTCGTGAGTCGAGAGGCCGAGCGTCAGGCCGGCGCTCCGGATCTCGTGCAGGTCGGCCTCGGCGAGGTCTTCCTGGCCGAGATGCAGATGCTGGGCGCCGGCGACGATCGCGGCACGCCAGTAATCATTGATGATCAGCCGGGTCGAGGTGCCCTTCACCAGCTCGAGCGCATCGGTGACGAGCTGCAGCGCTTCGGCGTCGTTCAGCTCCTTGGCGCGGAGCTGCACGGTGCCGACGCCGAGCGCGACCAGGCGTTTGACCCAGGCGAGGCTGTCGACGACGGGATAGAAACGGTCAGGAAACGGCATGCCAGAACGGGGTCCCGATCACAGGAGTGGAGGGCGAGGCGAAATCGCGGGCGCCCATCAGACCCGCTTCGTAACCGGTGCGGCCGGCTTCGACCGCGAGCTTGAAGGCGCGCGCCATCGCCACCGGATCTTCGGCCTTGGCGATCGCGGTGTTGAGCAGCACGGCGTCGTAGCCGAGCTCCAGCGCTTCCGCCGCGTGGCTCGGCGCGCCGAGGCCGGCGTCGACCACGAGCGTGATATCGGGCAGGCGGTCGCGTAGCAGCTTCAGCGCATCGCGATTGGTAATGCCGCGCGCGCTGCCGATCGGCGCCGCCCAAGGCATGATGACGCGGCAGCCGGCATCGACCAGGCGATTGGCGACGCTGAGGTCCTCGGTGCAATAGGGGAACACTTCGAAGCCGTCCTTGGCGAGGATCTGCGCGGCTTCGACCAGACCGACGACGTCGGGCTGCAGCGTGTCGTTGTCGGCGATGACTTCGAGCTTGATCCACGGCGTGGCGAACAGCTCGCGCGCCAGCTTGGCGGTGGTCACCGCCTCGCGCACGCTGCGGCAGCCGGCGGTGTTCGGCAGCACGGTGACGCCGAGCTCGCGGATCAGCGACCAGAACTGATCGCCAGCCTTGCCACCCGCCGCCTCGCGGCGCAGCGACACGGTGACGATCTCGGCGCCGGATTCGCGGATCGCGTCCTGCATGATCGCGGGCGACGGATACAGCGCGCTGCCGATCAGAAGGCGGGAGGAAATCTCGCGATCGTAGAATTTCACCATTGGCTATGCTCCGAGCACTGCGCACTCCCTCTCCCGCTTGCGGGAGAGGGCTGGGGTGAGGGCGACGCGCACTCTGTGCCTGGGGACCCCCCCCCCCCCCCCCCCCCCCCCCCCC
>NZ_LJIC01000170.1 GCF_001295845.1 Rhodopseudomonas sp. AAP120 | reverse complement strand
AGAATCCCTTGGCGGCGGCGGAATCCTGCGGACCGCCCCGCCCCGCCTGGGCGAACGCTCCCATGCGCTCCAGCGCGCCCGGGTGGCCCTGCGCCGCAGCCTTCTCGAACAGCGCGCGCGCCTGGGCTTCGTCCTTCGGTCCGCCGACGCCTTCGGCGAGCAGCAGCCCGAGCTGATACTGTGCCTCGGCATTGGTCTCGGCGCCCTTGGCAAGCAGCGCGCGAGTCTTCGCGGGATCGGACGAGGCGCTGCCGCCGAGCGCCGCGAGATTGCTGATGCCGCGCGGGTTTCCCGCTTCCGCGGCTGTCGCGAACAACTGCCTGGCCTGCGCTTCGTCCTTGGCCACCCCGGCGCCGGTCGCATAGGCGACCCCGAGCTCGACCATCGCCGAGGTGCTGCCTTTGGCGGCGGCCTTGCGGAAAGCCGCGAGCGCATCCGCCGGCTGCCGGTTGGCCGCATAAGCGCGGCCGAGCGCATACATCGCGCGGCGCGATCCCGCGGCGGCCGTGCGACAATACTTGATGGCGGTCTCGACATCGCCGGCCGCGATTTCGGCCACGCCCTTGACGTTCGCCGGCTTGTCCGGATCGGCCGGATCCGCAGCGATCCGGTCGCAGAGCACGAGATCGGCGGACTGCGCCAGCGCCGCCGAGGCGGAGGCGACCAGCAGCAACATCGGCAACGCCACAGCGCGAACTGAGCCGCGAGCGACCGAACGCACCATCCCCATCGTCATCGTATCGTCCCTCAGAGCGCACCGGTCGCTGCGGCTGCAATCTAGCCGCATCGCACCCGCGCTTCAAATCGGCCGGCAGCCGCCGGTCTCTCGTTGGCTTCGATCATCGGCGATCTCCACCGCGAAATGCGGAACCATGGCCGGCTGTCCTCGTTCACGCAGCACGATTCACGAGGACGATAGCGATGACGATTCTAAAATGGGCCCTGATCTTTCTGGTGATCTCGGTGATCGCCGGCATCTTCGGCTTCACCGGCATTTCCGCCGCCTCCGCCGATTTGGCACGTATCCTCTTCTATATCTTCGCGGTGATCTTCATCGTGCTGCTGATTCTCGGCTTTACGATCTTCAGGGCCTAGACTTCGACGACGTTCAGCTCTGCGTCGGTCTCCGACGCAGAGCTGCCATGAAGGGTTGTTATGTTTGATCTGTCGCAATCGCCAGATGGTCAATTTCGACCAAGGTGATACGTCCGCGCGCCGATTTTATATTGCATTGCAACATCGGCTCCACTACGTATCTCCGCAATAAAAAAATTGGGGCGGGTCGATGAGCGAAGACTGGAATACGAAGTATGGCACGCGTCGCGTCAGGCGCGATCCACCGACGCTTGAAGAAGCAATCTTCGCGGCGATGGGTATCACTGACGACGTCGAATCACAGGCTGAGATCGCCGCGTCGCTGATGGGTTTGCCGATCGAGCAGGTGCAGAGCGAAGTGCGCAAGGCCGGTCGTGCGGCGGCGCGTACCACCCGCGTCATCACCGGCGAGCAAGGCAGCCAGCGCTCGGTCGTCGTCGAGCGTCGCGTCTCCCGCCGCATCGTTGGAAACGACAAGCGCATCTGAGCGGTTGCCGTACGCGCAGCCGCTTCCCCGCGACGCCAATTCCGTCATTCCGAAAAGCAAACGCCGCGAGCTCAGCACGCGGCGTTTATGTTTGTTGGGAGTGGCGTCGCCGCGACGAACGCGCCGTCGCTTACGCGGCGCGACCGAGACCCGACATTCTCAAGAACAAACTCCAGCACGCCTGATTGAAGTCGATCAGCGCGCTTGCCGCGCCCGCCGGGATCTCAATCGCCGCGGCGTCGGCCTGCGGTGCTTCCTGGTTCAAGTCGATCGTGCCCGTCGACTCGCCCTGCCGAAACGTCAGGTGGGCGCCGAACTTGTTGGCGAGCGCACGCATCGCCTGGTTCTGCGCGCCGGTCGTGATGCGGAGGTTCTCGTAGCCGAGCGACCGCGCCACTTCCATCAGCTGCCGGAACAGGATGCTGCCGATGCCCTTGCGCCGCAGATGGGCTTCGACGCTGAACGCGATTTCCGGCAATGAGTCGGTCGACAGGTCGGGTTGGTGCAGTTCGGCGGCCGCATGGACCGATCCATCCTCGCCGAAAAACGCCACGATGATCGTGCCGTCGCCGCCGCATTTCATGGCATAGCGATCGATGAAGCCCTCGTCCGCATAGCCATTGAACCGATCGCGCCGGCTCTCGGCGTCCAGCCGCAGCAGGTGGTCCCGTAGCAGCGGCAGTTCCTGGTTGATCAGCGACCTGATCGTCCCTTTGGACCCGGTGAGATCGGCGATGAGAGCGTCGTACATTTATTCATCTCCTTTGGGGGGACGACCCTCAAGGAGGCGTTCGATTCCCTAGACCAAAGACATATTGTGCAACGCACAATAATATTCAAGATCAAATGGCCGACTCACCAGCGCACGACTGGCCTTCACCGCCATCGAACATTGCTAAAACCTCTTATGTTCAAGCCGTTTACCAAACCTTGCGCGAGCGCAAACATCGCCCCTGAATGGTGCTTTTGCACCGCACTCTAGGAATGATACGGAGGCGGGATTCTGGTGTTTACGGTATTAAAGCACCATCTGCGTCTGTGTCACGAGCGCCACTAGGCGCCCTTCGTCGGTTTCGATCCGGGTCTGCCAGACCTGTGTCCGGCGGCCGCGATGCACCGGCGTCGCGACGGCCCGCACCGTCGTGCCGGCCTTCGCCGCCGCCACGAAATTGGTCTTGCTCTCCAGCGTAGTCGTGCCCTTGGCGTCCGGCGGCAGGTTGATGAAGGTGGCGGTCGCGCCGACACTGTCCGCCAGCGCCATCACTGCGCCGCCGTGAATCGCATCGCCGAGCGTGCACAGATCAGGCCGGACCAGCATGGTCGCGACCACCCGCTCCGGCCCGGCCTCGATGAACTCGACACCCATCAGCGCCGCGAACGGCAATGGTCGCGACTTGATCATCTCGAGCGGCGTCATCGTCCCTCCTGTGGCCCGCATCTGATCGCGCGGGCTCTGATTGGTGCAGCCGGCAGCGATGCAAACCTAGCTGCCGGCCGTGGATCGGCAATGACCTGCGAGGTTATTGCACCGGCTCGACGCCGCACCACTCGGCGATGAACAGCGCGGTCGCCTTGGTCGACTGCCGCAGCGAATCGAGGTCGATATACTCGTTGAAGCCGTGCATCGCCTCACCGCTGGCGCCGAAACACAGGCTCGGGATGTTGTAGTTGAGCCCGTAGAATCGGGTGTCGGTCAGCGCCGTAAACACCAGATCCGGCGTCACGCCGCCGTAGACGGCGTCGTAGGCTTTGCCGAAAGCGGCTTCCGGTTCGGCCGAATTGGTCAGCTCGTAGCCTTCGGACAGGAATCCCGACCATTCCACCTGCGGCGGATTGTTCGACAGGAAGCGATGATCGCGCGACGCCGCCGCAACGCAGGCCAGAATCTCGGCCTGATGATCGGCGATCGACCAGCCCGGCAGCACCGCGATCCGGCAATCCACGTCGCACCACGCCGGCACGCTGGACGCCCAGTCGCCGCCTTTGATGATGCCGGGGTTGAAGTTGATCGGATGCGCCAGCGTCTTGAAATGCGGATCGCTGGCGGCGCGACGGTTCCACTCTTCCTCGAGCTTCTCGAGCGCTCCGATGAGATGATAGGCCGCCGTGATGGCGTTGGACCCGGAGCCCGCCGTGGCGACATGCACCGGATAGCCACGAACCCTGACGCGGAACCAGATCACGCCGACCTGGGAGCGGACCATCTTGGCGCCGGTCGGCTCCGGAATGAAGCACGCGTCTGCCCGATAACCGCGCTGCAAGGTCGACAGCGCACCGACGCCGGTGCTCTCCTCCTCGATCACCGATTGGAAGTGAATCCGCCCGGTCGGCTGCAGGCCCGCCGCCTTGATGGCGTCGAGCGCGTAAAGAGCCCCGATCGTCCCCGACTTCATGTCGCAGGCGCCGCGGCCATACAGCCGTCCGTTCTTCACGACGGGATCGAACGGCGGCGTTTCCCACATGTCGAGCGGTCCCGCCGGGACCACGTCGCAATGGCCCTGCAGAATCAGCGACCGGCCGCTGGCATTCGTCGGCCGATAGGTGCCGACCACCGTGCGCGCCTTGGAGAAGTCGTGCTCGATCGGCCCGTAGCCGCGCAGCTCCTTGAGGTCGTCCAGATTGATATGCCAGTCGTCGACCTCGTAGCCGCGTTGCCGCAGCAGATCACCGATCATGTCCTGACAAGGACCTTCGGCACCACGCGTGCTCGGGATCGCGACGAAATCTCGGGTGGTGGCAAGCTGGGCATCGAAGGCCGCATCGACGGCGTCAAGAATTCTGCGTTGAGTATCGGTGACGCTCATGCGGCGGCTGCTCCGTTTTTTGTTTGTGTGATCCGGCGCGGCGATCAAACCACAGTTCGCCAGAATTGCCAGACAGTTTGGCCGCGCCGCGAATCAAGCCATGGTTGCACGCGGCGCATGAAGGAGATCACATGACCGACGTCCGTGTTGCCGGCCGCCCACGCGCCGCGCTGCTGCTGATAGGAATGCTGACGCTCGCCTCGCTGGCCGGCCCAGCGGCCGCGCAGCAGCTGACGGTGTCGCGCGAGCAGGACATCACCGAATTGCGGCTGGGACAGAAGATCCTGGTCGACGATGGCTCCTGCCCGACCGGCCAGATCCTGGAGGTCACCGGCGCCACGCTCACGTCCGAAGGTGTGGCTCGAACCAAGAAATGCGTGCCGCGTCTGCGACGTTGATACGGCCTGTGCCGACGAAGCCGCACACGGCACGCGAGGTCGAGAGCGGCGCGCTGCTGCTCACCGCTGCAGGTCGGTCCGCTCTCCGACCGGCCGATCGGCCGGATCGAACATGCATTGCAGCGTCGGTTTGGCGATCTGGTCGAACGTGGCGCTGATCTGGGCCTGCTTGGCCGCGGGGAGCCAATCGCTCTCGATCGTGGGGACGCCGCGTTCACGCATGCCGCGAAGCAGCGCCTCGCGCAGATCGCTGTCCTGGACGGCAGCCGCCGCGTGATCGTGCAAGCAGCCGCAAACGGCGACCGGATGTGCCCAGCGGCCGGCCATATGTGCGGTGCAGGCGCGGATGAACTCCATCCGCGAGTCCGGCACGTTCAGCAGGGATCTTGCCTGCGCCTGCGCGCCGCCTCCCGCCGCCAGCAGAGTCCCGAGCACGAGAGTCGCCAGACGAAACGTCATCGGTAACCGACCGATCAAAGAATGGCTCACGTCGCTCTGCTCACTTTGTCCACGCCGCCAGCACCGACGTTCCATCCTCCGGGACCGTCGCGATAATCGCAGGTTCCCGCGGATAGGCGAACGTGCCGACACCCGGCATGCTGCCTTCCGATGAGCCCGCCACCGAGGGTGCGGTCAGGACAAAGGCGCACGCAAGGATCAGGCTCATGGTTCGCATTGGCGCGCCCTCCCGTCGGCTTCGGCAGCCCCCGCCGCCTCGCTCTCGATGACTGATAGCCGCCGCCTGTTTCGGCACCGCTGCGTTCAGGCGCAAAATGGTTTCGTCGGAGCCCCAATTGTTTCGTCAGTGGGCGGTGCGACGAAACACAGCTGAAACATAAGACGTCGGTATTTGCTTAGGCTGCAGCCCCGTGATGTCCCGAGTGCCGCAAATGGCCTCGCCTTTGACATCATGATGTCATCGCGGCGCGCTAGTCACGCTCGACCGTGAAAGGGCGAAGGCCCGTCGGAGTTGTTAGTTCGTGCGTCTCCCTGCCGTGGCGACCGATTAGCCGCAGCAGTCCGTCTGGTCCGCAAGATTGGATTAACTTGTTTCCATCGGGCGGCTGGTGCTTGGCATCGCCACCTGCTACAGAGCAAGCGAAGGCGTTTCGGACCGCTCCAACGAGCGACTGATCGACAGCACGTGCAGCCAGGGCGATCGCGCCAAGGCGCGCGGACGCGAAACGCCACACCCCAGACATCACGGTTTCAGACGCCGCATCAGCGGCGATGCAACGTTTTTGGGCGTTGAGCGTTTTTTTATGAGCTTCGTGGAGGAACAAGAAATGACGAGCGAGGCGCGATTGACCAAAGATAACAGCAGCCTGCCCGAAAGCCCGGCCCGTTCAGCGGCAACGGCCGCAAAACTGCGCAGCGTGGGCCTCGCCGGAGAGATGGCGCTTCAAAGCCTGTTCGGCCATCCCGGCACTCAGTCGATCCAGCAGGGCCTGGTGCGACTGGTTGGTCAGCGCGATCTGCCGCGGACCGCAGCCAGCCGCCCGACGTGAGACGAGGCTTTCGGACCACTGGATAGAGCGTCGATCATAACGGGCGACAGGCCGCAGCCTGTCGCCTTTCGCTCCCTTTATCGTTGGGAGCACCAGCCGGGGCCCGTTACTTGAAGTAGTCGCCGCACTTCTGCACGGCCTGGTCGCCGGCGCCCCACGGCATGATCGGAACGGACGACGTCGAGTTCTTCGGAGATCCCTCGATCAGTCGATCCGAGTACACCATATAGACCAGCACGTTGCGCTTGGCGTCGCAGCCGCGAACGATCTGCATCTTCTTGAAGAACATCGAGCGCCGCTTGCTGAACATGTCGTCGGCCTGCGTCAGCTTATCCTTGAAGCGGATCGGGCCGATCTGCCGGCAGGCCAGCGAGATATCCGACACTTCCTCCGCGAGCCCGAGCCAGCCCTTGAAGCCGCCGCGCTCCGGCACCGTGAAATGACATGCAACGCCCTCGATCTCGGGATCGTCGATCCCGTAGGTCGCGAGCTTGTCGTTGGGGCTGAGCAGCTTGAACACCGTCGAGCGGCGGAAGATCAAATCCGGGTCGTCGGCGGCAGACGCCGACGCGCCCGCGAATCCCGCGACAACAAGGCCGGCCAGCGCGGCGCATTTCAGCCGGTTGAAAATCGATGTGGTGTGACGACGTGTCATCCGAGTCTCCGTGAGAAGCTGCCAGCCCATGTGGGGATCAGAAAGCGCTGGAAAAGATGCCGGCGCACTTCGACTCTGGTTTAACCTCCTGTGAAGCTTTTTTGTTAAGCTTTCATCCCATGCGCGGCAGATGCCGCGTCGGCGCTGCTGAACGCGTTTCGCGCCTGTGACACTAATCTGAGATCCTGCTCAAGAGATTCGGGGACCGCGGGTGCATTTGGAACAGACATCGTTTTCGCCAGGACCTGCGCCGCGAAACGGTAAACACGAACTCACATCGCGACCGATCTCCAGAGCTACCGTGGGGGCCGGACTTCTCACAGCAGCCGGCGTCTTCGTCTTCAGCTCCGATGCGCACGCCACGACATGGTGGTGGCCCGACAACGACCCCGCGGTGTACGACACGCCTGCACCGCCGCCGCCGAAGCGCGCGCCCCGCAAGCAGCCGCATTTCGACTCCCGCCAGGAGAAGCTGCTCGAGCAGCAGAGCGCCAAACCGCGCGGGCCGCTGCTGATCTCGGTCTCGATCGATCAGCAGAAGCTGCGCATCTACGACGCCAACGGCTTCTTCGCCGAGTCGCCGATCTCGACGGGCATGCGCGGCCACGCCACGCCGATGGGCGTGTTCAGCGTGATCCAGAAAAACAAATGGCACCGCTCCAACATCTACAGCGGCGCACCGATGCCCTACATGCAGCGCATCACCTGGTCGGGCATCGCGCTGCATGCCGGCGTGGTACCGGGCTATCCGGCGTCGCACGGCTGCATCCGAATGCCGAACGCGTTCGCGATGAAGATGTGGGGCTGGACCCGGATGGGCGCCCGCGTGATCATCACGCCGGGCGACATCACGCCAACGAATTTCTCCCACGCCTTGCTGACGACCAAGCGGCCCCCGCTGCCGGAAGCTCCGATCGCCTCGGACCCGCAAAAGCCGAGCAACTCGGCGAAGTCCGACAAGGCCGCCACCGCCGAGCCTGGCAGCGATCCAGCGGCGTCTAAAACCGAACTGCGCAGCAGCATCCTGCATGACGAATCGCGGGTCGCCGTCCAGACCGCAGATGCGAGCGCAGCCTCGGACAGCGCGGTGCTGTCTGACTCGGCCAGTCACGCCGCTGCCCCGCAGACCACCGAGGCCAAGAGCGACAGCAAGCTGGCCGTCGCCACCGCGTCGAGCAGCGAAGCGAAGGCTGAGGCATCGGCTCCTCCTGCCTCTGATACCACCGACCCTGCCACCACCGCCTCTGTCGCGACGCCAGCGGATACACCGCCGGGACCTGCGACCGCGACGGAAAAAACAACGTCCGCCAATGACAAAGCGCCGGCTGTTCAGCCGGTGGATAAAGTCGACCCCGGTGCTGATAGCACGGTAACCGGCAAGGATCAGTCCCGCGCCACCGATCCCGTCGCGGCCGCGTCCCCTGAACTGCCCTCCGCCAAGCGTGGCGGCGGACAGGTCGCGGTGTTCGTCAGCGCGAAGGATCAGAAGCTGTACGTGCGCCAGAACATGACACCGTTGTTCGACGTCCCCGTCACGATCACCGCCGGGGAGCGGCCGCTCGGCACACACGTATTTACCGCCGAGTTGGCGAAGGACGACAGCGTGCGCTGGACCGTGGTTTCGCTGCCGGCTCCGCGCCGAACCGAGGATCCGAGCAATTCCCGCCGCAGCAAGAAGGCCTTGTCGAAGGAAGTGAAAGCATTGCCGGAACCCGAAGGTCCTGCGGCGGCGCTCGACCGCCTGACCGTGCCGCCGGAAGCGATGGCCCGGATCGCGGAAGCGATATCGACCGGCTCGTCGCTGATCGTCTCCGATCAGGGCATCACCGCGAGCGGCGAGACCGGCCAGGGCACCGACTTCATCATTCGCCTGCACTGAACCGTTTGCGCCGACTGGCGCGTCGCGGCGGCTCTCCCTGCGGCCGCTGTGGCTGTGGCCGTCGTGCACGCGGTCCACGCGAATCTGCGGGCAACTCCGCGCCCGGGGCGAATAACCGTTGCCGCGGCCGCTTCTCTGCCTCTAGTTTGACCGCAACATGCGGGAGCTCCTGCGGTTTAGGCGTTCAGCCGGAGCCGCAGACGGCGACGGAGGACGATAGATATGCGGATCGCGGCAGGTCTTGTGATTGCAGGTGCGGTTTCTCTCAGCGCGATCGGCGTCGCCTGGTCGCAGGCCACGCCGAAGGCTGCCGGACCGGCGCAACCGACCCCGCAGGCGGCAGCTCCGGCACCGGCCCCTGCCCCCGCCAAGCAGGCCTGCGCCAATCCGGACGCGCTCGGCGTCGGGCGCGTCGTCGAGATCGACACCACCGGCGGCCCCGGATTCGGCTTCGAGCACTTCAAGCAGCTCGACTTCCTGCGCGACAAGGAAGTCGTCCTGACCTTCGACGACGGCCCCTGGCCGGTGAACACGCCGGCGGTACTGAAGGCGCTGGCGGATCAGTGCACCAAGGCGATCTTCTTCCCGATCGGCAAGCACGCCACCTATCACCCCGAGATCCTGAAGCAGGTCGCGGCCGCCGGCCATACCATTGGCGCCCACACCTGGTCGCACGCCAATCTGGCGAACAAGAAGCTGACCGAGGATCAGCGCAAGGACGAGATCGAGAAGGGCTACGCCGCGGTGAAGTGGGCGCTCGGCGCCGCGCCCTCGCCGTTCTTCCGATTCCCGGCGTTGCAGCACCCGCCGGAGATGGTCACCTATCTCGGCACCCGCAACATTGCGATGTTCTCGTGCGATATCGACTCGTTCGATTTCAAGGTGCGCAAGCCCGAGCAGGTCGTCGACAACGTGATGAAGAAGCTCGACAAGCTCGGCAAGGGCATCATCCTGATGCACGACTTCCAGCGGAGCACCGCCGAAGCAATGCCGGAGCTGCTGCGCCGCCTGAAGGCCGGCGGCTACAAAGTGGTGCAGATGCGCGCCAAGGCGCCGGTCGAGACCTTCGCGAAGTACGACGAGGAACTCGCCAAGAGCAATCCGCTGCCGACCGTCAGCTCGCGCCCGGTCAGCTCCGTCGTGCAGACGATCTCCGAGTAAGCGGCTTGAACGGCTGTCTTGCGGAGGCCCGATGACGGGCCGGTCGACGCTGCGGATCGAAGGCTTCGTCATCGTCTCCGCCGAGGGCAATCTGGCGGACGCCGCCGGCGTGATGCCCGACGCGCTGAAATTTGAGGGGGACCAGCGGTTCTTCGCCGCCGCGCTCGACCGCGCCGCGTTGATCGTGCACGGCCGCAATTCCTATGAGGACCAACCCAACTCGCCTCGTCGCAAGCGGCTGGTGGTGACGCGAAAGGTCGAGAGCATCGCGGCGGCTCCCGACAATCCCAACGCACTGCTGTGGAATCCCGCTGGGGCGGCTTTCGACGACGCCCGTGCGCGTGCCGGCATCGACAGCGGCATGATCGCGATCATCGGCGGGCCGGACGTCTTCGCGATGTTCTTCGACCGATACGATACATTCTGGCTCTCGGATGCGCCCCGCATCCGCCTGCCCGGCGGCGAACCCTGCTTTCCCGGCGTTCCGGCGCAGACGCCACAGCAACTGCTCGCGGCCCACGGCCTGACGCCGGAAGAGCGCATCACGCTCGACGCCGTCAATGATGTCGGCGTCACGCCTTGGCGAAGACAGTCCCGCTAGCCGTCGTGCGACGAGGCGATCGCCGGCGCGCCGCGGCCGATACCCGCGATGATCAGCAGCGCGCCGATCAGTGACAGGTTCTTAAGCGCCGCGATCAAATTGTTCTGCGCGTCCACGCCTGTCTGGCTCCAGAAATCGTGGTAGTAGAAGATCGTCGCTGCAACGAACAGAACCAGCACCAGCGCAAAGAAGCGCGCACCGAAATTCAGCGCGATCATCAGGCCGCAGATCAGCTCCGTTGCGCCCGCCGCGATCGCCAGCATCTGCGCGAACGGCATGCCGGCGAAGCCTTCAAGCTGCGAGGTGTAGGCGGTGAGCATCTCCGGCACGACAATCTTCTGCGTCAGCTGCGTCGTCGTCGGAAGATCCAGCAGCTTGGACGCACCGGTGAAGATGAACAGCACGGCGAACAGAAAGCGCCCGGCAGACACGAAAGCAGGCATGGACGACCTCACTGGCAGCGGCGGAAGCGGCGCAAACGCAGGCGCAAGTATGAGGAGTCGTCCGCCTGTTTTCAAACGGTCAGATCGCGTACCGACGGATTTCGAGATGATGCAAGCTTATCCTGAGCTGGCTGTGGCCAGGCGGCATCAGCTCCGCCCACCGCGGTCATCGCCCGGCTCGTCCGGGCGACCCAGTATTCCAGAGCGGCGGCGGTGATGATCAGCAGTGCACCGGAATACTGACCCTCCGCTTTCGCGGAGGGTCAGGGCTGTTATTGTGTCAGGCGAACAGCGTGCGCTGATGCCGCCCAGCCCGCTCTTGCGCTTCGACGACGGCGACGGCGGTCATGTTGAGGATCCCGCGCGAGGTCACCGACGGCGTCAGGATGTGCGCCGGCCGTGCCGGTCCGACCAGAATCGGCCCGACCGGCAGCGCGTCCGCCAGCACCTTGATCATCTGATAGGCGATGTTGGCGCTGTCGAGGTTCGGCATGATCAGCACGTTGGCGCCACCCTCCAGCCGCGAATGCGGCAGGATCATCTCGCGGGCGCTCTGCACCAGCGCGCTGTCGCCCTGCATTTCGCCATCGGCTTCGATCTCCGGATGACGCTCCGCCAGCAGCGCGGTTGCCCGCCGCATCTTGGCCGAGGACTCGGTCGGGTAGCTGCCGAAATCCGAATGCGATAGAAAGGCGATCTTCGGCTTGATGTTGAAGCGCTGGACGTGCACCGCCGCGAGCGCGGCGACTTCGGCCAGTTCTTCGGCGGTCGGGTTGGGCCGCACCTGCGTGTCGGCCAGGAAGATCGCGCCCTTGCTGCTGATCATCAGCGCCAGCGCCGCGTAGTCGGACACGCCGGGCAGAAGACCAATGACGTCGCGGACGTGACGCAGATGGTTCATGTAGCGGCCGTCGAGGCCGCAGATCATCGCATCGGCCTCGCCGCGTGCGACCGCAAGCGCGGCGATCACGGTCGAGTTGGTCCGCACCACCGTGCGGGCCGCCGCCGGCGTCACGCCGGAGCGACCGGCGATGTCGACGTAGGACTGCACGTAGGAGCGATAGCGCGGATCGTCCTGCGGGTTGATCAGGTCGAAATCCTCGCCCGGCTTGATCAACAGCCCGCTCCGCTTGATCCGCGCCTCGACCACCGACGGCCGGCCGACCAGGATCGGCCGCGCCAGCTTCTCTTCGAGGATGGTCTGCACCGCGTGCAGCACGCGCTCGTCTTCGCCTTCGGCGTAGATGACGCGGACGGGCTGCGCCTTGGCCTTGGCGAACACCGGCTTCATCACCAGGCCGGAGCGGAAGGCGAAGCGTTCGAGCTGCGCGTAGTAATCGTCGAACGAGGTGATCGGCCGCGTCGCCACGCCGGAGTCCATCGCCGCCATCGCCACAGCTGGCGCGATGCGCAGGATCAGCCGCGGATCGAACGGGCTGGGGATCAGCGAGCCGGCGCCGAAGCCGAGCACTTCATCGGTATCGAGCCCGGCGGCCACCGGATCGGCGGGTGGATCGCGCGCGAGCTGCGCGATCGCGTCGACCGCGGCGATCTTCATCGCCTCGTTGATTGCGGTTGCGCCGACATCGAGCGCGCCACGGAAGATGTATGGGAAGCACAGGACGTTGTTGACTTGGTTCGGGAAGTCCGAGCGGCCGGTGCAGATCAGCGCATCGGGACGCGCCTTGCGGACCTCGTCCGGCATGATTTCCGGGGTCGGATTGGCGAGCGCCATCACCAGCGGCTTTTCGGCCATCTGCTGCACCATCTCGGGCGTCAGCACCTTCGGGCCGGACAGGCCGAGGAAGACGTCGGCGCCGGGGATCACCTCGGCGAGCGTCCGCTTGTCGGTCTTCTGCGCGTAGACCTCCTTCCAGCGGTCCATCAGCACGTTGCGGCCTTCGTAGACCAGGCCTTCGAGATCGCAGACCCAGATGTTCTCGCGCTTGGCACCGAGCGACACCAGCAGATTGAGACAGGCGAGCGCGGCCGCGCCGGCGCCGGCGGTGACGATCTTGACGTCGCCGATATCCTTGCCTTTCAGCAGCAGCGCGTTCTTGACCGCGGCGCCGACGATGATCGCAGTGCCGTGCTGATCATCGTGGAACACCGGGATCTTCATGCGCTCTTTGAGCTGCGCCTCGATCTCGAAGCACTCCGGTCCCTTAATGTCTTCGAGATTGATGCCGCCGAAGGTCGGCTCCAGCGCCGCGACGGTCTCGACCACACGCTCGATCGTGTCGGCGGCGATCTCGATGTCGAACACGTCGATGTCGGCGAACTTCTTGAACAGAACCGCCTTGCCTTCCATCACCGGCTTCGACGCCAGCGGCCCGATATTGCCGAGTCCGAGCACCGCCGTGCCGTTGGTGACGACCGCCACCAGATTGCCACGCACCGTGAGGTCGGCCGCCTGCGCCGGATCGGCCGCGATCGCGTTACAGGCCGCGGCGACGCCCGGCGTGTAGGCGAGCGCCAGATCGCGCTGGTTGGCGAGCGGCTTGGAGGCGTGGACCTCGAGTTTGCCGGGGCGCGGCGAGCGGTGATAGGCGAGCGCCTGGGATTGCAGATCTTCAGAATTGGACGCCATGCGGTCTCCGGCGGCTTCGTCGGCAAGGGGTTGCCGATCCTGCCATTGTCGTATCAGCAGCGGTTGATACCAATTTGTCTGCCGCATGTCCGCTCGTTACGGACATAGCGGTCATCACGCCTACGCAACGTCACAAGGTCGCAGCAACACAACCCGCGATACGCCGATGCCCGCGGCACGCGCGGGCATCGGGAATCCGAGCCTAAACCGCGCTCACTCTTCCTGCAGATTGAGCCGGATGTGCAACTCGCGCAACTGCTTCGGCGTCACCTGCGACGGCGCCCCCATCAGCAGGTCTTCGGCGCGTTGATTCATCGGGAACAGCGAGATTTCGCGCAGGTTGGTGGTGCCGCACAACAGCATCACGATGCGATCGACGCCCGCTGCCATGCCGCCATGCGGCGGCGCGCCGTATTGGAAGGCGCGATACATGCCGCCGAACCGATCGATGACTTCCTGTTCACCATAACCGGCGATCTCGAACGCCTTGACCATCGCCTCCGGACGATGGTTGCGGATGCCGCCCGACGCAATCTCGTAGCCGTTGCAAGTGATGTCGTACTGGAACGCCTTGATGGTCAGCGGATCCTGCGACGTCAGCGCGTCCATGCCGCCCTGCGGCATCGAGAACGGGTTGTGCGAGAAGTCGACCTTCTTGTCGTCCTCGTTGTACTCGTACATCGGGAAGTCGACGACCCAGGCCAGCGCGAACTGATCCTTGTCGACGAGATTGAGCTCTTCGCCGACGCGCGTGCGCGCGAGGCCCGCGAACTTCACGAACTTCGCCGGGTCACCGGCCACGAAGAACGCCGCATCGCCGGCCTTCAGACCAAGTGCCGCGCGGATCGCTTCGGTGCGCTCCGGCCCGATATTGTTGGCGAGCGGACCAGCGCCCTCGCCGCCCTCGCGCCACATGATGTAGCCGAGGCCCGGCTGACCTTCACCTTGCGCCCACGAGTTCATGCGGTCGCAGAACGCGCGAGAGCCGCCGCCCGGTCCCGGGATCGCCCAGACCTGGTTGCGCTCTTCCTCGAGCATCCGCGCGAACACCTTGAAGCCCGAACCGCGGAAGTGCTCGGAGACGTCCTGCATCTCGATCGGATTGCGCAGGTCCGGCTTGTCGGTGCCGTACTTCCGCATGCTCTCGGCATAGGGAATCCGCGGCCACGACTTTGTCACAGGTTTGCCTTTGGCAAACTCCTCGAACACGCCGGTAACCACAGGCTCCATTGCGGCGAAGATATCGTCCTGAGTGACGAAGCTCATCTCGACGTCGAGCTGATAAAACTCGCCCGGCAGACGGTCGGCGCGCGGGTCTTCGTCGCGGAAGCACGGCGCGATCTGGAAGTAGCGATCGAAGCCCGACATCATCAGCAGCTGCTTGTACTGCTGCGGCGCCTGCGGCAGCGCGTAGAACTTGCCGGGATGGATGCGGGACGGCACCAGGAAGTCGCGCGCGCCCTCCGGCGACGACGCGGTCAGGATCGGCGTCTGGAATTCGAAGAAGCCCTGCTCCTTCATCCGCCGGCGCATCGAGTCGACGATGGCACCGCGGGTCATGATGTTCTGGTGCAGCTTCTCACGGCGCAGATCGAGGAAGCGATAACGCAGGCGCACATCTTCCGGATAGTCCTGCTCGCCGAACACCGGCAGCGGCAGCTCGCCGGCCGGGCCTAGCACCTCGATCTCGGTGATGAACACTTCGACCGCGCCGGTCGGCAGATCGGGATTGTCGGTGCCGTCGGGCCGGCGGCGGACCTTGCCGTCGATCCGGACCACCCACTCGGACCGCAGCTTCTCGGCGTCCTTGAAGGCCGGCGAATCCGGGTCGGCGACGCACTGGGTGAGGCCGTAATGGTCGCGCAAATCGATGAACAGCACGCCGCCATGGTCGCGGATGCGATGGCACCAGCCGGACAGGCGGACGGTCTGGTCGATATCGCTGTCGCGGAGCGCGCCGCAAGTATGGGTTCGGTAACGGTGCATGGAAATCCCGGAAAGGCCGTCTTTGGGCAGAATCGAGGGTCCGCAGGCTTGCGGAGAGCGTCAGGGTTTACCCGAGCGGACCCATCGCGGCAACCAAATGCAACCCGGTTTACGGCCATTCGGCCGCTGCAGGGCTCGGCTTGCCCTCCTCGCCTGCTCCGCCTTGCAACCCAGCCGCTGTGAGCCGATTGTCCCGGAGCGAACCATTCCTATCTGGTGACCGATGACTTTCCATTTCCCGTTCGACAACAGCTACGCCGCGCTGCCCGAGACCTTCTTTGCCCGGGTAGCGCCGACGCCGGTGGCGGCGCCCCGGCTGGTCAAGCTGAACCGTGCTCTGGCCGACCGGCTAGGCCTGGACGCCGACTGGCTCGCCAGCCCCGAGGGTACGGCGGTCCTGGCCGGCGCCCGGGTGCCGGAGGGCGCGGCCTCGATCGCGATGGCTTATGCCGGCCACCAGTTCGGCCAGTTCGTGCCGCAGCTCGGCGACGGCCGGGCGATCCTGCTCGGCGAGGTGATCGACAAGGACGGGGTTCGCCGCGACATCCAGCTCAAGGGCGCCGGCCGCACGCCATTCTCGCGCATGGGCGATGGGCGCGCCGGGCTGGGCCCGGTGCTGCGCGAATATATCGTCAGCGAAGCAATGGCGGCGCTTGGCGTGCCGACCACCCGCTCGCTCGCTGCGGTGCTGACCGGCGAGCAGGTGATCCGCGACCCGATCCAGCCCGGCGCGGTGCTGACCCGCGTGGCCTCGAGCCATATTCGGGTCGGCACGTTCCAGTTCTTCGCCGCCCGCGGCGACCGAGATGCGGTGAAGGCGCTCGCCGACCACGTCATCGCCCGCCATTATCCGGACGCCGCGCAGGCCGAGGCGCCCTATCTGGCGCTGCTGGAGGGCGTGATCGCCCGGCAGGCCGACCTGATCGCCCGTTGGATGATGATCGGCTTCATCCATGGCGTGATGAACACGGATAATTGCTCGATTGCCGGCGAGACCATCGATTACGGCCCCTGCGCCTTCATGGACACGTTCGATCCGAAGACGGTCTACTCGTCGATCGACCAGATGGGCCGCTACGCTTACGGCAACCAGCCGCCGATCGCGCTGTGGAACCTGACCCGGCTCGCCGAATGCCTGGTGCCGCTGCTGGCGGACGACAACGACAAGGGCGTCGAGATCGCCCAGACGGCACTCAGCGGGTTCGCGGACCGTTTCAACACCGCCTA
Organism: Rhodopseudomonas sp. AAP120; assembly: GCF_001295845.1. GTDB lineage: Bacteria > Pseudomonadota > Alphaproteobacteria > Rhizobiales > Xanthobacteraceae > Rhodopseudomonas. The sequence continues at coordinate 60,179 of NZ_LJIC01000170.1, read as the reverse complement.
TCTGACCCGCCTCGCCGCCAAGCTGGGGCTATCGACGGTCCAGGACGACGATCCGCAGCTCTGTCAGGACTTCATGGCCGCAATGGCCCGTGGGAGGGCTGACTTCACCCTCGCCTTCCGCCGGCTGAGCGACGCAGCGGGCGATCCGTCGGATCTCGGCGAGGTGCGGGCTTTGTTCGAGGATCCGGCCGCATTCGACGAGTGGTCCCCGCGCTGGCGGCGGCGGATCGCTGCCGAGCAGCAGAATGATACCGCCAGGCAGGCCGCCATGCAGGCGGTCAATCCGATCTATATCCCGCGCAACCATCTGATCGAGGCGGTGATCCGCGCCGCGGTCGACCGCAACGATTTCGGTCCGTTCGAGCAGCTCCTGACGGTGACGGCCAACCCGTTCCGGGAACTGCCGGAATTTGCCGGCTATGCGGTCCCGCCGCAGCCCCATGAGGAGGTGCTGCAAACCTTCTGCGGAACTTGATCAGCGCCCGCCGAGCGTGTCTAGTGCTTCGGATTCGATGGCTTTTTGGGCAGACGGCATCGCGCCGCCACGAGAGCCCGAGCCGCATTTTCCGAAACGCGACAGAGTTTAATGGACCTGATTTCCACCACCGAGCAGCTCGCCAGCGCCTGCGCCCGCCTCGCCGCCTTTCCGGTCATCACCGTCGACACTGAATTCCTGCGGGAGACCACCTACTACCCATTGCTCTGCGTGGTGCAGATGGCGAGCGCCGACGAAGCCGTGGTGGTCGATACGCTGGCGCCGGGCATCGACCTCACCCCATTCTTCGACCTGATGGCGAACGAAAAGGTGCTGAAGGTCTTCCACGCCGCGCGCCAGGACATCGAAATCGTCTGGCACCGCGCCGGCATCGTGCCGCATCCGATCTTCGACACCCAGGTCGCCGCCATGGTTCTCGGCTATGGTGACAGTATCGCCTACGACCAGCTGGTCGAGCGGATCACCGGCCATCGTCCAGACAAGACGCACCGCTTCACCGACTGGTCACGCCGTCCGCTGACCGACGAACAGCTGCACTACGCAGTCTCCGACGTCACCCATCTGCGCGACGTGTTCGCCGCCCTTGACGCCGACCTGAAGAAGCGCGGCCGGAGCGACTGGGTCAGCGAGGAAATGGAAGTCCTGACTTCGCCGAAGACTTACGACTTCGACCCCGGCAGCGCCTGGGAGCGGCTGAAGACCCGGGTGCGCAAGCCGAAGGAGCTGGCGGTGCTGATGGAAGTCGCCGCCTGGCGCGAGCTGGAAGCGCAAACTCGCGACGTCCCGCGATCGCGCGTGCTCAAGGACGACGCCCTCGGCGATATCGCGACCCACGCGCCGACGTCGCTGGAACGGCTCGCCAACCTGCGCTCTCTGCCGAAAGGTTTTGAGCGCTCGAAATGGGGGGCGGACATTATCGCGGCCGTTCAACGCGGGCTGGCACGCGATCCCTCCAGCCTGCCGAAGATCGACAAACCACGTAACAACTCCAACGGCGCCGCGACTGTCGAGTTGCTCAAGGTCCTGTTGCGGATGACCTCCGAGCGCCATGCCGTCGCCGCCAAGGTGATCGCTACGGTCGACGATCTCGAGCAGATCGCGGCTGACGACAAGGCCGACGTCGGCGCGCTGCGCGGCTGGAGGCGCGAGCTGTTCGGAGAAGCCGCGCTGGCGTTGAAACACGGTCGGCTCGCGCTGGCGATCGAACGCGGCCGCGTCACCCAGGTCGACCGCAACGGCGCCGCCGGCTCAAGCGCCGATCGATGATCGTTCGACCGCAGCCGAGCCTGCTGCAGCTGTTCTTTCTGGTTCGCGGCTCGGTAGTGCAGCGGATCTATCCGCAGGCACTGTTCGTCGCCGGCCTGTCGGTCGCTGTCGTATGGGCGCATCACGCCTATCCGGGCCTGGTATCCGACTTCAACAGCGCACCGTTCGCCGTGCTTGGGATCGCGCTGTCGATCTTCATGGGCTTCCGGAACAACGCCTGTTACGATCGCTGGTGGGAAGCCCGGCGGCACTGGGGCGAACTGATCTGCCTCAGCCGCAACCTGTCGCGACAGACGCTGCTGCTGCCCTCATCCGGCGATCGGGGCAACTCCGCCCGAGACACTCTGCTCACTTTGGCGATCGCCTTCACCCAGGCGCTGGTGTTGCATCTGCGCCCGGGCAGCGACGTCGGCAAGGTCACGCGGCATCTTTCACCCGACCTGCTCACCCGCTATCAGGCGAGCCGCAACGCTCCCGAAGTACTGCTCGCAGCGATGCAGTCCGAGCTCGTTGCGCTTCATCGCAACGGCAAGCTGGGCGACATTCCGTTTCAGATGCTCGACCGCACCATCGGACAAATGGCGATGGTGCAGGCGGCGTGCGAACGCATTCGCTCGACACCCGTCCCGTTCGGCTACACGCTGCTGCTGCACCGCACGGCCTACGTGTTCTGCTTTCTGCTGCCGTTCGGCTTCGCCAATACGCTCGGTTGGCTGACGCCATTCGCCACCGCGCTGGCGGCCTACACGTTTTTCGGGCTCGACGCGTTGGGCTCCGAACTCGAGGAGCCGTTCGGGCAATTGCCCAACGATCTTCCGATCGCTGCGCTGGCGGATACGATCGAAATCAATCTGCGCGAGGCGCTCGGCGAAACCGAACTGCCGCCGCTGCCTACGCCGGTCGACTACATCCTGGTCTGATCATCGAGCGCGGCGTCAGCGCCGTACGATGCTTCCGGTCCGTCCAACCATGCGGGCCAGTTGCTTGAAGCGGCTGCCGACACGGTCAGCGACGAGATCGACCAGCCTGTGTTCGAACACCAGCATCAGCTTGCGCTCGCTGGTGCGGAAGTGCGTCGCCGGCAGCACGCCGGGCCGCGCCGCGCTGATCAAATGCGCCACACGGAAGGCCGCGCCGAGCAACCTCGCCCGCTCGTCCATCGCATGCGTGACCAGCGCTCGGACTGCCGGCGGCGGTTCGTTCTGCTCGCTGAAGCCGGCGTAGCGATAGAACACCGACAACGCCATGAAGGCACGCTCCTGGTGGGTGACGTCGCCGAAATTGCCGTTGGTGATCAGCGACAGCGTCTGCTCGCCACGGTGATCGGGATGCACGCGCCAGCCGATGTCGGACATCAGGCAAGCGGCGTGACGCAGCCGGCGTTCGCCTTCGATCTCGCGCACTTTGGCGATCCGGAACAGCCGGTCGGTCCAGTCGATCAGCTCCTCGGCATGGCGGGCGGAGCGCGACAGCAGCTTGTTGAGATCCTGCGCGGCGCAGATCAGTCCGTCCTTGGCGCGCTCGGCAGCGGGAAGCTGTTCGTACAGCAGGCCTTCGCGAACACCGTAAGTCGAGAACACGATGGTCTTCGGCTTCGCCGCCTCGATGACGTATTCGAGCACGAGCGCCGCATAGACGAGCAGCGGCCGGCGTGCATCGGAGACGAGTTCGAGATCGGCCAGCTGATTGGTCGCGACCAGTGTGCGCAGCCGTCGCACGAAGCGGAGCGCCTCGGCCGCCGGGATCGCATACCCGTGCATCACCTTGAGCTGATAGCCGCTCTGCGCGATGTGAATCCGCGCCAGCGCACGCCAGGTACCGCCGACCGCGTAGAACGCCCGGCCCCGCGCGGCCTTCAACGGCAGCGCCCCGGTCAGCGCTTCCTTGGCGATCTTCTCGGCGCGCTTCAGCGACTTCTGCGAAGCGTCCTGAAGCGCCAGACTGCCGAGCGGCAGCGTCACACCCTTGCGAACCGCATTACCACGGACGTCGATCAGTTCAAGCGAGCCGCCGCCGAGATCGCCGACGATGCCGTTGGGCTTGTGCACGCCCGAGATCACGCCGAGCGCCGACAGCTTGGCCTCGCGAGGCCCCGACAGGATCTCGATCGACACGCCGCAGATCCGCTCCGCAGCAGCGATGAAATCCGGCCCGTTGCTGGCGTCCCGGCAGGCCGCGGTGGCGATCGCATAGACCCGCCCGACCTTCATGACGCGGACCAGCGCGCGGAATCGGCGCAGCGCCGTCAGCGCCTTGTCGACGGCGTCGGTCGCGAGCAGCCCGGTGCTCTGCACTTCACGGCCGAGGCCGCACAGCGCCTTTTCGTTGAAAACCGTGATCAGGCTGCGCGCCAGCGCCTCGTAAACCACGAGGCGGACGGAGTTCGAGCCGATATCGATCACGGCGACGCTGGTTTCGCGCCTCAGCGCCCGCTTCGTCAACGTCGCTGTTCCTCAAGTGGAGGTGTTGCGCTCCGAACGGCGCGTAAGGCGCCGCGGCGAGGATTCCTTGAGCGACTTTCCACGGCCTGACAGACTCGGATTGGTCATGAAGTAGTTGTGCACATTGAAAGGCTCCTCGCCCTTCGCCGCCTTCATACGCGTGGACGATCCGTCCGGCAACAATTGCCAGCTCTGCTCGGTATCCTTCAGGTTCGCCACCATAATCTGTTCCAGCACCTGCTGGTGAACCGTCGGGTTCTGCAACGGGCACAGGATCTCGACCCGGCGGTCGAGGTTACGGGGCATCATGTCGGCAGACGAGATGTAGACCGAAGCCTTGGCGCTCGGCAGGCCGTGACCGTTGCCGAAGCAATACACCCGGCCGTGCTCCAGAAAGCGCCCGATGATCGATTTGACACGGATGTTCTCAGACAGCCCGGGCACGCCGGGGCGCAGGCAGCAGATGCCGCGTACGATCAGATCGACCGAGACGCCGGCCCGCGAGGCTTCATACAACGCGTCGATGATGTCCGGATCGACCAGTGCGTTCATTTTGAGCCAGATCGCGGCGGGTTTGCCATGGCGGGCGAACATCGTCTCGCCGTGGATGTGCTCGAGCATCCGTTTGCGCAGCGTCAACGGTGACACCGCCATCTTTTCGATGTCGCTCGGCTCGGCGTAGCCGGTGATGTAGTTGAACACCCGGGCAGCGTCGCGGCCGATGATCGGATCGGACGTGAAGTATGACAGGTCCGTATAAATACGCGCCGTGACCGGGTGATAATTACCCGTACCGGTGTGCACATACGTCGTCAGGCTGCCGCCCTCGCGGCGCACGACCAGCGACAGCTTGGCGTGAGTCTTGAGTTGCAGGAATCCGTACACCACCTGCACGCCTGCGCGTTCGAGATCGCGCGCCCAGCGGATGTTTGCTTCCTCGTCGAACCGCGCCTTCAGTTCGACCAGCGCGGTGACCGACTTGCCGGCCTCCGCGGCTTCGGCGAGCGCGCGGACGATCGGCGAGTTGTTGGAGGTGCGGTACAGCGTCTGCTTGATCGCCACCACGTCCGGATCGCGCGTTGCATGCTGCAGGAACTGTACAACCACGTCGAACGACTCGTAGGGGTGATGGACGATCAGGTCCTTCTGCCGGATCGCCGCAAAGATATCGCCGCCATGTTCGCGCACCCGCTCCGGATGCCGCGGCACGTAAGGCGGGAATTCGAGATCGGGGCGATCGACGCGGGTCAGTTGGGAGAGCTCGTTCATCGCCAGCACGCCGTCGACCAGCAGTACCTCGTCATCGGACGTGGTCAGCGCGCGCTGCACGAATGCGCGCAGTTCTTCCGGCATCGTAGCGTCGACTTCCAACCGGATCACCGATCCGCGGCGGCGGCGCTTCAGCGCGGTCTCGAACAGTCGGACGAGGTCCTCTGCCTCTTCCTCGATTTCGAGCTCGCTGTCGCGGATCACTCGGAACGACCCCTGCCCCTTGACCAGATAGCCCGGGAAAAGCCGTCCGATGAACAAGGAGGTCGCCTGCTCGAGCGTGATCAGCCTGACGTTCTGGTCCTTGCCGTTCGGCGGCAGGCGGATGAAGCGGTCGATCTTGCCGGGCATACGGATCAGCGCATTCATCGCCCTGCCGTCGGTGATCCGGGAGAGCTGCAGCCCGATGGTGAAGCCGAGGCTGGGGATGAACGGGAACGGATGCGCCGGATCGATCGCCAGCGGGGTCAGCAGCGGGAAAATGTTGTGGAGGAAATGATCCTCGATCCAGGTCCGTTCCGCTTTGTTGCAATCGCGGCCATCCAGCAGAAGGATCCCGCTTTCCGCAAGGACGCCGCGAAGGTCCCGCCAGATCGCCTGCTGGTCCGCGGCCAGACGAGACACCGCCTCGTTGATCAGCACCAATTGCTCGGCAGGGGTCAGCCCGTCGGGGCTGCGTTCGGTGATGCCTTCGCGGACCTGCGCCTTGATGCCGGCGACGCGGACCATGAAGAATTCATCGAGATTGTTGGCGGAAATCGACAGAAAGCGGACGCGCTCAAGCACCGGGTGGTGCGGATTCACCGATTCTTCGAGCACCCGGCGATTGAAATGCAGCCAGGACAGCTCGCGATTGATGAACCGCTCCGGTCCGGCCGCCACCACCGAAGCCGGCTCGGCCTCGCCTTTTTTCTCTTCTATTGTAATGATTTGGTCGGATTCCATGAGAAATCGGGTCCACTGTCCTAACGAGCGGGATACCGCAGCGCGGCGGCGCGACAATGCTGCAAACGTAAGACGTTTCCATGACATTGAGCGGCGCGCAGAACATGTCGTCAAGCGGCGCCGGCGCACCCCGGCGTTCAGCCCTCGCGCAGAACCTCTGCGGCGAGCGCGCGCGTCACGGGCCGCCCGAGGCGCAACGCTTCAGTATCGAGCAGTTCCACCGTCCGGCGCGCTGCCGCGAAGGAGCGGTCGATCCGCTTGGCCAGATAGCCGACCAGGTTGGCATCGATACTCATCTGTCGGTCGGCACAGAACTTGACGATCAAAGCCCGAAACAGCGCGTCGTCGGGCGCCAGCAGGCTGACGACCGGCACGGCACGCAGCCGCGAGCGCAGGTCGCGCAGTTCCGGCGGAAATGCCGATGGCGCCAAGCGCGCGGTGATCAGGACGAAGGCCTCATCCTCGCGTGCCAGGTTGATGAGATGGAACAGGGCCCGCTCATCGAAGCTTCCCGGGACCAAGTCCTCGACCACCAGCGCGCCGGTAGCGAGTTCTCCAGGCACATTCGCTGGCGTCAGCGCATGTGCCGAGGTCGACCTGGCGCCGGCCAGTTCGGCCCAGATCGAGGCCAGATGGCTCTTGCCGCTGCCTTCTGGACCGACCAGCAGCATGATCCGGTTCGGCCAGTCCGGCCAGCTCTCGATCAGTTTGAGCGCCGCGGTATTCGCCGTCCCCTCGAGGAAATCCTCGCGCGACAGGCTTTCGCCGTGCGGCAGGTCCAGGGCCAGTTGTCGGGGTTGTACGCTGACTGCCACGGGGGTCGCTCCATGCCGGCCCGCGTGTCGCGACCGGCCGACGCGTGTCAGCGACCAGGCTCGATCGTGCTCATGTGCCGCGTCCACTCCACGAGATAGAGGGAGACCGAAAGCAAGGTCAAGACCGTCACCAGGACCATGAGAATAACGTCGTAGGGCGCCGGCTCGATCCCGAAGCCGAGCGTGCCGAGCACGAGTGCGGCGAACCCGACCTGCGCCACGGTGTTCAGTTTCGAGACCATCAGCGGTTTCATCGGCACCGGCTTGCCGAACAGCCACGACACGATCACGGCGCCGACGATCATGATGTCGCGCGACACAACCAGGATCACGAGCCAGCGCGGAATCGCGCCCCAGATCCCGAGCGAGACGTAGATCGAGACAAGCAGCGCCTTGTCAGCCAGCGGGTCGAGCAGCGCGCCGAGTTCGCTTGCCATGTTGAACCGCTTGGCAAGGAAGCCGTCGACGGCATCGCTCACGCCAGCGATGACGAAGATCGCGAACGCCACCGCCATTTCATTCGACGCGATCGCCCAGACAATGACCGGCACCAGCAGAATACGAACAAGCGTAATAATATTCGGAATGCTCACGCGACGGTCCCGGCTTGCACCCCAGATCCGGCCAAACTCACGAAGTTTCCACGGCAGCCGGGGCCGGTTGTCTACATAGACCATGCTGGGTCAGCTTGCGAGCCATTGCGCGCCGGCGAAATCCGACGTAACCACCCCAAAACCATCGTTCGGGCGCGAACAAGCGGGACTTAGGTCTAGCGCGACCGGCGGTCACCAATGGCGGCGGCTTGATGCCGGGCGGCACGCCTGCCGCGCAGCGCCTTTTTCTGCAGGAGCCGGCCATGACCGAGCGCAAGCACGGCCTCACCTACGCCGATTCAGGCGTCGACATCGACGCCGGCAATCGTCTCGTCGACCTGATCAAGCCGATGGTGCGGGCGACCGCGCGGGCCGGCGCCGATTCCGAGATCGGCGGCTTCGGCGGCCTGTTCGACCTCAAGGCCGCCGGCTTCAAGGATCCGGTTTTGGTGGCGGCGACCGACGGGGTCGGCACCAAGATCAAGGTCGCGATCGAAGCCAAGCTGCACGCTGGCATCGGCGTCGATCTGGTGGCGATGTCGGTCAACGACCTCGTCGTCCAGGGCGCCGAGCCGCTGTTCTTTCTCGACTACTTCGCCTGCGGCAAGCTCGATCCCGAGGCGACCGCCGAGATCATCGCCGGCGTCGCCGAAGGCTGCCGGGAATCCGGCTGCGCGCTGATCGGCGGCGAGACCGCCGAAATGCCGGGCCTCTACAAGGACGGCGACTATGACCTCGCCGGCTTCGCGGTCGGCGCTGCCGAGCGCGGCACGCTGCTGCCATCCCCCGACATCGCCGAAGGCGACGCGGTGATCGGCCTCGCCTCCTCCGGCGTGCACTCCAACGGCTTCTCGCTGGTGCGCAAGATCGTCGAGAAGTCCGGTCTGCCCTATGACGCGCAGGCGCCTTTCTCGCCGGTCATGACGCTCGGCGGAGCGCTGCTGGCGCCGACGCGGCTCTACGTGAAATCCTGCCTGCACGCCATCCGCACCACCGGCGCGATCAAGGGGCTGGCGCATATCACCGGCGGCGGCTTCACCGACAACATCCCGCGCGTCCTGCCGAAGCATCTCGGCGTCGGCATCGACCTGCCGCGACTGCCTGTGCTGCCGGTGTTCAAATGGCTGGCCGAGCAAGGCGAGATCGCTGAGCTCGAACTGCTGCGCACCTTCAACTGCGGCATCGGCATGATCGCGATCGTTAAAGCCGACGCGGTCGACTCCGTGACCGAAGCCCTGACCAGCACCGGCGAAAGCGTGCATCTGCTCGGACAAGTGATCGCCGCCAAGGGCGAACATCGCGTCGTCTATGATGGTCACCTCGATCTGTCGTGGTGATGCCGTGAGCAAGCGTCGTGTCGCCATCCTGATTTCCGGGCGCGGGTCCAATATGGCCGCGTTGATCGAAGCCGCCGCCGAGGATGGATTTCCGGCCGAGATCGCCGTGGTGATTTCGAACACGGCCAGCGCCGGCGGTCTAGCGATCGCACAGCGCAGCGGGATCGACACGCTGGTGATCGAGAGCAAGCCGTTCGGTAAGGACCGCGCCGGTTTCGAAGCCGTACTGCAGGCCGCGCTCGACGAGCGCAACATCGAGCTGATCTGCCTCGGTGGCTTCATGCGGCTGTTCACGGCAGATTTCGTGAACCATTGGAATGGCCGGATGCTGAACATTCATCCGTCGCTGCTGCCGTCGTTTCCCGGGCTCGATCCGCACGGCCAGGCGCTGCGCGCCGGCGTCAAGATCTCCGGCGCGACGGTGCATTTCGTCATCGCCGAAACGGACGCTGGTCCGATCGTGATGCAAGGTGCAGTGCCGGTGCACGACGACGACACGGCAGATGCGTTGGCGGCTCGCGTCCTCGCGGTCGAGCACCGCATCTATCCCAAGGCGCTACAGCTGGTGGCCTCCGGCCGCACGCGGTTCGAAGGCGACCTTTGCAAATCGACCTCGAATGCCGTCAATGATCAGGCGCTGATCGTCCCAGAGTGAAGGCCAGCGCGAAGTGCGGATCGCCACACGTCCGCACGCGCCGGGAAGAGCACCTATCAGGAGACCTTCAAGTTCTCCGCCGACGTCTTGCCGCGGTTCTCGACCAGATCGTACTCGATGCTCTGGTTTTCGTTCAGCGTACTTAACCCGGCGCGCTCGACAGCGGAAATGTGGACGAATACGTCCTTGTCACCGGTGGTCGGACGAATGAAGCCGTAACCCTTGGTCGGGTTGAACCATTTGACGGTGCCCTTGTGCATCGCCTGTCTCCTGTCTGGACATAAAAAAGACGCGGCGCGCTAACTGCGTGCCACGCCACACACGGCGACCCAAGGCCTGCTGAATTTCCAAGTCACGAAACATCAAAGCCGAACGGCCCAACTCCGAATGCGCATCAATTGCAACACGATTTTGTAGGCTTAGCAAGTCTTGCGCGTGCTGCAGAAATAAGCGCCGATTGGTTGCGCCGGATAGTTGAACTGATTACTCCGTCGGCGCATCGCCATGCTGCTCCGCGGCATGACGCGCAGAATGCGCGACACCGTCCGATTTCCGGTCGAAATGATCGAAAAACAGGCGGCAATCGTGCAGGCGTGCGAGAGGGCCGTGCGCGGAAGATCGGTGCGGGTTCCATAACATGCGACAATTTTGAACAGCTGCCGCGATGTTCATGCACCGTACAGTTGACTACTGTCCCGTCCATGAATCGGCTGCGCCGGTTCCCTTCGCCCTCCACTCACCCGCGCGCAAGGAGACCGTCCTGATCGTGTCCAGCGACATTCAAAGTTCCCCCATCACGGTTAAGAACCGCATTCTGGCGCAGTTGCCGCCGGATGATCTGCTGGCGCTCCAGCCGATGCTCCGTCCCGTCGATTTCAGGGGCCGGGCCGTGCTGCAGGAAGCCAACCGCCGCGTCGAATACGTGCACTTCATAGAGCAAGGTCTCGTCTCGCAGGTCGCCGGAACCCGCACCGACTATGTCGAGACCGCGATGGTCGGTGTGTTCGGCTACGTCGGCGTTCCTGTGGTGCTCGGCAGCCCGATCGCTTCGCAGCGTTCGATCGCTTCGATGCCGGGAACCGCTCTCCGCATTTCCGCAGCGGACCTCACCGCTGTCCTGGCAGACCGGCCACATATCCGCGAGCACCTACTGCGCTACGTGCAGGCCTTGATCGCGCAGAACACCCAGAGTGTGCTGTGTGCGGCTCGCCACGAGATCAACCAGCGCCTGGCGCGTTGGCTGCTGCTCGCCAACGACCGCATTCAGAGCGATATTCTTCACATCACCCACGAACTGCTTGCCGCCAGCCTCGGCGTGCGCCGCGCCAGCATCACCAATGCCCTGCTGCAATTCGAAGCCGAGGGTATCGTGCAGAAGACTCGCGGTGCGGTCCGTGTCATCGACCGTCCCGGCCTCGAAAACCGTGCCTGTGATTGCTACAGCGTGGTGCGCGACGCTTATGCATGGACGCAGGACACCCACGACGGGCACTCCCATGCCGGTTGCAGCCATGGCCATGGCGGGCAGGACGACATCATCGCTGGAACCGCGTGACCGCTTGCCCCGCGCCGCCAGGCCGGCGCGGGTCTCTGCCTCCCGGGGACCGCCATGCGCGCGCTGGGGACGATCAGGTCGGCTTGGCCGCCTCAGCGCCGCCGAGCGAGACCCGCCGCCAGATGGCGCCGGCGACCAGGACCAGCACCGCGCCGAGCAGCGCGAACAGATATTCCCCGACGTTGCCCGGCACTGCGAAATCGGTGGTGAGCCCGACCGTCCGGAACAGCCGGTCGATCTGCGCGCCCGGGCCGTCGAACACCACCATCAGTGGATGAATCGCCGGATCGGTCGCGATCACCTCGCCGGCGATCCAGCCGAGCAACGCCGCGCCCAGCCACACCAAAAGCGGTAGCTTCTCCAAAACCAGCATGATGAGCGCCGCGCCGGCGACGATCAGCGGCACGCTGATTGCGAGGCCGAGGATCAGCAGCGGCACACTGCCATTGGCGGCGGCCGCCACTGCGATCACGTTGTCGAGGCTCATGATGATATCGGCGGCGACGACGATCTGCACCGCGTGCCATAGATGCTTGCCGGACTTGACGCTGTCTTCGTCTTCGTCGTCCGGCACCAGCAGCTTGGCGGCGATCACCAACAGCGCAAGACCGCCGATCAACTTGAGATAAGGCCACTCCATCAGGGTGGCGACGATGCCGGTGAAGATGATGCGGAGTAAAACCGCGGCGCCCGCGCCGAGGATCATGCCCCACAGCCGGTGCTGGGCATTGAGGCCGCGGCACGCGAGCGCGATCACCAGCGCGTTGTCGCCGGAGAGTAGAACATTGATCCAGATGATTTTGCCGACGGAGAGCCAGAACGCAGGCTGATGGATGTCGCTTTTGAACTCGGCGACCAGACCTGACAGGGCGGCGGGATCAAAGATGCTTAGAACCCAATCCACAGCCCCTCACCGCGCTTGAAGAATGGCCGCGGCCGCTCTTCAGCGGGCCGCGACCATGGTCATTATAACCTTCAGCCGACGATTTCGTTGCCGGCGAAGAATTGCGCGATCTCGATCGCGGCGGTTTCCGGAGCGTCCGAGCCGTGCACCGAGTTTTCGCCGATCGACTTGGCGTGCAGCTTGCGGATGGTGCCGTCGGCCGCCTTCGACGGGTCGGTGGCGCCCATCACGTCGCGGTACTTGGCAATCGCCCCCTCGCCTTCGAGCACCTGCACCACCACCGGGCCGGAGGTCATGAAATCCACCAGCTCGCCGAAGAACGGGCGTTCCTTGTGGACGGCGTAGAAGGTCTCAGCCTGGCCGCGGGTCATATGGATGCGCTTCTGCGCGACGATGCGCAGGCCGGCCTTTTCGATCAGCGCGTTGATCGCGCCGGTGATGTTGCGCTCGGTCGCGTCGGGCTTGAGGATCGAGAAAGTGCGCTGAATCGCCATGGAAGGTCCTTGAAAGCTAGGGCTGGAGTGAGTTGCGCGGCTTATATCGGCGCGGCCGCGGTCCGGCAAGCAGGAGCCTGCGGCAGCCGGCAGAATCGCGCCCGACTTCACATTCGCCGCCTCCCCGGTTGCCTTTGGCCGCCGTCCCGGTCAAAACCCGCCAATGCTCACCCTCTCCGACATTTCGGTCCGGATCGCCGGACGGCTGCTGATCGACCAAAGCACGGTGCAGATCGCGCCCGGCGCCCGGGTCGGCTTTATCGGCCGCAATGGCGCCGGCAAGTCGACGCTGTTTCACGCCATCCGCGGCGAGCTCGCGACCGAGACCGGCCGCATCACCATGCCGCCGCGCTGGACCGTCGGCAGCCTTGCCCAGGAGGCACCGAACGGGCCCGAAACGCTGATCGAAGTGGTGCTGAAAGCCGACCTCGAACGTCACGCGCTGCTGGCGGAGGCCGCGACCGCGCACGATCCGCACCGCATTGCGGAGATCCAGACCCGGCTGGTCGATATCGACGCGCATTCGGCCCCGGCGCGGGCCGCCGCGATCCTCAGCGGCCTCGGCTTCTCGGCGGCGGACCAGGCACGCTCCTGCTCGGAATTCTCCGGCGGTTGGCGGATGCGGGTGGCGCTGGCGGCGACGCTGTTCGCGGCGCCCGACCTGCTGCTACTCGACGAGCCGACCAACTACCTCGATCTCGAAGGCACGCTGTGGCTGGAGGATCACCTCGCCAACTATCCGCGCACCGTGATCGTCATCAGCCACGACCGCGACCTGCTCGATACTTCGGTGAATGAGATCCTGCATCTCGACCGGGGCCGGCTGGTGCACTTTCGCGGCACCTATTCGGCCTACGCGGAATTCCGCGCCAACAAGGAAGCGCTCGACGCCAAGAACGCCAAGCGCGAGGAAGCCCGGCGCAAGCACCTGCAGGCGTTCGTCGACCGCTTCAAGGCCAAGGCCTCGAAGGCGCGCCAGGCGCAGTCGCGCGTCAAGATGCTGGAGAAGATGAAGCCGGTCGCACGCCTCGTCAGCGACGACGTGCCGGACATCGTCTTCACCCCGCCGGAGAAGACGCTGTCGCCGCCGATCCTCGCGGCCGACAACGTCACGGTCGGTTACGATCCGGCGCATCCGGTGCTGCGCAACGTCACACTGCGCGTCGACACAGACGATCGCATCGCACTGCTCGGCGCCAACGGCAACGGCAAGTCGACGCTAGTGAAGCTGTTGGCCAATCGACTGGCGCCGTTCTCAGGCTCGGTGACCCGCGCCGACAAACTATCGGTCGCGTACTTCGCGCAGCACCAGCTCGACGAACTCAACCCGGACGGCTCGCCCTACGACCACATCCGCCGGCTGATGCCGGATGCGCCGGAGAGCAAGGTGCGGACGCGGGCCGGCACCATGGGCTTTTCCGGCAAGGCCGCCGATACGCTGGTGAAGAGTCTGTCGGGCGGCGAGAAGGCGCGCTTGTTGCTGGGGCTCGCGACCTTCTTCGGCCCCAACATGATCATCCTCGACGAGCCGACCAACCATCTCGACATCGACAGCCGCGCGGCGCTCGCCGAGGCGATCAACGACTTTCCTGGCGCCGTGATCATGGTGTCGCACGACCGCTATCTGATCGACGCCTGCGCCGATCAGCTCTGGGTAGTGGCCGATCACAAGGTCAAACCCTATGACGGCGATCTCGACGATTATCGCCGCGCCGTGCTGTCGTCGCGCGGCGGCCGTCCCGCGCGCGATCCGAAGGAGCGCGGCGACGGCGGCGCTGCAGCCAAGCCGGCGCAGCCGCGGGCCAAGAAAGCGGTGCCACTGAAGCAGCGCATCGCCGACGCCGAATCCGAGATCGAGCGCATCACCGGCATCATCGAGAAGATCGATGCTGCGCTTGCGATTCCGGACCTGTTCACCCGCGACCCCAAACAAGCTGCCCAGCTCGCCACCGCCCGCGCCAATGCCCAGGCGGCGCTGCACAAGGCCGAAGAGCAATGGCTCGAAGCCAGCGCGGCGCTCGACGAGCCGCAAGGGTCGTGAAGCAAGCGTCGTGAAGCAAGACCGTTCGGCACGCTGATCGCTGTCGAACGACGCGCAGGCCGAGCGCGCGCTGTTGCTACTTCTTCAGGTTGAGCGAGAACTGCAAATTTAACGGCTGCAGCATCTCCGGCGGTGGCGGCTCACCGATATTGCCGCGGGTCAGGATAGTGCGCAGATCGGCTTCGGCGCTTGCGTCCTTCAGGGCAGGAAACGCGACCCGCTCGACGGTGCCGTCCGGGTTGAGCCAGGCCCGCACCACCAACACCGACGGTGGCCCGTCCGGCTTGCCCGCACGTTCGATCACATAGGTACGAAATCGATTCGCGACCTGCTCATCGGCGCCGATCCAGGACTCGAACCGGTACTGAACCAACTTGGCGAACTGCGTCCAAGACGGCGGAGCAGCGGCGGGATTGCGATAATCGATCGACTGCGCCCTCGCCGGCGGCGCCACATCGGCGCCCTGCCAGACCGCGAATATGCAGGATGCCAACAGGCAGATCCGAGGCAGCAATAGGCCCATGACGCGCATCATCACTCCCTCTCCAAGATCGCCTCGATCCGGCAGCCGCACACCATCTACGTTCAATCTTGCAAGCATGTGACCCGCGCCGAAATCGACGCCGCGCGGTGCGCGCGCGAGCCTCCGCCGGCAAGCTGAGGCCGATCGTCTTCGTTCAGCCTCATGCCATGGCTGCCGAGGAACGTCTTGGCTTCGGCCACTCCAACCGCCTGCACCCGATTCATCGAACTTCGGCGGCTGACCACGCCTTCGACCAGACCACGACTATCCAGCACCGGAGCTCCGCTGGTCCCGAAACTCGCGCTGGATTCCAATTCCAGCGTTGCTCCCGCGCCTCCGCTGCTTGCCACCGCCGCATTCGCGAGCGTGCCGCCCCGCGCGATCAGGGATGGCAGATTGTCGTAGGACGCCGCGAACATCAGATCGCTGGCCGAAACCGACGACTGCCGTGGAAACACTGCAGCCAGTCCGAGCGTCTTCGGCACCTTGATCAGCGCGAGATCCGCGCGCGGCGACAACGCCACCACACGTGCCGCGACAGACCGACCTTCCTTGGCAACGATGACGCGTGCGCAATCTTCGACCGCATGGCGGGCGGTCAGCATGTGCCCCGCCCCATCGACGAAAAAAGCCGTGCCGGTCTTCTCACGGCGGAAGGTGCTCGGCTCGGCCGTTCGCGTCAGCCGCTGCGGCTGCTGCCGCTCCACGCCCCATTCTGCAAAGTTGCTTGGAAACGACGATTGCCCAACGGCAGGCAGCGAGGCAACCGCGCAGAAACCCATGATCAGAAACAGACGACGTCCCATCATGGTGCGGATTCTTTCCTGCAGCGGCCGGCGGACATTCCCGCAAGCTACTGGCAATAGCCTTCGCGGCTGTCAACGTCAGCAAGGCCCGTCTGATCGCGTAGTAGCGGCGGTTTAGCCGACGTGTGCTCGAAGGGTCACTTGCCCGGATCAGCGTCGGATGTCGGACTGGCCCCATGACAAATTCCGTCAGGAAACTTGTCGACGCTCCCGTGTCGCAATATGTTCACGGACACATCATCATAACTCTGACGAGGCCTGTATGGCGGACGAACTTCGCGAGCCAGCATCGAAGCAAGAGGCATACCTGTCGGCCATCCGGCAGGAATTGGACACGTTCGAACGCCGCGAGCGCGACTTCCGGGCGCAGGGCCGAAGGGAACAGGCTCAGCACTTGACGGAACGCTTTCGTCTCCGCGGCAGCGATTTCGCCTCGATCGACTAGCCGTCCTCGTTCAGCGACGGCCAAGCGCCATTGTGCGACCGGGGCGAGCACGGATCAGGCACGACGATGCTGCCGCCCCCGATCGCTCGATCGCGGTATAGATCATGGCCGCTCGAGGTTCGTCTTTTCTTCCTCGGTCAGAACACTCGGGGCAGCAAACGCGATGGCGCCCCAGAGAACCATCAAGATCTGGAATCTCAGGACAAGCGACACGGCGATAATCTGACGTTGCTGAAGCGATGCTTTTCCACGCGAGAACGATCACCATAGCGACGGCATTTTACATTAAAATGTCATCTGCAAGCGTCTATCCCTCATGAAGCGGCGGTCCGCTGGCCGCGACGACGTCAGCCATCCAGCACACAACTACGCCAATCCGCCGCTTTGCAATCACGCGGCCAACCGCCACCGATCGCCATGAACAGCGCGACGGCATCCGAGAGCCGCGTTGCTTCGGCCTGTACTCGCGTGATCGCAGCGTTGAGATAGGTCTGCTGCGCGTTCAGGACCGCGACCTGATTGACCTGTCCCAGCGTGAGCTGCTGCCTCACGATGTCGAGGCTGGCGTGCGCCGCGGTCTCGGCTTTGATCGCGGAGCGTACGAGCCGGGCGTCGATGGCCAGGCTCTGCAACGCATCCGCCACGTTTTGCAACGCCGAGATCACGGCCTGCCGATACTGCGCATCGGCCTGTCGTAGCCCAGCCTCGGCGGCGTGCTGCTTGTTGAGCAGCGTCATGCCGTCGAAAATCGGCTGGGTAGCGTTGGCGGCGAGAACATAGAAGCCGGTCCCCGGCGCGAACAGCTGCGCGAATTTGTAAGCGCTGGCGCCGGCGGTACTGCCGCCGATCGCGATGTTCGGTAGCCGCGCCGCGACGGCGACGCCGACCTGAGCGCTGACCGCGTGCAGATTGGCTTCGGCTGCTCGCACATCCGGGCGATGGCGAACCAGCGTCGCCGGCAGCAGGACGGGGATGTCGCGCGGCAGAGCGAGTTGCGCCAGCTCGAAGCGCTGCGGAATTCCTGCGGCCGACGGCTCGCCGGCAAGCGCGGTCAACAGGTCGCGCTGGATCGCGAGCTGTTTCTCCAGCGGCGGCAGGGTTTGTTCGACCTGGGCCAGCGCGGCCTGCTGGCTGAGCACATCGACCTGCGCGGCCTGCCCGGCTTCGAACTGCGATTTCAGGATGCGCAGGATGTCGCGTTCGATGGTGACGATCCGCTGCGTCGCCGCGATCTGGCCGCGCAGCGACGCTTCGCCCACCGCCGCGGTGACGATGTTGGCGGTGAGCGACAGATGCGCCGCCTCCAGCTGGAAGTGCTGCTGTTCGGTCACGGCGTCGAGACTCTCCACCGCGCGCGCATTGGCACCCCAGACGTCCAGCGTATAGGCAATCGTCAGCTGGGCGGTGTGCAGCGAGTAGCGCTGCTGCGGAACGTCGGACGTCTCGAAGTTCGACGTGAGCTGCGTCGACGGGCCGTAGCTCGCCGCCAGCTGCGGCAAGTACAGCCCCCGCTGCGCCAGAGCGTTGTACTGTGCGAGCTTCAACGCGGCATCGGCGGCCTGCAGCGACGGATTGTTGGTGACGGCCGCCCGGATCAAACGATCGAGCGGATCCGACCGAAAGGCCGACCACCATCGCGTCGGGATATCCTCGGCCACTACGAATGATGTCCCTGCGTCCTTACCGCCAATCGCGGCCGGCAGGGCCGCCGCGGTGTAGCGATCCACCTTTGGCGGCGCCGGCTGGACAAAGTCGGGTCCAACCGCGCAACCGCCGAGCAACACGCAGACCACCATTACCGCCAGGCCGACGCAGCCCTGACCGCCCATTCTCATGACTGTTGCTCCGGGGCCGTCTCGACATCGGTCCGAGGTGCGCCGACCGCATCGCGAAGAAACAACTGGCGCAGCGCCGGCGCTACCACCAGCAGCAACAGCGGACCGATGAACATGCCTCCGACCACGACGGTGGCCAGCGGGCGTTGCACCTGGCTGCCGATATCGTGCGATAGCGCCGCCGGGAACAAGCCGACACCGGCCGACAGCGCCGTCATCAGCATTGGACGCATCCGCTGCTCGGAAGCCTGCAGCACCGCATCGGCGGTCGAGACGCCCGTCGCACGCAGTTCGCGCACGTAGGTGATGTTGAGAATGCCGTCCATCACTGCGACGCCGAGAAGCGAGATAAAGCCGATCGCGGCCGACACGCTGAAATTCAATCCGGTCAGATACAGCGCGATGAGGCCGCCGCCGGCTGCGAAAGGGATGCCGACCAGCGCCAGCAGGCTCTCGCGGATGGTGTTGAACAGCGCGTAAAGCAGCACGAACACCAGCAGCAGCGTGATCGGAACTACAATCAGCAACCGCGCCTTGGCATCCTGCAGATTGTCGAATTCGCCGGACCACACCAGCCGATAGCCCTCCGGCAGTTGAACCGCCGCGGCGACACGACGCTGGGCCTCCTCCACCGTGCTACCGAGATCACGGTCGCGCACGCTGAACTTGATCGGAATGTAGCGCTGGCTTCGCTCGCGATAGATGAAGGACGCGCCGGTATCGAGCGAGATCTCAGCCAATTCGCTGAGCGGGATGTAGGCGTTCACGCCGCTCGGCGTCGCATAGGCGACCTTGAGCTCGCGGATGGCATCGACGCTCTGCCGAAACTTGGGATCCAGCCGGACCACTACGCCGAACTGTCGATCGGCCTCCAGCACGGTCGTGGCCGTACTGCCGCCGACTGCCGCCTGGATCACCGAATTGACGTCGCCGGTGTTGAGGCCATAGCGCGCCGCTCGTTCGCGATCCACCCTGATATTGAGATTGGGCTGGCCGAGCAGATGAAACACGCCGAGGTCGGCGACGCCGCGGACCTTGGCCATCTCCTGCATCACCTTGGTGGCGAGCCGCTCCAGCACGTCCAGATTGGGACCAACGATCTTGACCGAGTTGGCGCCCTTCACCCCGGACAGCGCCTCCTCGATGTTGTCCTGGATGTATTGGGAGAAATTGAAAGTGACGCCGGGCAGTTCGGCCTCGAATTCCTTTTGCAACTGATCAGCCAGCATCTCCTTGGTCAGCCCCGGCGGCCAATCCGCGAACGGCTTGACCGGCGCGAACAGCTCCACATTCGAGAACGCTGATGCGTCGCTGCCGTTGTCCGGTCGCCCGTGCTGCGACACCACGGTTATCACCTCCGGATGCCGCAGCAGGATCTCGCGCATCTTGCGGACATAGATCGTGCCCGCGTCGAGCGACATCGTCGGCGGCATCGCGGCCCGAATCCAGAAATTGCCCTCCTCCAGCGCTGGCAGAAATTCGCTGCCGAGGCGCGTCGCGGCCAGGCCGGCGAGTGCGAGAAACACCAGGCCAGCGATCACCGCGAGCTTCACGCGACCGAGCGACCAGCGCAGCACCGGTTCATAAAGCCGGCGCAGACTGCGGACGATTATCGTCTCGTGCTCTTCGATTCTCGCCGGCAGCAGCAACGAGGCCAGCACCGGCGTCACCGTGAATGTCGCGATCAACGCGCCGGCAAGCGCATAGCCATACGTCCGCGCCATCGGGCCGAAGATCTGCCCCTCGACACCCTGCATGGTGAACAGCGGCACGAAGGCGGTGACGGTGATCGCGGCCGTGAACAGCACCGCCTTGTCGACCTGCAGGGCGCTGGCGAAGATCATCCGCGGCCGTTCAGTCCACACCGGGGCGGACTCGTCACCGCCCGCCCTGTTGCCGCGATCACCCAGCGCCGCCAGCATGCGCTGTTGCTGCACCAGCGGCGATTGCAGATTGCGGAAGATGTTCTCCATCATGATCACCGCCGAGTCGACGATGATGCCGAAATCAACGGCTCCGAGTGACAGCAGGTTGGCGTCCTCTCCCCGCAGCACCAGGATGATGATCGAGAAAAACAATGCGAACGGAATATTCGCGCTGACGATCAGCGCGCTGCGCAGATCGCCGAGAAAGACCCACTGGATGAAGAACACCAGTAGGCAGCCGAACACCAGGTTGTGCAGCACCGTATGCGTCGTCACCGCAACCAGCGCGCTGCGATCGTAGTACGGCACGATCCTGACGCCGGGCGGCAGGCTGCCGTCGCTATTGAGCTTCTCTACCTCGGCTTTGACCCGCGGCACGATGTCGTTGGTGTGCTGAGTCCGCCCCATCACCACGATGGCGGCGGCGACGTCGTCACTCTTGTCGCGGCCCGCGATTCCGAGGCGTGGTACGAAGCCGACCGACACCTTGGCCACGTCCTTGACCTGGATCGGAAGCCCGTTGCTTTGCGTCAGCACGACGTTCTCGATGTCGCGAACCTTGTAGCCGCCGGCGATCGTCTCGTCCCCGCCGGTGTCGATCAGCCCAATGCCGCGGATGTTGACCGATTGCTGGCCGATGGCGATCTCGCGCGCGCCGACATTGATGTTGGCGTTGCCGAGCGCGGAGACCAGCTGCGGCACGGTGATGTTATAGGATTCGAGCTTCTGCAGATCGGCATCGACGTTGAACTGTTTGGTGGTGCCGCCCCACGCGTTGATCTGGACCACGCCCGGCACCGTCATCAGCCGCCGCGCCACCACATAGTCCTGCACCGTGCGCAGATTGGTCAGGCCGTAATTCGGTGGTCCGACCAGCTGATAACGATAGATCTCGCCGACCAGACTGGACTGTTGGATGGTGGGCACAAGATTGTTCGGCAGCGTGATGTTCTGGGTGATCGAGTTGGCCGTTTGGGTCAACGCGAAGTAGTAATCGATGCCGTAGCGGAAGGTGATGCGGACAAACGACAGGCCGTAGAACGAGGTGGAGCGGATGTTCTCCACGCCCGGCGTTGGATACAATCCGACCTCCATCGGAATTGTGTAATACTTCTCCATTTCTTCGGCCGACAGTCCTGCCGCCTGCGCGGTGATCTCCAGGATCACCGGCGCGGGATTGGGATAGGCCTCGACGTTGAGCCGCAGAAAGGCGGCGATGCCGGCGCCCGTGAACACGACCAGCGCCAGCACGATGATCGCCTTCCGGGTCAGGCAGAATTCGAGGAGACTCTTGAGCACAAGGACCGCCGTGAGGGGTTCGAGGACGCTCTAACTGCTCGCCGCGTTGGCGAGCTTGTTGCTGAGGAAGATCGCGCCGCTCGTGACCGCGAGCTCACCGGCCGCGACACCTTCGAGAATCTGCCGCCGGCCAGCCTCGACAAGGCCGGTTTTGACGGTGCGGCGCTCGAAGACGTGACGATCCCGCGTCACCCAGACCGACATCGTGCCGTCGCCCTCACGGACCACGCCATCCAGCTTCATCGCCGCGGAGGTCACCGGAGGACGGACGTCGATCGAAAACGTCGCCAGCATCCCTGGCAACAGCAGATGTTCCGGATCCTCGATCTCGCTCCGCACCATGCGACGATGTGAATTCGAATCGATGCTCGCGCCCAGCGTCGTGATCCGTCCCCGGAACGTCTCCTCCGGAAAGGCGGCGACCCGTACCTCGACCGGCTGGCCGCGCTGAAACAGCGGTGCGTCGATCTCGGTCACGTTGGCGACCATCCATTTCAGCGACAGGTTTGCGAGCGTCAACGGCGCCGGCGCATTGCCGGGTTGAACGTAAAGGCCCGGAGCGGCGTTGCGCGCCGTGACCTGGCCGTCGACAGGGCTCCTGATCACCAGGGTCGAGTCCACCCTTCGCTCGGCGATGACCCGATCGATCTCGGCGTCGGTCTTGCCAAAGATCCGAACGGCGTCGCGCGCCGCCTTGTAGTTGCCTTCCGCGGTCTGCTGGTCGGAGGTCGCTTGGTCGACGTCACGCTGCGGGCCCCCGCCAGCCTTCAGCAGTTGACGCACCCGGCTGAGCGCACGGTTCTGCAGATCCAGCACCCCGGCGGTGGCGAGCAGGTTGGATTCCTGCTGGAGCAGATCGGGGCTGTCGATTGTGAACAGCGGCGTCCCGGCCGTGACCTGGTCTCCGATGTTCACCGACGTCTCGATGATGCGCCCTGCGTAGGGTGTGAACACTTGCACCAGCAAGTTCTCGTTGTAGGCGATCGCTCCCACCGCATCCTTCGTCACGCGAAACGAGCGCTGCTCGATCGGCTCGATCGTCAGCGCGTCAACTTGCGTACCGGACAAGGTCACGGTTTGACGGTCGAGATCGACCCCGCGCTGCTCCGGCGCCGGGTCACCCGCCTGCTGCGCAGCTGAGTCCCGAACAATCGGACTGCCGCGTAGATCGATCACCGCGTAGAGCGCCGCAGCCGCCACCAGCGCGCCGCAGGCGGCCAGGATCAGGCGTGTCCTGCTTCTCGCCATCTGCCGCTCCGCTCCCCAGCCGGTCCGGGCCGACAATCGGCGAGGAGGGCGTGAGCTGCACTAGCAAGCTGACCTTACATGGACCTTACAGCTGCGCCCCCTCTCCGACATCGCGCGACTTGTGTTAGTTTACGGACGGGCGCCTGATAGGATACGACGTCAAGTGCCACAGGGCCCCGTACATCCGATGCGTCTTCTGCTCGTCGAGGATAATACCGAACTGGCTGGCCTGATTGCGCGAGGTCTCGCGGCATCAGGCTATCAGCTCGACGTCGTCGAGGGCGTCGAGGACGCGCGGATCGCGTTGTCGGGCGCGGGCTATCCGGCGATGATCCTCGACCTCGGCCTCCCCGATGGTGACGGCATGATACTGCTGCGCGAGTTGCGCGCGAAACACGCGCCGCTGCCCGTTCTGATCCTGACCGCACGAAGTGCCGTCGAAGATCGGGTCGCCGGATTGAAGAACGGCGCGGACGACTATCTGGTGAAGCCATTCGCGATGGAAGAACTCGCCGCGCGGATTCAGGCGCTGCTGCGCCGCCCCGGGCAGTTGCTCGGTCGTTCGCTGAGCTTGGCGAACCTGACTTACGATACCGAAAGCCGTGAGGTATTCGTCGGCGGACAGCCCCGGCTATTATCGGCGCGCGAACTCAGCGTGCTCGAAATCCTGCTGCGACGGCAGGGTCGCGTGGTGTCGAAGAAGGCCATCGAGGATCATATGTTCGGCCTCACCGGCGAGATCGCCTCGAACGCGGTCGAGGTCTATGTGTCCCGGCTACGCAAGCAGCTCGAGACATTTGCAGCGACGGTCGAAGTTCGCAACATTCGCGGCGTCGGGTATCTGTTGTCGGAGATCCGGTAGGTGTTGCGTCGGGATTCGCTTGCTGTTCGCATCCTGCTGCTGCACGTCGCTGCGCTGACGATCACCGCAGTGGTACTGCCGCTGATCCTGTTCTGGATGCTTGGGCGCGAGATCGACCGGCTGCACGCGGAGACGATGCGGCGCCAGGCCGATGTCATCGCCCAGCACCTTACGACCGATCCGGACGGACGCCTGACCCTCACCCTGCCGCAGGACCTGCGCGATCTGTATTCCGCAGCCTATGGACGCTACGCCTATGCGGTGGTGGACGCGGCCGGCAGAGTGCTGTTCAGCTCGAGCGACGCCACCACCCCGCTGTTGCCGCTCAACGACGAGGAGCCGGCGCCCGGGATCCATGGCGGTCGCGATGTCATGGCGGGCGGCAGCATCACGCGCAACATCAGCGGCCACGAGCTGCGAATTCAGGTCGCGGAAGATCTGTCGCATCGTGACGTGATCACCGACGATATCGTCGCCGATTTCTTCCACACGGTCGGCTGGATTACGCTGCCGATCCTGTTGCTGCTGCTGGCGTTCGATGTCGTGATCTTCCGTCGCGCGATGCGGCCGCTGGTCGAAGCATCCGAACGCGCCGCCGCCATCGGCCCCGCGCGCACAGACATCCGCCTCCCGACGTCCGGTATTCCGAGCGAAGTGCGGCCGCTGGTTCAGGCCGTCAACCTGGCGTTCGACCGTCTCGAACAGGGCTTTCGCGAGCAGCGCCGCTTCACCGCGGATGCCGCGCACGAGCTGAGAACACCGCTGGCGATACTCAACGCGCGGATCGAAACACTCGATCCGGTCGGCGCCAACCAGGATTTGCATCGCAATATCCAGACCATGAGCCGCATCGTGGCACAGCTGCTCGACGTCGCCGAACTCAACGCGATGCGGATCGATCCTGCCGAGACCGTCGATCTATCGCAGATCGCCGTCGAGATCATCGAGCAGATGGCGCCGCTGGCGCTCGCGGCCGGGAAGGATATCGAGCTACGGGGCGGAGATCGGCCGGCGCACATTCGAGGCCATGCGGAGATGGTGCGGCGAGCACTCCGAAACTTGGTGGAGAATGCGATCCGCCACACCGCCGTAGCTTCCACGGTGATCATCGACGTCGGGCGCGACGGCTCGGTCAGCGTGCGCGACTATGGTCCCGGCATTCCGCCGGTCGACCGGGCGGCAATCTTCCAGCGCTTCTGGCGCGGCGACCGGACCCGGAGTGACGGTGCCGGCCTGGGATTATCGATCGTTAAAACGGTGATGGAGGAGCACGGCGGCAGCATCGAGATTACCGATGCACCGCGTACGGGCGCCCTCTTTACGATGCGGTTTCGGACAATCTGATGCGTTGCGGCCACCGCGGCTGGACAGACGTGCCCGCGGCAGGCTTGCCCAGATCGGCAACGGAGGCAGCATTGGTGTCGGCCGCGCTGAGGATCGCCTCGAGCATTGCCAGGCCGCCACGGAAGCCGCCGAAGCCGGTTGTCAGGCCGAGGCGGCTCGTCGGAGCCGCGCATTCGATGAGCGGCGCTTCAAGCCGGTTCGCGGCTATCTGTTCAAGTGCACTGCCGAACACGATGTCCGCGCCGCTGGCGCCGATCAGGCCGGCGATCTCGTCGTCGTCCTCAGTGTAATGCACGGCGGTGAGGCCGTTCTGTAACGCCACCCGGCTGTCGTTGTCGGGATTGTCGGTGATGACGATCGCCGCCGGTGACCAGCCCAGCGTCTGAACCAGAAATCGCGCGAGGCCAGCCGCGTGCAGACTTGGTAGCGCCAGCGCAAAGGCGCGCGGGCCGCCTTGCCGATACAGAGGCTCGAGCACGCGGTCGAGATAATAGGCTTCGCGGCGCCGCTCGTGATCAATGAAAGCGGTGGCAACCGGCTCGTCGATATCGACTGCGGCCGCGACGATCGTCTCCAGCCAGGCGGCCGTCGCCGCGGCACCGACCGGCAACCCTGCACTTTCGATCCACGGGATGCCAAAGCGATCGTCGAGCGTGCGAACCGCGGCGGCGGTCCACGGCGAGACCGTCACGCTCAGTTCGGCCTGCGCCGCTGCCCGCAGACTGCCGAGGCCGCCGAACGGGCCAAAGATCGGATTGGGAGTCAGGCCGATGCCAGCGATCAGGCGGGACAGTTCCTCGATCTCGGCGAGCCACGACCCATCCTGATGCGGCAACGGCCCGAAAATGTTCACCAGTCCAGCACGTCGCGGCGCGGCGGGGACCGATTTCTCCAGCACGGCTTGGAGGAAGGCCGCGAAGCCGCGATAGGCGGAGCCGCGAAACCCCGCGGTCGCGAGATCAACAACGTCGCCCCCGGCGTCGCGCGCTTCCTGAGCCATCGCGTCGACATCGTCCCCGATCATCTCGGCCGGACAGCCGGTGAGCACCACCGTCAGTTCGCCGGCGACCACGCTGCGGGTGTTCTTGATCTGCTCGCGCAGCCGAGAGGCGCCGCCGAACACGACGTGCTTCTCGGACAGGTTCGAGGTCGGCCACCCGCTGCCGAGCCCGCAGCCGACGCCGCGCCACAACGCGGCCTGAACGCCGCAGCCCGGCGTCGCATGCACCAGCGGCGTCACGCCGTCGATCGCCGACGCCGCGTATAGCGCTCCATGCAGCGCACAGCCCACACGGGGACGCGTCAGATGCGCCGCCATCATCTCACCTCGCGCTTGATGTACCAGTCCGGGCTGCGCTTCATCCAACCGGGATTGTAGTCGGTCCCAGCGGCAAAGCCGCCGAAGCCACGCCGTTGCGCGTCGAGTGCCCGAGCAATGCGTGCCACCAATCGCGCTTCGCCGGCGGCGCCCAGCAGTTCGTCACCCTGGATTGCGACCGCAGCGATTGCCGCACGGGTCGCGGTCGCTGCTGCGGCCGGTGTACCGATCAGCAGATCGGGCTTCAGCTTGTCGAGCCAGTTGATCAGTTCGAACGGTTGCCCTGCGCCGATACGCAACGCCAGTGTCGCCGTGGCGCTCAGCGCCTTGAGTCCATCGAGGTGGAGGCTGTCGATCCAATCGACGCTGAGACCGGCGAGACGACCGCCGAACTGCTCGATCAGGCCCGCGACCGCGAATGCCTGGGAGGGCGGCAGCGCGACAACGACGCGTCGATCGCCGAGCAATTCGCTGCCGCACGCCCTCTCATCCTTCGCCGGCGGAGGCCGCTCGGTGGCTTCGGCGACGGCTTCGACGAATTGGCGGGCGCCAGCGACTCCGATCGGTGGCGGCAGATGCAGGAACGGCACGCGTTGCAGCCGGTCGAGCTCGCGCCGCAAGACGTCGGCCTCGTCCTGAAACACCGCGACGCTGAGCACGGCCTGCGCGGCTCTCGCAAATGCGTCGGAACCAGCGCCAGCCGGCAGCACGTTGACCTCGAGCCCGAGCGCAGCGAGTTGCTGCGTGATCGCCCTCAAGCCCGGTCCCTGCTCAAAGGCAAGCAGGTTGATCACATCGTGGCGGCGGCCGTGCTGCGGTTGCACCAGCGCGGCCAGCGCTGCACCGGCGATATCGTAGCCGGTCGCCGCGATCCGCGAGCGGAAACCATCGGTACGCAGCTCGATCACCGGCACGCCGAGTTCGTCGCCAAGCTCGGCGGCGACCGCCTGGATATCGTCGTTGTTGATCGCCACCACGGGGGTGGCCACCACGACGATCGCCCAAGGCCGGTGCTGCTCGTATAGCCGGCGAAGCGTGCGCGCCAGCACGCCGTCGGCGCCCAGAATGGTGTCGCGCTGGTCGAGATTGGTGACCGCCCACGGCCGCCCGGCCCCGCCATGCGCAAGCGCACCGGCGCAACCGCGCGCGCCATGCACCACCACCCCGAGGCCATCGATCTCGGCGAGTACGCCGAGCGCCGCGGAGACGTCGTCGGCAGCCACCTGGGAGAACGTGCGGATGCGTTGGACCGACGGACCGGATTCGAGTTCGGCGATCAGCGCGGCAATGTCGCCGAGATAGGCGCTGATACCATTCAGCCGCCGCTCGCGAGTCGGCGGTTGCAGCGGCTTGTTCATCTCACACCACCTCGGCGAGCGACCGCTCGGCTGTGCCGAACACCCTGTCGCCCCATTGTCTCGCCCAGTCCTTCAGGGCCGGTCCGTTCAGCGGCCTGGGAATCGACGCCGGATGCTCGCCGGCGATGTGCCGCGCCAGCTTGCGATAGATCTCGGCCTGCTCCGACGCCGGCGCAGCCTCGATCACCGTCTGACCGTAGAGTTCACTCTGCGCGACCGTGCGACCGCGGCACATAGCCGACCACGCCCGTCCCAGTGCGTGCGGCGAAATCGTCGATCAACGCCGTCGCATAAGGCGTCTGGATGCTGTTGGCGATCACGCCGCCCAGCCGGGCCCCGCCGGACGGCGCGTATTTGCCGATCGCCTTGAACAGATTGTTGGCCGCAAAGATCGCCATGAAGTCCGACGAGGTCACCACGAAGGCCGACTCGGCGATGCCGTTGCGGATCGGCACCGCGAAGCCGCCGCACACCACGTCGCCGAGCACATCGTAGAGGACGTAGTCCGGCTTGAACTCCTCGAACAGCCGGAGTTCGTGCAGCAGATCGACCGCCGCGTTGATGCCGCGTCCCGCGCAGCCGACACCCGGTACAGGACCGCCGGCCTCGATGCACAGCACACCGCCGAAGCCGGTCGCCGAAACGTCAGCGATGGTCGGCCGGCCACTGTCGCGCAGGCTGTCGAGCACGGTCGGCAGATCCGCGCCGCCGCGCAGGATCGTGGTCGAGTCGCTTTTCGGATCGCAGCCGATCTGGACGACGCGATGCCCCGCTTCGGCGAGCGCCGCCGAGATGTTCGATGTCGTGGTCGACTTGCCGATGCCACCCTTGCCGTAGATGGCGATGTGCCTGGGCTTTGCGTTGCTCACGCGGCCTCCGTGGAATCAAGATGAGCGATCGGATGAACTATTCGGCGGGCTCGAGTTGCTTGGCCGTTGCGAAGATCGGCAGCGTTTCGTCCTCGATCCGGTAGATATCGTGCTGCAGCGTATCCGACGATGCATTGCTGTCGAACACGTGCTGATAGGTAATGCCGTTCTTGCGCCAGATCGCCACCAGTCTGTGTGCGAGGTCGAGATACCAGCCTGGCACCGGCGGGCGGTGGCCTTCGAGCTCGGATCCAGGGTTCGGGCACCACACCGCGAACGTGCCGACCACGCCCTTCGACGCGAGATATTCCAGCCCCGCCAGCGTGCTGCGTTTCGGCTCGATGCCCGCGACGATATTGGAGCGCACCCGGCCATGGCCGAACACCGTCACGGCGTATTCGAGCGCCTTGACCCAGTGCTCCCAGCCGCCACCGCCACGCGCCTTGCCGGGACAGATCGCCTCGTAGATGCCTTTATCCCAGATCTCGATGTTCATCGCCGTGGTCCGATAACCGGCTTCCTTGAAGCGATCGAGATTGCGCAGGTCGAGCGGCGCGGCAATCGTGGCGGTGCCGTTGAAGTCCTCGCGCCCGGTATGCTGTTGGATCGCCTCGGCGACATCGAGATAGTATTCGAGTTCGCGCCGCTCCGGGATGACGCCGCCGCTCACGGTGAGATGGTCGATCGCGCCATCCGAGTATGCGCGCGCCGCGGTCTCGCCGATCTGCCGTGCGTTCTTCCAGAACACGCCGCCTTTCTCACCATACACGTCCTTGGTGTAGTTGATATTGCAGAACAGACAGTCTTCGCCCTTTTCCTTGTACGAACACTCGTTGCTGTAGACGATGAACAAATGCCGGTCGGCGTAATGCGCCCCGATCTGACTCATCTCGATGCCGTCGGACGTCTTGGCGCCGTAGAACGCAGGCCGCTCGCGGAACTTGACCTCTGCAATCACCTCGGCACCGTCGATCAGCACCGTGCGATCGCCGATCAGATCGACCCGATAGGTCGATTTCGGATTCCAACGGAACGGTACGCTGAGCCCGAGAGGCAGATAGAAATGCGACGGCAGCTCGACCGTGTGAGTCTCGAAATCCATCTCGAACAAGCAGTGGACCTGTTCCTGCGCCCGCACCCCGGGCTGCACGACGTCAAGCGCTTCGCCGCTGATCGCAACCCCGTTGATGCCGAGTTCCGCCTTCAGCGCCAGCTCTCGCCAGAGCCCGTCCTTCAATTCGCTCACCGTCGCCATGAGTGTCCGATCCGCCTGTCCGTAAACCGCCGTCACGCCGCCAAACGCGTGTTTGGCTCATCATCACCGAGCGATTTCCCATCGACAATTCTGAAGATCACCGTGTTGAGAGATCGTTTTGCAGCTTGATAACTGCTCCGACAGCACAGTCCGCCTGCTCTGGTAATCGACTGCAGCATCGCTGCGGTGGCCTCAGCCGAGCAAGCGCGGCATCGCCCCACAACTGCGGGTCGCACCATCACGCGACGTTCGCGGGCGCGCACGCCGGCATCGAGTTCCTCGTCCGCGAGAACATCCATCCCGAAACTGGTGCTCCGTAAAGGATTTTACCGCTCTCCTCATGCGGACTGCAGCACTAGCATTGCTATTTTCCCAGACGTCTCGACAGCCCGGCGGCGTCTGCCCATCATTCTCAGCAACGATGATCGACCGAAGGATGAAGCGGAATGCAGCGGCGCGACTTTCTCAAGCTATCGGCGGCCGCGTCGCTGGCTCCGCTGCTATCAGAGCGCGCAGCCGCCGAGCCGCTAACAGAGATCCGCATCGGCTATCAGAAGAACGGCGTGCTGGTGATCGCACGCCAGCGCCGAACCCTTGAAGATCATTTTGCATCGCAAAACATCGGCATCAAATGGCTCGAATTCTCATCCGGCCCGCCGATGCTGGAAGCGATGAACGTCGGCAGCATCCACTACGGCGCCGTCGGCGACTCACCGCCGATCTTCGCCCAAGCCGCCGGCGCGGCGGTCGTCTATGCAGCTGGCCAGCCCATCACCAACGGCCAGGGCATCCTGGTCCCGAAGGATTCGTCGATCCGCAGCCTCGCCGATCTCAGGGGAAAACGCATCGGCTTCACCAAGGGATCGAGCGCCCACAACGTCGTTCTGCTGGTGCTGCAGAAGGCGGGACTGAGCTACGACGACATTGTCCCGGTGTATTTGACGCCGCCTGACGCGGGCCCGGCGTTCGCGCAAGGCAGCATCGATGCATGGTCGATCTGGGACCCGTACTTCGCGATCGGCGAGCTGAAACAGAACGGCCGCATCCTGGTCAACGCGTCAGACGTCGGCCGCACAAATTCGTTCTACATCGCCAATCGTGACTTCGCGCAGCGCAACGGCGCGATCCTCAAGCAGATCGTGACCGTCACCAGCGCGACGGCGCAATGGGCGGAAACGCATCGCAATGAGGTCGCGCAATCGCTCGCCGCCGTCACCGGCATCCCTCTCGACATCCAGACGGCTGCGGCCAACCGCTCGTCCTTCGCGGTCGGACCTGTGACCGACGACATCATCGCCACCCAGCAGGGCGTCGCCGACCGGTTCCACCAGTTGGGGCTGATCCCGCGGCCGATCGTGGTTCGCGACGCGGTGTGGAAGCCGCCGCAGGCGTAACGCAACGACGGCATCAATAGCGACAACACGGAGCAATCCCCGATGAGCTCAGCTCACGCGTCAAATTTCCTCTGGTTCCTGCCCACCCATGGTGACGGCCATTATCTCGGCACGTCGACCGGAGGGCGTGACGTCAACTTCGCGTATCTGCGCCAGATCGCCCAGGCGGCCGACCAGCTCGGCTATTTCGGCGTGCTGCTGCCGACGGGGCGGAGCTGCGAGGATTCCTGGGTCGTCGCCTCGGCGGTCGCGCCGTGGACCGAGCGGCTGCGCTATCTGGTCGCCGTTCGCCCCGGCCTGCAGTCGCCGAGCGTCGCCGCCCGGATGACCGCGACGCTCGACCGCGTCACCGGCGGCCGGCTACTGATCAACGTCGTCACCGGCGGCGATCCGGTCGAAAACAAAGGCGACGGCATCTTCCTGTCGCACGACGAGCGCTACGAGGTGACCCGCGAATTCCTCAACGTCTATTCGGATCTGCTCGCCGGCAAGACGGTGAACGTCAGCGGCAAGCACATCACCATCGAGGACGGCCGGCTGCTGTTCCCGCCGTTGCAGAGCCCGCGTCCGCCGCTGTATTTCGGCGGATCGTCGGACGCCGGCATCGACGTCGCCGCCGACACCGTCGACAAATATCTCACCTGGGGCGAGCCGCCGGAAGCTGTCGCCGAAAAGGTCAGCCGGGTCCGGGCCGTCGCCGAACCGCGGGGCCGCAAGCTGTCGTTCGGCATCCGGCTGCACGTCATCGTGCGCGAAACCAATGAAGCGGCCTGGGCCGCCGCCGACGATCTGATCCGCTACGTCACGGATGACACGATAGCCGCCGCGCAAAAGGTGTTCGCGCGGATGGATTCGGTCGGCCAGCAGCGCATGGGGCAGTTGCACGGCGGCCGGCGCGACAAGCTCGAAATCAGCCCAAACCTCTGGGCCGGCGTCGGCCTGGTGCGCGGCGGTGCCGGCACGGCGCTGGTTGGCGATCCGCAGACCGTCGCAGCGCGGATCAAGGAGTATCAGGACGTCGGCATCGACACGTTCATCCTGTCCGGCTACCCGCATCTCGAAGAGGCTTATCGGTTCGCCGAACTGGTTTTCCCGCTGGTCAAGCCGCAGCATGCCGGCAACGTCACGCCGCTCCGCGTCAACTCTGGACCATTCGGCGAAACCATCGCCAACGAACATCTGCCCAATGCCAAGCAGGTGGCCAAGCCATGAGCCTCGTCGAGACCCTCGCCCGTCCGCACAGCTGGCGTTTGCCGCGCGCCGACGGTCTGATCCAATGGATCGTGCCGCTGCTGATTATCGTCGTCTGGCAGGCGGCCTGCAGCTTCGGCCTGGTGTCGGCGCGCGTGCTGCCGGCGCCGAGCGACGTCGTCGTCGCCGGCTGGAGGCTGCTGCAATCCGGCGAACTTGTGCGCAACATCTGGGTCAGCTTCTGGCGCGCTTCGGTGGGCTTTGCGATCGGCGGCACCATCGGCTTCGCCTTCGGGCTCGCCAACGGCCTGTCCAGCCTGAGCTCGAAACTCTCCGACACCACGCTGCAGATGGTGCGTAACGTACCGCATCTGGCGCTGATCCCGTTGGTGATCCTGTGGTTCGGCATCGACGAGCAGGCCAAGCTGTTCCTGGTCGCCCTCGGCGTGTTCTTCCCGATCTATCTCAATACACTGCACGGCATCCGCACCGTCGATCCACAGCTGATCGAAATGGGCCGGATCTACGGGATGAGCAACCTCGAGCTGTTCCGCCGCGTGATCTTCCCCGGAGCGCTGCCCTCGGTGTTCGTCGGCGTCCGCTTCGCACTCGGCATCATGTGGTTGACGCTGATCGTGGCCGAGACCATCGCGGCCTCATCGGGCCTCGGCTACATGGCGATGCAGGCGCGCGAGTTCATGCTGATCGATGTCGTCGTGCTCTCCATTCTGATCTACGCCCTGCTCGGCAAGCTCGCCGACAGCGCGTCCCGGCTGCTCGAACGGCTGACGTTGTCGTGGCACCCGGCGTTCCAGAAGTCGTGAGGGGCCGATGATGGAAGCGCTGCAGTTTCTCGCCGCCAGCCAGCGGCAACGCCTCGGCGAAGCCGACCCTCCCCGAGTCAAAGAAGCAGCGCCGGCCCGTGCCGCGACGCCGGCGCTGCCGCTCGACATCCGTGGCCTGCGTAAATCGTTCGGCGACAACGACGTGCTACGCGGCATCGATCTGCAGATCCCGGCCGGTCAGTTCGTCACCATCGTCGGGCGCAGCGGGTGCGGCAAGAGCACGCTGCTACGCCTGATCGCCGGGTTGGAGACGCCGACCGCCGGTCATATCAGCTTTGGCGAGGACAAGCTGCCGGGCGATGTCCGCGTCATGTTTCAGGAGCCGCGGCTGCTGCCGTGGGCGCGCGTGCTCGCCAATGTCGAAGTCGGACTCGGCGCCGAACGCAATTCGCCGGATGCCCGCGCACGCGCCGATGCGGCGCTGATCGAAGTCGGACTCGACGACAAGCGGGGACAATGGCCGGCGGTGCTGTCGGGCGGCCAAAAGCAGCGCGTTGCGCTGGCCCGGGCGCTGGTGAGCCGGCCGCGCGTGCTCGCCTTCGACGAGCCGCTGGGCGCGCTCGACGCGCTGACGCGCATCGCCATGCAGCGTCTGCTCGAACAGGTCTGGCAGGACCAGGGCTTCACCGCCATCCTGGTGACGCACGACGTTGCCGAAGCGGTAGCGCTCGCCGATCGCGTGCTGGTGATCGAGGACGGCCGCATCGCCAAGGATCTCTTGATCGACCTGCCACGCCCGCGCCAGCGCGGCTCGGCCGAACTCGCCGCGCTGGAAGGCGAGATCCTGCGCGACCTTCTGAAGGGCTCGGAGGGCGCGTTTGAGCTGTGAGGCTGCCGCCATGAATGTTGCCATCGACGACTGTCTACGCTCGGCCTCGCCGGCGGATTTCGCCCATGCGATGCGGCAACTCGCCAGCGGGGTCAGCATCATCACCGCCGGCACCGGCAGCGGCCGCGTCGGCATGACCGCCACGGCCGTCACGTCGCTGTCGGCATCGCCGCCGGCACTGATCGTGTGTCTGAACCGCAGTTCCTCGGCCGGCCCGCAAATTGCGGAAAGCCGGACATTCGCAGTCAACATCCTGGCGGCGGATCAGATCGAGATCGGCGAACGCTTCGCCGGCAAAGGCGGCTTCAAGGGCGCGGCTCGGTTCGGCGTCGGCGCGTGGAGTACCGGGATCTCCGGCGCGCCGGTGCTGTCCGGCGCGCTCGCCAGCATCGAATGCGAACTCGATGAACTGATCGAGCGCCACACCCATGCGATCCTGATCGGCCGCGTCGTTCACACCGCGACGCTGCCGCGCAAGGCGTCGCTGGCCTATTGGCAGGGCAGCTACGTCGCAATCGATCGCGACGAGGATCTCGTGCGCCTCGCCGAAGTCAGCGTGCCCAGCGCCAAGCACGGTTAGTCCGCTGCGCCGATGGCGGACCACTAACATGATTGACGCCTATTCCCTGCCATGCGGCTGGTGCCGCGAAGCATGGTCCTAACGCGTCGCATCGATCTTTGGAATTCAACTCGGCCGCGTTCCCACCTCTAATGATCGCCCCGCAATGATCACTGGAGCAGGCCATGAAGACTTCGCGCAGATCACTGTTCGCCCTTGCTTTCGCCGCCCTGGCGGCATCCTCTCTCGGCGCCGCCTCGGCGGCCGAATTGAAGGAAGTGCGTATCGGCTTCCAAAAAGCCGGCATCCAGCCGGCCGTGAAGGAGCGTGGCTCGCTCGAGGCCGCGCTGAAAGACAAGGGCCTCACCGTGAAGTGGGTCGAGTTCGCCTTCGGCCCGCCGCTGCTCGAGGCGCTCAACACCGGCAACATCGATTTCGGCTACACCGGCGATACACCGCCGATCTTCGCGCAGGCGGCGACGGCCAACCTGCTCTATGTCGCCGCCCTGCCCGGCTCCGGCAAGAACGAGGGCATCGTGGTGCCGGCCAACTCGCCGATCAAGTCGGTCGCCGACCTCAAAGGCAAGCGCCTCGCCATTCCGAAGGGATCGAGCGCGCACAACACCGCGGTCGCGATCCTGGAAAAAGCCGGTCTGCAATTCACCGACGTCACCGCAGTGTATCTGCCGCCGGCCGACGGCACTGCGGCTTTTGCCGGCGGCACGGTCGATGCGTGGGCGATCTGGGACCCTTATCTCGCGCTCGCCGAGAAGAGCGGCGCCCGCGTGCTGAGCTTTGCCGGCGACGCCCACGAGTCGATTGGCTTCTTCCTCGCCAATCGTGAGTTCACCAACGCACATGGCGACGTCGTCGCGTTGCTGAACCAGACCTTCGCCAAGGAGGCGCAGTGGGCCAACGCTCATCACGACGAGATCACCAGGTCGCTAGCGACGGCGACCGGCGTCGATCCTGCCGTCGTGACGACTTTCGTGGCCCGCTCGGTGTTCGAGGTGACGCCGGTGACCGACAAGGTTCTTGCCGAGCAGCAGCAGACCGCCGATCGCTTCCACAAGCTCGGGCTGATCCCGAAGCCGATCAATGTCCGCGACATCGTCTGGAAGTGGTCGCCGGCGTCCTGATCTCGATCACTCGCGGATCGGCGCCGTGCAGTGGCGCCGATCCGTGTTCCCCGCGTGGTCGGCTGCCGTTGAAACCGCACCGCACCTCTCGCTTCCACGCAAAGGAGAGTTTGTATCGTCGGTGACGATCTGATTAGTCTGCCGTTCTTCGGACACTACGTCACGTGGAAGCTTCTTTCGATTTTGTCCGGCCCGATTGTCATATCTCACGAACCGCCGTTAGATCGGCAGACACGCGGCTGCGCCGGCGCATTTCCCAATCAGGTTCGTGATCCATCCCGATGAACTCAGCTCCCCCTGAAACATCCCGCGCGCTCGACCGAGTCGACTTCAAGATCCTGCGGCTGCTGCAGGAGGACGCCACGCTGTCGGTCGCGGACGTTGCCAACCAGGTCGGCCTGTCGTCGACGCCCTGCTGGAAACGTATCCAGCGTCTGCAGATGGAAGGTGTGATCACCGGGCGCGTTGCGCTGGTCGATCAGGACAAGATCGGACTGGGCCTGTCGGTGTTCGTGTTCATCGAAAGCGGCGATCATTCCAAGGAATGGCAGACCTCGTTCGCCGCCACATTGAAGGCGATGCCGCAGATCGTCGACATGTATCGGCTCGCCTGCGATTTCGACTATGTGCTTCGCGTCGTCGTTCCGGACATGAAGAGCTTCGATCAGTTCTACCGAACGCTGATCGGCGCCGCCGCGTTGAAGAACGTCACATCGCGCTTTGCCATGGAGAAGATCAAGTCGGTCACTGCGCTGCCGATCGCTTCGGCCGAGCACGCCCGCTCTCCCGCAGGCGTTTCCGCCTGAGCGCGCGTCGCGCAGGCGAACTGCCGACCTACGCTCGTTATTCGGCCGTGAAGAACGAGTTTCTCAAAGCAGGTGGGCGCGAAGTACAAGCGATCTGCATTTCGCAGAAGTGCAGAATTGCCAACAGCACTCATTCCTCGGACATTCTGTAACTCCCCCATGCGGTTCGGCCGCCCGATGCCGCTTCTCCTGGCAAGGATCCGTGATGACTTCCCGACGTTCATTTCTGGTGTCGACGATCGCCGCCTCCGCAATCGCACTCTCCACGCTGCCCGGCCGGGCGCAGTCGCCAACCGATACGGTCCGGATCGGCTATCAGCGCTCCTCGACGCTGGTCGCGGTGCTGAAATCGAACGGCGAACTGGAGAAGGCCCTCGCTCCGCTCGGCGTGAAAATCACCTGGCATGAGTTCACCAGCGGTCTGCCATTGCTGGAAGCGATCAATGTCGGCAGCATCGATTTCGGCGCAGACGTTGCCGACACCGTGCCGATCTTCGCGCAGGCCGCCGGCGCGCAGCTCGCCTATGTGGCCGAGGAAGCAGCCTCGCCGGCCGCACAAGCCATCCTGGTCGCGCAGTCGTCGTCGATCAAGACGCTGCCCGATCTCAAGGGCAAGCGCGTCGCGGTGACCAAGGGTGCCGGCAGCCACTATCTGCTGCTGGCTGCGCTCGCCAAGGCCGGCCTCACCTTCAAGGACATCACGCCGGCGTATCTGGCCCCTGCCGACGGCCGTGCCGCCTTCGTCAGCAACAATGTCGACGCCTGGGTGGCGTGGGACCCGTTCTACACCAGCGCCCGGCACCAGACCGGCGCCCGGATCCTGGCCGACGGGTCGGATGGCCTCGCCAGCTACAAGCGCTATTATCTCGCGTCGGCCTCCTATGCGGAGAAACGCAGCGACGTGTTGAACGTCATCTACGACCAGCTTGCGCAGACCGGACGTTGGGTCAAAGCCAACCCGAAAGAGGCAGCAACGCTGCTGGCCGGCCTGTGGAGCATCGAGGCGCCGATCGTCGAGGAGGCTAACAGCCACCGTTCCTACGCGGTCGGTCGCGTCACGCCGGATGGCCTTGCCGAGCAGCAGAAGATCGCCGACGCTTTCTTGACCGAGGGGCTGATCCCGACAAAGGTGAAGACCGACGCGGTGAAGATCTGGGTGCCGCGCGGATCCTGAGAACGCCGACGATCCGCCAG
The DNA here is from genome assembly GCF_001295845.1 of Rhodopseudomonas sp. AAP120. Classification (GTDB taxonomy): domain Bacteria; phylum Pseudomonadota; class Alphaproteobacteria; order Rhizobiales; family Xanthobacteraceae; genus Rhodopseudomonas. The sequence goes on along the minus strand of NZ_LJIC01000170.1, from coordinate 22,324 downwards.
TGAGGCCGCGCCGACTGACCTTACGAAATCGAACCCTGCCTCTCCGCGTGTTGCCCGGCCTTGTGCCGGGCATCCACGATCTTCGCTGTGGGAGGGTCGAGAACAGACGGAGATGGCTGGCACAAGCTCGGCCGAGACGGCGCAGATCAACTAACGACTCGGCTGCAAGGCGTTTCATCGTGTGAGCCGTCGTCTCGGCGGGCTTCAGCAGAACTACTATCCGGACGACGTTGCGTTACAGCACCCGGAAACCGTGGGTGCCGTCGCGAGCGAGTTGGTCGACCAGACCGAATTCCCAATCGAGATACGCCTGCATCGCCGCAGCGGCGTTGTCGGTGCCCTCATAGGGCCGCTTGTAGACATCGTCGACCGTATGCGCCGCATGCGTGATGCCGCGCTCCAGCGGCGGGCCGGCCGCCTCCCACGCCTGCGTGCCGCCACCGAGCAAAGCGATCGGTCGATCGGTCAGTGCCCGCAGCTCGCCGGCTGTGAATTGCGCCAGCACGCCGTCCCACGACGTCAGCGCCAGTTGCCCCTCGCCAGGCAGCACTGACAACGCCTCGGCCAGCCGCGCCCGCGCCGCGAACCACGCGCCGGGAATATGCCCGGCCGCGTGGCGCGGGCTCGGTGCGAGGTCGATCACCGTCCATTGCGCGAGCTCGGCCGCGAGCGCCTGAGGCGTCAGCGTCGGAAGCCCGTGGTTCGGCAGCGGCGGCCGTCGTGGCAGACGCGCCCCGGTTTCGAGTTCACCCTCGAAAGGCCCCGGCAACACGTAGACGTTGCGCCAGCCCATCTGGATCAGCCACGATGCCGCCAGTGTGGCACGAACGCCATCGTCGTCGAACAGAACCAGATGCGCGTGTCGGACGCCGACCCATTCGTCGGTCGCCTGGACCAATTGCCCGCCAGGCGCCGAGCGAAAGCCAGGCAGGTGGCCGGCAGCGAATTCCTCCGGCGTGCGGACGTCGAGCAGATACACCGTGACGTCGCGACGATCGCGCCAGCGATCGAGCGTGACGCGGTCGATCGTCTGCAGCCCGACGCGCTGCGCCAACACCTGCGCGCGCTGGCGGGCCAGCCGCTGCGCTTCGTCGGACAGGTCGGGGAAGCGTCGTTCGGCGCCGTGGTCGAGTTGCAGGCCTGCGAGCGTCCAGCCGATGGTGCCGTTGCGCAGCGCGAACACCTTGTTGGGAATGCCCGCATTGATCAGCGACTGCGTACCAATGATCGAGCGCGTCCGGCCGGCGCAGTTGACGATCACGGTCGTCTCGGGACGCGGCGCGAGATCCTGGACACGCAGCACCAGCTCGCCACCGGGCACGCTGGTGCCGGTCGGGATCGACATCGTGCGATATTCTTCGAAGCGCCGGGAATCCAGCACGACGACATCGGCATTGCGGGCGATCAGCCGCTCGACCTCGGCGGCCGGCAGCGACGGCGTGTGCCGCGTCGACTCGACCAGTTCGCCGAACGCCTTGCTCGGCACGTTGACATCGATGAACAACTCGCCGCCGGCGCGCCGCCAGCCGTCAAGACCGCCCTCGAGCTCGGCGACGTTGCTGTAACCCAGTTCGGCGAGCTTCGCCGCAGCGCGCGCGACCAGCCCCTCGCCGTCGTCATACAGCACGATTGGTGCATCGCGCCGTGGCACCAGGTCGAGTACGTCGAGTTCGATACGGCCGAGCGGCAGCGGCACCCCGAACAGCGGATGACCGCGCGAGAACGGCCCCTCCTCGCGGACATCAAGCAGCGCGATCTCGCGGCCTTCGATCAGCGCCGCGCGAACCTCGGCGAAGGACACGCGACGTGTCACTGGCGGATCCCTGCGGACAAATCAGACATCGGCATCACGTCGGTCTACTCCTTGGAGCGGTCCCACAGATTAGGGACCGCGGCATTGGCATATCCGGACACGAAAGGCTTGCGCTCGCCGGTCACCGGATCGAACACCGAGCGACGGACCGCGCCGATATTGCCGCCATAGACGTGGATCGAGATCGAGGGGCGATCGTCATAGGCGTTGGCGATGGCGTGAATGTCGCCGATGCGCGGCGACACCGCAACCACCTCGCCGGCCTCGATACGCTCCGTCGGCCCGATCTCGAAGCCCCCTTCCGCACGCGGCGTGTAGCTCTCCGACAGTTCGGCGCCGCGCAGCACGCCGACCAGTCCCCACACCGTATGGTCGTGCACCGGCGTGCGCTGCCCCGGACCCCAGACGAAGCTGACGATCGACAGCCGCTCCAGCGGATCGGCGTGCAGCAGATACTGCTGATAGTATTGCGGATGCGGCTGCGCGTAAGCATCCGGCAGCCAGTCGTCCTTGCTCACCAGATCGGCGAGCAGAAGCCGCCCCTCGCCGAGCGCCTCCACTTCCTGCGGCGCGCGGTCGATCAAGCGGGTGAACGCGACGACGAAATCGCGTAGCTTGTGCGGCTGGGGGCTCACCAAGTGGCGTCGAGCCCGAGCAGGCCGAGAATCTGCCGGCGCAAATCGGCGAGCACGGGATCGCCGCGGTGGCGCGGATATGGCAGATCGACCGCGATGTCCGCCTTCAGCCTGGCGGGCCGCTCACTGAACACGACCACGCGCTGCGCCAGAAACAGCGCCTCCTCGACATCATGCGTCACCAGCAGCGTGGTGAAGCCGTTGCGCTGCCACAGCGACACGATCTCGGTCTGCATGCTGAGCCGCGTTAGGGAATCGAGCTTGCCGAGCGGCTCGTCGAGGATGAGGATATCCGGATCGTTGACCAGCGCGCGCGCCAGCGACACGCGCTGCGCCATACCGCCTGAAAGCTGATGCGGATAGGCGTTGGCGAAGCCCGACAGGCCGACCAGTTGCAGCGCCGCATCGACGCGGTGCCGCTCGGACTTGATGATGCCTTGCGCCTCGAGCCCGAGCGCGACGTTCTTCCACACCGTGCGCCACGGAAACAGCGTCGGGTCCTGAAACACCACGACGCGTGACGGATTCGGACCGGTGATGGGGCGGCCATCTTCAAGCAGCCTGCCGGAGCGCGGCGGCTCAAGTCCCGCCACCAACCGCAGCAGCGTGGACTTGCCGCAGCCGGACGGGCCGAGCAACGCCACGAATTCGCCGGGCCGTGCGTTGAGCGAGACGCGATCGAGCACAGGCAGCGGCTTGCCGTCGATGTCGAAGTGGTGGCTGACGTCGTCGACCTCGAGGGAGGCGCCGGCGACCGGCGCCTCGTATTTCACCGCCAGCGAACTCACCATTTCACCACACCCTTTTGCCAGCTGAGCAGACGATCGCGCAGTTTGAACAGCGCCGTGATCGCGCCGGAGCACAGCAGCGACATCACCAGCAGCGCCGCATACATGTTGGCGTAGGCCGCCCAGCCCTGCGCCCATTGCAGGTACCAGCCGAGCCCCGACTTGACGCCCATCATCTCGGCAACCACCAGCACAGCGAACGACGCGCCGAGGCCCATGAACAGGCCGACGAAGACGTGCGGCAGCGCGGCCGGAATCGCCACCTTGAACACCAGGAACGACGGCTTGGCGCCGAGCGTGCGCGCCACGTCGTAATACGCGTTGCTGACGCTGGCGACGCCTGACCAGGTCAGCACCGTCACCGGAAAGCCGGTGGCGAGCGCGATCAGGAAGGTCGAAGCGCTCCAGCTGGTCGGAAACGCGAAAAACGCAATCGGCAGCCACGCCGTCGCCGGCAGTGGCCCGATGAAGCGCAGCACCGGGTGCACCCAGTAGCCGATCGCCCGCGACCAGCCGATCAACACCCCGGTGACGAAGCCCGCGAACGCGCCGATCGCATAGCCGCCGAGCTGCAGCTTGACCGAGGCGAATACACTGTCGAACAGTTTTGGCAGATCGTCGGTATAGACCTCGACGATCGCCTGCGGCGGCGGGAAGAACGGCAACGGCAGCAGGCCGAGCTTCGCGGTCAGAACTTCCCAGACCGCAAACCAGACGCCGAGCAGCACCAGCCATGGCGCCCGCCTCTGCACCGTGTCGGCGACGCGCCGCGACCAGAATGCCGCCACGGCGGCCAGCGCCACAGCGCCCGCGATCACCAGCGCGGCGATCGCCACCTCTTGGGTGCGCGACCAGTCGCCGACATCCTCCCGCCACAGGCAGGACAGGCCGAAAGCGAGCCAGGCGAGGCTCGCGGCGAACCCGGCAAAATGACCGCGTACGGCGCGGAGCAATGACAGGCTGCCGGCCGACGAGGCGCCTACAGGAAGATCGAGCGCTTCGGACATCGGTCCCTCACACCTTGAATACGTCGGCGTAAATCTTGTCGGCGAACTTCGTCGTATCGGTCGAGGGCTTGATCACCGATACCACCTTGAGATCATCGGCGTAGAGCTTCAGCTCCTGCTTCAGATGGGCGCCGGTCGGATGATGATCGTGGGTGTGATACTTGATCAGCTCGCGCAGATCGTCTTCGGTGACGAGCTTCGGCGCGTAAGGCAGGAACGACTTCGCCGCCTTTTCCGGATTCCTCGACGAGAACTCAGCCGCGTCGAGCAGCGCCTGAGTCAACGCCCGCGCGACCTGCGGATCGTCGCGCAGCAGCGAACCGCGCAGGCCGACGATGCAGCAGCTGACATTGCGATAAATGCCGTCGAGATTGGAGCCGATCTCGCGGAATTCACCGTCCTTGAGGAAGGCGTAGGCAAGCGGATCCGACGACAGCGCCGCCTGCGCCTCGCCCTTCTCGACCGCCAGCCGCACCAGATTGCCCGGATACTGCCGCCAGTCGACATCCTTGTTCGGGTCGACGCCGGCCTTGGCGAGCTGGATCGCGAAGAAGTTCTTGCTCGGCCCGGCCTGGTCGTCGATCGCCACCACCTTGCCTTTCAGGTCGGTGACTTTCGTGATGTCCGACTTGGTCGGCGCGATCGCGCGCAGGCAGCCGCCATGCGTGCCGGCGACGATCTTGACGTCGAAACCCTGCTCCAGCGGCTTCAGCCAGCGCAGCGCCATGCCGACACCGGCGTCGCTCTTGCCGGTGGCGATGGCTTCGAGCAACTGATCAGTCGAGCCGGAGAAGTTCACCAGTTCGACGTCGAGGTTCTGTTTCTTGAAGAAGTCGTAGTCGACCGCGACCGGGACCTGCACCGAGCACACCGCGTTGGCGTTCCACGACAGCTTGAGCTTGCGCGGCGCGCCGGTCAGCGGCGTCGCCTCGCCCGCCGTTCGGCAGATCGGGGCATTCTCGAAATCGAACGGTGCCGGGCGGCCGGGAAAGGCCTGCACGCCGAGCGGCGCAATCAGCGCGCCGGCTCCGGCGCCGAGCAGAAGCGAGCGCCGGCTCAGCCGATGACCAGTGTGGTTGCTCATGGAGTCCCCTTCACATCATGATGCGGAAGCACACGCGTCGTCCCGAGCCGGCGCCGTGACCACCAGCATTGCCGCTCGGGACGACGGGCGCTCGCGGGCGCGACCGCTTCCGTTAAAGTCCGTACGCACATGATCGTGCGGTCGCGACTAATCGGTCAATGAAACGCGATTTCAAATGTCTCGCCGAACAGAGAAGATCACCGCCGCCCGCCAGCGCTTGATGAGTGAAGACGTCCGGAGCGCGAATATCATTCCATCGCGACGCATCGCAGGAGGTCAACTCACTCCCGCGCCACGCCTGCTTGCACCCGCGTGGTCCTCATCGATCGAGCGTCGAATTGCGCACGCTGCTGCTCTCGGCTAGTTCGCGATCGAACATGCCAACATCAGGATCTTAGCGATGGCCAAGCCGAAGCCCGACGTCGTTACATGCTCGGAGTGCGGGCAATACAATTGCTATCGCCACGACAAGCGCTATCCCGGCATCTGCGCCACCACCGATCTCGCTGGCGAAGAACGCGCCGAGCTGGTCGATCTCTATGCTGGCGATGGTCTCGACGGCACGCTGGCCCGGGCTGCCGCCGAGGTCGAGGGCTTGTACTATTGCAAGCTGAACCGGATCGAAGAGACCGTGGCGTTCGCCCGGCGCATCGGCGCGCAGCGGATCGGCATCGCCACCTGCATCGGCCTGATCGACGAGACCAAGATCCTGGTCGACATCCTTCGCCTCGCCGGCTTCGAGACGCGCACCGCGCTGTGCAAGGTCGGCTCGATCGACAAGACCGAAGTCGGCATTCCCGAAGAGCTCAAGATCAAATGCGGCCACGAGGCCTGCTGCAATCCGGTGCTGCAGGCGCGGCTACTCAATCGCGAGAAGACCCAGCTCAACATCATCATGGGACTCTGCGTCGGCCATGACTCGTTGTTCATCCGCCACGCCGAAGCGCCGGTGACGACGCTGGTGGTGAAGGATCGCGTGCTGAGCCACAATCCCGTCGCGGCCTTCCACACGATCAAGACCTACACTAGCCGGCTGCTCGACACGAACCGGCTTCAGGAGCTGTGAGGCGCCGGCGTGCGTGAGGATGCCGGCACGGCGATCCTGATGAACGCAGCGCCTCGGCTGCCGGCCTCCGCCTGGTCCTCAGCGGTCTCTTCGCCGCCGACATCCGGGGATTCCACAACAGCACGATCACGCGCATCCATGCACGACAGCAGACGACCGATGCCGCTTGCATTGCGGTTGCACGATTGACGCGTTCGATCGCCTGAATGAGCCGCGAGGCTGATGTTGCTGGGGACGCGGATGCCAGCCTCGCCGGCGTCGATATCGCCCCCCGCGATGGTGCGGATGCCGCCGCTGACGGCGCGACAGTTGCTCGACGCGAAGATGGTGAGCGTGCTGCGTCCGCTTATTGTTGATTCTTCGAGTAGAAAATGGTCGGAGCGAAAGGATTTGAACCTTCGACCCCTAGTCTCCCAGACTAGTGCGCTAACCGGGCTGCGCCACGCTCCGATGCCGTTTCGGCCCTGATGCTGTAGCTTCGATTGGCCCGACGCGCAAGGCGGGTGGCGTCAATTCGGCCCGCCGGGCCACCGAAACCGCCCCGTCAGCCGTCCTTCATCACAGCATCAAGCGCCTCGCGGCAGGCGATCAGATCCTGCAGCACGGCTCGCAGCGGCGCGAGGTCGACCGCCGGCCGCGCGGGAGCCGGACGCGCCTGCGGCAGGTCCAGCGGTGGCAGCTTGAGCCGAGATGGCGCCGCCGTCGGGGCCGGATGAGGATCGTCATCCTCGTCGTCGCCGGAATCGAAAGCCGGCACCTCGAAATCGTGCTCGTCGAACGCCGGCTCCGCCCGCGTCTCCGGACGAGTGTCCTGGCGCGCAGGACGTGCGGCGGGCGCCGGCGCAGGACGCAGATCCGGCTCGGCCATCGCGGCGTGCAGGTCGAGGCCCTCGTCCTCGCCCTCGTAGTCATCATCATCGAGATCGATGCCGCGGCCGAGCGCCGGCTCGTAGTCCTCTTCGGCAACGGTGCGTCCAATCGCTTCCTCGACGGCACCGAAGGTCGCGCTCGCCTCGCTGTCGGCGAGCCGCTGCACCGACTTGATGCCGTGCTCCTTGAGGATGCGCTGAACACCGCGGATGGTGTAGCCTTCGCCGTACAGCAGACGGCGGATACCCTTCAGCAGATCGACGTCGTCCGGCCGGTAGTAACGCCGGCCGCCCGATCGCTTCATCGGCTTGATTTGCGTGAAGCGCGTCTCCCAGAACCGCAGCACGTGCTGCGGAATGTCGAGCTCGTCGGCGACTTCGCTGATAGTTCGGAATGCATCCGGCGCTTTGTCCAAATGCAGTCTCCTCGTCAGGTGCCCGAGGCCGACCCGGCGGACTCGGTCTTGTCCTCAGTCGCGGTGCTCGCCGACGACGTCGACGTGCCTGCGGCGCCATTGGCGTTGATACGCTGCTTGAGGATCGCCGACGGTTTGAACACCATCACTCGGCGCGGCGAGATCGGCACCTCGGTGCCGGTCTTGGGATTGCGCCCGATCCGCTGTCCCTTCTGCCGTACCAGAAACGAGCCGAACGACGACAGCTTCACCGTCTCGCCCTTCTCCAGGCAGTCGGTGATCTCCTTCAACACCAGTTCGACAAATGCCGACGATTCCGTGCGCGACAATCCCACCTTCTGGTAGACGGCCTCACATAGATCGACACGTGTAACTGTTCTTCCGGTCCCGGTCATCGCCCGCCCCGCCTCACGGCGAAATGAAAAATCCGTGCTGAAACTAAGGGTTTAACAATCGGCGGTCAACCTCCGCCAACATTCAGAATAACACGGAACGCGATGGAAATGCTGTTAAATTTGTACGCGCAACTACCAGCGCAGCAGCGCGGCGCCCCAGGTGAAGCCGCCGCCCATCGCTTCGAGCAGCACCAGATGGCCCTTCTGGATGCGTCCGTCGGCCACCGCCGTGGCCAGCGCCAGCGGAATCGAAGCCGCCGAAGTGTTGCCATGGCGGTCCACGGTCATCACCACCTTCTGCGGTGCAATATGAAGTTTCTGCGCTGATGCATCGATGATGCGCTTGTTAGCCTGGTGCGGCACGAACCAGTCGACATTGTCGGCGCTGGTGCCGCTGGCATTGAACGCATCGACGATCACCCCGGTGATCATGCCGACGGCGTGCTTGAAGACCTCGCGCCCCTCCATCCGCAGATGGCCGGTCGTTTGCGTCGTCGATGGTCCGCCATCGACGTAGAGCTTGTGCTTGTGCGCACCATCGGAGCGCAGATGCGTGGTCAGCACGCCGCGGTCCGCAGAGGTGCCCCACCCGGTTTGCGCTTCGAGCACGATCGCGCCCGCGCCGTCGCCGAACAGCACGCAGGTTCCGCGGTCATTCCAGTCGAGGATGCGGGAGAAGGTCTCGGCGCCGATCACCAGCGCGCGCTTGGCAGAGCCGGCGCGCAGGAAGTTATCAGCCGTCGCCACGGCAAACACGAAGCCCGAGCACACCGCCTGGATGTCGAACGCGGCGCCGTGGTGAATGCCGAGCGCGGCCTGCACTTGGGTGGCCGTCGCCGGAAAGGTGTGGTCGGGCGTCGACGTCGCCAGCACGATCAGGTCGATCGACTGCGCGTCGATGCCGGCATTGGCGAGCGCCGCCTGCGCCGCCTTGGTGGCCAGATGCGAGGTGTATTCGCCCTCGGCGGCGATGTGGCGCTCCCGGATGCCGGTGCGCTGCACGATCCACTCGTCGGAGGTGTCGACCTTCGCGGCCAGTTCGGCGTTGGTGAGGACCCGCTCCGGAAGATAGGCCCCGCAGCCCAGCACAACCGAACGTACCACAGTCACGAGACAGCCTCCTGCGCGGGCGGCGTCGAGACCAGCGCGCCAGCTTCACGATTGAGCGTTTGATTGATCTTGGTCAGGAGATCGTAGCGGACCATGTCATAACCAACATCGACCGCATAGGCAAAGCCGTCCGCGCTGGTTCCGCCGTGGCTTTTGACCACGATTCCGTTAAGACCCAGGAAGACGCCGCCGTTGGACTTGTTGGGGTCCATCTTCTCCTTGAGCGCCTTGAAGGCGTCGCGGGCGAACAGATAGCCGATCTTCGACCGCCAGGTCCGGGACATCGCCGCGCGCAAATATTCGCTGAGCTGGCGAGCGGTTCCTTCCGCGGCCTTGAGCGCGATGTTGCCGGAGAATCCCTCCGACACGATGACGTCGGCGGCTCCCTTGCCGATGCCGTCGCCCTCGACGAAGCCGATGAATTCGAACCGCCGCGAATCCATCGCGCGTAGCAGCTCGGCGGCCTCGCGGATTTCCTCGCCGCCCTTGATCTCTTCGACGCCGATGTTGAGCAGGCCGACGGTCGGGCGCTCGAGATCGAACAGCACGCTGGCCATCGCGGCACCCATCACGGCCAGCGCCTTGAGGTGGTGAGCGTCGCCACCGATCGTGGCGCCGAGATCGAGCACCACCGAATCGCCACGCATCGTCGGCCAGGTCGCGGCGATCGCCGGGCGGTCGATTCCCGGCAGCGTGCGCAGACAGAATCGCGCCATCGCCATCAGCGCGCCGGTGTTGCCGGCCGACACCGCGACGTCGGCCTCGCCCTTCTTCACTGCCTCGATCGCCTGCCACATCGACGATTTGTAGCGCCCGCGCCGCAGCGCCACGCTCGGCTTGTCGTGCATCGCCACCGCGACGTCGGTGTGGATGACGCGCGCAGCCTTTCGGAGCGCGGGATGTGCGGCCAGCTCTTTCTCGATCGCGGCGCTGTCACCGAACAGCAGGAATTCCGCATCGGGATGTCGACCGAGCGCGATCGCGGCTCCTGGCACCACGACCGATGGACCGAAATCACCACCCATGGCGTCCAGTGCGATTCGAACCTTCTGGGGCATGCCGTTCCGGAAACCCGTTCGCTTGCGGCCTGAAGCGCTTGGCCGCGCTTTGGAAATGCCCTCAGGCACGAGATGCCCAGGCAGTTGGGCGTGCAGCGCCGCACGCCTGATCGGGCCGGACAATAGCCGTTCCCGGCTCCGATACAACATCTTGACCGGGCAGATTTAAGTCGCATTCCGGCACGCGGAGAACACCGCCGCGGACACAATCCGGCGGCCCCAGTCCCACGACCGTGCGCTAATCGCCTTTCGGTTTGCGCGCCGGCTTGCCGGTCGCCTTCAGCGCGCCGAGCGCAGCGAACGGGTGCTCCTGCGGATCGCCGGTCTCGACGATCGGCTCGAACACCGCGTCGGGCTTGCGGGGATACGGGTCGATGGCGAGAAACAGCGCATCGGCCGCGACCCTGCCGAGATCGATCGAGCCACGGTCGATGGCCTCTGGCGGATCGCCGGGATCGGGCTCGCCGTCGTCGTCGACGGTCTCGCTCAATTCGCGAATCTGCTCCGGCGGTACGAACATCAGATCGATCGCCTCGTCGATCGTACTGTCGATCGGATCGAGCGTCACCACGCAGACCTGCCCGACCGTCGCCTGCACCCGCCCGGTGACATGCACGCGCCCGCCGCTGAGCGGGACCAGGTCGAAGCTGGCTTTCGCCGAGCTGACGTCGCGCAGTTCGCCGAGCGTTGCCAGCGCGGCGCGCACCGGCTCGTCCGCCTCGATCTGCCGATGCAGACCGGTGTCGGGAATCTGCATCACCACCACCGGCTCGCGCCAGGGATTGTCGCCGCTCATATCGCTGTCCTTCGTCTCAGGCGGCGGCCGGCGCGGCAAACCGCAACTCGCCGCCACGCAATCTGGAGGGCTCGATGCCATCCAGCGTGTCGATCGTCTGCCGGACATAGGAGGCCAGCCGGCGCGCATTTTCAATATCGGCGCCGTCGAGAACGTTCCGGTTGAGCGCGATCGCCAGCGCCTCGTCGCCTTCGGTCATCGCCAGGTCGTAGGCCGCCGAGCGGCCGTAAAACGCTTCGCCGAACGCCTGCATCCGCTTCGGGACCGACAGGTCGCCGACCCCGAGCTCGCGCAGATTGGCGTCGAGATCGCTGCAGAAATAGTCGAACAGCGCCTGGGCGAAGGTCGAGGCGTCCTGAATCGCGCGAATCCGTCGCAGCACCAGCCAGAGATGGACAACGATCATCTCGAATCGACCGTTGACCGTGTCGGCGACGCCGTAATGCTGGTAAAACGCCGGTTCTCGCGCCTGCGCCACGATCATGCCATAGATCGCCTCGATGGTGCCGCGCGACGGCGTCCGGGGCGGACGGAAGTGGTTGAACGGCCAGATCATTGCGGGTTCCTGACGCGGGCCCTTCGGGATTGCAATCCGAATGCCTGCCCGGTACGTCAACGCCTTGCGCGATGCAAGGGGATGGAGCCTGCTTTCGGATGAGACATTCGATCGAACGAAGCCGTCGCGGCGGCCTGCGCGCGGCGGTCCGTCGTGGCCTCGGTCCGGCGCTGGCGCTGGGACTGCTCGGCGCCGGCCTGTCGGCCTGCACCTCGGAGCAATTCCAGAAGGGCTACATCCTGCCGGCCGGCGCGCTCGAGCAGATTCCCATCGGCGCCAGCCAGGACCAGGTGCTGATCGTGATGGGCACCCCCTCCACCGTCGCCACGCTGAACGGTGAAGTGTTCTACTACATTTCGCAGCGCTCCGAGCGACCGGTCGCGTTCATGCCGCAGAAGGTGGTCGATCAGCGCGTCATCGCGATCTATTTCGACCAGAACCGCCAGGTCCGCCGCATCGCCAATTACGGCCTGCAGGACGGCAAGATCTTCGACTTCATCAGCCGCACCACGCCGACCTCCGGCCAGGAGATGAGCTATCTGGCGCCGCTGTTCAGGCTGATCAGCTTCCGCTGACGGCGCCGGTTGCCCGACGGACCATGCGCGAGCGCCGCGACCGGGCGGCGCTTGCCGGTGCACGCTTCCGCCTCTACGCTTCCTGAAAATACAAACTCAGGGAGCCAACGCCGTGACCCACCTCTCGCGCCGCCGTCTACTCGGCGGAGCCGCCGCGCTGTCCGCCGCCGCCATCCTGCCCCGCCGCGCGCTCGGCGACTGGCGCCCTACCGAAACCATCCGGATCATCGTGCCCGCCTCGGCCGGCGGCTCGACCGACGTCATGGGCCGGCTGCTCGGCCAGCAATTGCAGGCGTCGTGGGGCCAATCGATCGTGGTGGAGAATCGCTCCGGCGGCGGCGGCACGATCGGCACGGCGGAGGCGGCGCGGCAGAAAGGTGACGGCCACACCATCCTGGTCGGCAATCCCGGGCCGAACGCGATCGCCTACAGCATTTTCAAGAACCTCAGCTACAAGCCCGATCAGTTGCTGCCGGTGTCCAACATGATCCGGATCCCCAACATCGTGGCGGCGCATCCGACGACCGGCCTGAAGTCGATTCCCGAACTGATCGCCTTCCTCAAGGCCAACCCCGACAAGCTCACCTACGGATCGTCGGGCGTCGGCCAGAGCCCGCATCTCACCGGCGCCTGGTTCTTGCAGCTTACCGGGCTGAAGATGACGCACGTGCCGTTCCGCGGCGCCGGCCCCGCGCTGCAGGCCGCGCTCGCCGGCGACATCCAGGTGCTGTTCGACAATCTCTATCCCAGCCTGCCCCAGGTGCAGGACGGCAAGCTGACCGGCCTCGCCGTCACCGCGGCCGAGCGCAGTGATCAGGCCCCGCAGCTCCCGACCGTGCGCGAAAGCGCGCCGGAGCTCGACAAGTTCGACGTGTCGTCCTGGTTCGGCGTCTTCCTGCCGAAGGGAGCCTCGCCCGAAATCGTCACGGCGCTTAACCAGCAGATCAGGCTGGTGCTCGCCCGCGACGACGTCAAAAAGAACATCGCCGCCATGGGCGCCCGCGCCGACTACGGCACGCCGCAACAATTCCAGCAGTTCGTCGAAGCCGAAACCGCCAAGTTCAAGGGCATCATCGACCGCGAGGGATTGCAGATGGAGGTGAAGTAGCCGGGGTGAGTTCGACGAACGCGATGCTCGGCGTTGCCCGCAACGGGCAAGCTCCGCGTGCCGTCATTGTGAGGAGCACCCGGATCGGCGCTTCGCGCCTCCGAGCACAGGCTCCGCGACGAAGCAATCCAGCTCAGTGCACGAAGCCTCTGGATTGCTTCGCTACGCTCACAATGACGGGGTCCAACTCGCGAATCTGAGCGTGCAACAGCCTCGGCTTCACGCCAGCCGTTTCGCCCGCGCCCATTCCGCAATCAGCTCGTTCACCCGGTCCGGCGCGTCCTGCTGCACCCAATGCGAGACGCCGGGCAGCGTGCGCAGGGTGAAGTCGGCGACGTACTGTTCATTGCCGCGGGTCAGCGCGATGCCGAGCGCGAGATCGTCCTCGCCCCAGATCATCAAGGTCGGCACCGCCAACTTCGCATGCGTGCCGGCGCCGCGCTCTAGCACCGGGAAGTTGGCCCGGTAGTAATTGATCATCGCGGTCGCCGCGCCTGGCGCGATCGCGTTGCGGCGATAAATCTCGATCTGCGCGTCGGTGATCTTGTCGCTGTGCTGGCGAAACATCTGCGCGAGCGGCTTGCCGAGTTCGCGCGTCATCAGCCATTCCGGCAGCCACGGCAACTGGAAGAACGCCACGTACCAGGACTTGCGCTTCTGCGCCCAGCCGTCCGCCAGCACCCGGGCGAACACGTCGGGATGCGGCGCGTTGAGGATGACCAGCCCGTCGAGCGCGACCTTGCCGCGCAGGGCCGTCTGCCACGCGATCACCCCGCCCCAATCATGCCCGATCAGGATCCTGCGCCGGCCGCCGAGCGCCGCGAACAATGCGGCGACGTCGTCGGTGAGATGATCGAGGTGATAAGCCGCTTTCCCGGTCGGCCGCGACGAGCCGCCATAGCCGCGCAGATCCGGCGCCACCGCATGCCAACCGAGCCCGGCCAGAAACGGCAGCTGCCGCGCCCACGACTGCCGCGCTTCAGGAAAGCCGTGCAACAGCAGCGCCATGGTGTCGCCCTCGCCGGCTTCATCGATGGCGAAGCTGAGGCCGTTGGCGGCAAGCGTCGTGGTGCGGATCGCGGCCGTCATCGCTCAGCCCGTTTTGTTCATCTTCTTGATCTTGGCGTCTGTGGTCTCGATCGAACTCGCCAGCTCCAAAATCGCCTTCGACAACAGCTCGATCGCCTCCTTCTGATCCTGCGCTTTGGCGGCGCGCAGCGCGTAGTTCTTGGCGGATGACAGCGACATTGGAGGCTCCTTACAGACGTTTCGCGCCGGTTGGCTGGCCATGCCTCAAGCACGGCCTCATCCCGAGGCGTCCGGCTTCGCTTGCCGAGCGAGACCGGACGCCTCGAAGGACGAGCCACACATCCACGGTTCGTGCCGCCGCGCAAGGGCGTGCCGCGTCCCGTGGCCCGGCTTCGAAATGACAAACCCCGCGGCTTTGGCCGCGGGGCTTTGATGGCGTATCGGCCTTGCCGGCCACAAACAACCGCCGCCTACTTCTCCTGCTCCATCGACACCGCCACATTGGCATTGGCCGACAGCCGCACCTTGTCACCTTCAACCTCGGCCACCAGGCCGCCGTCGATGAAGTGATGATGGCCCTTGTGGCTACCCTCGCCGCTGTCCTTCTTGGTCAGCTTGATGCGGTCGCCCTCGACCTTGTCGACGGTGCCGACATGTACGCCGTCGGCGCCGATGACTTCCATGTGCTCTTTGATTCCGCTCACGCCGCTCATCTGATCATCCTCTCGAAAGTTGGCCACCGCTAACGCGCCGGGTTCCGAGAGGTTCAATTGCGGCCGCCCACGTGCCATTCACCACGTGGTGGAGGCGGTTGCTTCGGACGCGCGATCCGACTCAGCAGGCCGCAGCGGCGGTCCTGGTGCTGAGCACCACGGACTGATCAATGAAGAGGTGACAGAATTCCTTGACCGAATCGACCAGATAATCGCAGCCAGCGGACCTCAGTTCTTCCCGAGTCCCGTAGCCCCAGGCCACGCCGACAGCGATGACACCGTTGGCTTTGGCGCCTTCGATATCGTAACGTCGGTCTCCGACCATCACAGCATCTTCTGGCGAAACGCCTGCCTCGTCCAGCGCGCGCCTCACCAGGTCGGTCTTGGTGTCCAACTCTTCGAGTCCCGCGCCGACAACGTCGGTCACGAGATCGGCGAAGCCGAGATCGCGGACCACGCGCTCGGCATAGGACTGCGGCTTAGAGGTGACGACCCAGACCGGAATGACCTTGCTACTGAGCGCCTGCAGCATCTCCCGCACTCCAGGATAAGCCTCGTTCTGACGGATACCGTGCGCTTCGTAGTAGTCGCGGAAAGCATCGATGCCGGCGGCGATCTCGTTCGATCTGATCTCCGGCTTCAAGGTACGGAACATCTCGGGGAGCGGCGTGCCGAGGAAGAGATCAAGTTCTGCCTCAGCGAGCGGCGCGACGCCGATCGCCGTGAGCGCAGCGCGAAATGAGTCGTGCAACCCCTCCCGCGAGTTCGTCAGCGTGCCGTCGAGGTCGAAGAAAAATGCTTTCATTGCATTGGCCTAGGCGTGCTTGTTGAACTTAGATACGACCTCCGGCGTGAACCAGCCCCGCGGTGCGGGTGTCGGATCCTTGTCGGTTCCGGCCAGTACGGCTGCCATCATGCTAGCCATCTTTTCGGTGTGACGACAGTAGTTCTTGCGTGCGGCTGAAATGAGAACCCAGCTCGCGCCAGCGTAGAAGCCGACGATCACAATGGCACGAGTCGGTGCATGTGACCCGATCAAATAGCCGCAAAATGCCGCGGAAAAGATCGTTATCGACAACCAAAGGTTCATCTGAAATTCCAAATGAAACCAATATTGCTCGCGAACATACCCGATCGTGTTGACGCCGACCCTGTGCAGCAGCAGTTGCTCCGGGTCGATACTGTCCCTGAAAGCGCCAGCATGTGAAGCATCGATGCAATTGATTGCAGACCAGCATCTGGCCCGCAGCAAGGCAGATAACTCATCGTAGAGTTCGAACAACGGCTCTTTGGTCATGCGCATGGGTTTGCGCACCAGACGATCGTTAATTCCCATGAAGACCAAGATATTCGACCCGAGCCCGAGCAGGATTGAGAGTGGCACCGCTAACACGGTCGCGAGCGTCTGGTTGTTGGCGGCGATGACGTAGTTGCCCCATGATGGCCAACCGAACCAAGGCGCGAGTTGTGTTTCCCCGAGAACAATGGCAGCCAGCCAAACAAACCCAGGGAGAAATGTCTTGATAAGCGCGCCGAAGGTGAATGCGCCGAATACATTCATAGAATGCTCCTACATCGAAAAAACTTGGTCGATCTGCCCACTGAAATATGGGCCGGACTTATCGGCAATAACTTAGTCTATCGCGGGTGGGCACCGCAGACCAAACAAAAACCCCGCGGCTCGCACCGCGGGGCTTCATTCAGACCAGCTTCTCCGCCGCGTCAGTGCGCCAGGATCGCCAGCAGCAAGAGCGCGACGATGTTGGTGATCTTGATCATCGGGTTCACGGCGGGGCCCGCCGTGTCCTTGTAGGGATCGCCGACGGTGTCGCCGGTCACCGCCGCCTTGTGGGCGTCGGAGCCCTTGCCGCCGTGGTGGCCGTCCTCGATGTACTTCTTGGCATTGTCCCAGGCGCCGCCGCCCGAGGTCATCGAGATCGCGACGAACAGTCCGGTGACGATGACGCCGAGCAGCATCGCGCCGACCGCCGAGAACGCCGCCGACTTGCCGGCCGCTCCGCCGCCCGCGATCGCGTAGATCACGAAGTACACCACGATGGGCGACAGCACCGGCAGCAGTGACGGGATGATCATCTCCTTGATCGCCGCCTTGGTCAGCAGGTCGACGGCACGGCCGTAGTCCGGCTTGTCGGTACCCTGCATGATACCCGGCTTCTCGCGGAACTGGCGGCGCACTTCCTCGACGATCGCGCCGGCGGCGCGGCCGACCGCGGTCATGCCCATCGCGCCGAACAGATACGGCAACAGGCCGCCGAACAACAGGCCAACCACGACGTAGGGGTTGTTCAGCGAGAAGTCCGGCGCGACGCCGACGAAGTATGGCGACTTCTGCGCAATGAAGAATTTGAGATCTTCATTGTAGGCCGCGAACAGCACCAGCGCGCCGAGACCGGCGGAGCCGATCGCATAGCCCTTGGTGACCGCCTTGGTGGTGTTGCCGACGGCGTCGAGCGCGTCGGTCGACTTGCGGACTTCCTTCGGCAGGCCGGCCATTTCGGCGATGCCGCCGGCGTTGTCGGTGACCGGACCGAAGGCGTCGAGCGCCACGATCATGCCGGCGAGCGACAGCATCGTGGTGGTGGCGATCGCAATGCCGAACAGACCCGCGAGGCTGTAGGTCACCAGGATGCCGGCGATGATCACCAGCGCCGGCAGCGCGGTGGCTTCCATCGAGATGGCGAGGCCCTGGATGACGTTGGTGCCGTGACCGGTGACGGAGGCCTGGGCGATCGACTTCACCGGCCGATAGTCGGTGCCGGTGTAGTATTCGGTGATCCAGATGATCAGGCCGGTGACGGCGAGACCGACCACGCCGCACAGGAACAGCGACAGGCCGCTGTAGCTGACGCCGGGAAGCTGCCCGAAGCCGACCAGCGCGAAGATCACCGCGCCGACGCCGACCAGCGACAGCGCGCCGGTGGCGATCAGGCCCTTGTACAGCGCGCCCATGATCGACTGCGAGGCGCCGAGCTTGACGAAGAAGGTGCCGGCGATCGAGGTCAGGATGCAGATGCCGCCGATGGCCAGCGGCAGCGTCATCACGCTTTGCAGCTGTTCCGGCGTGGCCGATCCGAAGAAGATCGCGGCCAGCACCATGGTGGCGACCGCGGTCACCGCATAGGTTTCGAACAGGTCGGCCGCCATGCCGGCGCAGTCACCGACATTGTCGCCGACGTTGTCGGCGATCGTCGCAGGGTTGCGCGGATCGTCTTCCGGGATGCCGGCCTCGACCTTGCCGACGAGGTCGCCGCCGACATCCGCACCCTTCGTGAAGATGCCGCCGCCGAGACGGGCGAAGATCGAGATCAGCGAGGCGCCGAAGCCGAGCGCCACCAGCGCGTCGATCACGGTGCGGTCGCGCGGCGCAAGCCCGGCGAAGTGGATCAGGTAGATGAAGTACAAGGTGACGCCGAGCAGCGCGAGACCGGCGACGAGAAGACCGGTGATCGCGCCGGCCTTGAACGCGAGTTCGAGGCCGCCAGCGAGCGAGGTGGTCGCCGCCTGGGCGGTGCGGACGTTGGCGCGGACCGACACGTTCATGCCGATGAAGCCGGCGGCGCCGGACAGGATCGCACCGATCGCGAAACCGATCGCCACCAGGATGCCCAGGAAGTAAGCGAGCAGCGCGAAGATGACGATGCCGACGATGCCGATCGTCATGTACTGCCGCTTCAGATAGGCCTGCGCGCCTTCGCGCACCGCGCCCGCGATTTCCTGCATCCGCGCGTTGCCCTGATCGGCCGCGAGCACCGACGAGGTCGCCCAGATAGCGTATACGATCGAAAGCGCTCCGCAGAGCACGATCACCCACAATGCTGTCATTCCCTGATGCCTCAGTCCCGAGTTTCACCCCCGTGCCTGCATCGCGGGAGCGATGCGGGCGCGCAACAAGATGGCCTGCCCTCTTCCCGGGGCAGCCTCAAATCGGGGCGAACCTTGCCGCAATCACGGGTGCTCCGCAATCGCTGCGAAGGGACTAACGTGGGCTTTTCCCGCAGCCTCGGACCAATTCCAGATGATCCTGAGGCCGGCGATTACCTGTCACTAAGCATCAGAAATGACTGTAAGACAAAGCTGTCAGCGAGACTTCACAACCATTCGCATCGAGCCATCGCGGTGCAGCAGTTCCGTCTGCTGCAGTGCCGATCACCGCAGCCGGAACTGCTGATCGCTGCGCCGCAGCAAGAAATGCGTCGAGCTGATCCGCCGCGATGCCGCAAAGTAGTTCGTAATCATCGCCACCGCTGAGAATGCGTTGCAGTGCAGCAGCACCGTTGCCGATCATTGTACGCGCCGCGGATGACAGCGGGACGGCAGCGGCCTCGAGCGTGGCGGTGACGCCGGACGCGGCGCACATCTTGGCAAGGTCGCCGGCGAGGCCGTCGGAGATATCCATCGCGGCCCGAGCGTGCCGACGCACCGTCTCGGCGAGTGCCGAGCGGGGCTGCGGCTCGCGGTAGCGCCCGATCAAGAAGTCGCGATCCCGCGCGGTGGTCGCCGTCGTTCGCCCGAGCAGCAGATCGAGCCCCAGCGCGGCATCGCCGATCGTGCCCGTGACCACGATGGTGTCGCCCGGCCGCAGCGCATCGCGCCGGACCATCGCGCCGGCCGGCACGCGGCCGAGTGCAGTGACCGAGATCATCATCGGCCCCGGGGTCGAGACGGTGTCGCCGCCGAGCAACGGACAGCCATAGGCAGCGGCGTCCTGACCGAGCGCCTCGGCAAAGGGGGCAAGGAACGACTCGTCGGCGTTGCGCAGCGCCAGCGTCAGCAGGAAGCCGGCCGGCGTCGCCCCCTTGGCGGCGAGATCGGACAGATTGACCCGCAGCGCCTTGCGGGCGATCGCCGCCGGCGGATCATCGGGCAGATAATGCACGCCCTCGACAATCGCGTCGGTGGTCAGCACCAGATCGCTGCCGGATGCCGCCAGCACCGCCGCATCATCCACCAGCCCCCGCGCCCCCGGATCGGTCGCCAGCGGCTTGAAGTAACGGGCGATCAGATCGTCTTCACCGGACATGTTCACCGTAGGCATTGGGATCGGCATGGCTCGCCGATCGGGCTGTCTCAATCATCAGAGAAGCCAGAACCGCCGCGAACGCAAGTCGTGCGGCCGGTTTAGGTCGTCTCCTCCAACCGGACGGCCCTCAGGATCTGCCGCCGCAGCCAGGCGTGATCGGGCTCGGCGTGAACCCGCTCGTGCCAAACCATGCGATAGCCGAAGTTCGGCAACTCGAGCGGCGGCTCGACCACGCGCAGCCTGCTGTCATCGGAAAAATTCTCAGCGGCGCGGCGCGGAATCGTCAGCACCAGATCCGAACTCGCCGCTACCAGCGCCGCCGTCGCGAAATACGGGATCCGCACGGCGATGTGTCGCGACCGGCCGATCAGCGCGAGGGCATTGTCCACCGTGCCCGGGCCGCCACCAACGATCGACACCAGGATGTGCGAGGCCGCGACGTAGTCCGCCAGCGTGAGGCGGCCCCGCTCCGCACCGCCCAGCGCCGGATGGCCGGCGCGCAGCAGGCAAGCGAACGTCTCGCGAAACAGATCGCGGGTGTGCAGATGCGGCGGCACGGGATTATCGCTGTACAGTGCCAAGTCGACATTGGTCTCGCCGAGATCCTTGAAGGTCTGGCCGCCGACCGGAACGATCTCGACACTCGCCTTTGGCGCCTCGGCCCCGATCAGGCCGGCGAGCCGCGGCAAGATCACGGTTGCGCCGTAGTCGGTGGTGGCGATCCTGAACACCCGCTCGGAGCGCGCCGGATCAAACGCAGGCCGCGCCGCCAGCACGTCGGCGACACCGGCGAGCGCCTTCTGCACCGGCTCGAGCAACTGGCTGCCGCGCGCCGTCGGCCGCATCACGGTGCCGGCTTTGACCAGCAAGGCGTCGCCGAACAGTTCGCGCAGCCTGGCGAGCGCCCGGCTCACCGCGGGCTGACTCATCCCGCTCTGCTGCGCGGTCTTAGTGACGCTGCGCGTCTCCAGAAGGGTCCGCAGCACCACCAGCAGATTGAGATCGACGCCGTAGAGGTTCTCGTCGGACGGCAAGCTCGGTCCCCGCTCGCGTTATTCGCCAGAAGGAAAACGATTATTCGCAAGCTCCGCCTTCTGCAAGACGGGTGCCGGCTTACATCCAGCCGGCTGCATTGCCGATGCCGGGCGAAGAAAGAAAAGGACCCGCATGACCAAATTCGCGATCAGCCGACGGCGCCTGATGCTGGCGGCTGCGGCCGGCCCGGCGCTGCAGATCAGCGGCGCCACCTGCGCCAAGGCGCCGCCGATGGTCCGCAACGCCGCCGCCTATCGCTTCCATGTCGGTGACATCCAGGCGACCGTGCTGAGCGACGGCCTGCTCAGCGGTCCGCCCAGCGTCTATGCCAACGACGCACCCGAGGCCGAACTACGCGACGTGCTGCGACAGGCGTTCCTGCCGACCGATACGATGACGCTCAACCTCAACACCCTGCTGATCGAGACCGGCGGCCGTCGCATCCTGATCGAAGCCGGCGCTGCGCAGACGATGGGCCCGAACGGCGGCCGGTTATTTGCGAACCTTGCGGCGATCGGGCTGCAACCCGACGACATCGACACCGTGGTGATCTCGCACACTCATCCCGATCATGTCGGCAATCTGTGCAACGCCGAGGGCGGCAAGGCCTTTCCGCGCGCGACCGTCTATGTGCCGGAAGCCGACTGGGAGTTCTTCGTCCGCGGCGAGCCCGACCTATCGTATTTGCCCGTCAGCGACGAATTTCGCCGCCGCTTCGCCGCGGCGGTCAAGCGCAGCGTCGAGCCGGTCGCGTCCGATGTCGTGCTGTACCGCGCCGGCGCCGAGATCGTGCCGGGCCTCGCGACGCTGCCGGCGGTCGGCCATACGCCCGGCATGGCGGCGTTCCTGGTGCACTCCGGATCGGACGAGCTCCTGCTCACCGCCGACCTCGCTTACCACCCGATCATCAACGTTGATCGGCCGTGGCGACCGGGTCCCGACCGCGATCAGGAGACCGCGTTGCAGTCCCGCCGCCGAATCTTCGACCGCGCCGCAGCCGACAAGCTACTGGTGCTGGGCTTTCACTACCCGTTTCCAGGCCTCGGCCGAATGCTGAAAACCGAAGCTGGCTACGCCTGGGTGCCGGCGAACTGGCAGTTTTGATGCGCTGGCTCCCGTATGTTGAGGCGACCCATCCGCGAGGCACAGCGGGCTCCCTCGCCCCGCTCTTGCGGGGAGAGGGTCGGGGTGAGGGGCGACGCGGGCAGTGACTCTCGGCGTTGCGGAGGC
>NZ_LJIC01000017.1 GCF_001295845.1 Rhodopseudomonas sp. AAP120 | reverse complement strand
TAGCCACGAAGCGAGGCTTCCGTTGTGGACCCCCACCCCCGACCCCTCCCCGCAAGGGGGAGGGGAGCAGAGGGGGGCGCTCATGAAACTCACCCGCTTCAACCTGGTCTCGCTGACGCTCGGGATGGCATTCCTATATCTGCCGATCGTCATCATGGTGATCTACTCGTTCAACGACTCGCGTCTGGTGACGGTGTGGGGCGGGTGGTCGCTGCGTTGGTATCGCGAGCTGTTTCAGGACGAGGCGATGCTGGCGGCGGCGTGGATGAGCCTGCGCGTCGCGCTCGCCTCGGCGACGGCGGCCGCGGTGCTCGGCACGCTGGCGGCGGTGGCGCTGTCGCGGGCGGGGCATTTCCGTGGCCGCACGCTGTTCTCTGGCATGCTGTATGCGCCGCTGGTGATGCCCGAAGTGATCACCGGCCTGTCGCTGCTGCTGTTGTTCGTCGCGCTCAATGCCGAGCGCGGGTTCTGGACGGTGATGATCGCCCACACCACGCTGACGATGTGCTTCGTCGCGGTGGTGGTGCAGTCGCGCCTGCACGCGCTCGACCGCAGCGTCGAGGAAGCCGCGATGGATCTCGGCTGCGGCCCGGTCGAAGCTTTCCTGCGCGCGACCGTGCCGCTGATCTGGCCGGCGATCGCGGCCGGCTGGATGCTGGCCTTCGCGCTGTCGCTCGACGATCTGGTGATCGCCAGTTTCACCACCGGCCCCGGCTCGGCGACGCTGCCGATCCGGATCTATTCGGAAGTGCGCCTCGGCGTGAAGCCGCAGATCAACGCGATCTGCACGCTGATCGTCGCAGTGGTGACGATCGCCATCGTGATCGCATCGCTGGCGTCGAAGCTATCCAAAGCCCAGGCCGACAACGCCGCGCCGATGTGACTCCCGTCATTGCGAGGAGCAATCCACCGCCGTGCACTGCGTTCTGGATTGCTTCGCGGAGCCTGTCATCGGGCGGCGCTTTGCGCCGACCCGTTGGCTCGCAATGACGAAGGTGAGCGTGATTGACTAATCAGTTCGCCTTCGGCGCGGCATCCGGCGTTGCCGTGGCGGGGGCATCCGCTGACGGTTCGGCGCCGGCCTCCGGCTCAGGCTTCCGTCCGCCGCCGGTGATGCGCTCCAGCACCGAGCGGACGGCGTCGCGGGTCTTCTTGTCCTTGACGGCGTCGAGCAGCGGCGCGGAGGCGGGGGAGCGGCGGATCAGGCTCTCCGGATCCGGGAAGATCAGCGGATCGTCCCACGGCCCTTCGACGATGAATGGCAGATTGAAGCCCGGCGCGCCGGGCGTATTGGCGAGGCTGGCGACGCCCTTGAGGTCGTATTCGCGCGACGGCACCGAGGCGGTGCCGGTCAGCGAAATCTTCGCGGTCGGGCCGTCGATCCGGATGTCGTCCGCGGTGGCGACGCCGTCGCTGAACCGCACTGCGACGTTGAGGGTGGTGAACGGCGTCTTGCCGTTGCGGAAATTGCCGCCGCCCGACAGCGGCCGCCGCTCGAGTCGCTTCAGCAATTGTTCGACGTTGAAGCCGGTGATGGCGCCGTCGTGGCCGGTCAGTAGCGCCGAGCCGTCGAGCGACTGAGCGAGGCCGAACGGGCTCGAGCCGGACGCTTCCAGCGCGATGCTGAGATTGCCGCGTCCGGACAGATTGCGCACGCCGAGCAGGTCGGACGCGCAGGCTTCGAGATCGACGTCCCTGAACTGGAACTGGGTCTTGATATTGGCGACGTTGTCGCGCCGCGACACGCCGAGTGTGCCCTGAACGATGCCGCCATAGACCTGCGCCTCGCCAACGCTGAGCGCCAGCGCGCCGCCGCGCAGATTGGCGCTGAGCGCGGTGCGGCCGAGTGTAGAGGAGCCGAGCACGACCTTGGCGGCCGACAGCCGCACGTCGAGATCGATCGGGTTGGCGGAGCCGAGATCGAACAGCTGCCGGTTCCAGTCACGGGCGCCGCTGGCCAGCAGCCGGATCGTCGAAATATACGGCGTGGCGTCGATCGAGCCGGCGGCGAGCGTCGCCTGCAGGCCCTGATGACCGCCCGCGACCGTGTAGGTCATCACGCCCTCGGCGACGTTCTTGTCGAGCTCGATATTGACGTTGGTGAGCGCGACCGAGGGACCGACGAGATTGGCGCGCGCTTTCAGCGCGAAGCGTCCGAACCCGCCGGCGCCGGGTGGCTCCTGCCCGGCCCAGCGCAGCGCGTTGCGCAGCGAGGCGCTGTCGGCCGACAGGGTGCCTTCGAGCACAAGGCTGGACTTGTTGCCGATCACGCCGTCGAACGCGATCTTCATCGGCGCGCCGGCGAGCCGCAGCTTGAGCCCGGAGCGTTCACCCGCCAATGCGGAAATGAAATCGTTGACGCTGATGCTGCCGTCGATGCGTTCACCGCGCCAGTCGAACTGGCCGGCGGCCGCGAAGGTGCGCGAGATCGACGGCCATGCCAGCGACATGTCGATGTCGCTGATGTTTTCCAGGACGTGGCTGCTATCGTCGCGATAGCTGAGCACGCCGTCCTGCAGCCGGATCTCGGAGAACGACACCTGATCGTCGAGCCCGGGTTTCATCGTTCGCGTCAGGCTCTTGATGAAGGGCGTCCAGTTGCTGCCG
Source organism: Rhodopseudomonas sp. AAP120 (assembly GCF_001295845.1). Lineage (GTDB taxonomy): Bacteria > Pseudomonadota > Alphaproteobacteria > Rhizobiales > Xanthobacteraceae > Rhodopseudomonas. The sequence continues at coordinate 87,584 of NZ_LJIC01000017.1, read as the reverse complement.
CCGTCGGCGTCGCGGACGACGCGGATGGTCGGCTGGATCAGCGCGATGTCGGCGATCTCGAAACGGCGCAGCAGCAGCGGCAGCAGCCGCAGATTGGCGGTGAGCGTATCGACGCTGAGCGCACTGTCCGGGCCGCCGTCGCCATTGCCCTTCAGCCGCACCGACTTGAAGGTCACGTAGCTGCGCGGAAACACCGAGACATCGATATCGCCATCGACCGCCAGATCGAGCCCGGTCGCGGCCCGCAATTGCGACTCGACCGCCTGGCGCATCGCCCCGCGGTCGATCAGCAACGACAGCACCAGCGCACCGATCACGATTATGGCGATGAGCGCCGCAACCGATATCCCGAGGCGCTTGATTCCTTGGGCCATCGCCAAGACTATCCGGATCGATCTGTGGGCAAGGAGGAGGCAGGGCCCGCCGGCCCCTGTTCGGCCGGCAACTTGATCGGTTTTCTTGTCTGTTTCAAGGCCTTCCGGGTCGCAGCATGTGGGCGCAATTGACGGCTTGCACGGTTTTTGCTGAATAGACCCACTCGCAGAACAGCCCCTCTCATCAGGTCCCTGCTCCATGAACAAGGTTTACCCCGACGCCGAAACGGCACTCGCCGGAATCCTGCGGGACGGCATGATGGTGATGTCCGGCGGTTTCGGGCTGTGCGGCATCGCCGAGACGCTGTCGGACGCGCTGCGCGACTCTGGCGTCAAGGATCTCACCGTCGTGTCGAACAATGCCGGCGTCGACGGCATCGGCCTCAGCCGGCTGCTGGAAACGCGGCAGATCAAGAAGATGATTTCGTCCTATGTGGGCGAGAACAAGTTGTTCGCGCAGCAGTACCTCGCCGGTGAACTGGAGCTCGAATTCTGCCCGCAGGGCACGCTGGCCGAGCGCATCCGCGCCGGCGGCGCCGGCATCCCGGCGTTCTTCACCAAGACCGGCGTCGGCACGCTGGTGGCCGAAGGCAAGGAAGTGCGCGAGTTCGACGGCGAGAAGTACGTGATGGAGCGCGGCCTGTTCGGCGACATCGCGATCGTGCACGCCTGGAAGGGCGATACCGCCGGCAATCTCGTGTACCGAAAGACCGCGCGCAACTTCAATCCGATGATGGCCACCGCGGCGAAGATCACCATCGCCGAGGTCGAGCATCTGGTGCCGGCCGGCGAGATCGATCCCGATCACATCCACACGCCGGGCATCTTCGTCCAGCGCATCATCGAAGTCGGCACCGCCAAGAAACACATCGAGCAGCGCACCACGCGCAAGCGCCCCGAAACCGCGGCGAGCTGAGGAGAATCCCGATGGCCTGGACCCGCGAACAAATGGCGGCGCGCGCCGCCAAGGAACTGCGCGACGGTTTCTACGTCAATCTCGGCATCGGCATCCCGACGCTGGTGTCGAACTACATCCCGGACGGCGTCGACGTGGTGCTGCAGAGCGAGAACGGCATGCTCGGCATGGGCCCGTTTCCGTATGAGGGCGAGGAAGACCCGGACCTGATCAACGCCGGCAAGCAGACCGTCACCGAGCTGCCGTCGACCAGCTACTTCTCGTCGGCCGACTCCTTCGCGATGGTCCGCGGCGGCCACATCGACCTCTCCATCCTCGGCGCCATGCAGGTCGCCCAGAACGGCGATCTCGCCAACTGGATGATCCCCGGCAAGATGGTCAAGGGCATGGGCGGCGCGATGGACCTCGTCGCCGGCGTCAAACGCGTCATCGTGGTGATGGAGCATTCCGCCAAGGACGGCCCGAAGCTGCTCAAGTCGTGCAACCTGCCGTTGACCGGCGAGCGCGTCGTCGACATGGTCGTCACCGATCTGGCGGTGTTCACCATCGACAAGCACGGCAACGACGGCATGGCGCTGATCGAACTCGCCGACGGCGTCACCCTCGACGGGGTCAAGTCCAAGACCGAAGCCGATTTTCGGGTGGCACTGAAGAACGCGTAGTTCGGGCGTCGGTGGGCAAAAGCGCGAGAGCGCCGTGCCCACGCGGCATCGATCCGCCGAATGACTGCAGGAAGGTTGGACGCGCTTCGGGCTCACCCTTCTGGCGCTAAGTCATCCGCAGTGCCCGACGCGCGCTACGTCTTCCGATCGGGCCTGATCACCGCAACTGTTCCGCCAACATCGTGCGTACGTCGGCGACGAAACGCGATTCGCCGGCGCGCGGGGGCATCAGGCTGAACTCGACCTCGGGCAATGTCGGCAGGCCAAGGCTTGTGCCGACCTTGACGGCCCCCTCCGGCACGGCGGAGGCGTTGAGGCAGGTCACGCCGAGCGCAGCCGCCAGCGCCAGATGCAGTCCGCCGACGCCGGACGCCGAGTGCATCACCGCGTGGCGGATGCGGTGCGCTTTCAGCTTGCGGACGACGAACCGCTGCAGCGAACAGGTGTCGGGCAGCACCACCAGCGGCAGCACGCCGTCCTGCGGCATCACGAAGGAACGGTCCGAAACCCACAGCAGCGGCTCGCGCCGCAGCCGGATGCGAGCGTCGCCCTTGGAGCGCGGCGGCTGGCCCTCGAGGATGCGCATCGAGAGGCCGATGTCGTAGTCGCCCGCCGCGATCTCTTCCTCGATCAGCGCGCTCTTGCGTATCAGCACGTGCAGCCGCAGCCGTGGAAACTGGTCGCGTACCCGGCGCAGGATCTCGGGCAGCGCGCCTGGCCGGAAGTAATCGGTGATGGCGAGGCGCAGATCGCCAGTGAGTTGGGTGCCCTGGATATCGCGAAACGCGGCATCGCTGAGCGTCAGCATCTCGTGGGCGTAGCGGCTGAGCCGTTCGCCGGCCGGGGTGAGGCTTGCGCCGGTCTTGCCGCGCGAGAGCAGCGGCAGACCGCACATCTCTTCGAGCTTGCGAATCTGTTCGCTGACGGCTGACTGCGACCGGAACAGCCGCGGCGCGGCGGCGGAGATGCTGCCGGTCTCGGCGACAACGACGAGGGCATTGAGCAGATCGAGATCGAACAGTCGCGCCATGGTGCCGCATCTACCGGTTTATCCGATGGATCGTATCATATCTTCCCGTTTTCCTTATCTCAAGAAGCCGCGCATGGTCGCCTCGTTACCCCCGATCGACAAGGAGCAGACATGCCGGGCATCGTTCTGACGGTTTCTGGAAAGCCGGACGCCGCACTCACCAACCGCCTCGCTGCGGACATCGCGGATCTCACCTGCAAGGTGCTGAAGAAGGAGCTGTCGCGCACCTCGGTGCTGGTCCGCTACCAGCCTCCGGAGCAGTGGTTCATCGCCGGGCGTGCACTCGCCGAGGACGGGCGTCACGCGTTCAAGCTCGAAGTGACCATCACCGACGAGACCAACACCAAGGCCGAGAAGGCCACGTATCATGCCGAGGCGTTTGCGCTGCTGTCGCGCCTGATCGGCAATCTGCATCCGCACTCCAACATTCACGTCATCGATTGCCGGGCGTCCGCTTATGGCTACGCCGGGGTGACGCAGGAGGAGCATCGGTTTCGCGCAAGTGCGGTCGCGGCATGATCGCCGAGATCGTCATGTTCGATCTGCCGCGCGGCATCGACCGCGCGGCGGTGCTGGAGTTGTATCGGCAGTCTGCCGCGGTCTGGCTCGGGAATCACGAACTGATCGAGAAGTTCTACTTCTTCGACGAGGCGGAAGGGCTGGGAGGCGGAATCTATTTCTGGCCTTCGCGCGAAGCCGCAGCGCGCTGGCACGGCAACGACTACCGAAGCATGATCCGCTCGCGCTATGGATCGGAGCCACGCATCCACGTGCTTGAAGCCCTGATGCGTGTCGACGTGATCTCGGCCAGAACAGTCGATCTGTGACGCGCGCGTGCCGGCGCGCGTGAAGCTGTCGCTACCGCCGTCCGCCTGAGAACATCGGCGCCTCGCCCGGCAGCAGATTGGAGCGAATGTCGCTGTCGACGGCGCCATTTGGCTGCACATAGCCGGCCGAGAACGACAGGCTGAGATTGGAGGTCGGGCGGATCTCGACGCCGGCGTGCACGGCGGTCGCCGCGGTGTTGCTGCTGGAGAAGCCGGGGGAAGTCAGCGAGGTGAACACGTCGGGCTGATATTTGAGCTGGTCGACGCCGCCGAACAGGGTCATCGGCGTATCGCCGACGCCCTTGAAGTTGTAGCCGTACTGCGCGCCTTCAAGCGCGAGCGAGCCGAAATTGCCGAACGCACCGGCGCCGCCGATCCCGCCGACACCGCGCCAATTGAGCCCGCTGCTGAACGCGTTCACCGGCGCGCTGTAGGCGCGGGCGACGAAGCCGGTGCGGAAGCCGTCTTCATCCGGCTCCGAGGCGGTGAAACCGGGCACATCGCTCCAGTTCAGCGGCTGCCAGCTTTCCGTCGCTCCGCCGCCGAAGCCGAACGGACCGCCCGGCACCCAATAACGAATCGGCGCCGACTGCGCCGAAGCCGCCTGCGTCCCGAGGCAGAGCAGGGCCACGGCGAGGCTCAATCTGATCGGGGGGCGAGACATCCAAGTTTCCATCATGGCGAGCGAATTATAGGCGCGAGAGATGGCCGAAACCAGCCGGTGCTGCGCATCGCCGCATCGGCCGATCGGTTCCATTTTCGATGGGATGACGGCGGCAGCATGGCGAAGCGCTTGTCGGGCAAAGCCTTTCCGTCATTGCGAGGAGGCGAAGCCGACGAAGCAATCCAGCCCCGTGCAGTGGACTCCTGGATTGCTTCGCGGAGCCTGCCATCGGGCGGCGCTCTGCGCCGACCCGTCGGCTCGCAATGACGAAGCGAGGGCGCTACTCCGCCCGGTCCGAGAACCGCGTCAGCCAGATCACTGGCGGGATGCTGGCGGCGACGATGATCAGGGCGGCGAGGGCGCCGTCTTCGAAGCTGCCGCGGCTGGCATATTGGTAGATCGAGGTCGCCAGCGTGTCGACATTCAGCGGCCGCAGCAGCAGCGTCGCCGGCAGTTCCTTGAGGCAATCGACGAACACCAGGATCGCAGCGCCGACCAGCGCCGGCCGCAGCAGCGGCAGGTCGACTTTCGCCAGCGTCACCAGCCGCGACGCGCCGGCGGCGCGCGCCGAGTCGTCGTAGTCGCGCGGAATGCGGTCGAAGCCGGCCTTCAGCAGCCCGGTCGGCACCGCGAGAAAGCGGATCACATAGGCGGTAACCACCGCGCCGCCGGAGCCCATCAGCAACAGGCCGGGCGATGCAAGGCCGAGCGCCTGGGCGGCCGAGGCTATCGCGCCGTCGAGCGCCAGCAGCGGCGCCAGCAGGCCGAGCGCCAGCACCAGGCCCGGCAGCGCGTAGCCGAGCTGCACGACCGAAGCGGCCGTGCTGGCGGTGCGGCCCGGCCGCCATCGTGTGGCGATAATTACGATCAGGGCCAGGCCGAGCGCCAGCAACGTCGCGATGAAGGCCAGTGTCACCGTATGCAGCGCGTCACGCCATAGCGCATCCTCGATCCGGCCCGCGAGCGCGCGGCGCAGGCTCTCGCCGAGCAGATAGCCGGCCGGGATCAGGAATCCGAGCAGCACCGGCACGAAGCAGGCTGCGCCGGCGAGCACTGCGTTGGCGCCGTGCAGCGACCTGCGCGGTCGCAGCCGCGGATTTTCGGCGGACAGTTCAGTGCTGACGCTGCGGCGCCCGAGGCGCTCGATGGCGATGAGGAGTGCGGCGAAGCCGAGCAGCACCAGCGACAGCTGCGCGGCACCGGCGAGGCTGCCGCGGTTGAGCCAGGTGGTGAACACCGAGACGGTGAGCGTGCGGACGCCGAGATATTCGGAGGCTCCGATGTCGTTCAGCGTCTCCAGCGCGGCGAGCGCTACGCCGACCGCCAGCGCCGGCCGCGCCATCGGCAGCACCACGCGGCGCAGAATGGTGATGCGTGACGCGCCGAGCGTACGCGCCGCCTCGATCGGATCGGCGCTCTGCGCCGCAAACACCGCGCGCGCGGACAAGTACACATAAGGGTACAGCACGGCCGACAGCAGCAGCATCGCGCCGGGCAGCGAGCGTAACTGCGGCAGCCAGCGCACCGCGTCCGTCGCCGGCATGATCAGCGTCAGCATGCGATGCGCGAGGCCGAGCGGCTCGAACAGATCGACATACACATAGGCCGACAGATAGGTCGGCACCGCCAGCGGCAGCGGCAGCAGCCATAGCAGCAGCGAGCGGCCGATGAACTCGTACGACGACACCAGCCACGCGGTGCCGGTGCCGATCAGCAGCGTCAGCATGCCGACGCCCAGCAACAGCGCCGCGGTGTCGCGCAGCGTCTGCGGTAGCACATAAGCGATCAGATGCGGCCAGATGTCGGCCGCCGGCTGCAGCGCGGTGATGGCGAGGCTGATCACCGGTGCGGCGACGATCAGCGCGGTGAGCAGCGCGATGGCGAGGGCGAGGTTTTCGCTCGGCGTAGTCCTCATAGTGAGGAGGCGCGTAGCGCCGTCTCGAACCATGAGGACGTGCGCCGTGGCCTCATCCTTCGAGACGCCCAGCTCCGCCCTGCGGGCTTCGCAGGGCTCCTCACGATGAGGAGGCCGCGCGCGTGGCGGAGGCGTGACGACGTTCAGTTGTCGAATCCAACCTTGTCGACCAGCGTCGAGGCGGTCTTGCGCTCCGCGGCGATCTTGGCGATCGGAAGCGAATCCGCGGTCAGCTTGCCGTAGCCGGCGATGGTCGGATTGAGCGGCACGCCGGGGCGGATCGGGTATTCGTAGTTGGCGTCGGCGTAGATCTGTTGCGCCTTTTCGCCGGCGAGCCATTCGATCAGCTTCAGACCGTTGGCCTTGTTGGGCGCGTGCTTGGCGAGCAACACGCCGGACAGATTGACGTGGGTGCCGCCGCCTTCGAACGTCGGCAGGATCACCTTGGTGGCTTCCGCCCACGGCTTCTTGTCGGGATCGTTGTTCATCATCAGCGCCCAATAGTAGGTGTTGCCGATGCCGATGTCGCATTTGCCGGCGGCGACGTCGCGCGCGGTTTCGCGGTCGCCCCCCGACGGCTTCTGCGCCAGATTGGCCTTGAGGCCGCGCAGCCATTCCTCGGCCTTGGCTTCGCCGTGCTTGGCGACGTAGGCGGCGAACAGCGCGTTGTTGTAGATGTGCTGGCCGGAGCGGATGCAGATCTTGCCTTTCCACTTCGGGTCGGCCAGCTCCTCGTACGTGATCGCGTTCTGCTTGACGCGGTCTTTCGAGGCGTAGATCACGCGGGCGCGCATCGAGATGCCGGCCCAATGACCGTTCGGATCGCGGTAGCGCGCCGGCACGGTCTCGTCGATCACCGCGGAGCCGATCGGCTGGGTGATGCCGGCCTGCACGGCCTCGTCGATCCGTCCGATATCCACAGTCAGCAGCACGTCGGCCGGGCTCTTGTCGCCCTCCGCCTTGATCCGTTGTTCCAGCCCGGAACTTGCCGAGATCACGTTGACGGCGATGCCGGTGTCCTTGGTGAAGGCCTCGAACAGCGGCTGCACCAGCTTGGTCTCGCGATAGGTATAGACGTTGACCTGTTCGGCGGCGCCGGCCGGCAACGGCAGAAGGACTGCGGCAAGGACGACGGCAGCGGCGCGAAAGCGGCTCATGCGGCGGGCTCCTGAAGGGGTCTGCTGAGACCCAATTCAGTAGCTCAGGGGCACCGGAGCGAGCAGCGACGGAGTGTCGCGATTAGAGCGATTCCAGCAAAGGATTGAGGGAGTTGGAGGGCCGACCGGAGGCAGGGATCCGGCTGGAACTGCTCAGAACAGGCGGGTGCCTTCGCCGCTCTGGCAGGACGGGCATTTGCAATGGTGGAAATTGACGTCGGCGGCCAGATATTCTTCCCCGCAATGAATGCAGGCGATCCGCAGGTGCGGACGCTTGTCGGTGCTGACCGTGCGGTCGACCAGATATTGCCCAAGCGCATTCTGATCGCCGACAGCGACATGATAGTTCGCGACCATAGCGTCCCCCGCATCTCGCGTCTGCGAAATAGTCTAGCACACAGTCTACGGGGAAACGCAAATGCGATTGTTGCAAGCGAATCGCGTGCCTTCCCGCCAAATTTCGTTAACCCCGTTTCCGGCTACCGCTATCGACCGGATTGCACGGCGCGACCGTTCTCTTCGAGCGCACGACGCAGACGCCGGATAATCACGCCGCGCGCGCGGGCATCCGCAGCGGCTTCGATCCGCTCGTTGATATCGAGCAGCAGCTTGGACATGTCGTTGTGCCAATCGAGCTGCACGACGGACTCCGGCTCGAGCCGGCGACGATGCGTACCGTCGAGCGGCGTCGGCACAGCGCTGGTGAGTTCGTAGACGTCGTCGAGCACAGGCTGGAAAATCTTCGCAGGCGGGACAATGCCGCCGAGTCGCTCGGCCAGCGCCGTCATCGAGGCTTCTTCGCCGTGCGTGAGAAACAGGCCACGGTCGATCGGTCGGCGTTCGGTGATCCAGCGGACTAATTCGCCGGCATCGGCATGACCGGAATAATCATCGATGCGGCGGATCTTCGCCTTGACGCTGATCTCGTCGCCCATGATCCGCACCGAATGCGCGCCGTCTTCGAGGAAGCGGCCGAGCGTGCCTTGCGCCTGATAGCCGACGAGCAGCACCGTGCCGCTGTCGCGGCACAGCCATCGCTTGAGATGATGGCGAATGCGCCCGGCGTCGCACATGCCGCTGGCGGCGATGATGATGTGAAAGCCGGTGAGCTTGGCAATCGCCTTGCTTTCGTCGACGGTCTCGGTGAAGCGCAGATGCGGCGAACTGAGCAGGCGTTCGACATCGATGTCCTCGTCGAGATCGGCAGCGTGACGACGGAATACTTCGGTGGCCCGGATCGCCAGCGGCGAGTCCAGGAAGACCGGCGCGGAGGGGATCGTGCCTTGCTCCATCAGGTCGATCAGATCGACGATCAGTTCCTGCGTCCGCTCCACCGCGAAGGCCGGGATCACCAACGCGCCGCGCGCCGCGGCGGCGGCGTTGACCTCTGTGGCCAGCCGCTGGTGCCGAAGCTGCGGCGAGGTCGGCTCGCGCACCCGCGCCCCATAGGTCGACTCGCAGAACACGTAGTCGAAATGCGACGGCGCTTCCGGATCCGGCTGCAGCAGCTTGCCGTCGGGTCCGATGTCGCCGGAGAACAGCAGCCGCAGCGCCGAGGACGAGCGGCCTTCGCCGGCGATCTCGACTTCGATCGAGGCCGAGCCGAGCAGATGTCCGGCGTTCCAATAGCGCGCGCACACGCCGGGCACGATGTTGGTCCAGGTCTCGTAGTCGACCGGACGGAACGAGGACAGCGTCGCGATCGCGTCGGCCTGGGTGTAGATCGGCGCCACCTCCGGCTTGCCACGCGCGGCGTTGCGGCGATTCAGCATCATCACTTCGGATTCCTGGATGCTGCCGGCGTCGGGCAGCATGTAGGAGCACAGGTCGATGGTGCCGCGGGTGGCGAAGATCGGGCCGTCGAAGCCGCCGCGCACCAGCTTGGGCAGCAGACCGCAATGGTCGATATGCGCATGCGTCAGCAGCACCGCGTCGATCGCCGACGGGCGGAATGGAAAGTCGCCGTAGTTCAGTTCCTTCAGCGTCTTCTGACCCTGGAACAGGCCGCAGTCGATCAGCAGGCGCTTGCCCTTGGCCTCGATCAGATAGCAGGAGCCGGTGACGGTGCGCGCAGCGCCACAGATCCGAATCGTGACGCTCATGCGCGGGTCTCCTTACCTCGGCTGATTTCGCGGGCGAGCGCTTCGGCGAACAGATCGTCCAGCACGATGCTGTTGGAGAAATGCGGCACCGTATGGGTCGAGCGGATGCTGCGCAGACCGGCGAGCGCCAACTCGCGCAACATGGTGGTCGGAAACAGCGCGTGGGTGATCACCGCGTCGACCCAGGCCGCGCCCGCGGCGTGCAGCGCTTTGCTGCAGGCGATCAGCGTGCCGCCGGACGAGACGATGTCGTCGACCAGCAGAGCCGTGCGGCCTTTAATCAGTGACGGATCATCGAATGTGATGTCGACCGAGCGATCGCCGCGGCGGATCTTGCGGGCCACGGTTGAGGGGCGGTCGATCAGCTTGGCCAGCGCATCCACCCATTGCTGCGCCTCGGCATCGGGACCGACCACTGTGGTGTCGGGATCAAGCGGGTGCGCGCGCAGCGAGGCGGCAATCGCCGGGATCGCCGACAGGTTGTCGGCCTCGATGCCCGGAAACACGTCGCCGAGGCTGGCGGTGCGATGCAGATGCGCATCGACAGTGATGACCCGATCGACCAGCGAGGCCAGCAGTTTGCCCATGGCCCTCTGACTGATTGCCTCGCCGGGATGAAACGCGATGTCCTGGCGCATGTAGCAAAGATAAGGCGCGAGCAGCACCAGACGCTGACAACCTCCCCTGCGCAGCGCCTCGGCGGCGAACAGGATGGTGATCAGCTTGTCGTTCGGCTGGTCGAGCGGCACGTACAGGATCGTGGTCGCGGCGCTGGGGCCGACCGTGACGGCGATCTCGCCATCGGGAAAGCGGTGCTGTGCGATGGTGTGAACCGGGATGCCGAGCCGGGCGCCGAGACGCTGCGCATCGTCCCGCGCGCCGGCGAGGCATTGGATCGCCGCGGTGCTCACGACACCAGCTCCACCGCCGACGGCGTATGATGATTGATGGTGAAGCCGGACTCCGTTTGCGCGGCTGCGACCGCGAGGTCGAATTCGGAGCGCTCGGACGCGTAGATCCGGTAGATCGCCTCGCCCTTCGTGGCGCGGTCGCCGATCTTCTTGAACAGGTCGATGCCGGCGCCCTTGGCGAGCGGCGCGCCGGCGGTGCGGGCGAGACGGTTGATCCGCAAGCAGTCGATCGCGCTGACGATGCCGTCGTTCGGCACCAGCACGTCGGCAGCGTGCGTGCCGAGTTCGGCGCGGCAGGTCGAGGGACCCTGCGCGTCGATGATCTGCTGCATCTTCTTCAGCGCCGCGCCGCTATCGAGCAGTTCGCGCGCACGCGCGTAGCCGCCTCCGCCGCGTAGTCGCGGATCGTATTCGAGCAGATGCGCGGCGAGCCGCAGCGACTTTTCGCGCAGGTCCGCCGGCGCGCCCGGCTCGTTGCCGAGCACCGCCATCACGTCGCGCGCTTCGAGCACCGGCCCAATGCCGCGGCCGATCGGCTGCCGACCATCGGTGGTCACCACTTCCACCGCGATGCCGAACTGATCGCCGACGAATTCGAACAGTTTGCGCAGCCGCATCGCCTCGTTGGCGCTCGCCACCTTGGCGCTGGGGCCGACGGGAAAATCGATCAAGAGATGCGTCGAGCCGGCCGCCAGCTTCTTCGACATGATCGAGGCGACCATCTGTTCCGGCGTGTCGAGGCTGAGCGGCCGCTCGACCGAGATCAGGATATCGTCGGCCGGCGACAGATTGACATGGCCGCCCCAGACCAGACATCCGCCGCAGGTGTTGACCACGCGCGTCATCTGTTCGACGTCGAGATCGACGCGGGCGAGCACTTCCATCGTGTCGGCGGTGCCGGCCGGCGAGGTGATGGCGCGCGACGAGGTCTTCGGCACCAGCAGCCCGTGCGCGGCGACGATCGGCACCACGATCATCGTGGTGCGATTGCCGGGAATGCCGCCGATGCAATGCTTGTCGGCGACGATCGGTTGTTGCCAGCGCAGCCTGGTGCCGACCGAGGCCATCGCCTTGACTAGCGACAGCAATTCGTCCGTCGAGGTGAAGCGTGCGGCGCTAATGAGGAATGCGGCGATCTCCATGTCGGAGTAGCGGAAGTGCGCGATGTCGTCGATGATCGCGGTGATCTCGGCCTCGCTCAGCTTGCGGCCCTGGATCTTGCCGCGCACCGCATCCATGCTGGCTGGCGGCGGCGCCGGCGCGACCGATACGGCTTGTCCGACCGGCTCGTTGAAGCGTCGAAACGCCGGCTCCGACAGGCCGAGTTCGCCGGGACCGATCACCCCGTCGTCGTCGGTGATCATTAGCGTCGCCAGCAACACCTTGCTGCCGATCCGCAGTTCGACGCGGCTGAAGCCGCGAAACACGTCGGCATGCAGCGCGCGCGAGCGGCGGGAGATCACCGCGACATTCTCACGGCCGGTGTCGAGGCTGATCCGCCGGATCGTCAGCGGCGGACGGGTCAGATCGGGAGCGTTCACGGCGCAACTCCGCAGCCGGCCGGGCGGCCGGTTCAGGCGTCATGCTGCGCAGGCGGGAGCCACGGCCGACGCGCCGAGGAGGCTAGAAGCTCGGGCACCGAAGCAGATTGACCGTGGTCAATGTCCGCTGCGGCGCGCCGACGCAGCTCACAGCGTGGTGCGAGCCAGCGTTGATTTCAGCCGCGCGCGCAACCCGGCGAGGACGTCGTACGGCTCGCGCACCAGGCGAAAGCCGAGATGGGTCGGGGGCAGGCCGGCCGAGCAGCCGCCCCCTTTGGCGTCGCGGACGAAGTCCGACACATAGGCGCGATGCTGGCCCTCGGCGATGCGCACGCCGCAATTCGAGGTCTGCGTGAGCGTCCGGCCGGCGCCGTCGAGCGCGGTGCGGACGAAACAGGTCGAGGTCCATTCCCAGACATTGCCAGCGAGATCGAGCAGCCCGCGCTCATTGACGCCGAAGCCGCCGAAATTGCGCAGCGCAATCGCCGATTTGTCGATCTGCGCTTCGCGCTCGTAGCGGGCGATCCAGCGCACCGACGGATCGTCGCTGTCGGCGGCGAGGCCGTCGTCCTGGAAGCGGCTTGCGGCCGCGTAGGCCCATTCGGCGTCGGTCGGCAGGCGATACTGCGCGCCGGTCCGGGCGGACAGCCAGGCCGCGTAGTCATTGGCGTCCTGCCACGACACCTGCACGGCGGGCCGATCCGCGCGCGCATTGAGCCCGGCCGGCATCGCATGGCAGGCGCCGGCGTCGACGCAGAGCTGATAGTCCGCCGCGCTGACCTGATGCAGCATCATCGCCAGCGGCCGATCGATGCGCAGCTCGACCCGCGGCGCCTCGATCTGCTTGCCGGCGCGGGTGAATTCGCCGGGCAAACGATACGACATCGTCCCGGGGGCGACCTCGACAATCGCTTGCCGCGACTCTTGCGCGCGGTCGAGATGAGCGGGCTCCAACAGGAACGGCGTCATCGCCAGCGGGGTGACGAAGCCGGCAGCGGCAGCGATGGCGATCTTGAGTTTGAAGGCGAGCAGCATGGCGGCGACTCGAAGCTGATCTGCGGGGTGTGTCGAAGCTTCCCTCCGTCATTGCGAGCGAAGCGAAGCAATCCAGAAGCTCAGGGCACGGCGCTGGATTGCTTCGTCGCTTCGCTCCTCGCAATGACGCGAGGGCAAGTGGGCGGGGAAGGAGTGAGGTCCGCGCGGACGCGGACCTCGTTGGCGCGGAGGTGGTCAGTTGCTCGGGATCGGCGCGGGCGCCTTGACCTGGGTCATCAGGTCGTCGTTCCACTTACCCTCGACCTTGAAGTGGGCCGTGGCGCCGAGTTCGACACCTTCGATCAGATTGTGGTTGAGGTAGGCGTACACGCCCGGCTGCTTGAAGGTGTAGAGCGCAGCGCCGGCAGAGCCGCCGCGGATAAACCACGTCTCCAGATTGGTCTCCGGCGCGTTGGAGAATTTGCCGGTCTCCCAGACGTAGTCGCCATGGCCGCCGATCAGGTGCGGGCGGGTGTCGCGATTGGCCTGCGAATGCACGATCAGCACGGTCTCGCCGACCTTGGCGGTCATCGCGTCCTTGCCGGTCAGGGCGCCGACCTTGCCGTTGAACACCACATGGGTCGGCGTCAGCTTGCGCATCACCTCGCGGGTGTCGACATAGGCTTCGGCGGGCGAACCGTAGGTCTTGTATTTGCCCTTTTCGTCCTGCGGCACATACAGGTCTTGCTCGCCGATATAGTAGATGCGGTCGTAGTGCAGCGGCTTGCCGGCGCCATCCTTCAGCCCGTCGCGCGGCAGCACCATGATGGCGCCGTTCATGCCGGAGACGACGTGCCAGGGGATCATCGCGCCCCCGGGTGCGCAGTGATAGACGAATACGCCGGTGCGGTCGGCCTTGAAGCGCAGCACTACCTGTTCGCCGGGATTGATTAGCGTCAGCGCGCCGCCGCCGAGCGCGCCGGTCGCCGCGTGGAAGTCGATGTTGTGCGGCATGGTGTTATTAGCGGGATTCACCAGCGTCAGCTCGACGTAGTCGCCCTGGTGCACCACCATCAGCGGCCCCGGCATCGACCCGTTGAACGTCATCGCCTGGAATTTGGTGCCGTCCTCGTCGATCACCATCTCCTTTTCCTGCACCACCAGCTTGAACTCGATCACCTTCGGGCCGTCCTTGGTGGCCTGCTGGTGCGCGTGAACGAAAGGCGGGGCGACCAGCTCGACGCTCTGGCGCGGCAATTTCGAGACTTCGTCGGCGGCGAACGACACCGCCGGTGCGCTCAGCACCAACGTGGCGACAGCGGCTCCCAGCAGGGTATCTCTGCGGGTCATCATGATCGTGATCCTTGCATGTGGACTTGAATTCGACGCGCCGGAGGATGCGCTCGCTGCGGCGCGGCTGTTTGTTCCAGCACAAGCTCGGCGGTGATTACGGGTCAACTCGGGGAAGCACCGCATCCGTACTTCGTCGGATGGGAGGAGTGCGAGGTCCCTGTGCGATCCGTCGGAACGTTGTCGCGGCACAACGATCATGCGCGCGAGACTCTCATGATGGCGGGATGGAGAGGACCATGCTCATTCACCGCACCAGCGTAGTCGAAGACGTGATGCGCGATTGGCCGGCGACGATCCGAACGTTCCTGGATTTCAAGCTGGCCTGCGTCGGCTGCCCGATCGCGACGTTTCACACCGTCGCGGATTCCTGCCAGGAGCACGGCATCGAGGAGGCCGCATTCCTCATGGCTCTACGCGCCGTGGCGGGGGGCGCGGTCGATCAAGGCTCTTTGCCGTCGGGCGCCTGTTCGGCCAGCATCACGAGCTGATGCGGTTCGCGCAGCACGATCTTCTGCCGGCCGCTCTCGATCAGTCCGCGCTGCTCCCAGCCGGACAGCAGCCGGCTCACGGTATGCAGCGTGGTGCCGGTCATCTGCGCGATGTCCTGCCTGCTGATCGGGAAGTCGATCTGCACGCCGTTATCGACTTTGCGGCCGCTCTGCTTGGCGAGCCGCAGCAGCGCGTGAGCGACGCGCTGCTCGACCTGCTGGGTCGACATTTCGATGACGCGCGAATGAGTTTCCTGCAGCCGGCCGCCGACCGTGCGCAGCGTGTTGGTGGCGAGCGATGGATAGCGCTCCACCAGCCGCGGCCAGGCCGTGGTCGGCCACGCCAGCACGATGCTGTCGTCCACGGCGGTTGCCGTCGCCGGATAGCGTTGCAGCCCGATCGCCATTGCCACGCCGAGCGTTTCGCCGGGCGACACGTAGCGCACCACCACCTGTTCGCCGGCCGGCGTCACCTTGCTGGCGCGGACATGGCCGTGCAGCAGCACGAAGAACGAATGCGCGTCCTCGCCCTGTTCGAACACCTTGGCGTTCTTGGGAACCCGGATCGAGCGCGCCTCCTGCAGAATGGCGTCGAGCTCTTCCGTCGCGAACCCGGCAAACAGCGGCAGCTTCGCGACCAGGGATGTGTCGATCGTCGCCATGCGATCTCTCGGAGTGATGGACCGGGAGCTACCTAAATCGCGATTGCGGGATCTGGGCAAGAGCGGGGATGTCCGGAGGTCCGCCTGCGCAGCGGGAGCGCTGACTGCGTCTCATCGCTTGGCGCCGTCCGGCTTCATCCGCCCAGAACGGCCAGTTCGCGTCGTCGCTCACACCCCCGCCGGCGCATGGGCGAACACCACCTCGATCAGCGTGCCCGACTGCGGCGCGCTCTTGATGTGGAATTGGGCGCGGTTGGCTTCGACCAGCGCCTTGGTCAGCGACAGGCTGACGCCGGCGGCTTCGGAACGGTCGCTCGGGGCAGGGGTGCTGAACGGCTGCAGCGCGGCGGCGAGCTCGTCGTCGTTGAGGCGATGGCCGGTGTCGCGCACGCGCAGCACCACCTCGCCGAAGTCGCTCAGCGCGGTGGAGACGATCACTTGGCCGCCCGGATTGGCGAGATGGATCGAGGTGCCGATCAGGTGCATCAGAATCTGCCGCAGCGCCTGCGCGTCGGCCACCACCGGCGGCAACGCGTGCGCCAGTGAGGTGCGGATGATGATGCGCTCGCGATTGGCGCGCGGCTGCATCACCGCGACGCATTGCTCGACGAGTTCGTTGAGGCTCTGGCTGGTGAAGTCGAGTTCGAGTTTGCCGGTTTCGATCTGCGAGAGATCGAGCAGGTCGCCGACGATGCCGATCACGCGCTCGCCGGAGGCGCGGATATCCTTCAGATAGTCACCGTAACGCTCGTTGCCGAGCGGACCGAAGCGCTCCTCGATCATCACTTCGGCGAAGCCGATGATGGCGTTGAGGGGCGTGCGGATTTCGTGGCTGAGGCGGGCGAGTACGTCGGCCTTGGCGCCGGCCGCGCGCTCGGCGAGTTTGCGTACCTGATTGAGCTCGGTCTCGATCCGGCGCGCTTGCGACAGGTCGCGGAACACGGCGAAGAAGTTCGGGCCCTCGGGGCGCGTGCGTCCGATCGTCATGGTGAGCGGAAACAACCCGCCTTCGCGAACCCGTCCGAGCGCTTCGAGGCCATGGTCGAGCAGGCTCTCGACACTGCCGGACCGCACGCTGGCGAAGTAATCGCGGACGGCGTTGCTGCTCTCCGGAGCGAACAGATCGACGAGCGGCTGCTGCACCAATTCTGCGCCGTCATAGCCGAACAGCGCCTCGGCGCTGCGGTTGCAGGCGCTGATCCGGCCGTCCGCATCGAACATCAGGATGCCTTCGGCGGTGGTATCGAGAATAGCGCCGAGTTCTTCGGCGTCGGCCTGTCCGGCGTCCGAGGGAAGGTCGGATACGAATGTGTCGGGGGCGGTCGGTGCGGCGTCGGAAACGTCGGCGGAGAAGATCAGGGCCAGCGCCTGCTCGCCGTCCCAGGTGATGGTGTGCAGCCGGGCGGTTGCGGGGGCGGAGTGCTCGCTCGATACCGTGATCGGCGCGCCGGTTTCGGACGTGCTGCTGGGGCCGCTCGCGCCTTCCTCGACATACAGTGCGTCGAGCCCACCGGCCTCTTCAAGCGCGGCGAGGCTGGCGAAGCCGGTCCGCTGTAGGAACGCGGCGTTGGCATAGAGCAGGCGATCCAGCCGATAGATCATCACGCCGACCGGGATCAGATCCATCAGCACGCGGTCGCGCGTGCCGTCACCCACTGCCGGGGGCGCCGGCGGCGTCAGCCAGTCGACCTGCGGCGCGGTGGGAGAAGGCTGCTCTGGCGTATCGCTCGCTGCCTCTGCGGTGCGAGCGTCGGCGGGCGCTGCTTCATCCGAGGATGTTTCCGGCACGTCGTCATTCGACGCCTGCGTCAGCGACCGCTCGGCTGCGGCGGCTTCTGCTTCGAGCCGCTCGGCCAGCTGACGTGCGAGTTCGTTGAAGGCGTTGTTCTCAACCGGTGTCAGGGCCGGCGAACGGGCATCGTGGACGGGCCGGAAGGGAAGGACGTTTCTCGGAGGTTCCACGATGTGATCCGTGTCTTGATAGTGACTGGTGGCCGGCGCGGCGGGTTGATCGCCCGCGGGGCCGGAAGGAGATGTACGCGGCGTGAAGTCGGCTGACAGCGACCGCGGCGGGTGTTCGTCCGCGCCGCCGTGGCGGCGCAGCATCGCGAGCCGGTCTAGCCCGTCGTGGTCGCGGCAGACGCCGAAGCCCCGATAGCCGACCAGGTTGCCGTCGCGGTCCTGGACCGGAAGGCCGGACATTTCGACCGGCAGGCGCAGGCTGGTGTCATCGGCGGGCCAGTGCAGCGTGATGCCGCTCCAGGTGTGTCGCCGTGCGACGGCCTGCGCGAATTGATCGTCGGGATCGAGATCGAGCGCCGCGCGGATTTCTGGCCAGGGCTGTCCGAAGCTTGCCGCGGTGTGAGGACCGAGCAGGTCGAGGAACTCGTCGGACGTGATGGTGAAACGTTCGTCGGCCTGGTCGAGTTGCCAGACGAACCGCAACGGATGTCGGCGGGGCGCCGGCAGAACAGGTTCTGGCTCTGCCGTCGGCGGCTCCGATGCGGCGGACGATGCGTCCGCGACTGGAGGCTGAGGGACCGCTTCGAATTCCGCCGACTCGGCGGCGGTCGTCTCCGGCCCGGTCGTGTTGAATTCGGATGTCTCCGTCTGCGGCGGCTCGGCAACGCCCCCCTCGGCCGCATCGGCCTTCGGTTCGGACAGTGGCGGATCGGAAGGCGTCGGGGCGACCGCAGAGGCCGATTCGGCGGAGGCAAGTTCAGCGTGCGAGGGCTGGCCGCCGGCTGCTGCGACGTCAGCATCGCTCGCCCGGAGCGGCGATGTCTCATCCGCCAGCATGGGGGAGGACGAGGTCTCTGCCAGCTCCGCGGCGGTGATCTCTCCGAGCAGGCTGAATTCCGCCGGCGCCTCCGTGAGCGTCTCGAGTGGCTCGTAGTCGGCGATCAGATCCTCGGCTGCAACGTCGCGTCTCGGCGGGACGGCGGCGTCGCCGACGTCGGCGCTGCTGGCCGGCGGTGGCTCAGCCGGGGGCGGCAAGGCGAGCAGGATCGGTGCTTTTGGTGGTTCGGCCGCGTCCGGTTCGTGCTCCACCACCGGCGGCGGATTTGGTTCGAGCAGGGCGACCAGTCCGATATCGCGGCCGCTGCCGACCCGCTGCAGGACCATGCGACCGACTCCCACCGGCGTCTCGGCGCGGCCATTCTGCAATGCCTCGGCGCGCGCCTGATCGAGCCCGGCCTCGCTGAGATTGCGGAAGCCCAGCAGCGTTCGGGCGGACTCGCTGGCGCCGACGAACAGCCCGTCACGGCCGAACGCCGCGATCGGCGTTTCAATGCCTTCGACCAGACCGCGCAGGCGGTCGACGAGAGGCATCGGGGGCCCGACCGGGTCAACGGCGGCGATCAGCACGCCGGGCGTCCCGTCGGCACATTCGAAGCGGGCGCAGCCGCAGGTGACCAATGCGCCGAGACGGGCGCCGAAGCCGCGCAGTCGCTCGAGCCTCGTCGCGCCGTTTCGTGGAAGGCGGCCGGCGAGTTGCGCCACCAGGCGGCGGTGCGGATCAGCCGGCCCAAAGCGCCGCGCTGCGAGAGCCTTGCCGTTCTCGGCACCGAACAGCCGGGCTGCGACCGGATTGGCCCAGAGCACACGGGTGCCATCGGCCGACCACAGCCAGACGGGAAGCGCACGGATGGCGTGAGCCGCAAGCCGGGGATCGTCGACCCCTCGCAACTGAAAATCCCAACTGGTCATCGGTGCCCGTGCGCGGCAGTTCTGGTCGGTTCGCGCGTGACGCAGCAAGGCAACTGCGGTCGGCAAAGAACCTTAACAATTCATTATCGCTTTCGGCCGCCGTCAGGTCCACGCTTGCCGGCGCGCTGTCCCAAGCTAAGCGCCGATAACCTTAATTCGGCCATTGCGGCGGCAGAACTTTGTGGCCGTCATACGCGTTGAAAGGGTGCTTGGCGTTGTAAGGTTGCAAAAATTCTTCGTTCGGTCACGATGACGCCCGTCGCGAGCCGGTCACACGGCTGATGCGAGAGGGCGCTAGGGTGACGACAGGCTCGGACAGGGCCGCGGAGCGGACCCTGCGCAACAGGAGTGGACCATGGATCAGGATGGGCGGGACCGGTTCGAAATTCCCAAAGAGGTGCGCTCCATCGCAGAGGCCAGTTTCGACCAGGCCCGCAAGGCGTTCGAGCACATGCTCGCCAGCGCCCAGCAGACTGCGACGACGATCGAGGACCGTGGCGCGACCGTACGTGCCAATGCCAAGGACATCACCACCAAAGCGGTCGGCTTCGCCGAGCGTAACGTCACCGCGGCGCTGGATTACGCGCAGCAACTCGTGCACGCCAAGGATCTCAGCGACGTGCTGAAGCTCCATAGCGAATACGTCCAGGCGCAGATGAAGGCTCTCGCCGAGCAGGCCACCGAACTCGGTCAGGCCGTCACAAAGGCCGCCCAGGACGCTGCCAAGCCCAAGGTTTGATCTCCAGGGGCATTCAGGCTGATCAGGCGTCGCCTACCTCGGTCAGGCGACCGCTTCGCCAGAACTATCGGTGCAAAGGCGCTGAGAAGGATAAGGCCGCGGGAGCTCGCTCTCGCGGGTATAATTTGCGGGCCGACGGTAACGGCCTGCCACGGTGGCGACCCAATTGACGCACAATGTGGCAGTGCAGTGCAAGTTTATGTTGCAATGCACAAATTCTGTGTTACGATATGCACTAAAGGATGACCGAAAGCGGTCATTCCGTGAGGCCCTGTAAGTCGGCCCATTTTTCGTTTTGGACCCGCGTACGGGCATTACCAATTTTCTCTTCCCAGGAAGGACGTCACATGGCCGATTCGAGCGATCCGTTCTCCACCGTCATCCCGTTCCAGCTTCCCGAGCAGGTTCGTGCGTTCGCCGAGAAGGGCGTGTCGCAGGCTCGCGAAAGCTACAGCAAGCTTCGGGACGTGGCTGAGAGCAACAACGGCACCATCGAAGCCGTGTTCTCTTCGGCCAGCAAGGGCGCGACCGACTATTCGACCAAGGTTTTCGACTTCGTGAAGGCCAACACCAGCGCCAGCTTCGACTTCGCGCACAGCCTGATCGGCGCCAAGACCCTGCCGGAAGTGCTGGAGATGTGGACCTCCCACGCCAAGAAGCAGGTCGAGGTTCTGACCTCCCAGACCAAAGAGCTCACCGAGCTGTCGCAAAAGGTCGCGGCCGAGACGGTCGAGCCGATCAAGGCGAACGCCTCGAAGATCTTCACCGCCGCCAGCTGAGGCTGCGCGCGTTCGGTTGATTTAAAGCCCGGGACCCGTCCCGGGCTTTTTTGTCGATAGGGCCCTCGACATTGGTCGGAGAGCCGATACCGGCCTTGCCAAAGCGCGGCGTTGCACCTAGTTTCCGCCCGTTCGCGGCCGCTGGCCGTGCCGGATGCAGTTGTAGCTCAGTTGGTTAGAGCGCCTGTCTGTGGAACAGGAGGTCGGTGGTTCGAGCCCACCCAACTGTACCACGCCTCCCGATAATTCGCGGTCGAAGTCCAGGGTTGGATTGGTTGTCCGCCAGGCGCGTTTGCACGCGGCCATCTGAACAGGCGGGCGTCTGTTGGTCCGCTACGCCCTATGCCGCTTCTGCATTGTCCGACCTGATGGACACGCCTTGCCAAGGGCAGCCTGATCGCAGTGGCTGCATCAGGCCCATGGTCGAGCGGGTGCACTTCTCGGCTCAGACGCACAACGCGACTGCGACTCGATCGCCGCGCACTGCTACAGCGCAGGCCCGCGCAGCCACGATGCCGCGGCGTCACTTAGTGAGCGTTGGCGCCTATGGAACGAGGGTCTGCCGGGCACGTTCCCTTCAGCAATGCGCGGGAGAGGATCATGGCCGACCCCAAAGTAAGTGACGAAGCGATTGCGGTGCTGGTTGATATCATCCGCACCGCTGGCCGCGACCTGAATGCGGGACAGCGTCTGGAACTGGATCATCTGATCTCGCAGGGACTCGTCGCCGTCGCGGAGACTGATCAGGGACGGCGGAGCTACGCAGTCACCGATGAAGGCCAGCGGCTGCTCGATGAGCGCGGCGTCGGAGCCAACGAAGCTTAGCGCGGCCGCATCTGATAACGCCTTTGTTCATCGCGCGATGACACTCTGGAACGGATCGGTGGAGTACATATCTCTGTTCGATGGAGAAGCCCGTGAGCGACATCGATCATCGCGCTGAGCTCGATCGGCATTTGACGTGGTTCGAGTCGAAGCTGCCGCCCAAGCCCGCCCACTTCGTCGGATGGTTACGGAAGCCCTCGTCTAAATATGTCCGACTTCCGATCGGGGCATTGCTGGTCGGTGGCGGGCTGCTCAGCTTTCTGCCTGTGCTTGGTCTGTGGATGCTGCCGCTCGGGCTTGTCCTGATAGCGCAGGACGTACCGGCACTCGAGAAACCGACTGCACGGAGCCTCGGATGGCTCGAGCGCAAATGGTTGGAGCGGCAGCGCAGCAAGGGCGTTGAGGTCGCGCCTCATCCGGCTGAACGCAACACGCACGGCCGTGCTGCAGCGCTTGATGAATAGGTTCACTGCGCGACCAGCGACCGAACCACTTGTTAGTGTGACTCAAAAGACAGCCTTTCGAAGCAAAATGGGAAGGTTGAATCGTTCCTGTCGCAATTTTATCTTCCACGAATCAGCGTCCTGATTCACCTTTGTCAACCATAGGTCAATCGGGAGGCCCGTCGTATGAACGTAATCGTCTTTGCATCGCGTAAAGGCGGCGCAGGCAAGAGCACGCTGACTGCTCACCTGGCTGCGCACGTCACCAAAGCTTCGAAGCGCTGCTTGCTGGTCGATGCGGATCCGCAGGGCTCGCTGACTCTTTGGCATAAGTTGCGTGGTACCAACGAGCCGCCGCTGCGTACGGCGACCCGTTCCGTCGGTGAGATTGTCGCGTCGGCCAAGCGCGACGGCGTCGAGTGGGTGTTCATCGACACGCCGCCGAATCTGTCAGCGGTGGTCGACGATGCGATCCGCCATGCCACGATGGTGATCATCCCGGCGCGCCCGGGTGTGTTCGACGTCAATGCCGTGCAGGAGACGATCCAAAGCTGCCGCTCCAGCCGCAAGCCTTACGCGGTGGTGCTGAACGGCGCGCCCGCGCTGCGGGACGAGGTCGAGAGCCGGATCGTGACCATTGCGCGCGAAGGACTGGCCAAGTTCAAGGCGCCGGTGTGGGGCGGACAGATCACCAACCGGGCCGACCTGCTGATGGCATTGGGAGAGGGGCAGGGCGCTCGCGAATATGCGGCGGAAGGACGCGCCGCCTACGAGATCAGCCGGCTGTGGGCGGCGATCGAGCGGTCCGTCAAGGCGATCCGCGGCGCCGGCGCCTCGTCGGGCACCATGCACAAGCAGGCCGCTTGACGCATTTGCTGTTGAATTGAGCGCGCGGGTGGCCGCGCGTTTTTGTGTCGGACCGCGGGCCCCCGGGCGCCGCGGTCTTTCGTTTGCGCAAAAAAAAACCGGGCTCGCTGAGGAGCCCGGCTGAGGTCTTGGCCTCGAGAGGCCGACACAATCACCTTCCAAGAGGGATAAACTGAAGCTCCACACTACTGGAGGAGGGGGACATGTGTAGTGCAAACCCTCAGCGTGCAGACATTTCATCTGCGAAAGCCGTTCGCAGCAACCGGGGACGCCGCATGTCAGTCATGCGGCGGTAGCGGCTTGTTGCGAATGTGAGGCGGTGACCGTTCAGGCCAGCAACTTGGCCGCGCTCTCCGTATGCTCGGTTGCGCCCGACTAGCTCGGCCAGCGTTGCGCCTTGTTGACCACGAAATCGCGGAACACCTGGACGCGGGCGACCGTTTTGAGCTCTTCCGGGTACACGAAGTAGGTGTCGAGCTGGATCGAATCCTGTTCGTCGAACAGCTGCACCAGCCGGTTCGGGTCCTCGACCAGATAGTCGGGCAGCGCGGCGATGCCGAGACCCTGCTGGCAGGCCCGCACCAGTCCGAGGATGTTGTTGACCTTGAAATAGGGCTCGCGCGGCCCGGCACCGTTGCGGCCGGCGTCGACCAGCCAGCTCCGGTTCTGCAGATGCTGCGGCACCTGGTTGTCGCTCAGCATGATCAGCCGGTGGTTGTCGAGATCCTCGAGCGTCCGCGGCGTGCCGAAATGCTTGATGTATTCGGGCGAGCAATAGGCGTGAAATCCGATCGAGAACAGCTTGCGCTGGATCAGGTCGGGCTGGGTCGGCTTCCGGGTCCGGATCGCGACATCGGCCTCGCGCATCGACAGATCCAGCTCCTCGTCGGTGACGATCAGCGAAATCCGGATCTCAGGATACAGCGCGGTGAACTCGCCGAGCCGCGGCACCAGCCAGTGGATGCCAAGGCCGGGCGTGGTGGTGATCTTCAGGTCGCCGCTTGGCCGCTCGCGGCTGTCGGTGAGCTTGGCGCGCGCCGCCTGAAGCTGCATGAACACGTCGTGCGCGGTTCGGAACAGCAGGTCGCCCTGTTCGGTCAGGATCAGACCGCGGGCGTGGCGGTGGAACAGCGAAACCGACAGCTCCTGTTCCAGCGCACTGACCTGACGCGAGACGGCTGATTGTGACAGCCCGAGCTGTTCGCCCGCATGAGTGAAGCTGCCCGCTTCGGCTGCGGCGTGAAAGACCTTGAGCTTATCCCAATCCATATCGGTGAACCCGTCGCGGTTTCGAGGCACGGTTATTCCGCTGCCTCACGTTCACTGGCCTGGACCGCGAGGAAGCGCTCCGCTTCCAGCGCGGCCATGCAGCCGAGGCCAGCCGCGGTGACGGCCTGGCGATAAGTTTCATCGGCGACGTCGCCGGCGGCGAACACGCCGGGCACCGACGTGGCCGTCGAGTTCGGCGCTACATGGACGTAGCCGGATGGCTTCAGCTTGAGCTGATCCTTGACCAGTTCGGTCGCGGGCGCGTGGCCGATCGCGATGAAGACGCCGTCGGCGGGCAGCTCCGTCAGCGCGCCGGTCTTGACGTTCTTCAGCCGGACATGCGTGACCTTGGTCGGGTTGTCGCTGCCGCAGATTTCATCGACGGCGCTGTCCCAGACCACGTTGATCTTCGGATTTTTGAACAGCCGGTCCTGCAGGATGCGCTCCGCGCGGAAATGATCGCGGCGGTGCACGATCGTGACCTTGGAGGCGAAGTTGGTCAGGAACAGCGCTTCCTCGACCGCGGTGTTGCCGCCGCCGACCACCACGACTTCCTTGCCGCGATAGAAGAAGCCGTCGCAGGTCGCGCAGGCCGAGACGCCGAAGCCCTTGTAGGTCTGTTCGGAGCGGATGCCGAGCCACCGCGCCTGCGCGCCGGTTGCGAGGATTACCGTTTCGGCAATGTAGACGTCGCCGCTGTCGCAGGTCAGCCGGAACGGGCGCTGGCTCAAATCGAGATTCACCACCAGGTCGGTGATGATCTTGGTTCCGACGTGCACCGCCTGCTTTTCCATCTGCTCCATCAGCCAAGGGCCCTGGATGACGTCCGCAAAGCCGGGATAGTTCTCGACATCGGTGGTGATCGTGAGCTGCCCGCCGGGCTGCATGCCCTGCAGCAGGATCGGCTCGAGCATCGCGCGTGCGGCGTAGATTGCTGCGGTGTAGCCGGCCGGTCCGGAGCCGATGATCACGACTTTGGCGTGGACTGGACTGGGCATGTTTCAGCTCCCCAAATATAGGGCGGCGCGAAGCAGGAATGGCCTGGCAGGGGCATCGCCAACGGGCGGAAGGTTTAGACGCAACTTTATGTCATCTGGTGAGCCATGCAAGTTTTGCAATCCGTCTGTGCAGGATTTCCCACCGGCTTTGGCAAACGAGTTGTGATCATCGCGAAATAAAATTGCTCAAGTTTGGTCTTCTGGGCTAAGAGGGGGGCGGCTGCCAGCCTGTCCGCAACACGGGATTTCGCCGCGTGTCCAAGAGCCTCGACCAGATCGACCTGAAAATTCTGCAAGAAATCCAGGATGACGGGCGAATCACCAATGTCGAATTGGCGAAGCGGGTCGGCATCTCGCCCCCGCCGTGTCTGCGCCGAGTCCGGACCCTGGAAGAAGAGGGCTACATCCAGGGTTATCGCGGGCTGCTCGATCCGGCCCAGCTCGGCTTCGATGTGACGGTTTTCGCCTCGGTCCATCTGTCCAGCCAGGCCGAGGCCGATCTGCGTGGCTTCGAGGAGTTCGTGCGCAACGAGCCGCTGGTCCGGGAATGCTGGATGCTGTCTGGCGAGGTGGATTTCATCCTGAAATGCGTCGCGCCGGATATGGCGACTTTCCAGAACTTCGTCGCGCATCTGACCGCCGCCCCGCATGTCCGTAACGTCCGCACCTCGCTGGTGCTGCGCAACTCGAAATATGCCGCTGCCGTGCCGCTGGAACTGAAGGCGGCCGCCACCTGAAAGCCGGGCCGTAGCCCGGCATTCCGGATTCGTCGCGAGACTCAGATCTTGCGACGCAGCGCAGCGTCGAGACTGATCGGCCCGCCGCCGGCCGTCGACAGATACAAGCAGGCGAAGCAGAACAGGATAGCGGCCGTGCCGTTGTTCAGCAGCGGAAACCACACCGGACTATCACCCTTGAACACGTGGCCGATGAAGTAGGCGAACGCCATCTCGCCGGACAGGATGAACGCCACCAGGCGGGTGAACAGGCCGAGCATCAGCATCGCGCCGAGCACCAGTTCGAGAGCGCCGGCGAAGCCGATCAGCGAAAACAGCTCGACCTTGGCGAAGTAGGGGACGACCGGAAACTTGAAGAGCTTGGCCACGCCGTACTGAAACAGTAGCAGGCCGGTGATGAAGCGAAACAAGCTCAGGACCGTGGGCTGCCACTTGGCGGCGAAGCTATCCATGTGCGGTGCGCGTCCTTTGTTGATGATGTATCGCAGGTGGATACTTGGGGTTCCGCGTCCTTGTCCATCGGCTGCTCAGCGCAACACGGACAAGTGAATTCGAGCTTCCTGCTTGTGATCACTCCGGTCTGAGCGCTGCGGGGCTCCAGATAGCAAAAAGGCCGCCTCGCGGCGGCCTTTGCATCATCATTCATGGTCGAAAGGTCAGCGCCACTCCACCTTGGCGATCTCGTAGGCCTTAGCGCCACCGGGCGCGACGACCTCGACGGAGGTTCCCATCTTCTTGCCGATCAGCGCCCGGGCCAGCGGTGAAGTGATCGAGATCTTGCCCTTCTTGGCGTCGGCCTCGGCCTCGCCGACGATCTGCCACACCGCCTTCTTCTCGGTGTCTTCGTCGATCAGCGTCACGGTCGCTCCGAACTTGATGGTGTCGCCGGAGAGCTTGCTGATGTCGATGATGTCGGCACGGGCGAGCTTGTCCTCGAGCTCCGCGATGCGGCCCTCGTTGTGCGACTGCTCTTCCTTGGCGGCGTGATACTCGGCGTTCTCCGAAAGGTCGCCGTGAGAGCGCGCCTCGGCGATATGCTCGATGATCCGCGGACGATCCTCCGACTGACGCTTCTTCAGTTCGTCCGAAAGCGCGGTATAGCCACCCGCCGTCATCGGTATCTTTTCGACCATCTTGCCTTCATCCTCAGTATTCGTTGCGGATGGTCACGGCGTGACCACCCACATTCTCGTCAGCTTGCGTAAGGGCGAGCCGCCAGTGGCTCGCCGAGAAAACTTCCAGGATACGTCCAGCCGGTCGCTCAGGGGCGCCATGAAGGGCGCATTAAAACTCACCTGAAGCTGGCGGGTTCCCGGCCTTGCCGATCGGTTTTCCGGGCACGGAGCCCGGCTGACGATCAGGATTGGGAAAAGTAGCTCTGCAAGGTCCGAACCTCAAGGTCCCCGCCCAGATAGGCCCGAATTCCCTTTGCGGCCGCCACAGCCCCGGAAAGAGTGGTGTAATACGGCACTTTATGCAAGAGGGCAGCGCGCCGCAGCGAGCGGCTGTCGGCCAGCGCCTGCGGGCCTTCGGTGGTGTTGAACACCAGTTGCACCTCGCCGTTCATGATGGCGTCGACGATGTGCGGCCGGCCTTCCAGCACCTTGTTGATCTTCTCGGCCGGCACGCCGTGGTCGCTGAGATAGCGCTGCGTGCCAGAGGTGGCGATCACCTTGAAGCCGACTTCGTGCAGCAGCTTCACGGCGTCGATGATCCGCGTCTTGTCGTTCTCGCGGACGGAGACGAACACCGTTCCCTTGCGCGGCACGCGGGTGCCGCCACCGAGCTGGCTCTTGGCGAAGGCGATCTCGAACGAGCGGTCGAGGCCCATCACTTCGCCGGTCGAGCGCATCTCCGGGCCGAGCACGGTGTCGACGCCGGGGAAGCGCGCGAACGGGAACACCGATTCCTTGACGCCCACGTGGTCGAGTTCGCGCTTCTGCAGGCCGAGGTCGGCGATCTTCTCGCCGGCCATGATCCGTGCCGCCAGCTTGGCGACCGGCATGCCGATCACCTTGGCGACGAACGGCACGGTGCGCGAGGCGCGCGGATTGACTTCGAGCACGTAGATCTCGCCATCCTTGATGGCGTACTGCACGTTCATCAAGCCGACGACGTCGAGGCCGAGCGCCAGCTCGCGAGTCTGCCGCTCCAGCTCGGCGATCATCGGCGCGTCGAGCGAATAGGGCGGCAGCGAACAGGCGGAGTCGCCGGAGTGAATGCCGGCTTCCTCGATGTGCTCCATGATGCCGACGATGAACGTGTCCTTGCCGTCGGACAGGCAGTCGACGTCGATCTCGATGGCGTCCGACAGATAGCGGTCGAACAGCAGCGGATTGGTGCCGAGGACGGTGTTGATCTGCCCGGTCTTGTCGTTCGGGTAGCGCGCCTTGACGTCCGCCGGCACCAGCTCGGGCAGGGTGCCGAGCAGATAGTCGCTGAGCTGATTGTCCTCGCGGATGATCTGCATGGCGCGGCCGCCGAGCACGTAGCTCGGGCGCACCACCAGCGGCAGGCCGAGTTCGGCGGCGACGAGACGGGCCTGCTCGACCGAATAGGCGATGCCGTTCTTCGGCTGCTTGAGGCGCAGCTTGTCGAGGATGCGCTTGAAGCGGTCACGGTCCTCGGCGAGGTCGATGGCGTCCGGCGAGGTGCCGAGGATCGGGACGTCGGCGGCTTCCAGCGCGCGCGCCAGCTTCAGCGGCGTCTGGCCGCCGAACTGCACGATGACGCCCTTCAGGCTGCCCTTGCTGCGCTCGGTGTCGATGATCTCGAGCACGTCTTCGGCAGTCAGCGGTTCGAAATACAGCCGGTCCGCGGTGTCGTAGTCGGTCGACACGGTTTCCGGGTTGCAGTTCACCATGATCGACTCGTAGCCGGCGTCGTGCAGCGCGAAGCAGGCATGGCAGCAGCAATAGTCGAACTCGATGCCCTGGCCGATCCGGTTCGGACCGCCGCCGAGAATGATGACCTTGTTCTTGTCCGACGGCCGGCTTTCGTCCGAAACCGGGCCGGCGAACGGCGACTCGTAGGTCGAGTACATGTAGGCGGTCGGCGAGGCGAACTCGGCCGCGCAGGTGTCGATGCGCTTGAACACCGGGCGCACGTCGAGCGCCCGCCGCTTCGCCTTGACCTCGGCTTCGGTGGTGCCGGCCAGCACCGCAAGGCGGGCGTCGGAGAAGCCCATCGCCTTCAAGGTGCGCATGCCGAAGGCGTGCTCCGGCAGGCCGCTGCTGCGCACGCGCGCTTCCATGTCGACGATGCCGCGCAGTTGCGCCAGGAACCACGGATCGATCTTGCAGGAGTTGAAGATCTCGTCGTCCGACCAGCCGAGCCGCATCGCCTGCGCGACCTGCAGCAGCCGGCTCGGCGTCGGGGTGCCGAGCGCCGCGCGGATCGCGTTCTTGTCGTCGCCGCGGCCGAGCCCGTCGATCTCGATTTCGTCCAGACCCGTGAGGCCGCTTTCGAGGCCGCGCAGCGCCTTCTGTAGGCTTTCCTGGAAGGTGCGGCCGATCGCCATGACCTCGCCGACCGACTTCATCGATGTGGTCAGGTTGGCCGAGGCGCCGGGGAATTTCTCGAAGGCGAAGCGCGGGATCTTGGTGACGACGTAGTCGATCGTCGGCTCGAACGACGCCGGCGTGGCACCGCCGGTGATGTCGTTGGCGATTTCGTCGAGCGTGTAGCCGACCGCCAGCTTGGCGGCGACCTTGGCGATCGGGAAGCCGGTGGCCTTCGACGCCAGCGCCGAGGAGCGCGACACGCGCGGATTCATCTCGATCACGACCAGCCGGCCGTCCTCGGGATTGACGGCGAACTGCACGTTGGAGCCGCCGGTCTCGACGCCGATCTCGCGCAGCACCGCCAGCGAGGCGTCGCGCATGATCTGGTATTCCTTGTCGGTCAGCGTCAGCGCCGGTGCCACCGTGATCGAGTCGCCGGTGTGCACGCCCATCGGATCGAGATTCTCGATCGAGCAGACGATGATGCAGTTGTCCTTGCGGTCGCGGACAACCTCCATCTCGTATTCTTTCCATCCGAGGATGGATTCTTCGATCAAGACTTCGCTGGTCGGAGAGGCGTCGATGCCGCTCTCGACGATCTCGATGAACTCCGCCTTGGTGTAGGCGATGCCGCCGCCGGTGCCGCCCATGGTGAAGGACGGCCGGATCAGCGCCGGGAAGCCGATTTCGTCGAGCGCGCGCAGCGCGTCGGGCAGATTCTTGACCTGGCGGGAGCGGGGCGTCTCCAGACCGATCTTGGTCATCGCCTCGCGGAAGCGCTCGCGATCCTCGGCCTTGTCGATCGCGTCGGCGGTGGCGCCGATCATCTCGACGTCGAACTTCTCCAGCGTGCCGAGCTTGCGCAGCGACAGCGCGCAGTTCAGCGCGGTCTGGCCGCCCATGGTCGGGAGCAGGGCGAAGCCGCCGGGGATGACGTGGCGTTCCTTCTCGACGATCTTGGCGACGATCTCCGGGGTGATCGGCTCGATATAGGTCGCATCGGCCAGTTCCGGGTCGGTCATGATCGTGGCTGGATTGGAATTGACCAGAACGATCCGGTAGCCCTCCTGCTTCAGGGCTTTGACCGCCTGGGTCCCGGAATAGTCGAATTCACAGGCCTGGCCGATCACGATGGGACCGGCGCCGATGATGAGGATCGTGGAGATGTCGGTTCTTTTGGGCATCAAATCTCGCTGACGCGGGCGGGCGGAAATCGGGCACAAAAAAAGGGCGCGCCGTCGCGCGTCCCTTGCTGTTCAGCGCCGGGCTTCCCAGGCGCGCGGGCGTGTCTTAGACCAGTTTCCGCAGCGACGAAAGAGTTTAACGCCTCCCGTCAACCGGCAATTTGGGGTGTTGGAGGCCCAGCCTGGACTTGAACCAGGAAAAAGAGCGTTGCACCGCTCCCGCGTTGATCTTCCGCCACCGGGCCGCAGGCATTGTGGCTCCGTCGGGTGCGACAATCCAGCCCGACCCGGGGTTAACGTTAAGTCCCGGTTCCGGGAATAGGCCGTGCCAAGCCGGCTCACGCATTCGTGTGCCCCGAGGCGTAACGCTTTTGTCGTCTCGCCGTATCTTGTCACCGGAAGAGGATTGCGCCGACTGGTTGCGGCGCCGAACGAGCGAACGTCGAACCCGAGGAAAACCCATGCGCTTTATCAGCCGTCTTGCTGCCTGCGCCGCCGCCCTGAGCGCGCTCGCCCTGTCTGCGAGCTTCACGCCGAGCCGTGCCGCCGAAGAGGCCGTGGTGATCCCGCCGCCGACGATCGATGCCAAGGCAGGAGACGGTTTGCAGACCGCAGTTTTCGCAGGCGGATGCTTCTGGGGTGTGCAGGGCGTGTTTCAGCACACGGCCGGCGTGGTCAACGCCGTTTCAGGCTACGCAGGCGGCAGCAAGGCGACGGCGAGCTACATGACGGTGTCGACCGGCACCACCGGCCATGCCGAGGCAGTGGAGATCAAATACGATCCGAAGCAGGTCAGCTACGGCAAGCTGTTGCAGATCTTCTTCTCGGTTGCGCATGATCCGACCCAACTCAACCGGCAGGGTCCCGACAGCGGCACGCAATATCGCTCGGCGATCTTCACTCTCAACGATGATCAGAAGAAGGTGGTTGACGCCTACATCGCGCAGCTCAACGGGGCGAAGGTCTACGGTGGCCCGATCGTCACCAAGGTCGGTCCGCTCGACCGCTTTTATCCGGCGGAGGCCTATCATCAGGACTACCTGACGCTGCACCCGAGCCAGCCCTATATTGTCTACAACGACCTGCCGAAGATCGATAACCTGAAGAAGCTGTTCCCGAAGGATTATCTCGAGAAGCCGACGCTGGTGAGCAGCGCCAAGGTGACGAACTGACGGCCGGATCGCCCACACCTGCAGGAGTTGCCATGACCAATACCAAGACCGCGCCCGGCAAGGTCACCAAGAGTGAAGCCGAGTGGCGCAAGGAACTGTCGCCGATGCAGTACGCCGTGCTGCGCGAGAAGGCGACCGAGCGGCCATTCACCGGCGAGTACGAGTACGAGACCAAGCCCGGCACCTATGTGTGCGCGGGATGCGGCCAGACCCTGTTCGAGTCCGATGCCAAGTTCGATTCCGGCTGCGGCTGGCCGAGCTTCACCACCCCGGCGCAGGCCGCGGCGATCGACGAAGAACGCGACGTGAGTCACGGCATGATCCGCACCGAGGTGCTGTGCTCGCGCTGCAGCGGTCATCTCGGCCATGTATTTCCGGACGGCCCGGGGCCGACCGGTCTGCGCTATTGCATCAACTCGGCCGCGCTGAAGCTGAAGCCGCGCTGACCCGCTGATGCGCCGCGCCGCCGTCACACGCGGCACGGCGCATGTCGGTTGCGATCGGGCGTGTCATCTCTCCGCGGCCGGGCCGGCACGTCAAACGTGCACGGGCTGTGGAGGGTGCCATGTCGATTGCCAGCATCGTCATCGTCGTTCTGATCGTGCTGCTGATCGGAGGCCTCAGCCGCCGCTTTGGCGGTTACGGCTATGGGCGGGGCTCGGGACTGACCGGCCTGATCGGCGTCGTGTTGCTCGTGCTTGTGGTGCTGGTGCTGCTAAGGAAGCTTTGAAACCGGCAGCGTCCAGGCGCGGCAGTTCCCGCCCCCTGGGGTCGCTTTTTTGGCGTTCGTCCCTATATCTTGAGGGTAATTCGAACAGCGCCGGCCCAAGGCTCTTGCGAGCCTTCGTCGCGGCGTTCAATTCACGCGTATTGTCAGAAGGTTAGTTGAGCCATGGCATTCAGCTTCGATACTGCCGCCGAGTTGTTTCCTGCAGCGATCCGGAAGAAGAAGCGTGCCGGTTTCGCCTACCGCCGGTTCGACAATGCGGCCGATGCCGTACGGTTTGCCATCGAGGAATTGCCGGCGGATTCGCTGAACGGCGCCTATCTGCAGGTGGACGAGGCCCGGTTCGATCAGAAGGGCATTCGCTCTCTGTATGACAGCGAGGCGTTTCCGCTCGAACGGCGCTCGCCGGCGGTGGAAGCCGACGCCGTCCAAGAGGCGAAGGAAGACGCCGCCTGAGCCTATCGGCTCAGGATGTCGTTGATACGGCTGGCATAGCGGCGACCGCATGCCTGCAGGCTGTAGTTGTCGAGCATGTTCTGCCGTGCGCGCTCGATCTTGGCGGCGGCGATGTTCGGATTATCGAACAGAGCCCTCATATGGGCGGCCGCGATGTCGGTTGATGGTTCGAACCATTCCTGGTCGTTCCAGAAGATGTACTGATCCTCAAGCACCGGGGTGACGTGCCCATCGACCACGAAGGCGGTGTCGTCGGTGCAGAAGTCCCTGTTGCCACTGTAGTTCGAGGCGATCACCGGCGTCCGCAGCAGCATCGCCTCGGCCATGATCCGGCCGAACCCCTCGGAGCGATGCAACGAGACCAGCGCGTCCGCGGATTCGATCAATTGCATCACGCGTGCGCGATCCCAGGTCTCGTAGATCAGAGTGATCCGCGGATCCTCCTCGGCAAACATTTTGAGAGCGAGCAGGATCGGATTGCGATCGGCATTCATGGCCTTGATGGTCAGGCCGACGTCGTGGCGTTCGCTCTTTGGAAAGGCCTTCTGAAAAGCCCGGATCGTGCCCAAGGGATTCTTGCGGGCGAAATACGAAAAGCCGTCGAAGATGAAGACGAAGTTGAAGCGGTCGGGCGGAAGCTCCGGCACAGCGTCGCGGCCAGGCAGTGCCGCCGTGTCCACGGTCACCGGCAGCGGCATGTGAATGACGGGCTTCGAGGTCACCGGCGACAGGCTGTCGACGATGAACCGCGTCGACGACCAGATCTCGTCCGCGATCAGATGCGGCAGCGAGACCTGCCGCGGCCATCGCGACAGCTCCCACGGCCAGTAGCCGATCACGTGGTCTGCGGCAAAGCCTTGCAGCCCCTCGAACTGTTGCTCGGCCAGCATGTCGAAGGCCGAAAACGCGAAAATTCGGATACGGGCGTCCTGCAGGTCGGGGCGGATGTAAGGCTCGAACCTCTCGGCGGCCTTGTTCGGACCCGGAAGCCATCGCCGGGTATGAAACAGGCTGAGGCGCAGCGAGGTCTCCTGCTGCAGGCTCTCGAACACCGTTCGCGCGTCCTCGCCTTGGCCGCTTTCCGCGCGCGGAAAGCCGACGATTTCGATGTCGACCTGCTCGCGCCCGGCGGCTGCGGGCTTGGTCACGATTGCAGGGGGGACGCGCAGAGTTTGCGACTTGTAGCCGACACGATAGATGTAGTGTCGCTGTTCGGTTCGCCACCAAGCCACGTTGTTCGACAGCGACTGCGGGAGTGGCTCGGCCGACAGGATTTGCCGGGCGACGCCGCAGAACTGTTCGGCGAGAACTTTCACCTCGCCCCGATGCTTGCGCAGGGTCTGCTCGAACGTCGTCAGTTGCCCCGACGACCAAAGATGCGTAAGGCTATCGAAGAAATTCATCCTTCCGGCAGCGGATGAAAGATCGCAGGCCAGCGCCGGTTGTTCGTCGCGCAACCGCAGCAAGGCGGTGGTGATCGGCAGGTCGACATCCTGGACATAGGCCAGCGTCGGCGCAAACATATCCTCCTGCTCGAGGATCGCGAAGTCGAGATGTTCGAAGCGGCCGGTGTTGTTCCACCATGACAGGTAGGCCGACCGGCCTTGCGCAGTTGCCAGATCGTAGGTTTGGGTCAGTCCGGGCAGCGTACGATGCAGCCGGGCGAGATATCCCGGGATGTCCGCCGGCACTGCGCCCGACAAAGCGCCGAAATTCGCTTCGAACCAGAACGCCCGAACCATCCGCACGAGCTGGAGCCTGGCGCCGAGCTGACCCGGACGCGTGACCAGATGCCGGGCGGCCCGCAGCCACCAGCCGAATACGACGTCGTCGGGCGGATCGCCGTCGGCCGCGATCAAGGCCAATTCTGACCGAACGCCGCGGGCCGCCTGGGTGATGGCCGGATGCAGCCTGGACTCGCCACAAAAGGACGACGTGAGGCCCAGTTCGGTCGGCTGCAGCCAGTGCAGAAACAACCGCAGCGCCAGCCGATATTCCAGCAGGCCTGACCTGAAGAACCACGAGAGCAGGTTGAAGTATCCCTGCTCCGTGCCGACGTCGAAGCCGGCTTGTAGTTCGGGCCGTGCATCGTAAATCAGGCCGAATAGCCGTAGCGGTGGAAGCACGCTGTCCTGCGGCCACTCTGGAATGACCGCCGTCGCGTAGGCGGCGATGCGCTCGAATAGCCCCGGCGCGAGCGCGGGATGACTTTCCAGTATCCGCTCGATATTCGCGATCCAGTACTGGAAATGCTCGGGGCGGTGTCGGCTCAGCGCCAGCGAGGCGGGCAGGGTGACGCTGAATCGTTCGGCGCTGAATTCGCGCTCGCAGACGAACAACTGTACCAGCCAGTCGTAGGGCAGGCGGTCGGCGCTCGCGACGTCCTGCTCGACGCAGAATGGACCGCGGTCGAGCAGATAGGCCGCCGTGAGCGCGTCGACTTCGGTGGAACTGCTGTCCGTACTGGTGAACCACCAGGCCAGCAGGACGTCGGCGTCCGCGGCAGACCGCATCGGCACTTTTTGATGAAAGTCCGGCCCCGCCGATTGCCACTTCAGCAACAGTGATCTGGGAAGGCCAAATCCTAGAGAACAGTTCGGATACTCGCCGTCGGGGTGCGACAGCTCTTCCGACAGTTGATCGACATTCATCGGGGTGATCCGAAGGGAACAGCGCTGCATTGCTAATGGCGTTCAACGTGTTTGGCAAACCGCCGATGCAGGATTCAGCGCGATAGTCGCCGGTCCGTGGCTTTTGGCTCGGCGGCGTTGCGGTCAGGTCCCGCGATTCTCTCGCTCGGCGTGTGTCATCCGTTTGAAACCAGAAGGCTTTTCCCGAGAACCGGAACGCCGAGAGGGCTTTCCATATGCCGATTGCGGTTGCTCCCGCAGGGCGAAATCCGTATGACGGGCCCTCCACAGCGCCAGCGAGCCACGAGGATACCCCCGGATGAGTGACCCACGGGTATTGATCACCACATATCCCGAGGCGTTTCTGCACCGCGGCGGCGGTGAGTTCGAAATCGTCGAGCTGGCGAACAATCTCCGCCTGCTGGGCTTCAGGGTCGATCTCTACGGCCCGACTTCGCAACCGATCTCGTTCTACGACACCGTGCTACACTTCTCGGTGGTCGAATCCGGCATGAACCTGTTCCGGGCGCTCAATGCCTCGGCGAAGCGCATCGTGCTGGTCCCCAATCTGTGGTGGATCGGGCCGCCCAGCGATCACGACCGGGCGAATGCCGAAGAGTTCTTCCGGCTGGCCGACCAGATCGTGTTCAAATCGACCGCCGAGCGCGACAATGTCAGCAGATATGCCGGATTTCCGGATTCAAAGGCCGTG
The DNA here is from genome assembly GCF_001295845.1 of Rhodopseudomonas sp. AAP120. Lineage (GTDB taxonomy): Bacteria > Pseudomonadota > Alphaproteobacteria > Rhizobiales > Xanthobacteraceae > Rhodopseudomonas. Next base: position 51,255 of record NZ_LJIC01000017.1, on the reverse strand, counting down.
CTCTGTCCGTGGGGCGTCGACCGCTGCTATGCCGAGCCCGCCGATCCGGATCTGTTCAAGTCGCATCACCAACTCGACCGCTATGTCCTGTGGCTGGGCATCATCGAGGAGCGCAAGAACCAGTTGACGGCCATTCATGCGCTAAGGGACAGCGCGGTGCCGCTCGTGCTGGTCGGCGATTATCGCGACCGGCACTATTATGAGGCGTGCCGGCGCAGTGCCCCGCCGCACTTCAAGTTCATCCCGCACATCCAACCGAAATCCGAAATGCTGCGCTCAGCATTGCAGAATTGTGACGTCTATCTCGAGGCGTCGCTCGAGCCCGCCGGGATGTCGGCCATGGAGGCCTATCTGGCAAACCGGCCGATCGTGGTTTCGGAAGGCGACTGGACCAATGAGCATTTCGGCGACGAGGTGATCGCGATCGATCCGAAATCCGAGGGAGCGATCGCGCGAGCGGTCGGAGATCTGCTGCAGAACAAGTCTTCACCGCGGCGAACGGGTCGTATCAACAGGCGCAATCTGTTGCCCGAGAGCCTCGAGCCGCTCGGCCGCGTTCTTGCGGGCGTGCCCGCGCTGCGGCGGCTATGACGTCACGTTCCTGATGAAGCTTCTCTTGTCCGACACCGTACCCGTCGAGTTTGAATGAAAATGGAACATCCTCCATCCGACGTTTCGCTCTCATCGAGCTTCCGTGCGGACAACCATATGAACACGCGGGTTGTGGTGGCTCAGAACGGCCTCTGGAATCTCGACAGCCTCGGTGTTCTCGACAATGTGCGGAAGGACTCCAAGCACCTTCTGATCACGGACAAGAACGTCGAAAAGCTGTATCTGCGGCCGGTGCTGGAAAGCATCGAGCGGAGCGGGCGGCTGGTGCGGACGATCGTCGTGCCGCCGGAAGAATCGTCGAAGAGCTTCGAGGTCTATGCGCGCCTAGTTCAGACCGCGCTCGACTACGGGATCGACAAATATTCCGTGGTGTTCAGCCTCGGCGGCGGCCTGGTCAACAATCTGGCCGGCTTTCTCGCCTCGACCTTGTATCGCGGCATAGGCCTGATCCATCTACCGACGAGCCTGCTAGCCCAGGTCGATGCCGCGATCGATTTCAAGCAGGCACTCAACTTCAGTCATGGCAAGAATCTGATCGGGAGCTTCTATCCCGCGTCGAATGTGCTGATCGATCCGATCGCGCTACGCACGTTGAATCCGCGGCTGATCCGCTGCGGGCTCGCGGAATCGATGAAGCACGCGCTGTGCCAGGATAGCGACTTCCTCAACTACATCATGTCCCATCACAATCATCTCGGCGAACTCGACTTCCTGACCGAGACGGTGGTTCGTTCCGTGAATCTCAAGCTCGAGATGATGGCGCCCAGCCTGCATTCCGACCGCGAAGAGGTGGTCAAGCAGTACGGCCACGCGGTCGGACACGCAGTCGAGCACCTCTCGGGGGGCGACATTTATCACGGCGAAGCGATCTCGATCGGGATGTGCGTGTCGGCGGAAATCGGCCGGCTGATGGGTGTCACCGACGAGGAAACCGTCGATATTCACTATCGTTCGCTGGCGATGCTGGGACTGCCGACCATGGTTCCCTACGAGTTTTCGCTCGGTGATATCTGGGAGAAGGTCCGCTACGACAAGCACTTCTTCCGCGATCGGGCCTATGTGGGGCTGCTGCGCACCATCGGGGTTCCCAGCAACAGCGGCGAGGACGGGTTGCACGGGCATTGGGTGTCGCGCGAGGTGCTGTTCGAAGCGATCGAAGCCAATCGGCGCGCAGGCACCCGTTCGGGCTACTGATCCGGACGATCTGCTTCGAACCTTGCCCGCCGAGGTTTGCGATCGTGCTGATCCATTTCGGACAGAGGTGTCCGGTTTCGGGAAAATGCTGCAGTCTCGTGCTTGCCCGCTGAGAAAGCATCGCGTCATCCCGGTTACGGCGCGCGATATCTCGGTTTTTGAAGGACCAATGGACCATCGATATCGGCCATGGTACCTGTAGCAGAGGCGATTTGCGCCGCTACTCCTTCCTTCAGGCTCTTCAGCCGCATTGATATGGTCGGAAATGCCACCAGCGAAGACAACTGCTCGTCACGACGCTTCTGACCCGTACATCTGTCTGATCAGCATTCTGGTACCCGTTTACAACACGCCGCCGGACGTCCTCGATGCGACGATCCAGTCGGTTCTCTCGCAGACGTTCACGGATTGGGAACTGTGCATCTGCGACGATTGCTCGACGGATCCGCAGACGCTTGCTGTGCTCGACGCCTACAAGGGCACCGATCGGCGCATCAAGATCGTGCGGGCTCCGACCAATCTCAACATTTCCCGCGCGACCAATCTCTGCGCCGAGATGGCGACGGGGGAGTTCGTCGGCTTTCTCGATCATGACGATGTTCTGCAGCCCGATGCGCTCGCGGACGTCGCGGCTGAACTGCAGCGCGATGCGGAAATCGACGTCCTCTACACCGACGAGGACAAGCTCGAACTCGACGGCAGCCTGACCGAGCCCTACTTCAAGCCCGACTGGTCGCCGGAGCATCTGACCTCGGTGATGTATGTGCTGCATTTCACCGTCGTTCGGAAGAGTTTGTTCTTCGACGTCGGGATGTTGCGGCACGAATTCGCCGGTGCGCAGGACTACGATCTCGCCCTTCGGGTGTGCGGCCGTGCCCGCAAGATCGTGCATATTCCGAAGATTCTGTATCATTGGCGCAAGATTCCCGGTTCGGCGGCAGCTGCTGTTGACGCCAAGCCGGCCGCGCTGATCAATGCGCGGGCGGCGCTGCTGGACTACGCGCGGCAGCGCGATCCCGAAGCCACCGTCGACCTCGGCCAACTGCACGGACTGTTTCGTCTCAACTGGAGCGCGGGACGCCGACCCGATCCGGTGACATTGCTGATCCTGACGGATTCGCGGCGTCGCGACGTTCCTGGCCGCGGCGACATTCTGATGGTCGATCACTTCATCGACAGCATCTTCGAAAAATCCACCTTCCGCGCATTCAAGATCGTGGTGGTGGACAACGGCAATCTGCCCGCCGATATCCGCGCCAAGTTCGAGAAGCTGGGCGTACGTGTCCACTCCTACGCATTCGAGCCGCCGTTCAACTTCTCCAACAAGCCCAATTTCTCGATCGACAAGGTCGAGACCGAGGACGTCATCATTCTGAACGACGATCTCGAGGTGATCAGCCCCGATTGGATCGAGGCGCTGCTCGGCTTCTCACGCCAGCCCGAGATCGGCGCGGTGGGCTGCCGTCTGCGCTTCGCCGACGATCGGATCCAGCACGCCGGGATCGCGCTCGGATTGACCTCGCCGTGCATGCATCTTTTCTACAATCGGCCGGCGGGCGCGCCGGGCTATTACAGTTTCACTCACTTGGTGCGGAACTATTCGGCCGTTACGGGCGCGGTGCTAGCGACCACGATGTCGAAGCTGCGCGAGGTCGGCGGTTTCGACGAGAATATGAGAATCGACTACAACGACATCGATCTCTGTCTTCGGCTGGGCGAAAGGGGCTACCGCATCGTGTATACGCCTCATGCCGAGTTGTATCATTTCGAGCGGAGTTCTTCCTCGCGCAACGCTCCCGAGGACAGCGATACGGCCAACTTCGTTGCGAGGTGGAAGGGGCTGTTGGACCGCGATCCCTATATGAATCCGAATTTTGTCGGAGACTACGATAAGCTGTCCGACAATCTCTCCTTGATCACCTGAGCATTCCGAAGCCAAGATGTCCAAAGTTCCCAGCGCCACCGCCGCCGCAGCCGCGATGACCGAAGTCAGCGAACGCTGGCGCAGTCATCTAGAAGGCTGCCGAAGCGGCGACGACGACTACGCAGTGATCGAGCGGTCGGGACTGTTCGATCGCAAGTTCTACTTGGCGACTTATGCCGATGTCGACGCTGCGGGGATGGATCCGCTGCGCCACTACATCGATTTTGGCGCGCGGGAAATGAGGTCACCCAATCCGTGGTTCGATGCGAACTACTATCGCACCCAGTTTGGGCAGTTTCCGGTCGGTTTCAATCCTCTGCTGCATTATATCGAATCAGGCGAACAGCTCGGGTTCAGGCCGCATCCCAAGTTCGATCCGACACGCTATCGCAACTTCTTCCCCGTCGTCGACCGCGCAAAGGTGTCGGCGCTCTGGCATTTTCTGAACTTCGGGTCGGCGGGTCTAATCCAGACGCGGCGCTACACGCCGCCGCGTCGTATAGAGCCGGTGAAGCCGCCACTCCGAGAATGGGTGCGCCCGGCCTCTGTTCCGATGGGGGTGAATTTCGTTTCGCCGCTGTCGCGAATTTCCGGGCTCGGCGTCAGCGCGCGAGGTTTTGTCGATGCCCTGCAGAGCGCCGAGATTCCGGTTCATCTGATCGAATGGACCGAGGGATTCGAACACCAGGAGACGGTCGACACCGGCCTGAAGGGCGTCCAAAGCCTGCAGCCGATCAATCTGATCCATATGAACGCCGATATCTTCCATCTGGTCGCGAACGGTCTGCGGCAGAACGGGATTCTGAGTCCGGACCGCTACAATATCGGGATCTGGTATTGGGAGCTCGCTGCTTTTCGTCACGAGTGGATGCCGTGGGTGGCGCTGCTCGACGAGATCTGGTGCGCATCGTCATTCAACGTGCGCGCGGTCGATGTCGTGTCGGCGCGCCCGGTCAATCTGCTCCGGCCCGCGGTGGTTCCGCCGGTCGCGCCGGGGCAGTTTTCGCGCTCGCATTTCGGATTGAACGACGACAGCCTGGTGTTCTTCTATAATTGTGATCTGTCGAGCCGCATCGACCGCAAGAACCCGGAAGCGCTCGCCCATGCCTTCCGGGCCGAGTTCGGCGACGATCCGCGTTATCAGCTCGTCCTGAAGATCGGTCTGGCCGACCGATATCCAATATCCGCGCGCCGGGTGGCGAGTGCCGCCGATGGTGCGAGCAACATCCTTCTTATGGAGCGCACCCTTTCCGATCCGGAACTGGCCGATCTGCTGCACCACACCTTCGCTTATGTCTCGCCGCATCGTTCCGAAGGGCTCGGACTGACGATCATCGAGGCGATGCTGAGCGGCTGTCCGGTGATCGCCACGCCCTATGGCGGCGCGGCGGATTTTGTCGTCGATGGGGTTGCGAGGCCGCTGGCTTACCGTTTGACCGAGATCGAGGTGACGGACGAACCTTACCGTCGCGGTTGTGTCTGGGCCGACCCGTCGGTTCCGGATATTCGCCGCGCGATGCGCGAGCTTGCCGACGCTCCCGACGCCGCGCGCGCCTTGGGCCAGCGTGGCAAGGCGCATGCGGAGGCATTGTTTTCCCGCGAAACAACGTCGCGGGCCGTTCGCGCCCGGCTCGAGGAGATCTGGCAGCACCACGCCAGCCGCTGACGCGCCTGCCTGGCAGATCGTGCGCGGCCTGGCGCCGTCTGAAATGACGAGCTCGGCCGGGACAATCTGCGATTGCCGCAGGGCCGATTGCCGAATATAAATCCAGCATCATCCACCTGAGATAGCTGGGAAATCTTGACCCGACGGATTCTCATCACGGGGGCAGGGCGGGGCATCGGATTCGCCATCGCGCAGGTGCTGGCCCGGGACGGCTTTTCGCTTGCGCTGGTGACCAAGACCGAGGCGTCGGCAGAGAAGCTGCGCGCCGAACGCTTCGTCGAGGCCGCGGACGCCACCGTTGTGGCGTTCGATCTTGCCGATCCGGCAGCTTTGGCGTCGTTTGTCGCGGATTGGCGGGAGCCGCTATGGGGCGTCGTCCACAACGCCGGCATCTGCGAAACGGCGGCCATTGCCGACCCCGATCACGACCCTTGGGGCGAGGTGCTGGCGGTCAATCTGGAGGCGCCCTATCGGCTGACGCGCGGGCTGCTGCCGCGGATCTCGCGTCCCGGGCGGATCGTCACCATCGGCTCGCAGCTCTCAGTCGAGGGCCGCGCCGGCTACGGCGCCTATTGCGCGTCGAAATTCGGTTTGATCGGCCTGACCAAATGCTGGGCCAAGGAACTCGGCCGCGACGGCATCACCGTGAACGCCGTCTGCCCGGGCTGGGTCGAAACCGAGATGACCAATAGCGACATTGATCGCATCGCCGCCGAGCAGGGGCGTGACGCGGCGGCGTTCAAGGCCGAGATCGCCGATCCGCTCGAATTGAAGCGCTTCAACAGCCCCGAAGAAGTCGCCGAACTGGTCGCGTTTCTGATGTCGCAAAAGGCGTCCGGCATCACCGGCCGGGCCTGGCTGATGCAAACGGTTTGGAATCAGCAGTAATGCCGTCCGTCGATCCCGTCATCGTCGTTCCCGTTCACGAAGCCAAGACCGGGCCGGAGGTGGAAGCCTCGCTCCGGCACCTACGGCATTTTCTCGGTCGCTATCGTCTTGTCCTGGCCAAGCCGGCACGTCTCGACTGGTCGATTCCCGGATTGGACGATGAGATCTTTCCAGACGACAGTTTCGGCTCGCTGCTTCGCTACAACCGGTTTCAACTGTCACCGCTGTTCTATCGTCGCTTTGCTCAGCACAGCCATATCCTGATTTATCACCTCGACGCGCTCGCGTTTCGAGACGAACTGATCGAATGGTGCGAGAGCGATTACGACTATATCGGTGCCAGCTGGTATCCTCATCTGATCGAGAAGTACATCGGCGAGCCGTGGCCTTTCGCCAAGATCGCGGCTGGCAATGGCGGCTTCAGCTTGCGCCGCGTCTCCGCCTTCATCGATCATCTGGAGAACCGGCGGCCGACGCTGAGGCATACGCTCGATCGTCTGCTGGAAGGCAACTTCGACGCGGCTAACCGCCTGTGGCGCTATCGCAAGCATCTGACGCCTTCGAACTACGTCCAGCACAAGATGCTGGCCGAGGACGTGTATTGGGGCGTGTTCGCGCCGCTGATCGATCCGTCGTTTCGGGTCGCTCCTGTCGAGATCGCGAACCGGTTTTCGTTCGAATACGATCCGAACTTCCTGCTGCAGCAATCCGGCGGCCGCATTCCGTTCGGATGCCACGCCTGGTACCGCTTCGAGGACGCCCGGGCATTCTGGCAAAGCCGACTGCTGCCGCCGGACGGCAATCCGGCCTGACTGTCGTCAGTTTCGCGCCGAGGCCCACCACCGATATGTCGACGCCAAGCCGCTCGCCAGATCATGCGTCGGGCGCCAGCCGGTGGAGCGGATGCGGGTCGAATCGCCGACCAGCATTGGCGGATCGCCGGCGCGGTCGGGGCGGGCGCCGAGCTGAATTAGCTCGGGTCGACCGCTGATTTCGCCGAGCCGGGTAACGATTTCCGCCAGCCGCACCGGATCGCCGGACGACAGATTCACTACGCCTTCGAGTGAGGACCGCAGCAGCGCGATCGCCGCATCGGCGAGATCGTCGATATACAGAAAGTCCCGCCAAGCCGCCCCGGAGGAGAATGCGGCGGGCTGGCCGGCGGCGAGCTGACGGCACGCATAGGGAATGATGCGGCCGGCATTTTCGAACGGGCCGTAGCCGAAGAACACCCGGCCGGTGGCAGCCGAGCAGCCCGCTTTGGCGGCTGCGGTCTGCAGCACGTCGTGAAACGATTTCTTGGCGACGCCATACAGCGTCGACGGCCGTTCCGGCGTGACGCCCTCGGTCATGTATCCGTGCGACCAGTCGTATTCCGCAGCGGTGCCGATCTGCACGAAGCGCGTGCCGCCGGCGGCCAGGAAAGCCTGCAGCAGGTCGCAACTCGTCGCCAGCCAACGCAGATTGGCCGGGCTCTCCCAATAATCGTTGTGGGCGGTGATCCAGGCGGCGTGGATCAGGTGGGTCGGCCTTGCCGCCGCGATCAGTGTTTCCGCCGCGCCGGGCGCCGTGAGGTCGAGGCTATGCCAGGTCGTTCGCGTGGTGGGGGGCAGCGCGCCGCCGGCTGGGGAATGAACACCGTGAATTTCGGTGACGGCCGTATCGGCCTCGAGACGGGCCAGCAGATGCCGGCCGATGAACCCACGTGCTCCCGTCACCATCACGCGCATGTCGAGCCTTCGTCCGGTTACGGCGTCAGCGCCAGATCGCTCAGGCCGGGCAGGGCCGCGTCGCGTTCGCTGATCACGTCCGGGGCGTGCGGCCAGTCGATTCCGACCTGCCCATCGTTCCAGTTCAAACCGCGGGCGAGATCGGCCTGATAGGGCTGCGCGATTTGATACGCCACCATGGTTTCGTCCCTGAGCGTCAGGAAGCCGTGGGCGAAACCTTGCGGGACGTATAGCGCCAGAAGATTCTCCGCCGTCAGCTCGAGACTGAACCACCGGCCGAACGTCGGCGAGCCCGGGCGGATGTCGACCGCGACATCGTAGATCGCGCCCTGCACGACGCGGACCAGCTTGTCCTCCATCCGCGGCGCCGCCTGGAAGTGCATCCCGCGCAGCGTATGGCGGCGCTGGTTGAACGAGAAGCTGCACTGGTCGATATCGGGATTGAGGCCGCGCTCGCTGAACGTGGTCCGGCAGAAGGTGCGCATGAAGAACCCGCGCTCGTCACGAAACGGCTCGGGCTCTATCACGACGCAGCCGTCGAGCGGGGTCGGGACGATCTTCATGCGCGGAACGCGTCGACGATCTTGGGTGTCGGAATCGGGATGATGAACTTGCCGCCCCAGTCGGCGATCGCCGCCATCTGCGCGGTGATCTCCTTCTCCAGATTCCACGGCAGAATCACCAGGTAGTCCGGCTTGGCCTCGGTGATCGCCTGCGGCGCCAGGATCGGCAGCCGCGTGCCGGGCAGAAACATGCCCTGCTTGTGCGGCGACATGTCCACGGTGAAGTCGATCATGTCGGCGCCGACGCCGCAGTAGTTCAGCAGCGTGTTGCCCTTCGCCGGCGCGCCGTAGGCGGCGATGGACTTGCCCTGGCGCTTGAGGTCGATCAGCAGCGAGAGGAAGGCCCGCTTGGTCTCGCGGACCTTCTCGGCGAAGGCGAGATACGGCGCGTCGGTATCGAGGCCCAGCCGTCGTTCGAGGTCGCGGACTTCCGCAAGGCCGGGCCCGTCGGTGTGGCCGGCGTCCTTGCGGCAGGCGAACAGCCGCAGCGACCCGCCGTGGGTCGGCAACTGCTGGACGTCGAACACGCGCAGCCCCTGAGCGGCGAAGATGCGCTCGCAGGCCAGCAGCGACAGATACGAGAAGTGCTCGTGATAGATCGTGTCGAACTGATTGAGCTCGAGCATGTTGGCGACGTGCGGGAATTCAAAAGTGGCGACGCCCTCGTCGGCGAGCAGGATGGCGAAGCCTTTGACGAAGTCGTTGATGTCCGGAACATGCGCCAGCACGTTGTTAGCGGCAGTCAGGCGTGCGCGCTTGCCGCTCGCGACCAGCTCCTGCGCGGTCGCCGCGCCGAAGAACTTCACCACCGTCGGAATGCCGCGCTCCTCCTGCGCCACCTTGGCGACGGACGCGCTCGGTTCGATCCCGAGCACCGGAATGCCGGATTTGTGGAAGTACTGCAGCAGATAGCCGTCGTTGCTGGCGATCTCGACCACGAGATCGGACGCGCCGATCGCAAAGCGCCGGCGCATCTCCTCGGTGTAGCGCTGGGCATGGGCGAGCCACGATGTCGAATACGACGAGAAATATGCGTAGTCCTCCCGGAACAGGTCGTCGGAGCGGAAGAAGTTCTGCAACTGCACAAGCCGGCAGGAGTCGCAGACGAAGGTGCGCAGCGGATAGAACGGCTCCGGGCCGTCGACCTTGGCGGCGCTCAAATAGTCGTTGGCGATCGGCGTGCTGCCGAGATCCGCGACCAGAATCCGTAGCGGCGTCCCGCAATGTCTGCAAACGTGGTTTGCCGTATCAGTCATGAACAAGTACCTTGGAGTTGCCGCCGGATCGAACTCGGCCGGGTGCTACCAGATCTTCCACGGCGCCTTGGACGAGGTCCAGAGCTGCTCGAGATATTGCTTGTCGCGCAGCGTATCCATGGGGTGCCAGAAGCCGTGATGTTTGTAGGCGCTGAGCTGGCCGTCACGCGCCAGTCCTTCGAGCGGCTCGCGCTCCCAGATCGTCGCGTCGCCGTCAATGTATTTGAACACTTCGGGTGACAGCACGAAGAACCCACCATTGATCCAGCCGAGTTCGCCGTCGGGCTTCTCCTGGAAGCTGGTGACGCCGTCCTTGTCGTCGAAATTCAGCGCGCCGAAGCGGCCCGGCGGGCTGACCGCAGTGATGGTGGCGAGCTTGCCGTGAGAGGCGTGGAAGCGCAGCAGCGCGGTGATGTCGACATCGCCGACGCCGTCGCCGTAAGTGAGGCAGAACGGTTCGTCGCCGACGTAGTCCCGGACTCTCCTGACGCGGCCGCCGGTCATCGACTCGGCCCCGGTATCAACCAGGGTCACCGTCCAGTTCTCCGCGCGCTTGTTGTGGTACAGAATCGAGTTGTCACCAAAATTGAACGTAACGTCGGATTGATGCAGGAAATAATTCGAGAAGTACTCTTTGATCAGGTAACCCTTGTAGCCGAGGCAGACGATGAATTCGTTCACGCCATGCGCGTGAAAGATCTTCATAATGTGCCAGAGGATCGGCAATCCGCCGATCTCGATCAGCGGCTTGGGGCGCACCGAGGTCTCTTCCGCGATACGTGTTCCCATGCCGCCGGCCAGGATCACCGCCTTCTTCACTGAAACCATTGCCTTTTCGAGCCCCGTGAAGCGGCTGGTTTGCCGCACGCCTTCAACCAAGTCAATTGGTTAGGGCACCGATCAACCGGATCAGCAAATCGGTGGGAATACAACCCGAGACGGCCTTTCGCCGTGCCGCCCGGGTTGCTAAGACCTGCCTTCGCGCAGCACGGCCACCGATCGATTGAGAGGTTTTTATGAACATCCTTGTGACCGGAAACCTTGGGTATGTCGGTGCAGTTCTGGTGCCTTATTTGCGGCGGCAGTATCCGGACGCGCGGATCGTCGGTTATGACACGGGTTATTTTGCACATTGTGTGACAGCTCGCACCCGCCTACCGGAAAGCTTCGCCGATGCGCAGGTTTACGGTGACGTTCGAACGCTTCCCGACAGCCTCATCAAGGAGGCCGACGCGATCGTCTGTCTCGCGGCGATCTCCAACGATCCGATCGGAAACGAGCACGAGGGGCCGACGCTCGACATCAATCAGGTCGCAGTGCTCGACATCGCGCAGAGGGCCGCCGAGTTGGGCGTCAAGTCATTCGTATTCGCGTCGAGCTGTTCTGCCTACGGCGCTGCCGAAGGTCCCCCCCGGCGTGAGGGGGACTCGCTCAATCCGCTGACCGCCTATGCCAAGTCCAAGGTTGGAACCGAGCAGGGCTTGGCCAAGCTTGGGAACGGCAGCATGTCGATCACCGCGCTGCGGTTTGCGACGGCGTGTGGAATGTCGCCGCGTCTGCGGCTCGACCTGGTGCTGAACGATTTCGTCGCCTGCGCCATCGCCACCAAGGAGATTACCGTGCTCAGCGACGGCTCGCCGTGGCGACCGCTGATCGACGTCGCCGACATGGCGCGCGCGATCGATTGGGCGATCAAGCGCGACCAGAGCGTCGGTGGCCCGTTCCTCACGGTCAATGTCGGAAGCAACAGCTGGAACTACCAGGTTCGCGATCTCGCCGAGGCGGTCGCCCGTGAGATTCCGGGGACGCGGGTCAGCATCAACAAGGATGGCCAGCCGGACAAGCGTTCCTATCGGGTCAACTTCGATCTGTTCGAGAAGATCGCCGAGGGTTACACGCCGATCGTGACGCTCGAAGAATCGATCCGCCGTTTGAAGGCGGGACTCGAGGCGATCAACTTCTCCGATGCCGACTTCCGTTCGTCCGAGATGATGCGGCTGAAGACGATTCAGAAGCATCGCAAGGAAGGCGCTCTGACGACCGACCTGCGCTGGGCGTAGCGCCAGCGCTGTCCCGTGACAGCCTCCTCGACCGCGGCCGAGATGGAGACATCATGCAAATTCGCGAACTCGACATCCCCGGCGTGCGATTGCTGTCGCCGAAGCGCTTCTCGGACGATCGCGGTTGGTTCTCGGAGAGCTACAATCAGAAAACGCTCGCCCAGTTCGATATTCACTGGCAGTTCGTTCAGGATAATCATTCCTATTCGAAGCACGCCGGTACGATCCGCGGCTTTCACTTCCAGGCGCCGCCGCACGCGCAGGACAAGCTGGTCCGCTGCGTCCGCGGCAGCATCGTCGACATCGCGGTCGATTTGCGCGCCGGATCGCCGACCTATGCCAAATGGGTCGCGGCGGAACTGTCCGCCGAGAACGGCGAACAGCTGTTCGTTCCGGTCGGCTTCGCACACGCCTTCGTGACGCTCGAGCCGGACACCGAGGTGCTTTACAAAGTTACCAGCTTCTACGCGCCGGAATCCGACGGCGGCGTGCGCTGGGACGATCCCACCATCGCGTTCCCCTGGAAGCTGCCGCCGGGCGCCCCGCATCTGTCCGCCAAGGATGCCAAGCTGCCGTGGCTGCAGGACATCCAGACTCCCTTCCGGTGACCGCAACCGGGAGTGGTCGCTGGTTTCGGGGCTGCGGCCCCGGCGCTGGGCGTAACGACTCGGTCGGCCGACCTTGACTTTCCCGGCCGGTCTGACTTCTAACCATGCTCGGGGCGCTTGAAATCCGGGCTTTTTCGAACGTTTGAAAGTGACACGATGAAGCGGGCTTTGATCACCGGCGTGACCGGACAGGATGGCGCGTATCTGGCGGCGCTGCTGCTGGAGAAAGGCTACGAGGTCCACGGCCTGGTACGGCGGTCGAGCTCGGCCGACGTGATCGATGCCAAGTTGCGTTGGCTGGGCGTGCACAATGACGTCCGTTTCGTCGACGGTAATCTGCTGGACCTGTCGTCGCTGCTCCGCGCGATGCGCGAGATCAAGCCGGACGAGGTCTACAATCTGGCGGCGCAGTCGTTCGTCAAATCATCGTGGACGCAGCCGATCCTGACCGGCCAGGTCACCGGGCTTGGCGCCGTCAATGTGCTGGAGGCCGTGCGCCTCGATGCGCCGCAGGCGCGGTTTTATCAAGCCTCGTCCTCGGAAATGTATGGTCTGATCCAGGAGCCGGTGCAGAGCGAGACGACACCGTTCTATCCGCGCTCACCCTATGCGGTCGCCAAGGTCTATGCCCACGGCATGACGGTGAACTATCGCGAGAGCTTCGGCCTGCACGCCAGCAACGGCATCCTGTTCAATCACGAGTCTCCGGTGCGGGGCATCGAATTCGTCACCCGCAAGGTCACCGACGGCGTGGCTCGCATCAAGCTCGGCCAGCAGACCGAACTGCGGCTCGGCAATATCGACGCCAAGCGCGACTGGGGCCATTCCAAGGACTACGTCCGCGCGATGTGGATGATGCTGCAGCAGGACAAGCCGGAAGATTACGTCATCGCCACCGGCCGCACCACGACGGTGCGCGACATGTGCCGCATCGCGTTCGCCCATGTCGGCCTGAATATCGACGATCACCTGGTGATCGACCCGGATCTGTTCCGGCCCGCGGAGGTCGACGTGCTGCTCGGCAATCCGGCCAAGGCGCGCAGTAAGCTCGGCTGGGAGCCGACCATCACGCTCGAGCAGATGATCCAGGAGATGGTGGAAGCCGATCTTCGCCGGGTTCGGCAGCAGATCGGGTAGCGCCATGACCTCTTCGCTGCCTGCGCGGCTGTTGGTCACCGGGGCCACGGGCTTCGTCGGGCGTCATCTGGTCGACGCTCTGGCCGAGCGGTTGCCGGAGAGCGAGATTCTGCTCGCCGATCGCCAAAGCGATGCCGGCCGCAGCGAGGCCGGGCGCCGTTTCGTGCGGCTCGACGTCAGCGACGCCGATCAGGTCGAGCGGCTGATCCGGGCCGAGCAACCGACCCATATCGTGCACCTCGCGGCGCTGGCTGCGGTCACCGCCGCGAACGCCGATCAGCGGCTCGCCTGGACGGTGAATTTCGGCGGCACGCAGAATCTCGCGCTGGCGGTGTCCGCTTTCGCGCCGGAGTGCCGCTTGCTCTATTGCAGCAGCGCCGAAGTTTACGGCGCCAGCTTCAAGTCCGGGCAGCCGCTCGACGAAACCGCCTTGCTCGATCCCGTCAATCCCTATGGCGCCGCAAAAGCGGCCGCCGACATCATGCTGGGCCAGATGGCGCGCAGCGGACTGCGGGTGCTGCGGCTTCGCCCGTTCAATCACACCGGACCGGGCCAGACCCCGCACTTCGCCATTCCGGCCTTCGCCTCGCAGATCGCCAGCATCGAACGCGGCGAGCAGGAGCCAGTGATCCGCGTCGGCGACCTGTCGAGCAAACGCGATTTCCTCGATGTCCGCGATGTCGTGGATGCCTATGTCCGGGCGCTGCTGCGGTTCGACGATCTGCCGAATGGCGCAGTGATCAATATCGCCTCCGGTGTGGCGCGGCCGCTGCAGGCCGCGCTCGACCAGTTGCTGTCGCTGACCTCGTCGAAGATCGAGGTGATGGTGGATCCGCAGCGGCTACGTCCGAACGATACGCCGGTGGCGTTCGGCAATGCGGCACGCGCCGCCGAATGGCTGGATTGGCGGCCTGCTCACGCCTGGCCGGACACCATCGCCTCGGTTCTCGACTACTGGCGAAGGCAGGCCCCCGGGCCGAACTGATCGGCAGTCAGCACCGGATCCGGCGGAGGCCCTGCTCGAAGGTCTGGGATTTACACCACATACGGGAAGGTGGTGCAGCCCTGCGACACCAGTCCGACGCCCCCTGCGGCCTCCTCGTCGATCGCGGCGAGTTTGAGCCCGGCCGCTTTGGCGCTGTAGATCACCGATCTTTCGATGGCGTGCGCGAGCGTGCCGTTGCCCTGTCCCAGTTCCGGCTCGAAGTCGGCCATTGCGAGCCCAAGGGCACCCAGCGGCAGCAGCGCCTTGGTGCGGGCGATGAACATCGTCCCGGCGAAAAATGTGTCCGTCTCCAAGTCGACTTCCGCACCCATCCGTTGCGCAAGCCGACGAACGGCGCCCTCATTGCGTCCGAGATAGGGCTGCATGGCGAGCAGATATTTTCTTGGCCCGAGCACGCCGATCTCCGGATGCTCGTCCAACAGGGCGGCGGCGCGCTTCAGGTGCTCCGGATCGGCCAGCAGTCGGAAAAGCCCCTGCCGCCACGCTGCGCCATAAGGGCCGCCCTGCGTCGCCTTGCTGTGAAGCTTCAGCACCTTGCCGTAACGCTCGTCGTCCAGCGATCGCAGGACCTCGAGAAACGGCGCGACGTCGCGTCCGCGGTTCTCGGTCGACACCAGGGTCGCGGCCAGCCCGCGTTGGGCAATGAAGGATTCGACGATCGTCCGCTTGTCGGCGCTCGTCGTCACGAACAGGTCATGGGGTAACTGGAGTGTCTCGATCCAGTCCAGGCATTCCGGGAGCAGGTCCGTGTAATAGACATGGACCACGATGGCGATGCGGTCCGGCTCCGCCATCGCGCCGGTTCTCAGCGCGACACGCAGAGCTGCCATCTTGGTCGCCTCGAGATTGCCGAAGCCGAACCGCCGGTCGGGTTCGAGATACGCGCCTTCGCCCCATTCATTCCAGGCGTTGATGAAAACGACCCGCTGGCTCGGGTCGGCGTGGTGTTGCGCGGTTTGGTCGATCACTGTTTCCAGATAGTCCCGGTAGCTGCCGGGGTCGGCGCCCATCAGGGTTCGGCCGGCGCCGGGACGGCGGGCCTGATTGTCCCAGGACGGGCACACCGAGCGAAACAACGGATAGTCCGGCTCGACGAACTTCCGCGCGCGGCGCAGCAGGTCGTGATAATCGAACACCTGGCCATCGAAATTCGGATTGAGCAACGGCGGCGAGCCGGGGTAGCGCGCCAGGTTTCGCTCGAGCCATCGGCTGTCGCTCGGCGAATGTTGAAACGCACTGTCGAACCCCTCTTCGGCGGGGTCGAGGCGTTCGTAGCTCTCGCTGCGGCAGACGTGGATTTCGCCGATGCCGTTTTGTCTGCACCAGTCGCGCCATCGGCCCACGGTGGCGGCCGGATCTGGCAGCATCGCCGACCGCCAGACATTGATCAGCGGCCTGCCGTCGACACGGAAGTACTTCTTGTGCCGCAGATATTGCGCGATATGCGCAATGAATGCGATGTCGTCATCCGGGCTGTATTCCTGCGCAATCAAAATTTCATTGGCATTGCCGGACCAGGTTCGCGACCAGTCGTCGTTAGCCCAGCACAGGCAGAACTCGAAATCGATGTTGTCGTTCTCGACGAAGCTCTTGAGTGGCGCCTCGAGCAAGGTCCTGCCGCTGAACCAATAGAAATAGAAACAGAACGCCGAGAGCCCGGCGTGCTTGGCCATTGCGGCCTGCTGCTCCTGCACTTCGGGGAGCCGCAGATCGTAAAACCCGAGATCGGCCGGCAGTCGTGGCTGATAATGCCCGACGAATTGCGGCACAGCGCGCGTGACGTTGGTCCACTCGGTGAAGCCGTGGCCCCACCATTCGTTGTTTTCCGGGATCGGATAGAACTGCGGAAGGTAGTGCGCGACCAGCCGGGCGGCCCGGGGAGTCTTGATCTGCGAGAGGGTCGAGATGTACTCGGCTCGATCCGAAACATAACCGAAATGGTTATCGATGAAAGTTTGAAGCAGCCTCGACAAATCGGCGTTCTTCATACGCAACAGTCCGAACGAACACGAGGTTGGTAGGTCCGCAACGATCGAGAAACAATTATCGCGGAGTGGCCGCCTGAGATCGAGTATCCCAAACGGGATGTCATATTGCTCCCATCATCTGTACTTGAACGGTATTAGTTGCGTCAAACCTCTTGATAGAGAGGCGTGTGACGCGTGCTACACTCAACCCCGATGTCACGGGGGAGCGCACGTTCGTCGGTCGAGCTTCGTGTCATTGCCATTTTTCTGAGCAACTCGAACGTGACAAAGTCACGACGTCTGGTCTCCCATGAGGCAGAACGGCCCCGAGCGCGATCCCGGGCCGGCGCCGTTGGGGCGCAGTCTTCGCCCCGATAAACTTCCTGTCCGGTGTTTGAGGATTGACACCCTGCTGCCGATGAGCAAACCAATCGCTCGTTGGATAATCCCATGCCGAACACGCCGGCCGGGGCCGGGGAGACGAGATCGGCGGTCCTGCCGTTCTTGCAACCGTCCCGCTGCCGAGGCTATCGTCGATCAACGAGGACTCGATGGACAACCGTATCATTCCCCTGATCATGTGCGGCGGCGCCGGGACGCGGCTGTGGCCGGCCTCCCGCGAGGTCCGTCCGAAGCAGTTCTTGCCGCTGTTCGGAAAGCGATCCACCTTCCAGGAGACGCTGCTGCGCGTATCCGATCCGGCGCTGTTCGGCCGGCCGATCGTGATGACCAATGCCGGCTATCGCTTCATCGTATTGGAGCAGCTCAGTGAGCTCGGCATCGAAGCGGACATTCTGCTGGAGCCGGCCCGTCGCGACTCCGGCCCGGCGATCGCCGCCGGAACGGTCCTCGCCCATCAGCGCGATCCGGATGCGGTCGTTCTGGCGCTGGCGGCGGATCATGTGGTCCGGGACACGCGCGGCTTTGTAGAAGCGTGCCGCGCCGGCAAGGTTGCGGCCGACCAAGGGTTCATCGTGACCTTCGGCGTCAAGCCGGAGCGGCCGGCCAGCGAATACGGTTATATCTGTCCGGGCGAGCAGATCACCGGCGGCGTATTCAGGGTCGGGAAGTTCGTCGAAAAGCCGGATGCTCAGACCGCCGCCGCCTATGTTGAGCAGGGCTACCTCTGGAACAGCGGCAACTTCATGTTCCGCGCGACTTCGCTTCTGGACGAATATCGGGAGCACGATCCCGACAGCATCGACAGCATCACCGAGGCGGTGACCGAGGCCGGTCGCGATCTCGGATTCCTCACGCTGGCGCCGGAGACGTTCGGCCGGGCCAAGGCGATTTCGGTCGACTATGCGGTGATGGAAAAGACCTCGCGCGCCGCCGTCGTGCCGGTCGATTGCGGCTGGTCGGATGTCGGCTCGTGGCATGCGGTCTGGGAGCTGTCGGACAAGGACGAGCATGGCAACGCCGCTCAGGGCACCGTTGTGTTCGAGGACAGCCGCAACTGCAACGTGACGTCGGACAAGGCGCTGGTGGCGCTCGAGGGCGTCGACGATCTGGTCGTCGTCGCGACCATGGACGCGATCCTGGTGTCGCGCCAGAAGGACGCCAATGGCCTGAAGCGGCTGGTTGCCAAGCTCAAGGCCGTGGCGCCGGAAGTGACCCAGCAGCATCTGCGGGTGCATCGCCCTTGGGGCAGCTACGAGTCGCTCAATACCGGCGATCGCCACCAGGTGAAGCGGATCGTCGTCAAAGCCGGCGGCAGGCTGTCGCTGCAGAAGCATCATCACCGCTCCGAGCATTGGATCGTGGTGCGCGGCACCGCGCTGGTCACCGTCAACGAACTCGTCAAGATCGTGCACGAGAACGAGTCGATCTATATCCCGATCGGCGCGACCCATCGGCTCGAGAACCCGGGCAAGATCCCGCTTGAACTGATCGAGGTTCAGACCGGCAGCTATCTGGGCGAGGATGACATCATTCGCATCGAGGATGATTACCAGAGGGCCTGACGGCCGGCCTCACGGGTTTCCAAACGCGAATCGTGTCTTTCAGTTGTGTGTGTGTGTGAGTAGTACGCCGATGTTCCCGAAGCCGAAGCCGTTTCTGCAGCCCAACACCTACGCCTACGAATCCGAACCGATGGTGAAGCCGACGGGCTTCCGCGAATACGACGCGCGCTGGCTGTTCGGCAAAGAGATCAACCTGATGGGCGTGCAGGCGCTCGGAATGGGGCTCGGCACCCTGATCGCGGAGATGGGCCGGCCGCAGGAGATCGTCACCGGCCATGATTTCCGCGGCTACTCGGCCTCGATCAAATACGCGCTGATCGGCGGCTTGATGGCGGCGGGCTGCAAGGTACACGACATCGGGCTTGCGGTCACGCCGATGGCGTATTTCGCTCAGTTCGACCTCGACGTGCCGTGCGTCGCGATGGTGACCGCCTCGCACAACGACAATGGCTGGACAGGCGTCAAAATGGGCGCCAACCGGCCGCTGACCTTCGGCCCCGACGAGATGAGCCGGCTGAAGGAGATCGTACTCGGTGCCCGGTTCGCCAGCGGCGCTGGCTCCTACGTCTTTCACGAGAATTATCCGGCGCGCTATATTGCGGACCTCACCGAGCGCGTACGGCTGAAGCGCAAGCTGAAGGTCGTGGTCGCCTGCGGCAACGGCACGGCGGGCGCATTTGCGCCCCAGGTGATGGAAGCGATCGGCTGCGAAGTGATCCCGCTCGACACCGAGCTCGATCACACCTTCCCGAAATACAATCCAAATCCGGAAGACATGGAGATGCTGCACGCGATCCGCGACGCGGTGCTGCAGCACAAGGCCGATCTCGGTTTCGGCTTCGACGGCGACGGTGATCGCTGCGGCGTCGTCGACGACACCGGCGAGGAGATCTTCGCCGACAAGGTCGGCGTGATGCTGGCGCGCGACATGTCGGCGACGACTCCGGACGCGCAGTTCGTCGTCGACGTCAAGTCGACCGGTCTGTTTCACACCGATCCGGTGCTGCAGGCGCAGGGCGCCAAGACCGAATATTGGAAGACCGGCCACTCCTACATGAAGCGCCGCACTAACGAGCTGAAGGCGCTGGCCGGCTTCGAGAAGTCCGGCCACTTCTTCTTCAACACGCCGCCCGGCCGCGGCTATGACGACGGTCTGGTGTCGGCGATCGCGATCTGCGAGATGCTCGACCACGCGCCCGGCAAATCGATGTCGGACCTGAAGAACGCGTTGCCGAAGACGTGGTCGTCGCCGACGATGTCGCCGCATTGCGACGACGAGAAGAAGTACGGCGTGATCGACGCGGTGGTGAAGCATTTCGAAGCCGCCCAGGCGAATGGCGACGAGGTCGCCGGCCAACCGATCCGCGATCTCGTCACCGTCAACGGCGTGCGCGTTACCTGTGCGGACGGCAGCTGGGGCCTGGTCCGCGCTTCGTCGAACAAGCCGGAGCTCGTGGTCGTGGTCGAGAGCCCGGTGTCGGAAGCCCGGATGCACGAGATGTTCGAGGCCGTGAATGTAGTGTTGCGCCAGCATCCGGAGGTCGGCGCCTACAACCAGACGATCTGACCGAATAGGCCGGGGCCGTGCGCCCGAGCACCCGCCGCGTCGGGTGCTCGGTCTCTAAGCCGGCGACGGCTGAGTGATATTTGGTCCCGCCGCGACGGAATTGCGCCGGTTCGGCGTATAACGCCTGTCCGGCGCCGTCTGCGGGTGAGTTCGGGGAGCGCCGGTGTTGGCCGGCCCCGCTTTGATCCCGTTGGCGATTTGATCTAGGGGACAGCCAGGGAGATCCACCATTCGGCACCAACCGACCATTAATCGCGCGGGCGAACTGATGGCGCGGAGCGCGTCGGCGATGACGCTTGCCGTGCTGCTGATGTCGTGCTCGTCGATCCTCGAGGCCCTGCCGGAAACCGCCGGGCAGGCGCCGAGCCTCACGGCCGCCGCCGAAGGAATCAGGAAGGTCGCCGCCGAGGCCAAGCTTGCCGAGCCGCTCGAACTCGGCGGCCCGATCGAAGCCAATCCGGTGACCGTCGCGCCCTGGATCATCTGTCTACGCAGCGCGACGCCCGGTCCGACGCGTTCGACCTACGCGCTTTTCTATCGCGACGCCAAGCTGGTGTCGTGGCGGTTCTCAGCAATCGTCGATCGCTGTGAGGAGCAGACTTTCTCGCCGCTCAAGTGAGCTCGGCGGCCAGCCTATGCTTTGGTCCGGGCACGCCAGATTGTCCGCGCCTTGGCGATCGCCTCGATGATTCTGCGCCCGTCCGCAGCCGCCCTTAGCTTCTCGAGCTGCCGCACGCGCCCGGCTGCCAGATCGGCGCCGACCTGCCGGTCATTCAGCGCCGCGTCTAAGGCCGCCGCCGTCGCCTGCGGCGTCGGATTGGTGACGACGATCGCCGCATCGCCCGCGGTCTCGATCATGCCCGGCTCGGCGCGGATCACCAGTGGCTTGCCGAAGAACATCGCGTCGAGCAGCGGGACGCCAAAGCCTTCGTGCCGGCTCATCGAGGCGCATACCGTCGCCTGCTGATACAGCCGCTTCAGGTCGTCTTCGCCGATGTCGTGATGAAAGGCGATGCGGCTACCAATGGCGGGATCGAGGTCTCCGACTCGTTGCTTGAGCCCGAGCGCGTAGTCCGACTGCGACGGCCCGCCGACGATGGCGAGACGCACCTCCTGGTCGCTGCGTGCCAGATGCGCGAAGCCGGCGATCAGGTCGTCGATGCCCTTGTGTGGCACCAGCCGGCCGACGAACAGCACCAGCCGTCCGTCCGATCCGGCCGGTGCGTCAGGTGCTGCGATGTTGTCCCAGCGCTCGACGCCGATCACCGGCGGGCAGGGGACGATCTGCTCGACGTCGATTCCGGCCGCCTGATCCGCGGGGAGATCCTCGATCAGCGCAGCCGCGGTGGCGCGCGAATTGGCCATGATGACGTCGAACCGGCCGCACAGCCCGCGCTGCGCCAGCCCCTGCTTGACCAGATCGGCGGTGCGCTCGTCGGTGCCGCGAAAGAACCGCTCCGGCGTGATGTTCTGGTAGAACACGATCTTCGGATTGGGCAGCGCCGCGACTGCCGGGAAGGCCGGGTCCTCGGTCGAGAACTGGAAGATGATGGTATCTTCCGGCGCGATCTCCGCCAGCGCCGCCGGCATCGGCTGGATCCGCGCGCGGTCGTCGGGATGGCAGTTCTCGGCTGCCAGCACGGCGTCGAAGCCGGCGCGCCGCAGCAGCATGCCGACCTGTTCACAGAAGTTTCCAACCGCGTCGTTGCGCTGAATGTCGCGCGCGATGACAAATACGCGTGGCGAAGTTGCGTCGGAGTTCGATGGGGTGATCGGCATCGGCAACAGATCACACGCCGGACCCGGCATTGCAACCATTTGCCGCCCGGCACCAGCCTGCCTGCCGCGCTTGAAGCGGACCGGAATTCCAACTAGAACGCCAGCGACGAAAACGGCGAAGGAAGGTTCCCTTTGCTCGAATCAACCTATTGATTTCAGATCGTTTTCGACGGGCGCGCCGGCGCGTGCGAGAGCGAAGCAAGTGCGGGTGGACGCTGAATGACGACGGTCTTAGTGACGGGTGGCGCCGGCTTCATCGGGTCCGCGGTGTGCCGATATCTGATCGGGCGCACCGATGCGCAGATCGTCAATCTCGACAAGCTGACATATGCCGGCAATCTGCAGTCGCTGAAGACGATTAAGGACAATCCGCGCTATCGGTTCGTTCAAGGCGATATCGGCGATCGCGCGCTCTTGGACGAGCTGCTGCAGCAGACCAGGCCGACGCACATCATGCATCTCGCCGCGGAGTCCCACGTCGATCGCTCGATCCGCGGCGCCGGCGACTTCATCGATACCAATATCGTCGGCACCTTCCGGCTGCTCGAAGCCGCCCGCGGGTATCGTGACGGGTTGAGCGGAGAGGCGCGCGATCAGTTCCGGTTTCTCCACGTCTCCACCGACGAGGTGTACGGCACGCTCGGCGACATCGGTGCCTTCGTCGAGACCACGCCCTATGCGCCGAACTCGCCCTATTCGGCGTCGAAGGCGGCGTCGGATCATCTGGTCCGGGCGTGGTTTCACACCTACGGCTTTCCGGCCCTGATCTCGAACTGCTCGAACAATTACGGCCCGTATCAATATCCGGAAAAGCTGGTAGGTCGCACCATCACGCGGGCGCTGGCGCGGCAGTCGCTGCCGGTGTTCGGCCAGGGCCTCAATATTCGCGACTGGCTGTATGTCGAAGATCACGCCCAGGCGCTGTGGCTCGTCGTCAGCCGCGGCCGGCTCGGCGAGCAGTACAACATCGGCGGCCGCAACGAGCGGCGCAACATCGACCTGGTCAAGCGGATCTGCGCGCTGCTCGACGCCAAGACGGCCGATGCGCCGGTTGGCGGCTACGCGTCGCTGATCGAATTCGTGGTCGATCGCGCCGGCCACGATTTCCGCTACGCCATCGACGCGACCAAGATCGAAACCGAACTGGGGTGGAAAGCCGAACATGATTTCGACTCCGGCATCGAGGCGACCGTCGATTGGTATCTCGCCAACGAATGGTGGTGGAAGCCGCTGCTGCACGGCGCGGCCTGATCCGCGCGTGCTGTCGGTCACATCCGGGCGAAGCGCGCGATGACGGTGCTGGTGTTCGGCCGTAGCGGTCAGGTCGCGACCGCACTGGTGCGCGAGGCGGACGCGCGCGGCGTCGCGCTGCAGGCGCTCGGCCGCGCCGACGTCGACGTGCTCGATGAGGCGGCACTGGTCGATGCCGTAACCAGGATCGGCGCCACTGCGGTCGTCAACGCGGCCGCCTATACGGCGGTCGACAAGGCCGAGACCGAACGTGATGCTGCGTTCGCACTGAACGCCCAGGCGCCGGGGGGGATGGCGAAGATTTGCGCGCAGCGCGGCCTGCCGTTCGTGCATCTGTCCACCGACTATGTGTTCGACGGCAGCGCGCACGAGCCCTATCGCGAGGATCATCCCCTGGCGCCGCTCGGCGTCTATGGCGCCTCGAAGGCGGAAGGCGAGCGGCTGGTAATGCAGCAGTATCCGCAAGCGATCGTGCTGCGCACCGCCTGGGTGTATTACGAGCAGGGCCAGAATTTCGTCCGCACCATGCTGCGGCTCGGCCGCGAACGCGACGAGGTGCGCGTGGTCGACGATCAGATCGGCAATCCGACCTACGCGGCCGACATCGCCGAGACGTGTCTTGCGATCGTGGCGCAGGTCCAGGCCGGCGCCCGGCACGCGGGGGTGTCTCACTATGCGGGCAGCGGCGCGGTGAGCTGGTTCGGCTTCGCGCAGGCGATCTTCGCCGAGGCCGCCCGCGCCGGCCGCCGTGTGCCGCAGTCGGTTATCCCGATTACCACCTCAGAGTATCCGACTCCGGCGAAACGGCCCGCCAATTCGCAATTGTCGTGCGGCCGGCTGGAAGGCGCCTTCGGCATCGCGCCGAAGCCGTGGCGCGAGCGGCTGCAAGTCTGTCTCGAGAGAATTGCCGACTAGCACGCGCGACCGCCGCGCGCGATGTGTCGATGGGAGATGCCGGCCGATGCGGGTTCTGTTCAACACCTATCCCTGGGCCTTCGCCACGCCGGGCGGCGGCGAGATTCAGCTGCTCAAATACGCCGAGCATCTGCCGGCGCTCGGCGTCGAGGTGGTGCTGCACGACATCTGGAAGCCGGCTTTCGACCGGGTGTCGCTGGTGCATTTCTTCGGCTGCCTCGGCGGCTCAATCCAGTTCTGCGGCTATGCCAAGAGCCGTGGCCTGCCGCTGGTGATCACCTCGTCGCTGTGGATCACCGAGGAGACGGCGCATCGCTATCCGATGGACGAGATCCGCGCGCAGCTGTCGCTCGCCGATCTCGTCATCACCAATTCCAACACCGAGTCGGAAACGCTCGCGCGGGTGTTCTCGCTGCCGCGCGAACGCTTCACCGCGGTGATGAACGGCGTCGAGCCGCGCTTCGCCGGGCCGCACGATCCGGCGCTGTTCCGCGAGCGCTTCGGCATCGAGGGGCCGTTCGTGCTGAATGTCGGCAATGTCGAGGCGCGCAAGAACCAGCTCGGCCTGCTGCGCGCGATGGCGGGCCACGATTTGCCGGTGGTGGTGATCGGGCACATCCGGGAACCGGATTATGGCCGCCAGATGCTGGCCGAAGGCGGCGACCGGTTGCGCTATCTCGGCCCGCTCGATCATGGCGATCCGCTGCTGGCCTCGGCCTATGCGGCATGTTCGGCGTTCGTGCTGCCGTCGACCCTGGAGACGCCGGGCCTGGCCGCGCTGGAGGCGGCCGCCGCCGGCGCGCCGCTGGTGGTCACCTCGGAGGGATCGACGCGCGATTATTTCGGCGATCTCGCGCAATATGTCCGCCACGACGATCCGGCGGATATCCGTCGCGGGATCGATGCCGCGCTGGCCGCCGCTCGGGGCCGCGAACTGCAATCCCATATTCTGAACAATTTTTCCTGGTCGGCCGTCACCGCGACGCTGGTCGATGTCTACCGCCGGGTCGTCGGCGGCTAGCTGTTCCGGCCGCAGGCGGAGGCTTGATTGCCTCGTTCGGCCATCAGGTGTAATCAGTCCCGCTGCGGCCGGACCGGCTGTTCCCGTTGTTTCGGGCTCGTCGCGTCTCGCGCAGCCCCGCCGGCCGGATCTGCGGCCGCAAGATGCGAGATGGGGTCGAGATGCTTCGTTTAGTCGTCAACGGCATGAAGGGTCTGGCCGCCGGTCTGGTGGCCTATCCGATCGCCGAACGTCTCGAAGGCCGCGATATCCGCTCGAAGCGCCGGCTGTTCGCCGCCGAGATGGCGCTGCCGTTCGCTCAGCGCCGCGCCCATTCCTGGGCCGCCGCGGTCGACATGGTGCGGTTCGCTGCCGCCAACGTTCCGTATTACCGTGACCTGTTCAGCAACATCCGGTTCGATCCCGAGAATCTCGTGCGCGATCCGAAATACTGGATGGATATCCCGCATCTGACCAAGGACATCATCCGCGCCGAGGGTGAGCGGCTGCTACGCAGCGACCACGCCAATTTCAAGAAGTTCGACGCCAAGACCGGCGGCTCCACCGGTCCCTCGGCGCACATCTATTACGATCAGGACGGCGCCGACTGGACTTCGGCGGTGGTGCGCTACGCGCGGGCGCGCATCGGCAATCACCACATGCGGTCGGAGCTGCATTTCGCCAGCAAGTTTCCCGACGCGATTCCGTGGAAGGCGAAGCTGCGCGAAGACTTCAAGTGCTTCGCGATGAACCGCTACAACATCTTCTTCTCGACCTTTGAGCCGGATGAGCTCGAAACAATCTGGCAGAAGATCCGGTCGATCCGGCCGCATCTGGTGCACGGCCATCCGTCGACGATCTATCAGCTCGCGCTGCACGTCGAGGCGCGGCACGGCAGCGGCAAGGCGTTCAGCATCTTCGAATCCTCGGGCGAACTGCTGGAGAAGAAGCAGCGCGAGACCATCGCGCGCGCGCTTCGCTGCAAGGTGATCGATCGCTACGGCCTCGCCGAAGCCGGCGTCGTCGCCTACCAGACCGATCCGGATCGTTCGGCGCTCGATGTGTTCGATCCTTTGTGCTGGCCGGAAGTGACGCCGGTCGAAGGCGGTGCCGAGCTCGAGGACGTGCCCGGCGCCAGCCGCGGCGAACTGATGATCACCACGCTGAAGAACCGGCTGATGCCGCTGATCCGCTACCGCACCGGCGATCTCGCGGTGCTGAGCGAGACCGCAAACGGCTTCTTCATCCACGAACTGATGGGCCGCGTGCACGACGTCATTCAGATCGCTGGCCGTCAGTTGCCGACCCACTACGTCCAGGACGTGCTCGACCGCGTCGGCGGCATCAAGGAGTTCCAGATCGTGATGCGCGACGGCAAGCCGGTGTTCCGCATTGTGCCCGAAGACGGCGCCGACGTCGAAGGCATCCGCGGCCGGCTGAGCGGCTGGTGGGGCGACGCGACCGGTATCGAGTTCATCGCGCCGAGCGAGCTGAAGCTGCAAGGCTGGCGCGGCAAGTTCCGGCACTTCGTGCCGGAAGCGGCCGTATAGCGGCGGCCTGAGCATGATCGCTATCATCGACCGATCGGACGACGCCTGTGCGCGCGAGGTCGTGCTGCGCGCCTTCGAGCGTTCGTTCACGCCGGGCCAGGTTCGGCTGCTCGACGACATCGCCGCCGCATCGCGCCCGCCGGCGGTAGTCGTGGTCGTCGCGCCGCGCGAGCAGGACGCGGGCTGGATCGAGAAGCTGCTGCGCCGACCGGCGAAGCTGGTGCTGCTCGGCGCTATCGGCCCGCGCATCGCCAGCCTCGCGGGCGTCGCCGTCGATACGCTCGACCAGCGCGCCGCGGTGGCCGCGGCGTGCGAGCCTGCACCGACCTATGGCCTCTCCGAGAGCGCCGGACAGATCGTCTATGCGGATCAAGGACTCGGCGCGGGCTCGCCGCTGCGGCAGCGCTCGCTGTGCCGGTTCGACTTCACCAACGAATGGAACAATCTCGGCTACGGCCGGATCGGCATCGGCGACGACGCATGGTCGATCGCCGTCTCCGCGCGCCCGGTCGATGCCGGCGTGGTCGGCGAACTGCGGATCGGGCCGGACGCGCCCGCTGGCGCGGTGATCACGCTGCGCGATCTGCCGCATTCATCGGTGCTGTGGTTCGCGCGGCCGGTCGGTCCGGTCGACGGCGCCGATTGGGCGATCATCGAGCGCTTCGTCGCCGATTATCGCGCGGCGGAGCTGCCGTGCCGGCCATATCTGCGGGACATCCCACACGGCGTCACGGCCGCGCTGACGATGCGGCTCGACTGCGATGAGGATATCGCCTCGTCGCGGCCGCTGTTCGAACTGTATCGCGACCGCGGCCTGCCGCTGTCGGTCGCGATCAAGACCGATCAGCCGGACACCGCCGAGCATCTCGCTCTGCTCGCCGACCTCGATCTCGCTGGCGGCTCGATCCTGTCGCATTCGGTGACGCATGCGCCGAACTGGGGCGGCTCCGCCGAGGCCGCCGAGCGCGAGGCCCGCGACTCCAAGGCCTGGCTGGAGAGCCGGGTGCGGGGGCTCACGGTGCGCTACGCGGTGTCGCCGTTTCACCAGAACCCGACCTATGTGCCGGCCGCGCTGGCGCGCGCCGGCTATGACGGCTTCGTCGGCGGCATCATCGCCAATGATCCGGAGTATCTGATGGCGCGCGGCGGCGCGGCGCCGTTCGGCCCCGCCGGCTTCGTCTCGCACAGCCAAGCCTGCATGCTACACGGCGACTGCCTGCTCGCCGGCGACGATCCGATCCGGATCTACAAGCAGGCGTTCCGGCAGGCCAAGGCGTTCGGCCAGTTCTTCGGCTATCTCGATCACCCGTTCTCGCCGCGCTACGCCTATGGCTGGGCCAGCGAGGCCGACCGCGTCGCGGTCCATGCCGCCTTTCTCGACTTCATTGCCGCCGAATGCGCCGGCGAGGCGACCTTGTTTGTCAACGAGGAGACCTGCCTCGACTTCATGCGCGCCAAGTCGGCTACGGCGATCGACTACGACGCGTCACGCGATGCCTTCGCGGTGTCGCAGGGCAATGCGGCCGGCCTGCCGCTGGCGGTCGGTTGGCGCGGACGCATCGAGGCGGCGGCCGACCATGGCTGAGCGCGTCATGGTGGTGTTCGGCACCCGGCCTGAGTGCATCAAGCTGGCGCCCGTGGTTGCAGAACTGAACCGGCGGCCGCACGCGTTTTCGACCATCGTCTGCTCGACCGGGCAACACCGCGAGATGCTGGATCAGGCGCTGGCGAGTTTCGACCTCGCCACCGACCTCGACCTCGGAGTCATGCAGCCCAATCAGACGCTGCCGGGCCTGACCGCCGCGCTGCTGACGGCGCTGGCGGAAGCGATCGTGCGGACTAGGCCCGACCGCGTGGTGGTGCAGGGCGACACCACCACGGCGTTTGCGGCGGCGCTGGCAGCCTACTACGCGCGGCTTCCCGTCGCCCATGTCGAGGCCGGCCTGCGCTCCGGCGACCGCTACAATCCATTTCCGGAAGAGATCAACCGCCGCATGGTCGGCTCGCTCGCCGAATTGCATTTCGCGCCGACCGAACGCGCCCGCGGCGCGCTGCGCCGCGAGGGCATCGCCGAGGCGTCTATTCATTTGACCGGGAATACGATCGTCGACGCGTTGCATCTGCTGCAGGCTCGGCTCGCCGCGCCTGGGGGGCTCGACCGGATTTCCGCGCCGGTGAAGGCGTTCGGCGCCGACGGCCGCCGCCTGGTGGTCGTCACCTGCCACCGCCGCGAGAATTTCGGCGACGACCTCTCCGCGATTTGTCGGGCAGTGGCGCGGATCGCCAGGCAGCATCCGGATTGCCTGATCGTGTTCCCGGTGCACCTCAATCCGAACGTCCGCGCGCAGGTGATGCCGCTGCTCAGTGGGCTCGGCAACGTCGCGCTGTGCGAGCCGGTCGCCTATGACGATCTGATCTACCTGCTGTCGCGCGCCACGCTGGTGCTGTCGGATTCCGGCGGCATCCAGGAGGAGGCGCCGTCGTTCGGCGTGCCGGTGCTGGTGCTGCGGCGAACCACCGAGCGGCCGGAAGGGATCGAGGCGGGCGTCGCCGAACTGGTCGGCGCCGACGAAGACCTGATCGTGACCCGAGCTGCGTTCCGGCTGAGCGGCGAGGCCGGCCGGCTGCCGGTCGGCGCAAATCCCTATGGCGACGGCCGCGCCGCGATCGCCATCGCGGACATCCTGGAACGCGCGCGATGACGCCCCGCGACGTGGTGATGCTGTCCACCGCGGACTGGAAGGACCGTTACTGGACCAACAAGCAGCACACCGCGAGCCGGCTCGGCGCGCGCGGCTTTCGCGTGCTTTATGTCGAGAGCGTCGGCATTCGCCGGCCGGGCCTCAACGCGCTCGATCTCGGCCGGATGGCGGCACGGCTGCGCAGCGGGCTGGCGCCGATCCGCGAGGTCGCGGAGAACGTCTGGGTGCTGTCGCCGCTGACGATTCCGCTCGGGCATCGCTACGCGCTGGTCGGCGAGTTCAATCGCTGGCAGCTGCAGAGTCGCATCCTGCGCTGGCTGCGGCGGCGCGGCGGCGCGCGCCCGCTGCTGTGGACCTATCATCCCTACATGATGCCGCTGGTCGCCGCGCTCGATCCCGCCGCGCTGGTGTATCACTCCGTCGATGATCTCGGCGCAATTCCGGGTGTCGATCACGACGCCTATGACCGCGCCGAGGCGCAGTTGCTGGCCCGCGCCGACCATGTGTTCGTCACCAGCCGGGCGCTGTATGACCGCTGCGCACCGATCAGCGGCGAGCGCACGCGCTACTTCGGCAACGTCGCCGATATCGGGCATTTCGCGCGGGCGCGCGAGCCGGGGCCGCTGCCGCCGGATCTTGCCGCGATCCCGTCACCGCGGATGATCTATGTGGGGGCGTTGTCCGATTTCAAAATCGATTTCGGCCTGATCGGCCAGGTGGCCGCCGCGCGGCCAGACTGGCATCTCGTCTTCATCGGCGACGAGCGCGAGGGCCAACATAGCGAAGAGATCGCTGCACTGAAGCAGCGGCCGAACGTCCACTTTATCGGCTGGCGCGCCTATGCGGAACTGCCCGGCTATTTGCGTGGCTGCGAGGTCGCGCTGCTGCCGCAACTCATCAACGACTACACCCGCGCGATGTTTCCGATGAAGTTCTTCGAGTATCTCGCGGCCGGTCTGAGCGTGGTGGCGACGCCGCTGCCGGCGCTGGCGGAATGTGCCGGCCTGCACCGGATCGCATCCGGTGCCGAGGCCTTTACGGCGGAAATTCAGGCCGCGCTGGACGCCGGGCGCCGGCCGCTACCGCTGGATCACCCGGCGCTACGCGCCAACACCTGGGATGCCCGGCTCGACGCGATGCTCGCCGTGATCGGCGATCAGGCCGCCGGCGGCACCGCGGTCGGCAGCGGCACGTCGGGCTGATATTTCGCCATCACCTCGGTCGGCTTGCCGGAGAACACGATGCGGTGGTTCTCGATGAAGTGCGCCCGATCGCACAGCGTGGTGACGTCACCGGCGGAGTGCGACACCAGCACGATGGTGCCACCATCGGCACGGAACCGCTTCATCACCTCGCCGCACTTGGCCTGAAATTTGTAGTCACCGACCGCGAGCACTTCGTCGACCAGCAGAATCTCCGGATCGAGCTGCGACACCACGGCGAAGCCGAGCCGGGCCAGCATGCCGCTCGAATAGAACCGGATCGGCGTGTCGATGTGCTCGGCGAGTTCGGCGAAGTCGATGATGCTGTCGAGCCGCTTGCGGATGTCACGGCGGGAGAAGCCGAGCACGACGCCGTACAGCTCGATGTTCTCGCGGCCGGACAGGTCGGGATGGAATCCGGCGCCGAGCTCGAGCAGCGAGGAGACGCGGCCGTTGACGGTCACCTGGCCGCTGTTCGGTTTCATCACGCCGGCGATCAGGCCGAGCAGGGTGCTCTTGCCGGCGCCGTTGCGGCCGACGAAGCCGGTGGTCGAGCCGCGTTCGATCTCGAACGAGATGTCGTCGAGGACGAGATGGCTACGATTGTACTTTGACGCCTGAAATCCGTTCAGGATGTAGTTCTTCAGCCCGCCGGTCAGAAACGTATGATCGGAAAAACTCTTGCTGACGTGCTCGAACTTGATCGCGATGCTCATGGCGTTCGACCTAGATGACTTCGGCGAAACGGTGGACTAGCCGGCGATAAACGAACACGCCGATCACCATGGCGATCGCACCGTAGACGTAAGCCAGTCCGATATTGTGCCAGTCGATGATGCCCTTCATGAACAACGCGCGCCAACCCTCGATCAGGGGCGTCATCGGATTGAGGTGCAGCAGCGGCCGATATTGGTCGGGCACGCGGTCGATCGGATAAATCACCGGCGACAGATAGAACATCATGTTCAGTCCGATCGCGAGAATTCGCTCCATGTCGCGGAAGAACAGGTTGGCGGAGGAAATCGCCAGCCCGAGCCCCAGCAGCAGCAGAAACTGCGCCGGAATGATCAGCATCATTCCGGGGATGATATCCCATCCGACCGGCAGGCTGTAGGCGAGCAGGAACCCGAGCGTCACCGGCACGGACATCACGTAGTGGAAAGTGTCCTGCAGGTTGAGCGCGATCGGCAGCACGAAACGCGGGAACACAGACTTCTTGATCAGGCTGCCGTTCGCCAGAAAGATACCGCAGGCGCCCATCAGATAGTTGCTGAACCACTGCCAGGCGAAGAGGCCGATCGTCAGGAACACCACGTAGTTCTCGACATTCGACCGCATGATCACTTGCAGTGCGAAGTAGAACACCATCGCCGAGGCGAGCGGGTTGGCGATCGACCACAGATAGCCGAGCACGTTGTTCTTGTACCTGACCTTCACCTCTTTGTGCGCGAGGGTCACGATCAGATCGAGATATTGCTTCAGCGTGAAGCCGCGCTGCAGATGCCTGGAGGGCTTCGGCGCGCTCGGGATCGGCGCTGCGGCGCTGGAAAGGGAATCGGTCATCGGTGCCCGCGCGAGGGATTGGAGCTGAGCCGGAACATGGCCGCTCGAAAAGGCCCGTGCCCGGCGGCATGCTGAGGCCTGTCGGACCTCAATGTCCGTTTTGACTGTCTCAAGTCAAGTCCTAGTTTCCCCGCCGGGTGCTCGGCTTCGCCTCGATTCCACCGCATTTTCATAGACTTGCCGAACGTTCGCCCGGAATACGGACTGCTCGTATTCGGCCGCGACGCGCCGCCGCCCGGCGTCGCCCAAAGCGCCGGCAAGGACCGGATCGTCGAGCAGACGGTTGATCGCAGCGGCCAGCCGCGGAGCGTCGTTGACCGGCACCGTCAGCCCTTCAAGCCCGTCGCGTGCGATGGTCGGCACAGCGGTCGGCAGCGCGGTATTCACGATGGGAAGCCCGACCGCCATGGCTTCGATCTGGACCAGGCCGAACGCTTCCGCGACCGTCACCGATGGCAGCGTGAACAGCCTGGCGGCATGGAAATAGGCCTTGACCTCGTCGCGCGGCAGGAAGCCGGGAAGCCGCAGCCGATCGGCGACGCCGAGCTGCTCGGCGAGGCGCTGGAGATTGTCGCGTTCAGCACCTTCGCCGATGATCACCACTTCGCCATCGATCTGCTGCAAGGCCTGCAGCAGCACCGAAAACCCCTTGTATGGAACCAGCCGGCCCATCGCCACGATCAGGCGCGGATGGTCACGTTTCAGGTCCGCGATCCGCCGTTGCAAGGCGTCATCGATATTGGTCCATTCGCTGGTATCGACCCCGAACGGGATGGTCACGCATTTGGACACATAGGGTTGCAGGAAACTCGATCCGTCGAAGATCGATTGATGCGCGACAATGATCCGGTCGGCGCGATCGAGAGTACGGCGGATCAGCGGTGCCACCAGCGGCATCACTGCACCGCGGCCGACGATGTCGGCGTGCCAGTGCACCACGACCGCGACGTCATCGGGAATCCCGAACGCGACCCCGAGGTCGTTCAGTGGAAATGGATGATGCAGCGCCAGGACGTCGAACCGCGACGCCGCTTGGCGCAGCGCGAATGGAAAGCCGGGCGCGATCGGCATCGAGGAGATCTGGCCGAATGAGCCGACCGCGCGGACCGGAGTTCCACCCAGCACATAGCGGCGCGGCAGGCCGCGATCGCGCGCAACCAGGATCTCCGCTCGGTCGCCGGTGGCGTCGGCTCCCGTCAGCTTGGCGATCACCTCGGGAACGCCGCCATCGACGTCCGGACGGTAGACCTTGTAGGCGTGCAGGACGTTCATGGTGACGGGCATGGGCAAGGACGCGCGCCTGTGAGTCTGCGGCATGGATCGTCGCGGAACTGCGGGCGAGCGCTGGCCGCTCTCAATGCCGGAGCAGATTCAGAATGTATTTGCCGTAGCCGCTGGCGATCAGCGGATGCGCCAATTGCTCCAATTCTTCATCGTCGATGAAGCCCATCCGCCAGGCGATCTCCTCGATGCAGGCGATCTTCTGGCCCTGCCGCTTCTCGATGGTCTGGACGAAGTGGCTCGCCTCGAGCAGCGTGTCGTGAGTCCCGGTGTCGAGCCAGGCATCGCCGCGGCCGAGCTTTTCGACGTTCAGCGCGCCATTGGCGAGATAGATGTTGTTGACCGCGGTGATTTCGAGCTCGCCACGTTCCGACGGTCTCACGCCCTTGGCGATCTCGACCACATCGTTGTCATAAAAGTACAGCCCAGTGACGGCGTAGTTGCTCTTGGGTTTCTCGGGCTTCTCCTCGATCGAGATCGACTTGCCGTCGTCGTCGAACTCGACCACGCCGTAGCGCTCTGGATCGTGCACCCAATATGCAAATACCGATGCTCCGCGCTCGCGGGCCGCGGCCTTGCGGATGCCGTCGCCGACGCCCGAGCCGTGGAACACGTTGTCGCCGAGCGCCAGCGCCGCATTGGCACGGCCGATGAATTTTTCGCCGATGATGAAAGCCTCGGCGAGGCCGCGCGCTTCGGCCTGCACCGCATACTCGAATTCCATGCCGATCTGATGACCGTCGCCGAGCAATTCCTGGTACAGCGGCAGCGCGCTCGGCGTCGAGATGATCATCACCTCGCGGATGCCCGCCAGCATCAGCGTCGATAACGGATAGTAAACCATCGGCTTGTCGTACAGCGGGATGAGCTGCTTGCTGATCGAGATTGTTGCCGGAAACAGCCGCGTTCCCCGTCCCCCGGCCAGGATGATACCCTTGTATTTAGGTTTCGCCATGTTCCGTCCGGTTCGTACGCCGTCACTCGCCGAAGAACCCGCTTGTCGGCGTCGGAGATCCCGGAGCCGGCAGCGCTCGGAGACGACAGCGAAACTCACGGGCTACCCAACACCGGATACGGGGCAAGCCCGAGCCGCCGACGATGAGGTTGAAGTCGCAGCAACTCTTAGGCTTTTTTGCCATATATCGTCAATCGGTCTCTTGGCAGTGGGCCGGAAAGCTGGCTAACCTCCACGCGCAGCAACGGAATGAACAGATGCGGTTATTGTTGACCACCTATCATCATGCCTTCCTGGCTCCGGGTGGAGGCGAGACCGAGTTTCTGCAACTCGCCGAGTACATGAACGAGAACGGCGTACGCGCCGATTTTTACGGTCATGCGTCGCGACCGTTGCGATACTACGACGCCATCGTGCATTTCTCAGCGGTCGGCGGCGGGCAGATCCTGCTGCGCAATGTACGGGAGCAGGGCAAGCCGATCATTCTGATTCCGAACTACAACTTCTTCAATCCGTCGGCCGGATCGCTGCCCGTTGTGCAGGAACATTTCGATCTGGCGGATGTGATCGTGCTGCGCACGGAGGCCGAAGCCGAACTGTGCAAGAGCCTGTTCCACGTCGCGCACGACAAGATCGTGGTGGTGCCGCCGGGCATCAGCGCCGCGTTCGCTCGACCGGTGCCGGACGATCTGTTTCGCTCCGCCTACGGCGTCGGCCGCTTCGTGCTCTGGGTCGGGGTGCTCGACGAGGCCAAGCAGCAGCTGCAGGCGATCGAGGCGCTGCACGATCTCGACGTGCCGCTGATCTTCATCGGCGGCTATCGCGACCGGGCTTACTACGCGAAATGCAAGGCAGCGGCGTCCGACAAGGTTCGTTTCCTGCCGTATCTGCAGCCCGGCTCCGACATCATCCGTTCGGCGATGCAGAGCTGTTCGGTATATCTCGAACTCGGCGAGGATTTTCCCGGGCATTCGGCGATCGAGGCTGGCCTCGCCGGGGCGCCTCTTGTACTGCGCGATCATCCATGGTCGCGCGAATTGCTCGGCGACGACATCAGCTATGTGGCGTCGTGCGAGCCGGATGCGGTGCTCGGCGCGGTATCCGAGACCTTGACGAATGGCAGGCGCGGTGCGCTGGTCGAGCGTATCAAGCAACGGCTCGTGCAGCCGCAGACCACGGCGCTGCTGATCGAGGATATCGAGAAATATCTCGCGACGCGCGCCGGTGGAGGATAGCGCGCGATCAGCCGCGTCTCGGCGTCCCGCGGCGTGGCGCCGCTACAGCCACCGTTTGCGCCGCTTGAAGCTCTTCAGGTTCTTGAAGCTCTTGCGCTGATCGCCGGCGCCGCCGAGGTAGAATTCCTTGACGTCCTCGTTGTCGCGCAGCTCGTCGGCGGTGCCATCGAGCACGACCTTGCCTTGCTCCATGATGTAGCCGTGGCTCGCGACCGACAGCGCCGCTCGGGCGTTCTGCTCGACCAGCAGAATGGTGACGCCGAGGTCGCGGTTGATCTGCTTGATGATCGCGAACACTTCCTTGACCAGCAGCGGCGACAGACCCATCGACGGTTCGTCCATCAGGATCATCTTCGGCCGGGCCATCAGCGCGCGGCCGATCGCCAGCATCTGCTGCTCGCCGCCCGACAGATAGCCGGCGAGGCCGGTGCGCTCTTTCAGCCGCGGGAAGTAGTTGTAGACCATCTCGATGTCGCGGCCGACCTCGCGGTCACTCCGCGTGAAGGCACCGAGCCGCAAATTCTCCAGCGACGTCATGTCGGAGACGATGCGGCGGCCCTCCATCACCTGGAAGATGCCGCGGCGGACGATCTTGTCCGGATCGGTGCCATCGATCCGCTCGCCATCGAATACGATCTCGCCGCGCGTGACTTCGCCGTCTTCGGTCTTCAAGAGGCCCGAGATCGCCTTCAGTGTCGTCGACTTGCCGGCGCCGTTGGCCCCGAGCAGCGCGACGATTGCCCCTTGCGGCACCTCGAGGCTTAGGCCGCGTAGCACCAGGATGACGTCGTCATAGACGACTTCGATATTGCGGACGCTGAGCAGCGGGGCGGGGGCGCCCGCGCCCGGCTTCGGTCGATCGAGTGCGGCGGCTTCGGTCATGGTCGGTCCTAGCGCTGACGTGAGGCAGAGCGTCGCCCCATCTTCTCCCGTCATCGCCCGCGAAAGCGGGCGACCCAGTATTGCAGAGCGTTCGTTCTTCAACGTTGACGCTGCGGCATACTGGGTCCCCCGCTTTCGCGGGGGATGACGGTTGTTTGTGTTGAGGCGCCGCGGCTCAAATCAGACGCGGCGCACATTTCCTAGAGTTGCAGAGCTGCGGCGCGAGCCGCTGCCGCGCCGTCAGCTACCAGCCCAGCCATTCCGGCTTGCGCGGCAGATCCACCGTCTTGACCTTTTCGAGCTTGATGGTGCCCTTGGCGATCAGGTCCTTGAGGTCGCCGTCGGTCGCGCCGGAGACTTTGGCGCGATACAGGTCGACCTTGGTGGTGCCGCGGTGGTCCTTGTCGGTCCAGGTCGACGGATTGCAGACGCCGTCCATGCCGGCCGGCACCCAGTCCTTCTTCTGGTAGAAGCCCTTGCGGACGTTCTCGCCGGTGGCGCCGCCGTTCTTGGCGGCCCATTCGATCGCTTCCTTCATGTACAGCGCCGAGCACACCGCGGCGACGTAATGCACCGGGCGATAGACGTTGCCGGACGGATCGGACGCTTTCGAGACTTCCTCGACGATCTTCATGCCGGGCGCGCTGCCACCCCAGGCGACCGCGGTGCGCAGCGGGAAGATCACGCCGTCGGCGGCGTCGCCGGCGGTCTTGGCGGCGTTCTCGTCCATGCCCCAGACGTTGCTCATGAACTGCACGTCGACGCCGGCCGCCTTGCAGGCCTTCATCACCGAGATGTTCGACGCCGCGGTGTTGCCGAGATACGCGTAGTTGGCGCCCGAGCTCTTCAGCGACAGGCACTGCGCCGAGTAGTCGCCCGGCGCCAGCGCGAACACCAGCGGCGGCAGCACCTCGAAGCCGAGCTCCTTGGCCATGGCCTCGCCAGCGGCCTTGGGCGCGTTGGGATAAGGATGGTTGGCGCCCATGTGGACGAATTTCGGCGCGCCGGGCTTGCCCTTGGCCTTCCAGTCTTCCGCCGCCCACATCAGCTCGGCGCGCAGCGCGTCGGAATAGGACGGGCCGTAGAAGAAGTTGTACGGCGCCGGCTTGGCCTTGCCGCTGGTGCCTTCCGGATCGGTCAGCGCTGCCGCGTAGGAGCCGGACAGATCGGGGATCTTGTCGTTGGCGAGGAAGCCGGTCAGCGCTTCGGTGTCGGCGGTGCCCCAGCCCATGATCGCCGCGACCTTGTCGCCGCCCGACCACTTCTTGTACAGCGCGATCGCGCGCGGCACCTGATAGCCGTAGTCGTTGGTGTCGACGTTGAGCTGTTTGCCAGCGACGCCGCCGTTTTTGTTGACGTAGGCGAAGGTGTCGGCAACGGCTTGGCCGTAGGGCGTGCCGACGTCGGACGTGCCGCCGGAGTAATCGGCGAGGTGGCCGATCGCGATCTGCGCCTGCGCGGTTGCCGACGCACCGGCGATCACCAGCGCTATCGCGGCCGTGCTCAGAAGGGATTTCATCGTCATCGGTGTTCTCCTCCAGTGTCTTGTTATTGAAGTCGTTGCGTCCCTCGTCGGCCCGCTCAATGCGAGAACGGGTAGAGTTTCCAATAGGCCTTGATCTGCCGCCAGCGGTGCGCGAGGCCGTCCGGCTCGAACACCAAAAAGGCGATGATGATCAGGCCGATTGCGATCTCGCGCAGGAAGGTGAGGTTGTTGTTGAGCAGCAGCGCGCGGTCGATCGCGCTGCCCTTCAGCTCCATGCTGATCCACTCCATCGCCTCCGGCAGCAGCACCACGAAGGCGGTGCCCATCAGCGTGCCCGAGATCGAGCCGATGCCGCCGATGATGATCATCGCCAGAAACAGGATCGAGCGCTCGATGCCGAAGCCCTCGTTGGAGACGACGAGCTGGTAGTGCGCGTACAGCGCGCCGGCGATGCCTGCGAAGAACGCCGCGAGGCCGAACGACAGCGTGCGATATTTGGTGAGGTTGATGCCCATGATCTCGGCCGAGAGATAATGGTCCCGCACCGCCACCAGCGCGCGGCCGTCGCGGGTGCGCATCAGGTTGGTGACCAGGATGTAGCTGACCAGCAGATAGGCCAGCACGACGTAGAAATATTGCTTGTCGCCGCGCAGCACCCAGCCGAACAGCGAGAACGGATTGGCCGACGCCGGCACCGAGCCACCGGAGAACCACTCGGCGCGCGAGAAAAAGTCGATCAGGATATATTGCGCCGCCAGCGTGGCAATGACCAGGTACAGACCTTTCAGCCGCGCCGCCGGCAGGCCGAACACCAGCCCGACCAGCGCCGCCACTACGCCGGCGAGCGGGATGGTGAAGAACACCGGGATCGGCAGGTTGTTGTTGAGATAGGCCGAGGTGTAGGCGCCGAGTAGGAAGAAGGCGGCATGGCCGATCGAGATCTGGCCGGTGAAGCCCACCAGGATGTTCAGCCCGAGCGCCGCAATGCCGAAGATGCCGATCTGGATCAGGATGCTGAGCCAGTAGCCCGACAGCACCAGCGGCGCGAAAGCGATCAGCACCACTCCGAGGATCGCCATATTGCGGCTGGTCCTGGTCGGGAAGATCGTGGTGTCGGCGGCGTAGGACGAGCGGAAATCGCCGGCCGGAATCAAAGAAGCATTCGCCATGGCGCTATCGACACTCTTTCTGGGGTGAAGTCATCGTCATGCGCCATTTCTCTCGTTGGGCATGATCGTTCCGGAAAACCGGTGTCCACTTTTCCGCGATCATGCCTAGATCCGCTCGATGTCCTTGGTGCCGAACAGGCCGTAGGGCTTGATCATCAGGATGATGATCAGCACGTAGAACGGCGCGATTTCGTAGAGATTGCCCCAGTGCAGATATTCGCTGTCGACATACTGGGCGATGTTTTCGAGAAGGCCGATGATGATGCCGCCGAGCACGGCGCCGCCGATCGAATCGAGGCCGCCGAGGATCGCCGCCGGAAACACCTTGATGCCGTAGGCCGATAGCCCGGACGACACGCCGTTGACCACGGCGACGACCACGCCGGCGACCGCTGAGACGGTGGCGGAGATCGCCCAGGCCATCGCGAACACGCTCTTCACCGAAATCCCGAGCGACTGCGCCACCTGCTGGTTGAACGCGGTGGCGCGCATCGCCAAGCCGTATTTCGACACTTTGAAGAACCATGCCATGCCGATCATCATCGCCACCGACACGACGAGGCTCATCACATAGACGGTCTGCAGCTGGAAGCCGGCGAACGACACCGATTGGGTGGTGAAAATCTGCGGGAACGGCTGCGGGTTGACGCCGAAGATCCACTTCAGCGCCGCCTGAAACACGGTCGACAGCGCGATCGTCACCATGATCACCGAAATGATTGGCTCACCGATCATCGGCCGCAGCACCACGATCTGGATCGCGATGCCGAAGATGAACATGAAGACGAGTGTGATCGGCATGCCCAGATAGAACGGGATTTGGTATTTGGCGAGCAGCGCCCAGCAGACCCAGGCGCCGATTAGCAACAATTCGCCCTGCGCAAAATTGACGACCTGCGTCGCCTTGTAGATCAGCACGAAACTCATCGCGACGACGCCATACAGCGTGCCGACGACGAGACCGTTGACGAGGAGCTGGATCAGGAGATGCGAGTTCATGTGGCGGCCACGACGTGATAACCTCTCCCCGCGTGCGGGGAGAGGTCGGCGCGTAGCGCCGGGTGAGGGGGCGTCTCGACATGCGCGAAGCCAGAGAGAAGCAGACAGATCGAGCCCGTCGGTTGCGACGAAACGCGACAGAGGCTGAGAACGAGTTGTGGCAGCGACTGCGGTCGCGATCCTTGCTCGGCTTCAAGTTCGTGCGGCAGGAGCCGATCGGCCCCTACACGGTGGACTTTCTGTGCCGGGAGCGCCGCCTGATTGTTGAGGTCGACGGCGGACAGCACGCCGACAGCCTCCCCGATGCGGTTCGCGATCAATGGCTGCGTGAGCACAACTATTGCGTTTTGCGGTATTGGAACGACGACGTTCTGCGGAACATCGAAGGCGTTCTTGAAAGTCTTGCCGCTGTGCTCGGGGAGGCGCCCCCTCACCCGGATCGCTGACGCGATCCGACCTCTCCCCGCAAGCGGGGAGAGGTTAGGGTGCCGCTCGCTTGTCTGCTTCGACATCGCCGC
This sequence comes from Rhodopseudomonas sp. AAP120, assembly GCF_001295845.1. Classification (GTDB taxonomy): domain Bacteria; phylum Pseudomonadota; class Alphaproteobacteria; order Rhizobiales; family Xanthobacteraceae; genus Rhodopseudomonas. The sequence continues at coordinate 10,626 of NZ_LJIC01000017.1, read as the reverse complement.
GCGCACCGTGCACCTCTCCCCGCGTGCGGGGAGAGGTCGGATCATCGCGACGCGATGATCCGGGTGAGGGGGCGCTTCAACGCGGCCAAGCTTTGCTGAATGCCAATGATGCTTGAAGCCAAGCGAATAGCTCATTCCGCCGCCTCCGCATGCGTAGCGCCGCTGCCCAGATCCACGACCTTCAACGTCGTCCGGATCCGCTGCGTGGTCCCGTCCTGAAACTTGATCGTCGTATCGACCGGGATGTCGGCCTTGCCGCCGTAGATGCCGTCGATGATGTCGGCGTATTTGTCGTTGATCACCGAGCGGCGCACCTTGCGGGTGCGGGTGAGTTCGCCGTCGTCGGCGTCGAGTTCCTTGTAGAGCAACAGGAAGCGGCTGATGCGCTGGGCCGGGGGCAGGGTCGAATTCACCGTTTCGACTTCGCCGCGCAGCAGCTCGTAGACCTCCGGGCGCGACGACAGGTCCGAATAGGTGGTGAAGGCGATGCGCTTCTTCTCGGCCCATTTGGAGATGATCGAATAGCGGATGCAGATCATCGCGGCGAGGTGGTCGCGGCCGGCGCCGAGCACGACGGCCTCGGCGACGTAGGGCGAAAATTTCAGTTTGTTCTCGATATATTGCGGCGAGAACCGCTCGCCGTGCGACAGCTCGGCGAGGTCCTTGATGCGGTCGATCACCACGAGCTGGCCGGCGGCGTTGAAATAGCCGGCGTCGCCGGAGTGCATCCAGCCGTCCTTCATGTCGGCGGCGGAGGCTTCCTCGTTCTTGTAGTAACCGAGATACATGTTGGGGTGGCGCACCACGATTTCGCCGATGCCCTGCACGTCGGGGTTCAGCACCTTGATCTCGATTTCCTGGCCCATCGGCACGCCGGTCGTATCCGGATCGACGGCGTCCGGTTGGTGCAGCGTGTAGGCGCCGAGCAGTTCGGTTTGGCCGTACAGCGTGCGCAGCGGCACGCCCATGGCGCGGAAGAATCGGAAGGTGTCCGGGCCGAGTGCGGAGCCGCCGGTCGCGGCCGAGCGCAGCCGCGTGAAGCCGAGCCGGTCGCGCAGCGCGCGGAACAGCACGGCGTCGGCGAAGGCCGAATGCTTGCCCTGCTCGAGCGCGGCGAGGCCTGCTTTCATGCCGGTGTCGTACAGCCGCTGCTTCAGCGGCGACGCGTCCATCACCCGCGCGCGCACGTCGGCCGCAATGCCTTCCCACACCCGCGGCGCGAACAGCACGAAGGTCGGCGCGATCTCGCGAAAATCGTTCATCAGCGTGTCGGGCTCTTCGACGAAGTTGACCTTCATCCGGCACAGCAGCCCTTTTCCCAGCGCGTAGACCTGCTCCATGATCCACGGCAGCGGCAGCACCGAGACGTATTCGTCGTCCGGCCCCTTGGGATCGAACGACAAGTAAGTGGCGCAATGTTTCAGCACACGGCCGGCCGCCAGCATCGCCAGCTTGGGATGCGAGGTGGTGCCCGACGTGGTGCACAGGATCGCGACGTCTTCGCCGCGCGTCGCATCGACGAGGCGATCGTACAGCCCGGCTTCGCGCGCCGCGCGGGCGCGCCCCATTGCGGCCAGCGTGTCGGCCGGTAACAGACGCGGGTCGTCGTATTTGCGCATCCCGCGCGGGTCGGAATAGACGATGTGCTGCAGGTTCGGCACGCGCTCGGCGAGCGCCAGCAATTTATCGACCTGCTCCTCGTCCTCGGCGAATACCAGCCGGGCCTCGCCGTAAGTCAGCAGATACGCGGCTTCCTCGTCGAGCACGTCGCGATAGAGCCCGAGGCTCAGCGCGCCGATCGCGTGGGCGGCGATCTCGGCCGCCACCCAGTCGGGGCGGTTGTCGCCGATGATGCCGATGACGTCGCCTTTGCCGAGGCCGAGTTCGATCATGCCGAGCGCGAAATCATGCACGCGGGCCTGATAGTCCGCCCATGTGAACTCGCGCCACAGCCCGAGATCCTTCTCGCGCAACGCAATGGCGCTGCCGAATTCGCGCGCATTGAGCCGCAGCAGCTTGGGGAAGGTGTCGGCTGCCGCGGCGCGGCCGGCGTAGTCCATCATGCGACGCGCTCCGCAGCGGGATGATCCGGCGCGTCGTCCGGATCGGTCAACACCTCATCCTCTTCGCCGAGATAGGCGCGCTTGACGTGCGGATCGGCCAGCACCGCGGCCGGCTCGCCCTCGGCGATCTTGCGGCCGAAATCCAGCACCACGACGCGGTTTGAGATGTCCATCACCACGCCCATGTCGTGCTCGATCATCACCACGGTCATGCCGAACTCTTCGTTGAGATCGACGATGTAGCGGGCCATGTCCTCCTTCTCTTCGAAGTTCATGCCGGCCATCGGCTCGTCGAGCAGGATCAGCTTCGGCTCCAGCGCCATCGCACGGGCGAGTTCGACGCGCTTGCGCAGGCCGTAGGAGAGGGTGCCGGCGGTCGCCTTGCGCACCGACTGCAAATCGAGAAAGTCGATGATCTCCTCGACTTTGCGGCGATGCTCCAGCTCCTCGCGCCGCGCGCCGAGCCAGTACAGCGCGCCGGTGAGGAAGTTGTTTTTGAGCAGGTGGTGGCGCCCGACCATGATGTTGTCGAGCACGCTCATATGGTGGAACAGCGCGAGATTTTGGAAGGTACGGCCGATGCCGAGCGGGGCGCGTGCGTTCGGCTTCAGCGCGGTGATATCGCGGCCGTGATAGAACAGCTGGCCTTCGGTCGGCCGGTAGCGGCCGGAGATGCAGTTGACGATCGAGGTCTTGCCGGCGCCGTTCGGGCCAATGATGGAAAACAGCTCGCCGTCGTTGACGGCGAAGCTCACCTCGCTCAGCGCGCGGACGCCGCCGAAACGCAGGGACACATTGCGTACTTCTAACGCGTGTTCCAAACCTGCTTCCTCCCCGAGCATCGGCGTCACGCATTTCCGTGAACGCGCTGTCATGCTCCCGGCGCTTTGCGCGCCTTATCCGGCGGTTGATCCGCCTTTCGAACCTTATATCAGCCGAATGGCTGATGATATTCGACTATTTTAGCCTGGGGAAAGATACTGGACGCAAGCCGGCCACCTCTGGTGATCGCGCGACGCCGGCCGAGGCGACCTGTTGCCGCATGTCACAGTTTGCCGTGGTGCGATGCAGCAAGGATAATTATCAGCGCCGCCAGATCGTGGCGCGGCCCTGCTGATCGGGGAGGTCATAGGTGGCAGTTCGCTTATAACGTGTCTGCTCTGCCATGGCGTCGACGATGCCGACCATCCGCGGATACTCCCAGCCGGCCCAAGGTAGCGAATAGCGGCTGTCCGGCGCGTCGATGATCACGATGACGTCGGCGGTGGATTGTGCGATCCGCTCGGCCATCAGCTTTTGGACGTCCTCGCGTGAGGGCTGGTTGTCGATGTAGGGATCGTCGACCAGGCGGTTGCAGCGGCAGCGCTCGCGGATCACCCAGGCGAACAGCTTGCTGGCGCCGAAGGTGGCGAACACGGCGACTTCGCGGGCGCCGTCGAGCTCCGGCAGATAGGGCCTGACCAGATCGAGATCGGTCGGCCCGTCGGTTGGATGGATCGCCGCCCCATAAGCGGCGCCTGGTATCGGGCGGCCGATGGTAACGGCGAGCAATGACGCGACCGCGGCAGCCGCCACGATGCCCCGCACCCAAGGCGACAATGCGCCACGCAGCCGACGCAGCAGCAAGGCAGCGCCGATGCCGGCGCAGATCCACACCGCAAACACCCAGGTAGACATGAAACGTCCCTGATGCTGCGGATGAATCACCACGCTGATCCAGGCGACGATCGCGAACAGAAAGACGACCCGGGCGCCAGGCGCGAGCCGTGGAATACCGAGCAGGCCGATCAGCGCCAATGCCGCGACCGGCACTGCCATCGCGGGCGTGGGGTGGAAGCTGTCCGCGAACACCTGCCAATAGAACTGGGCGCTCGTCCACAGCGTCGCGTTGGGATCGGGATTGTTGGCTGGACCGACGAACCACAGGAAGCGCGACAGCCGGTGCGGCAGCAGGAACGAGATGGCGATCGGGGTCAGGTGCCAGTACAGCAGCGCGCGTCCCGGCACGCCGAGCGCCGCGTCGATCGCCGCCTTGTTGCGCCACCACAGCAGAGACCACCACAGGAACACCAGCGCATAAGCCAAGGTGGTCAGGTTCTCCGGCGGATACAGCGAGACCGATTTGCCGAACAGCTCCATCGCGGTCGGGCCGCGGGCGTAGATGGCGCCGATCAGGATAGCGATCAGCGCCGCGAGGATCAGCAGCGGTTGGCGCACGACGCTGATGATCAGGTCGCCGACCTTGATCCGGCCGAGCGCTCGCGCCAGCCGGAAGCTGCCGTCGCGATGCTCGGAGGCGAAGGCGATCGCCATCGCCACCAGCAGCAGCCCCCAGTAGTTGCCTTTGTGGAAGAACAGCGCCGTCAGCAGCACCGCGACCAGCCGCCACCGCGCGGCGTTGGCGGGCTGGGCGAAGGCGCGCAAATAGGCCCACAGCGCCGCGGCCGAGAGGCCGGCTCCAAGTCCTTCGAGCATGACGTCGGCGCTGATCAGCCGGAATGCGGGGCTGGCGGCAGTGAGGATGGTGGCGATCGCCGCCGCGAAGACGCCTTCGATCCGGTCGGTGACGAGCCGGCGAGCGATCAGCCAGACAAACGCGATGGTGGCGACCCAGCCGATCAGGCTCGGCACGATGGCGAGGCGATGGTCGGGCCCGCCGACCAGCAGTACGGCGCTGAGCACCAGCCCGTGGAACGGCGGCCAGACCTTGGCTTTCTCGAGCTCGCTGAAGAACCACGCCGGATCGAGATTGCGGATCGCCAGAGCGAGGTCGAGGCCGAAACTGTAGTGCGAGTTGCGGTCGTGGTAGAACGCGCGCCACAGCAGATCGGGCGCCCGATAATAGGCTGCCAGCATCATGCCGGCGATGCCGATCGCTACTGCCACAACGATCAGGACCGCCAGGGTGTCGAACCAGTGCCCCGCACTGCGCCTGGCATTTCCGGCAAAGTGCGGTGATCCGGACCGGCCCATCTTATCGTCGTCTCGCTCGGCGCTCGCCATCGATGTCCCTGAAGCAGCGGCCGACCGAACGATTCCGGATCGACCCGGCGCCCCGATAGCATGCCGGCCGCGGCAGCGATAAGGCAGAACGTGGCGCGAAGCTTCTGCGTCGGCCGAAGAGGGAGCGGCCTAGGAACGGCTGGCCGGATCGGCGTAGAGCCGCGACACCACGATGCCGATGAAGGTCGAAATCATGGCGGCGCTGAAGGCATTCATCGACAGCAGCCCGGCATATTCGCTCGCCTGGTAGAGGTGCGGCGGCGCACCGTAGCGGCCGTGGAGAAAAAGGTAGGCCACGACAGGCAATCCGGCGAGCGGCAGCATCAGCAGCCGCTCGCTCGGCCGGAACAGCACGCTCGCCAGCATCGCGCAGGGCAGCAGAAACAATTCGATGCCGGAGGCCTCACCGAGCAGCCAGGTGCAGAACACGGTGTTGCCGGTGGCGAACAGCGACAGCGCCACGCGCCCGAGGCGCGAATGCATGCGGGCGAGAGCCGGCACTGCGAAGAAAAACGGCGCCGACAGGAGCGTCAGCAGCAGCCACGGCATCCCGCCGACGCCGGCCACATACGCCACGTACAGGGGATAGAACGGTCCGTTGCCGGCGAGCACGAGGGCAACGAGATTGCCGGTCCCGGCGAGAGGATCGGGATTGTCCGCATAGGCGCGAAACCAGTCGGTGATTCGCGTCAATGGTGCTGGCAGCATTCAGGCTCACGATCGGCGCAAGGCGCGGCTGGCGTTCCCCGTATCCTAGTCCGGAAAGATCGGTTCAGGAAAGCGGAGGGAGCTCCCCGCCGCGCCCTGCAACTGCGCCGACCGGCAACACTCTGACGGAGCGCTTGCGGCAGACGGAAGCGTCGCGATCGGCTTAGGGCGCGCGGGTCGCGAAGACGTCCTTGGCGGCGAACAGGCCGTTCAGCGCTGCCGGAAAGCCGGCATAGACCGCCATCTGCATGATGATCTCGGTGACCTCATCGCGGCTCAGCCCGACATTGAGGCCAGCCTCGATGTGGACTTTGAGTTGTGGCGCGGCGTTGCCCATCGCGGTCAGCGCGGCGATGGTTGCAATCTCTCTGGCGCGTAGGTCGAGGCCGGGGCGGCTGTAGATGTCGCCAAAGGGAAACTCGATCAGGTACCTGGCGAAGTCCGGCGCGATATCAGCCAAAGCGTCGACCACCTTTTGGCCGGCCTCGCCGTCAATTGCCGCGAGCGCGCGCAGGCCGCGCTCGAATCTTTCCTGCGGGTCGGATAGCTGTTGCGTCATCGTCCACCTCCACCTTGCTGGCGCCGGCCGCATAGCCGGCGATCTTGGTGTCGAGGACGGTCAGACAGGCCTTCAGTTCGGCGACATGCGCCTGCACCTTGGCCCGGTGCTGCTGCAGCAGGACGCGGCGGGCATCCTCGGTGGCAGCGCCGCGGGCGCGGAGTTTGGCGTAGCGCAGCATGTCCCGGATCGGCATCCCGGTGGTCTTGAGGCGACCGAGAAATTCGATCCAGACCAGGATCGACGCGTCGTAGTTACGCTGGCCTGATGAATCGCGCGAGGCGCGCGGCAACAGCCCGATGCGCTCGTAATAACGCAGCGTATGAGCCGTCAGTCCGGTCCGCCTGGCGAGATCTCCGATCTTCATGGCCTGCTCTGTCCGTCACGACGCCCTGTTGCTACAGGTTAGAGCGCGCTCGAAGTCAAGCGCGAACTCGCGAGCAGATCGCGCGTGGCCGTGGTGACTGTCGTCGGCGGCTCAGACCTCGAGCCATTCCTTGCGGACGGCGGCGTTGCTCTTGAGGTCGTCTGGGGTGCCCTCGAACACGATCTTGCCGTGGCCCATCACGTAGAGCCGGTGCGAGATTCTCATCGCGATCGACAGCTTCTGCTCGACCAGCAGAATGGCGACGCCGCGACGGGCGATTTCGGCGATCAGGTCGCCGACCTGCTGCACGATCAGCGGCGCCAGGCCTTCGGTCGGCTCGTCGATCATCACCAGTTCGGGATCGCCCATCAGCGTCCGGCAGATCGTCAGCATCTGCTTCTCGCCGCCGGACAGCACGCCAGCCGGGGTGTCGGCACGCGCCTTGAGATTGGAGAACATGTCCAGCATGTCGTCCAGCCGCCACTTGCCGGGATTGCGCGGGTTCTTGACGCCGAGCATCAGGTTCTGGCGCACGGTGAGGCCGGGGAAGATGTCGCGATGCTCCGGCACGTAGCCCAGGCCGAGATGCGCGATCTTGTAGCTCGGCAGCCCGGCGATGTTCTTGCCCTTGAACAGGATGGTGCCGTGCGGCGCCACTTCGCCCATCACCGCCTTGACGGTGGTGGAGCGGCCGACGCCGTTGCGGCCGAGCAGGCTGACCACTTCGCCGGCGCCGATCTGCATGTCGACGCCCTGCAGGATGTGGCTCTTGCCGTAATACGCGTGCAGATCCTTGATCTCGAGCATCAGGCCGCTTCCTCGCCGAGATAGGCTTCCTTGACCTTGGGATTGCCGCGGATTTCCTCCGGCGTGCCGGAGGCGATCACCTGGCCGTAGACCAGCACGGAGATGCGATCGGCGAGGCCGAACACCACGCTCATGTCGTGCTCGACGATCAGCAGCGTGCGGCCCTCCGTCAGCCGGCGGATCAGCGCCACCGCCCGCTCAGTCTCGGCGTTACTCATGCCGGCGGTCGGCTCGTCGAGCAGAATGACGTCGGCGCCGCCCGCGATGGTGATGCCGATCTCCAGCGCGCGCTGCTCGGCGTAGGTCAAGAGGCCGGCCGGGATATCGCGGCGCGAGGTCAGGTGGATGTCCTCGAGGATCTGCGCGGTGCGCTCGCGCACCTCCGGCAGATTGTCGACGTTCTTCCAGAAGGCGTAGCGGTGCCCGGTCGCCCACAGCACGGCGCAGCGCAGATTTTCCCACACCGTCATGTTGGCGAACACGTTGGTGACCTGGAACGAGCGCGACAGGCCGCGGCGGTTGATCTGGAACGGCCGCAGCCCGGCGATCTCCTCGCCGCGCAGCAGGATGCTGCCCGAGGTCGGCTTCATGTAGCCGCTGATCAGGTTGAAAGTGGTCGACTTGCCGGCACCGTTCGGGCCGATCAGCGCGTGGCGCTCGCCCTGCGCGACCGACAGCGTCACGTTCTGGATCACCTTGGTGATGCCGAAGCTCTTTTCGACGTTGGTGAGTGCGATGGCGGGGGTCATGCGGCGTGCACCTTGGCGCGGGCGGCGGTGAGCGTGGTGTCCCAGCTCTCGGCAACGCGCTTCCACGCCAGCCGCGCCAGAATGAAGCCGACGATGATCAGCGCGGCCGAGGCGGCCCAGGTCAGCGGGCTGGCGGCGTTGAACGGAACGCCGAACGCGACCCGGTTGGGATCCTCGTGCGGATTGACGGTGTAGTGCACGATGGTCTCGATCATCAGCATCAGGCCGGTGCACAGCGCAAGCGTCGGCAAAGCAGCCATCAGATAGCTCGGCAGCATCCGCGTTAGCATGCCGGCGCGGACCAGTGGCCGGTGCATCATCAAGAGGCCGGTGATGCCGCCGGGCGCGAACACCACCACGGCGATGAAGAACAGGCCGAAATACAGCTGCCAGACCTGGGTCAGATCGCTCAGCACCAGCGACAGCACGGTGACGAAGATCGCGCCGACGATCGGGCCGATGAAGAAGCCGATGCCACCGATATAGGCGGCGAACAGCACGGTGCCGGACTGCACCGCGCCGAGATAGGCGGAGTTCGCGATCTCGAAATTGATCGCCGCCAGCGCCCCGGCAATGCCGGCGAAGAAGCCGGAGAAGCAGAAAGCCAGATAGCGCACGACGTGCGGATCGTAGCCGACGAACTGCACGCGCTCGGGATTGTCGCGCACCGCGTTGCACATCCGGCCGAGCGGGGTCCGGGTCAGCGCGTACATCGCGATCATGGCGATCAGGGTCCAGGCCGCAATCATGTAATAGATCTGGATCTGCGGGCCGAACGACAGTCCGAACACTTTGAACAGCTTGGCGCGGTTGGCCGAGATGCCGGCCTCGCCACCGAAGAAGGTGCGCAGGATCAGGGCCGAGGAGGCGACCAGCTCGGCGAGGCCGAGCGAGATCATCGCGAACGCGGTGCCGGAGCGCTGGGTCATCACCCAGCCGATCAGGGCGGCGAAGAACAACCCGGCGAGGCCGCCGATCAACGGCACCAGCGGCAGCGGGATCGCCCACTTGTTGAAGCCGAGGAAGTTGATGGTGTGGATCGCCAGAAAGCCGCCGAGGCCGTAATACACCGCGTGGCCGAACGACAGCATGCCGGTCTGGCCGAGCAGGATGTTGTACGACAGCGCAAAGATGATCGAGATGCCGACCAGGCTGAAGGTCGTCAGCGAGCCGCCCGAGGAGAACACCTGCGGCAGCACCAGCAGGATCAGCGCGGCGCCGATCCAGGTCCCGTAGAATTTCAGCCGGTCGGACACGGCCGGCCGTGGCGGCGCCACGCGAGCAGCGAGGTCGGTCATGTTTCGCGAGTTCCCAACAGCCCCATCGGCCGAAAGATCAGGATCAGCACCAGCAGCAGATACGGAATGATCGGCGCGATCTGCGCGATCGTCACGTTCCAGATGTCGCTGAGCCAGGATTGCGCCAGGTCGGGACCGAGCGGTCCGAACACCGAAGCGAGCGAGCCGTTGATCGACACGGCGAAAGTCTGCACCAGGCCGATCAGCAGTGAGGCGATGAAGGCGCCGGGCAGCGAGCCGAGGCCGCCGACCACGACGACGACGAACAGGATCGGCCCGAGCAGCGCCGCCATGTTCGACTGCGTCACCAGCGACGGGCCGGCGATGACGCCGGCGACTGCGGCGAGGGCGGTGCCGACGCCGAACACCAGCATGAAGATGCGTTCGACGTTGTGGCCGAGATGCGCCACCATGTGCGGGTGGGTCAGCGCGGCCTGGACGATCAGGCCGATCCGCGTCTTCTTCAGCGCCACCAGCAGGCCGACGAAGATCACCACCGACACCGCCAGCATGAACATCTTGTAGGCCGGGTAATTGGTCGAGAAGATCGTGAAGGCCGGGAAGTCAAGCAGCGCGGGGACGCGGTAGTCGACCGGCACCTTGCCCCAGATGATCGACACCATTTCCTCGATCGCGAAGGCGAGGCCGAAGGTGAACAGCAGCTCGGCGACGTGGCCGTTCTTGTGAACGCGGCGCAGGCCGTAGCGTTCGACCGCGGCGCCGATCGCGCCGGCGAGCAGCGGAGCGATCAGCAGCGCCGGCCAATAGCCGAACCAGCGGCTGATCTGAAATCCGAAGAAGGCGCCCAGCATATAGAAGCTGGCATGGGCGAAGTTCAGCACGCCGAGCATGCTGAAGATGACGGTGAGCCCGCTCGCCATCAGAAACAGCAGCATTCCGTACAGAACGCCATTGAGGGTGGAGATGACGATCAGTTCGAGCACGTTTTTGCCTGCAACTGAGGGGAGGGCGTGTCGTCACCTCTCCCCGCTTGCGGGGAGAGGTCGGATTGCGAAGCAATCCGGGTGAGGGGGCGTCTCGACAAAGCGCTGACGTTGCGTCGTGTGGAGGC
>NZ_LJIC01000169.1 GCF_001295845.1 Rhodopseudomonas sp. AAP120 | reverse complement strand
GGGCCGCCAGTTCGGCGGCGTGATGCGATAGGCGAAAGCGCCGATCGTCATGAACACGAAGTAGATCAGCCCCATCACCAGGAAGGTCTGCCAGACGCCGACGTCGGTCGGGGTCTTGAAGTAGTTCATCAGCATGTTGGCGAGCGGGGCGCCGATCATGGCGCCGCCGCCGAAGCCCATGATGGCCATGCCGGTCGCCATGCCGCGGCGATCCGGGAACCACTTCACCAGCGTCGACACCGGCGAGATGTAGCCGAGCCCCAGCCCGATGCCGCCGATCACGCCGGAGCCGAGCCACAGCAGCCAGAGTTGATGCGTGTAGATGCCGATGGCGCCGAGCACCAGGCCGCCCGACCAGCACACGGCCGAGACGAAGCCGGCCTTGCGCGGTCCCACGCGCTCGAGCCAGCCGCCCCAGATCGCCGCCGAGGCGCCGAGCAGCACGAAGAACAGCGTGTACATCCACCCCATGCTGGCGACGCGCCAGTCGCAGGTGGTGGTGAACAGTTCCTGGATGATCGTCATGTCGCCGCACACCTTCGGCGCCGACAGGCCGACGGCGCGCGACAGCGGCAGCCAGAACACGCTGAAGCCGTACGCCATGCCGATACACAGATGAATGCAGAGCGCGGCCGGCGGCACCAGCCAGCGATTGAAGCCGGCGGTGGCAATGATGCGTTCGCGATCGAGTAAGCCCGGGCGTACGCCGGACAGGCGTCCGGTCCCTTCCAAGGTTGCCATGGTGTTTCCTTCCCCTTTGAGCGCCCGTTTTCGGGCTGCAGATTGTTCGGCCGTGTTACTTGGCCGGCCTCAGCGCCTCCACCGCAGCCCGCACGTCGGGCTCCAGACCTTCCCCTCCGGAATCGAGATGCGCGATGATCGCGCTGCGCATCCGCGGCTCCCAGAATTTCTTCAGATGTTCGGCGATGCCCGGCACCGCCTTGTCGGCGCCCTGGCTGCGAAAGAACGTGCCGATCTGATTGGCCATGTAGACCAGCCGGTCAGGCGACATCGGCGGCTCCCTTGTGGTGCGTGTCGATCCGGTGCGGATGGGTGAAGATCTCGAAGCCGTCGGAGCGCGCGATCGCCGCCAGCGTGATGCCGGCGGCCTCGGCCATCTTGACGGCGAGTGCGGTCGGCGCCGACACTGCGACCAGCACGGTCGCGCCGATCGCCGCGGTCTTCTGCACCATCTCGACCGAGACGCGGCTGGTCAGCAGTACGATGCCGCTGGTCGCATCGATGTCCTGCCGGGCGATCGCGCCAGCGAGCTTGTCCAGCGCATTATGGCGGCCGACGTCCTCGCGCAGCGCCACGATGCCGCGTGCCGGGGTGTAGTAGGCGGCGGCGTGCACCGCGCGGGTCTCGACGTTGAGGGTCTGCAGCGGCGGCATCGCATCGATCGCGGCGATGATCCGCTGCGGCGTGAATGTCCGCCCCTTGCCGACCACCGCGACCGGACGGACCGCCTCGGCGATCGAATCGACGCCGCACAGGCCGCAGCCTGTCGGGCCGGCGATGTGGCGGCGGCGCTGCTGCAGCTTGTCGGCGACGTCGCCGCCGAGCCACATCCGCAGTTCGGTGCCATCGTCATGCGGCACGATCTCCAGCGACTCGATCTGCGCGCGCGACTCGACCACGCCTTCGGAGAGGCTGAAGCCGATCGCGAAGTCCTCGAGATCGGCCGGCGTCGCCATCATCACCGCCTGGACCCCGCCATTGTAGGCGATCGCGACCGGCGTCTCCTCGGGGATGGCGCGCGCGCCGTCCTGCATCCGGCCGTTGCGCCAGACTTTGGTCGACGCGGTGTGGACCGTCCGCTTCATCATTACTCCGCGGCTTCGGCCGGCGCCGCGATCCGGCGCGCGGCGGTCGCCTGCTGATTGTAGTCGCGCTGCCAATCCGACGGGCCATTGGACGGCGCCACCTGCACGGCCGTCACCTTGTATTCGGGGCAGTTGGTGGCCCAATCCGAATATTCGGTGGTGACGACGTTGGCCTGCGTGTCCGGGTGATGGAACGTGGTGTAGACGACGCCCGGCGCGACGCGGTCGGTGATCAGCGCCCGCAGCGTGGTTTCGCCGGCGCGGCTGGCGAGCCGCACCCAATCTCCGTCGCGCACGCCGCGCTGTTCGGCGTCGTGCGGATGGATCTCGAGCCGGTCCTCTTCGTGCCACACCGTGTTGGCGGTGCGCCGCGTCTGCGCGCCGACATTGTATTGGGACAGGATGCGCCCGGTGGTGAGCAGCAGCGGGAAGCGCGGCCCGGTGCGCTCGTCGGTGGCGACATATTCGGTGATGACGAACTTGCCCTTGCCGCGCACGAAGGCATCGATGTGCATCACCGGGGTGCCTTCGGGCGCGCGCTCGTTGCACGGCCACTGGATCGAGCCGAGTTCTTCGAGGCGATCGTACGACACGCCCGCGAAGGTCGGGGTCAGCGCCGCGATTTCGTCCATGATCTGCGACGGATGCGTGTAGTCCATCTTGTAGCCGACCGCTTCGGCCAGCTTCAGCGTCACTTCCCAGTCTTCCAGCCCGTTCTTCGGCGTCATCACCTTGCGGACGCGCTGAATGCGGCGCTCGGCATTGGTGAAGGTGCCGTTCTTCTCCAGGAAGGTCGAGCCCGGCAGGAAGATGTGGGCGTAGTTGGCGGTCTCGTTGAGGAACAGGTCGTGGACAATGACGCATTCCATCGCAGCCAAACCGGCGGCGACGTGCTTGGTGTTCGGATCGGACTGCAGGATGTCCTCGCCCTGCACGTACAGCGCCTTGAACGAGCCGTCGACCGCGGCGTCGAGCATGTTGGGAATACGCAGGCCCGGCTCGTTGTCGAGCTTGACGTTCCACAGCGCCTCGAAGCTTTCGCGCACCGCGTCGGTCGAGATGTGCCGATAGCCCGGCAGTTCGTGCGGGAACGAGCCCATGTCGCACGAGCCTTGCACGTTGTTCTGGCCGCGCAGCGGGTTCACGCCGACGCCCGGCCGGCCGAGATTGCCGGTGGCCATCGCCAGATTGGCGATCGCCATCACGGTGGTCGAGCCCTGGCTATGCTCGGTGACGCCGAGTCCGTAATAGATCGCGCCGTTGCCGCCGGTGGCGTAGAGCCGCGCGGCTTCGCGTAGCGCCTGCGGATCAACGCCGGTGAAGGCAGCCGTCGCTTCCGGGCTGTGCTTTTCGTCGGACACGAACGCCGCCCAGTGCTCGTATTCGCTCCAGTCGCAGCGCTCGCGCACGAAGGCTTCGTTGGCGAGGCCTTCGGTGACGATCACGTGGGCGAGCGCGGTCAGCACCGCGACGTTGGTGCCGGGCTTCAGCGGCAGATGCTGCGCGGCCTCGATATGCGCCGAGCGCACCAGGTCGATGCGGCGCGGATCGACCACGATCAGCTTGGCGCCCTGGCGCAGCCGCTTCTTGAGGCGCGAGCCGAACACCGGGTGGCCGTCGGTCGGGTTGGCGCCGATGATCATCACCACGTCGGCGTGTTCGACCGAGTCGAAATCCTGCGTCCCGGCCGAGGTGCCGAACGCGGTCGACAGGCCGTAGCCGGTCGGCGAATGGCAGACGCGGGCGCAGGTATCGACATTGTTGTTGCCGAAGCCGGCGCGGATCAGCTTCTGCACCAGGAAGGTTTCTTCATTGGTGCAGCGCGACGAGGTGATGCCGCCAATCGAGTCGCGGCCATACTTCGCCTGGATCCGCTTCAACTCGGACGCCGCGTAGCTGAACGCTTCGTCCCAGCTCACTTCGCGCCACGGCTCGCTGATGCTGGAGCGGATCATCGGGTTGAGGATGCGCTCCTTGTGGTTGGCGTAACCCCAGGCGAAGCGGCCCTTGACGCAGGAATGGCCGCGATTGGCCTTGCCGTCCTTGTAGGGCACCATGCGGACCAGCTCTTCGCCGCGCATTTCGGCCTTGAAGGTGCAGCCGACACCGCAATACGCGCAGGTGGTCACCACCGAGCGTTCCGGCGTGCCGATCTCGATCACGCTCTTCTCGTTCAGCGTCGCAGTCGGGCAGGCCTGTACGCAGGCGCCGCAGGACACGCATTCGGAGCCGAGGAAGCTCTCCTGCATGCCCGGCGAGACCACGGAGTCGAAGCCGCGGCCGGCGATCGTCAGCGCGAAGGTGCCTTGCACTTCTTCGCAGGCACGAACGCAGCGCGAGCAGACGATGCACTTCGACGGATCGTAGGTAAAGTACGGGTTGGACTCGTCGAGCCCCGGATTGGGATGCTTCTCGCCGGAGGTGCCGTAGCGCACGTCGCGCAGGCCGACTGCGCCGGCCATGTCCTGCAGCTCGCAATCGCCATTGGCCGAGCAGGTCAGGCAGTCGAGCGGGTGATCGGAGATGTACAGCTCCATCACGCCTTTGCGGATCTGCTTCAGCCGCTCGGTCTGGGTGTGAACCACGAGGCCGTCGGCGACCGGCGTGGTGCACGACGCCGGCGTGCCGCTGCGGCCGTCGATCTCGATCAGGCACAGTCGGCACGACCCGAATGCGTCGACCATATCGGTGGCGCAGAGTTTCGGAATGGCGGTGCCGATCTCCATCGCGGCGCGCATGATCGAGGTGCCCTCGGGCACGCTGACGCTGCGGCCGTCGATCGTCAGCGTCACCATCTTGTCAGAGAGCGAGCGCGGCGTGCCGAAGTCGGTTTCGTGGACCAGAGCCATGGGGCGTCCTTTATTCCGCGGCCTGCAGGCGGCGCGGCGCGAGGCCGAAATCTTCCGGGAAATGCGTCAGCGCGCTGAGCACCGGGATCGGCGCCAATCCGCCGAGCGCGCACAGCGAGCCGAACTTCATGGTGTTGCAGAGGTCTTCGAGCACGGCGATGTTCGCCGCCGGCTTGTCGCCTGCGATGATCTTGTCGACGGTCTCGGCGCCGCGGGTCGAGCCGATCCGGCACGGCGTGCACTTGCCGCAGGATTCGTGGGCGCAGAATTCCATCGCGAACCGCGCCTGCTTGGCCATGTCGACGGTGTCGTCGAACACCACGACGCCGCCATGCCCGACCATGCCGCTCCGCGCCGCAAAAGCTTCGTAGTCGAACGGCGTATCGAACAGCGCGCGCGGGAAGTAAGCGCCGAGCGGACCTCCAACCTGGACCGCGCGCACCGGCCGGCCGCTCAACGTGCCGCCGCCGATCTCGTCGACGAGCTCGCCGAGCGTGATGCCGAACGCGACTTCGAACAGTCCGCCATGCTTGATATTGCCAGCAAGCTGGATCGGTTTGGTGCCGCGCGAACGGCCCATGCCGCAATCCGCATAAGCCTGCGCGCCGCCGTCGAGAATGTACGGCACCGCCGAGAACGTCAGCACGTTGTTGATCACGGTCGGCCGGCCGAACAAGCCATGATGCGCCGGCAGCGGCGGCTTCGCACGGACGGTGCCGCGCTTGCCCTCGAGGCTCTCCAGCATCGACGTCTCTTCGCCGCAGATATAGGCGCCGGCGCCGACTCTCACTTCGATGTCAAACGAGTCGGTCGAGTGGCAAATGTTGTCGCCGAGGAATCCGGTGCGCCGCGCGCTCGCGATCGCGGCGTTCATGGTCTCGACGGCGTGGGGGTATTCCGAGCGGATGTAGATGTAACCCTTCGTGGCCCCGACCGCGATACCGGCGATGGTCATGCCCTCGATGATCATGAAGGGATCGCCCTCCATCAGCATCCGGTCGGCGAAGGTACCACTGTCTCCTTCGTCGGCGTTGCAGCAGATGTATTTCTGGCCGCGACCGGCCTGGGCCACGGTGCGCCATTTGATGCCGGTCGGAAATCCGGCGCCGCCGCGGCCGCGCAGCCCCGACTTTGCCACATCATCGATGATGGCATCGGAACTCATTTTCAAAGCGCGTTCGAGCCCGCGATAGCCACCATGGGCCCGGTAATCATCGATCGAGCGCGGGTCGACAATGCCGCAGCGGGCGAAAGTCAGCCGCGTCTGCCGCTTCAGCCACGGAATCTCTTCAGTCAGCCCCTGCTTCAGTGGATGCGGCCCATCGTTGATGACCGCATCGAGGATGCCCGGCACGTCCTCCGGCGTCACCGGGCCGAACGCGACGCGCCCGGCCGGCGTTTCAACCTCGAGCATCGGCTCCAGCCAATACAGGCCGCGCGAGCCGGGCCTTACCAGATCGAGGCCGAGCTCGCGCTCATGCGCGACGCGGTTGAGTTCGGCCGCGACCTCATCCGCACCGACCGCCAAAGCCCCGGAATCACGGGGGATAAAGACACGGAGCGTCATTGCTGCGCCTCCGCCATCAACCGATCCAGCCGCTTGGTATCAAGCCGTCCGACCACGCGATCGTTCAGCATTGCGGCCGGTGCGGTGGCGCACAGCCCGAGGCAATACGCCGGCTCCAGCGTCACCGAACCATCCGCAGAGGTCTGTCCGAACGCGACGCCGAGCCGCGTCTCCGCATGCACCGCCAGCGCGTCGCCGCCCGCGGCCTGGCAAGCCTCGGCGCGGCACAGCTTCAGCACATGCCGGCCCGGCGGCTCGCGGCGAAAATCCGGATAGAAGCTGACGACGCCATGCACCTCGGCGCGCGACAGGTTCAGCGCCTGCGCCACCATCGGCACGGCGGCCTCCGGCACATAGCCGAACGCCTCCTGCAAGGCGTGCAGAATGACCAGCATCGGTCCTTCCTTGTGCGCCAGCGCGGCGATGATCTCGCCCGCACGTGTCGGTTCCCAAGCTTCGTGGCGCATCGGCATTTCTTCCCGGCTTTGTTCGGGACCGATGAGAATAAGAATCGTTCAAGGAATCAATAAAGCTGTCACATGCTGCGATACGGAAACGGTATCGTGGGACGGCTAGGACTGCAGGGAGGGCGCAACTTCCCGCGCGACCTGCATCAGCGCGGCGACCAGCGGGGTGTAGGGCTCGCGCGGCGGCACGACCAGGCCGATGCTGTAGGACACCACCGGATCGACGATCGGAATGGTGCGGACGCCATCGCCCAATCCCAGGGTTTCGGCCAGTTTGGCGGGCATCACGCTGGCCCAGCGCCCGGTTTTAACGTGCGTATAGAGCACGATGATCGAATTCGAGGTCAGCGTGGGATGCGCGATGGTGCCGGCGGCGCGCAGCGCGCGATCGATGATCCGGCGGTTCTGCATGTTCGGCGTCAACAGGCAGAGCGGAACCTGGCCGACTTCTTTCCAGGTCACTTGCTCGCGATCACCGAACAACCCGTCCGGCGAGGTGATCAGCCGATAGCTCTCCTGGTACAGCGGAACGCTGCGGACTTTGCCGAGCGGCTCGTTCTCGATGTAGGTCAGCCCGGCGTCGGCCTCGAGATTCTCCAGCAATCCCAACACTTCGGAGGATGTGCAGGAGATGATGCTGAAGCGGACGTCGGGATGCCGCGCGCGGAACGGCGTGGTCAGCGATGCCACCATGCCGAGCACGGTCGGGATCGCCGCGATCCGCAGGTCTCCGGACAGTTCCGCTTTCAGCGCGCCGATGTCCTGCTTCATCGCCCGGGTGTCGGCGACGATCCGGCGCGCCCATTCCAGCGTCCGTTCGCCTTCCGGCGTGAAGCCGAGAAAGCGCGAGCCGCGCTGCACCAGCATCACGCCCAGGATCTCTTCCAGTTGTTTGATGCTGGTCGACATCGTCGGCTGGGTCACGCCGCAGGCCTCGGCGGCGCGGCCGAAGTGCCGTTCCTTGGCGAGCGCAAGCAGCAGCTCGAGCTTGTCGATCAAATCCGTCCCTCGGAATTTTTCTGAAGAGGAGGGACTTTTGCCCGAACAGGCGAGCCTCGGCAAGGCGGCCTCGACATCGCCGCGGGAGGGCAGCGATGCGGCCTCCTGCCAGATAAAACCCCGCCTCCCGATTGCGGCATCGGAAGCGCGGGGCCAGTCAGGGGAGAGACGAAGCCCCGCGCGCCACAAACAGCATAATCGCGCCAAGCATCGTCAGGTATTTCAGTAGCCGATTATGACAAGCCCAGCTTGAGCTGAATCAAATCGGATGGTTCTTTCAGATCACTTCGGGCCTCAGGCTGCGCTCGTCGACCGCCGTGCGTAGCAGTGGAAGCCGCCGTAGATGCCGGAGCGGTCGCGGTCGAAGCCGATCGCGCTACGCTCGGCGTCGCGCTGCCAGACCTGCTGCAGCGGCGCCAGCGCCTCGGTCTCCAGCGGCGACTCGGCGCCGGCGGTGCGGAAGATCACCCGCACCGAATCCTTGCCGGAGCGGTCGATCGCGTCCCACAGCGCGCGGATTTCATCCGGCGCCATCCAGTCCTGCGAGTCGAGCAGGACGACGGCGTCGATCTGCCGGGCCGGCAGGCTTTCGAGAAACACCCGCAGGTTTTCATGCACCGGAATGATCAGTCCGGCGCCCGAGCGCATCTGCGCATAGCGGCTCTTCTGCAGATACAGCGGCAGGCATTCGTCGCCAGGCCCAGGATAGCGCCGGCTCAACGCCTGCCAGGCGAAGTAATTGGTCTCGTTCGGGTAGACGTTGATCAGTCGCAGCAGCCGCTGATGCAGCACCTCGTTCAGCGGCTGATCGCCGCCGAGCAGATCGCGCTGCTGCGGCGGAATGCCGAGGCTGAACAGCAGCGCCGGCGTACGGGTCAGCAGCCGCGCAAAGCCGGAATGAAACAGCTGGTCGACCCTGCGCAGGGCGTCCTGCCGCTCCGGCGAGTCAGGCGCCGCTTCGAGCAGGGCCTTCAGATCGATCTTGGCGAATTTCGCCAACAGATGCGCGAAGCCGATGAAGCTGCCGAGCGCGCCGTGCCTGTAGAAGCCGTCGGTGAAGTAACGATAGCGTGCCCGGCCGCGGAAATCGCGTTCGTCCCAGTAGCTGCGGGCGTCGCGATCGAGCTGCGGCCGCAGACGCTGCCGATACAGCTCGGCGTTGTCGTCGGCTTCACCTTCGCCGAAGAAGCGCCAGAACTGATCGTAGTCGGGCAGCGCCCGCAGCCCCGCGAGTTTCAGCTTGAGTAGCGCCAGATGCGCTTCGTTGAGATCGACCGCGAACACCTGGGCCGGCTTGGCGGTCAGATACGACAACGCGTTGCAGCCGCCGGACGAGATCGTCACGATAGTCGAGCCGATCGGGAGTTGCAGTGCAGCAAGATCCGCCTCGGGGTCTTCCCAGATCTGAGTGTACACCAGCCGGCGGAACCAGATCGAAAACAGACGGTCCCAGATCGTCGACTCGCTGCGATCCTTGCTGTTGCGGACCGCGTCCGCGATGAGTTGCTGCGTATTCATACCGTCCTCGACTCGGTCATCGGTCGAGAATAGCCGCGTAGCAATGCAGTTTTGCGACAGTCTGCGCCGCGATCATCGCGGGGTGTCATCACGCTGTCGTCGCAAAATCGCATGGATGACAGACGATTCCCCCTGCTCGAGGGTGCATTCCATGACGATGATCCGCTCGGAAATAACAGGTGATCCGTCCTGGCCGGTCGACGCCACTACGCGGATGAACCGGATGTATCGCTATCAGCGGCATATCTATGACATCACGCGGCGGTACTATCTTCTTGGCCGTAACGAACTGATCGTCGGCCTGACGCCGCCGGTCGGCGGCCATGTGCTCGAGATCGGCTGCGGCACCGGCCGCAATCTGGTCGCGGCGGCGTTGCGCTATCCCGAGGCACGGTTCTACGGTTTCGACGTGTCGACCGAGATGCTGACCTCTGCGATCGGCGCGATCGCACGTGCCGGCGTCAGTGGCAGGGCCAAGGTGGCGCATGGTGACGCCACCAACTTCACCGCCCAGGGCGTGTTCGGCCAGCCGGTGGCGTTCGACCGGGTGATGATCTCCTACAGCCTGTCGATGATCCCGGACTGGACCGCGGTGATCGAGCACGCGATCGCCAGCCTGAAGCCGGGCGGCCAACTGCATATCGTCGATTTCGGCGATCAGTCGGGACTGCCTGGCTTTGCTCGCCGGGCGCTGCGGCATTGGCTGGCGCTGTTCGGCGTGACGCCGCGTGATCAGCTCGAAGCCACTCTGATGCAGATCGCGGTGCGCACCGGAGCCGGCCTTCAATTCGACCGGCCGTATCGCGGCTACGCGCAGGCCGCGGTGCTGACGCTGCCGGCGCGCCGTCCGGCATGACGGGCTGGCTCGCGCTGCTTGCCGCGGGCCTGATGGAGATCGTCTGGGCGCTGGGACTGAAGCACTCGGACGGCTTCACGAAATTCTGGCCCGCGCTCGGCACCCTGGTGGCGATCGCCGCCAGTTTCGGCCTGATGAGCATCGCCCTGAAGTCGCTGCCGTTCGGCACCGCCTATGCGGTGTGGACCGGGATCGGCGCTGCCGGCAGCATCGTGGTCGGCATGGCGCTGTATGGCGAGCCAGCCAACGCGCTGCGCGTGCTGTGCCTGTCGATGATCGTCGCCGGCATGATCGGCCTGAAGCTCTCCACGCCGGCGTGATGCGGTCGCCCGACCAAGGCGGCGATTGACAAAGCAGGTCCGCCCGCCTTTGATCGTTTCGTTCAGGTGTGCCGGGAATCGTCCGGCACAGGGAAGCCGGTGCGGGTGCCTTTGGTGGCGCCCTAGTCCGGCGCTGCGCCCGCAACTGTAGGCGGCGAGCGGTCCTTCATCATGCCACTGACCCACACTCGGGCCGGGAAGGCGAAGGATTGCGACGACCCGCGAGCCAGGAGACCGGCCTGAGCCACGTCATCTTCCAGCGTGCGGTGCGCGCGGCTGGGGCGGTCCGCCGCATGGGTGACAGGAAGCTGCTCACCGTTCGGGGACTCTCATGTCAGACACACTCACCCACCCTCCGGTCGCCGTTGCACGTCCGGATGGATTCCGCCTCCGGCTGACCGCCGTGCTCGGCGGCCTGGTGCTCGCCAATATCGCCGCTTGGGCCTGGGCGCTCACCGCTTTCGCGGGCCAGCCGGTGTTGATCGGCACCGCCGTGCTGGCCTACAGCCTCGGCCTGCGTCACGCGCTCGACGCCGATCACATCGCGGCGATCGACAACGTCACCCGCAAGCTGATGCAGGAAGGCAAGCGCCCGGTCGCGGTCGGCTTCTTCTTCGCGCTCGGCCATTCCACCGTGGTGCTGGTGGCCTCACTGGCGATCGCGGTGGCGGCCAATTCGCTCACCGAGCGTTTCGCCGGCTATCGCGAGATCGGCGGCATCATCGGCACGTCGGCGTCGGCGCTGTTCCTGTTCGCGATCGCGCTGGCCAATCTGTCGGTGCTGAGCGGCGTCTATCGGGCGTTCAAGAAGGTGCGGGCCGGCGAGGCGGTGCACGACGACGATATCGATCATCTGCTGCAGCAGCGCGGCTGGCTGGCGCGGCTGTTCCGGCCGCTGTTTCGCTTCGTCTCCAAGAGCTGGCAGCTTTATCCGATCGGCCTGCTGTTCGCGCTCGGCTTCGAGACGGCCAGCGAGATCAGCCTGTTCGGTCTTGCCGCCAACAATGCCGGCACGATCTCGCACTGGTCGATCCTGATTTTCCCGGCGCTGTTCGCCGCCGGCATGACGCTGGTCGATACGCTCGACGGCGTGCTGATGCTCGGCGCCTATGGCTGGGCCTATCGCAATCCGGTGCGCAAGCTGTACTACAACATGACGATCACGTCGGTGTCGGTGCTGGTGGCGATCGTGATCGGCGGCATCGAGACGCTGGGCTTGCTGGCCGGCCGGCTGCATCTCGAAGGCGCGTTCTGGGAATGGATCACCGAGCTGAACGAGAACTTCGGTGCGCTCGGCTATGGCATCGTCGCGTTGTTCGTCGCGAGCTGGATCATCTCGACGATCATCTATCGGCTCAATGGCTATCACCGGCTTGGCGCCGACGCCCCGGTCGCACGGGAATGAGCGTTTGATCGACGCTCGTCCGCATCCGGCTTCGCGCGCGGCGGTCGTCACCGCCGCGTTGCTGTTTGCCGTCGCCTTGCTGGCGATCGGCTCGCTCGGCGTCGGCCCGGTGAAGCTGTCACCACTCGCGGTGATCGACGGGCTGACCGGCCGCGGCGGCGACGTGCAGCAGATCATCGTGCAGCAGATCCGCCTGCCGCGAGCCATCCTGGCGCTGGCGATCGGCGCGATCCTCGGGCTGTCCGGCGCCGCGCTGCAGGGGCTGCTGCGCAACCCGCTGGCTTCACCTTCTCTGTTCGGCGCGCCGCAATCGGCGGCGTTCGGCGCGGTGCTGATCATCGCGCTGGGCTGGGCCGATGTGCGGTCCTACGCCCTGCCGGTCGCGGCGATCAGCATGGCGTTCGTCTCGGTGTTCGCGCTGCTGGCAGTCGCGGGGCGCGGCGCGAGTCTGCTGTTGTTGATCCTGGCGGGGCTGGCGATCTCCAGCCTCGCCGGCGCCGCGACCGCGCTGGTGATGAACCTGTCGCGCAATCCGTTCGCCAGCCTCGAGATCGCGTTCTGGCTGCTCGGCTCGCTGGAGGACCGCAGCTTCCGTCATGTCATGCTGGCGCTGCCGTTCATCGTCGTGGGCGCAGTGCTGCTGCTCAGCCAGCGCGCCGCGTTCCGCGCGCTGAGTCTCGGCGAGGAAACCGCGCAGAGCCTCGGCGTCGATGTCGCGCGGCTGCGGCTGATCGTCATCATCGGCGTCGCGCTCGGCGTCGGCGGGGCCGTGTCGGTGTCGGGCACGATCGGCTTCATCGGCCTGGTGGCGCCGCATCTGGTGCGACCGCTGATCGGCCATGATCCGGCGCGGCTGCTGGTGCCGAGCGCGCTCGCCGGCGCTGCGCTGCTGCTCGCCGCCGACATCGCAGTGCGGATCATTCCGGCCACCACCGATATCAAGGTCGGAGTTCTGACCTCGATCATCGGCGTGCCGTTCTTCCTGTATCTGATCGTGCGCGAGCGCCGATCGCTGGGCGGAGGGCTCGGATGACTGCCTTTCTTATGGCCCGCGATCTGCGGGTCACACTGTCGGGCCGCGCTGTGCTGCACGGCGTCTCGATGGAGCTGATGCGCGGCCACTTGGTCGCGCTGGTCGGCCCGAACGGCGCCGGCAAGACGACGTTGTTGCGGGCGCTGGCAGGGCTGGTCGAGGCCGACGGTGATGTGAGCATTGCCGGTGATCTGCTCGCTGCGCTGCCGCTGCGCGAGCGCGCGCGACGGTTCGGCTATCTGCCGCAGGGCCATCTGGTGCATTGGCCGCTGCCGGTGCGCGACGTCGTCGCCTTGGGGCGCTTCCCGCACGGCGCCACCGATCCGGCGCGACTATCGCCGCTTGATGCGGGCGCGGTGGCGCGGGCGATGGCGGCCACCGATGTGGAGCCGTTCGCCGATCGACTCGTCACCGAACTATCCGGCGGCGAACGTAGCCGCGTCGCCCTGGCGCGCGTGCTCGCCGTCGAGGCGCCGGTGGTGCTGGCCGACGAGCCGACCGCGTCGCTCGATCCGCGCTATCAGCTCGACGTAATGCAGACGCTGCGCAAGGCGGCCGATGTCGGCACGCTGGTGGTCGTGGTGACGCACGATCTCGGCCTCGCCGCGCGCTTCGCCGATACGGTGCTGGTGATGGCGGCGGGCCGACTCGCGGCGCAAGGCTCGCCGCACGAGGCGCTGTCGGACGCCGTGCTGCAGCGGGTGTTCCGCGTCAGCGCCTACCGGGCCGACTATCAGGACAGCGGCGTGATCCTGCCGTGGTCCGGTGTTTGACGATGCAGGCGCGGCGATGCCTCATTCTTGCAGCGGCGCTGACCGCGTGTCTGCCGTGGGCCGCACAGGCCGCGCCGTTGCCGCGCATCGCCTCGATCAACGTCTGCACCGATCAGCTGCTGCTGACACTCGCTGATCCGGAGCAGATCCTCGGCCTCAGCCCCTATGCGCGCGACGAGGCGCGGTCGTTTCTTGCGGGCAAGGCCGCGCAATTCCCGAAGCTGTCGGGCGAGGCCGAAGACGTGCTGATGCTGAAGCCTGACATCATCGTGATGGGCCGCTTCACCAAGCGCGCGACTCGCGAGATGCTGCAGCAGCAGGGCCAGCGCGTCGTCGCGTTCGACGCGGCCCGCACGCTCGACGAGGTCAAGGCGCAGATCCGCAAGATGGGCGACCTCGTCGGCCATCCCGACCGTGCCGACGCCGCCAACGCGCGGATCGATGCAGCGCTGGCGCGGGCGCGGAAAGCCGCGTCCGACAGGCCGTTCCGCGTGCTGCCGCTGGAGCGGCGCGGCTGGGTGTCGGGCAGCGACAGCCTGATCAACTCGCTGCTGAACACGGTCGGCCTCGTCAACGCCGCCGGCGAGCTCGGCATCAAGCATGGCGGCTTCGCCACGCTCGAAGCCGTGGTCGCGCTGCATCCGGATTTCCTGCTGATCTCGGAAGATAGCGATTTCGCCGAGGACGAAGGCCGCGCCTTCGTGCTGCACCCGGCGCTGGAAACGGTCTATCCTGCGTCGAAGCGGATCGCGATCCCAGAGAAGCTGACGGTGTGCGGCGGGCCGATGCTGGCCGATGCGCTCGACCGGCTCACCGACGAACTTTCGCGCCTGGAGCGCTGACATGCTGATCGATTCTAACGCCTTCCTGATCGTGCTCGTCGCGCTGCTGATCGACGCGCTGATCGGCGACCCAGACTGGCTGTGGAAGCGGATGGCGCATCCGGTCGTGCTGATGGGCGCGCTGATCGGTCGGCTCGATCGCGCGCTGAATCGCGACGCCTGGTCCGAGACGCTGAGAAAATTTGCCGGTATCCTAGTGGTGATTGTCCTTGTCGTGCTGGCAGGTGCGATCGGTTTTCTGCTGCAGGCCCCCTTGAGGCAAAGTTGGGGCAGCTGGATTGCGCTCGGCGCGCTGGCGTCGGCGCTGATCGCGCAGCGGAGTCTGTACGAACACGTCGCCAAAGTGCGTGATGCATTCGCCGAGGGCGGGCTGACGGAGGCACGGGAAAAGGTGTCGCTGATCGTCGGCCGCGATCCGGAGGTGCTGGACGAAGTCGGGGTGTGCCGCGCGGCGATCGAATCCTGCGCGGAGAATTTTTCTGACGGCGTCGTCGCGCCGGTGTTCTGGCTGGCGCTGTTCGGATTGCCGGGACTGCTGATCTACAAGATGGTCAACACCGCGGATTCGATGATTGGGCATCTGACGCCGACGCATCGCTCGTTCGGCTGGGCGGCAGCGCGGCTCGATGATGTGCTGAACCTGATTCCGGCGCGGTTATCAGGGCTGCTGATCGCCGCGGTGGCGCCGGTGGTCGGCGGATCGGTCAAGCAGGCCTTCGCGGTGATGCGCCGCGACGCCAGCAAGCATCGTTCGCCCAATGCCGGCTGGCCGGAATCGGCGACGGCCGGCGCGCTCGGTGTGGCGCTGGCGGGGCCGCGGGTCTATGGCGGGCAAGTGGTCGACGATCAGCCGCTCAATGCCGAGGGCCGTGTCGCCGCGACGCCGGCGGATATCGGCCGCGCGCTGCGGCTGTTACTTGCGGCCTGCGGCTTGCAGGCGCTGATCTACGCGGCGCTGGCGTTGGTGCTGTGACGCGTCCGCGCAATCGCCAGCATCGCGTCGATGTCGAGATGCGCTTCGAGGTGATCGGCCAGCGCATCGAGCGCGCTCTCGATCTGTGAGTCGTAAGCGAGCTGCGATGCGATGCCGAGGCCGGCGAGCCAGGCCTTGCGGAACGCGTCGTTGGTGAACAGGCCGTGCAGATAAGTGCCCTGCACGCGGCCGTCGCGCGAGATCGCGCCGTCGGGACGGCCGGCGATGGTGACGACAGGACGCGCGCAGTCGGGGCCCGAGCTGCGGCCAAGATGAATTTCATAGCCTTCGACCGGCGCGCCGGTGGCGCTGTGGGTGCCGCTGACCAGCGTGGTGGATTTGTCGCCCTGCATGATCGTGGTGATATCGAGCAGACCAAGGCCATCGACCGTGCCGGGCGCGCCGTCGACACCATCGGGATCGGCGATCGTGCGGCCGAGCATCTGATAGCCGCCACACAGCCCGAGCAGATGGCCGCCGCGGCGGACATGCGCGGCGATGTCGATGTCCCAGCCCTGCGCGCGCAGGAAGGAGAGATCGCCGAGCGTCGACTTGCTGCCCGGAATGATCACCACGTCGGCCTCGGCCGGGATCGGCGAGCCCGGCGGCACGAAGATCAATTTGACGTCGGGCTCGAGGCCGAGCGGATCGAGGTCGTCGAAATTAGCGATCCGCGCCAGCATCGGCACCGCGATGAAGCGCGTCGCCTCTGAGGCGCGGGCGCGGTCGAGGTCGACGGCGTCTTCGGCCGGGAGCAACGCCGCGCTGGGCAGCCACGGCACCACGCCGAGCGGTGGCCAGCCAGTGAGTTCGGTGATCGCGACAAGGCCGTTGTCGAACAGGCTGACGTCGCCGCGGAATTTGTTGATCAGATAGCCGCGCACCAGCGCGCGCTCACTATCGTCGAGCACCAGATGCGTGCCGGCGAGGCTGGCGATCACGCCGCCCCGCTCGATGTCGCCGGCGATCACAACGGGGACATTCGCGGCCTGGGCGAAGCCCATATTGGCGATGTCGCCGGCGCGCAGATTGATCTCGGCCGGCGAGCCGGCGCCTTCGATCAGCACGATGTCGGCATCACGCGCCAGCCGTGCGAAACTATCCAGCACATGCGGCAGCAGCGCCGCCTTCTTGTCGAGAAAATTGCGCGCGCCGAGCCGGCCGAAGCGCTGGCCCTGCACGATCACTTGCGCGCCGGTGTCGGTCTCAGGCTTCAGCAGCACCGGATTCATGTGCACGGTCGGCGGCAGCCGCGCGGCGCGCGCCTGCACCGCCTGCGCCCGCCCGATCTCGCCGCCATCGACGGTGACGGCCGCATTGTTCGACATGTTCTGCGGCTTGAACGGTGCCACGCGTAGTCCCCGCCGCACCAGCGCGCGGCACAGCCCCGCCACCAGCGTCGACTTGCCGGCATTGGAGCAGGTGCCTTGGATCATGAGGGCGGGGGTGATGGTCATGTGAGCACGGCGGTCGTTGAACCCCTCCCCCTTGCGGGGAGGGTCGGCCGAGCGAAGCGGAGGCCGGGG
>NZ_LJIC01000168.1 GCF_001295845.1 Rhodopseudomonas sp. AAP120 | reverse complement strand
CCGCATGCAACGCGCCGCCGGATCGCGCGGGCATTGGCGATGCTGCGCGACAAGAAGATGGAAATCCCGGCCAAGAAGCACGACAACATGCCGCTGTGAGCGCTGGGAGCGTTTAATGGGGCCAACTTCGTCAAGCGCGATGACCGCCGGTCTTCGGCGGTTTAAGGAGTATCCTCACCGAACAATTGCGATCGTTTATGATTTTGACGGGACGCTATCACCTCAGAGCATGCAGGACTATACGGTCTTCCCGGAGTTAGGGATCACGCCTTCTGAGTTCTGGCGCGAGGTTAAGGCAGTGACGACCTCGAACCAAGCCACCGAAGTCCTCACTTATATGAGGCTTATGGCCGAGCGAATCATCCAAGGAGATCTGAAGATTGATCGGGAGCGGCTCAAAAGCTTGGGTGCAAAAGTACCTTACTTCCCCGGTGTGGAAACTTGGTTCGACCGTGTCGATAATTTTGTGAAAGATGAGACCGCTGGCTATGTAAAAGTACGCCATTACATAGTTTCGTCCGGTCTAAGAGAGATCCTGGAAGGCGTCTCAATTGCATCGAAGTTTCACGCGATTTTCGCTTCACAGTATCACTTCGATTGTTTCGGGCGGCCGACGTTTGTGGACCGAGTTATCACCGACGTTTCGAAAACTCAGTATTTATTCCGAATTAATAAGGGGGTTGAAGACTTGTCCAAGCAAGTGAACGACCATATGCCAGAGTCTGATCGCCCAATTCCATTTTCTAATATGATTTACATTGGAGACGGCGACACAGATGTGCCGTCTATGGCGGTTACCCGCAAAAATGGAGGGCATGCGTTTGCTGTGTACTCTCCCGGTGAGAGCTCTGCTAAGTGCGAAACGTTGTTTAAAGCAGGACGAGTTGATGCTTTCTTCGAGGCAAACTACTCTAAGAACACTCGGCTGGAGATTTTCTTTAAAGGAGCATTGAAGAAAATGTTCGGCGATATTCGATATCGCGCGATGATGTATACGTTTGAAGAGGAGGTGGTTGGAGGAAAAGCGTTGGAAGCCTAGCGCGGCTTCGATTGTGTCGTGGTTTTGATGGTTGATGTATATAGCGTTGTATTACGAGCGTAGTCTGGATGCACGCGGCTGTTTTCAGGTTTATTGCGCGGCGGCTCTCATGAAAGCTTGTTTATCGCGTCTATTTGTGCAGCCTTCGCCTTGACCTGCTTGATCCGCTTCAACTCTTCCGCGCTCTGATCCTCCGCCACTTCCAGGTCATACTGCGCCTGAAGATTCATCCAGAACCCTGGCGTCGTGCCGAAGTACTTCGCCAGACGTAGTGCCGTGTCGGCGGTGACGGGCGTTTCTTGGCGGGCGAGGCGTTCGATGCGGGTTCGCGGTACGCCGCAGGCTGCGGCGACTGCGTAGGGCGTCAGCTGCATCGGGGCCAGAAAGTCTTCGCGGAGGATTTCGCCGGGGTGAACCGGAGGAAGCTTCTTTGTCATGTTTCCCTCCTCAGTGATAATCAATGATATCGACGTCCTCGGGGCCCGCATTCGTCCAGCGGAAGACGATGCGCCATTGGTCGTTGATCCGGATCGAATGCGAGCCTCTCAAGGCGCCTTTCAGAGGCTCCAGTCGATTGCCCGGCGGGACGGCAAGATCATCGAGAGCGCCGGCCGCATTCAACTGAACGAGTTTCCGCCGAGATACGGAAACCAGATCGGCCGGAAACCCTTTTGGCGCCCGGCGCTCGACCAAAATCGCCTGCGCGAACTTTCCTCGAAAGCTGCGGATCATGCAGCCGCTCCCGCGAGACGCTCAACGTATCGTGATACGATACGTTCGTCAAGGCACGCATGCTGGGTGGAGCGGGGTTGTCCTCGTTGCAAGACGCTCGCTTCTTCGTCAAAATCCCGCCGTTGCGTCCTCACAGGTCCTGCATCCATGATCCGTCTCGTCCTCGCCGTGCCGCTGCTGACGTTGGCGACCATGTTCGCCCATGCCGAAGAGCAGATGCTGCTGACGCCGCCGAAAGGGTTCAAGGTTGTGGCGGAGACCGGCAGCGACAGAACAAAGACCACCGTGCTGGTGCCGCAGGGGCAGAGCGTGGCGAATTGGACCGAGAAGCTGTCGACCCAGG
Organism: Rhodopseudomonas sp. AAP120; assembly: GCF_001295845.1. Lineage (GTDB taxonomy): Bacteria > Pseudomonadota > Alphaproteobacteria > Rhizobiales > Xanthobacteraceae > Rhodopseudomonas. The sequence goes on along the minus strand of NZ_LJIC01000168.1, from coordinate 26,416 downwards.
TGCTGTTCAAGCAGGCCGATGAAGCGCCGGAGGCGTTTCGGGCGCGGGCCGAGAAGGCGGCGCTCGCCGAGTGTCCGGGGGCGAGCTTCGAAAAGCTGAAGGGCGGCACCGAGAATTTGTATCCGGTCGCGGCCTGGATCGAGACCTGTCCGAAGCCGAAGGACGGCGCCGGGCCGCTGCAGACCTGGACCAAAGCGGTGCAGGGCCGCGAGAACTTCTACGTGCTGCAGAAGGCGCACCGCTTCACGCCGGACGCCAAGCAACTCAAGGCGCTGACCAGGCTGTTCGATGCGTCACGGGTCTGCGATACGCGCGTGCCGGGGCAGCGCTGTCAGCAGAAATAGCGCCGCGCGATCCGGAGGTCTGATCCAGATCAGGTCGGCGCGGTTGTAGACGTGCTACGAAGGCTGCGGGGAAATCCGGCGCCTCGGCCACCGGTGAGAGTCGCGGGCCCGGCTGACTGCGTTCATCGGAGCGAGGCGACATGACGGTTCCGTGGCATCTTGTTGGACTGGCCTTCCTGGTCTGCCTCGCCGTCTCGGCAGCCGGCTTCCGCCGGGTCTATTACTTCGTCAGCCTGTGCTACGCAGGCGCGATCGCGGCGCAGGGTCTCGTCTTCATGCTGGTGTTCTCCGCCAGCATCGAAGGATGGGTGCTGCTGATGATGCTGGCGCTGCTGGCCTACGGCGTTCGTCTCGGCGCGTTCCTGGCGATGCGCGAGCGCAATCCGATCTACGCCAGTGAACTCGGCCGCGCGGAAAGACGCACGGCGGATGTTCAGCTGTGGCAGAAGGCGGCGATCTGGCTCGGCGTCAGCCTGCTGTTCACGTTGCTGGCCCTGCCTGCGCTGCTTGCCGCTTCGTTGCAGGCGGAGGGCGTCTGGCCAGCCTCGACGCCGCTCGGTGTCATGCTGATGACCGCCGGCCTAGTGATCGAGAGCGTCGCCGACTGGCAGAAATACAGCTACAAGCAGGCCAACCCGGCGCACTACTGCGATATCGGGCTGTATCGGATGGTGCGCTGTCCGAATTATTTCGGCGAGATGCTGTTCTGGTTCGGCGTCTGGGTCGCGGGTCTTTCGGCCTACACCTCCGCGGCGGCGTGGCTGCTGACGACGCTGGGGCTGCTGTACATCCTCGGCCTGATGACGGCCGCTGCGGCGGGGCTCGAGCGCAAGCAGGACGATCGCTACGGCGCGATGCCGGAGTATCAGGAGTATGTGCGGACCGTGCCGATCCTGTTTCCGATCACGACGCTCTACACGCTGCGCAGGTTGCGGCAGGCGTTCGGCCGATAAAGCGGGCGATCGTCGGCCGTCCTGAAAGCAAAAGCCCCGCCGAAGCGGGGCTCGAATGCTCGTTGAACGCTGCCGATCAGTAACGGCGCAGGCAGCGGCCGCCGCGCCAGAAATAGCCGGGCGGGCAGGCGCGCGGCGCGACGACGCGCGGCGGAACCACGACCACCGGCGGGCGGCGATACATCGGGCGGCAGCGGCCCATCGGTCCGCGCGCCCAGCCCGGGCCGCAGCCCTGCGCCACCTGGATCACATCGGAGCCGTTGCTAGCACCGAGCGGCGCGACCGGCATGGCGTTTGCGGCGCTCGCGCCGGCGAGTGCGGCAGCGAAAGCGGCGGCTGCGATCAACATCTTCATCGGATTTTCCCTCGTTCGGCCGCAGACGCGGCTGCTGAAAGTCCGCACGCTCGCGCGTACGTTTGCCCCGAGCCTCGCCTATCCGATTCAGCGTAAACACAAAATGAACAACTTGCAGGATTGGGAGCTTCGCATTCATGCAAAGCAACGCGGCGAATGCCAGTACATTCGCCGCGCGTCTAAGAGCAGATCGCGGGCCGTTACTTCGGCCAGTTGTCCCGGTGGATCTCGCTGCCGCTCGGCTGGTTCGAAGGGGGCGAGGCCGTTTGGGCTGGTGAGGGTGCTGCACCGGTGGTGGTTCCGGGAGCGGCATTGCTGCGCGGTCCCGTATCGCTCGCCGCCGGAGTGGCCTGCTTGGCCTGTGCTTCCTGGGCCGCCGGGCTCGGCGGCGTGTCCGGCACGGTGGTCGCCACCGGCGCCGTCTTGGGATCGACCGCCGTCGAATTCATGCCGTAGAAAACGGCGCCGAACAGCAGCGCGATCACTGCCGCGAAGGCAATGATCCGGCCGGTCCCGATTCGTCCTTCTCGCAGTTCCGGATCGGCCTGCAGATCCGAATCGAAGCGCGATGAGTCGCGGGGCTCGGAACGATATGGATCGTTCGGGTCTTGCGGATTTCCTTGCGCCATGCAGTTCCTCCTTTCCGTCCCGGGTCAATCCCGCCCGGCCTGATCAGTTCCGCGTTGTTCGCAAACGCAACGTGGACGACACGATCGTTCTTGCAGGCCGCGGCCCACGCACGAAACCGCAAGCCAGCTCGCTGAGCTGGAACGAAAGCTGCAAATCTACGGAGCTGGCCAGCGCCGGAGTTTTTTGTGATGCGCCAGCGACATAAACCGGCATAGACTGATTCCAAAGACCGCAGCAGCGGCAACGGTTGCGCGGTCGAAACGCCTTATGAGGGCCGTATGGGAATCGACCAGGGACCGATCAGTCTCGATCAGAAATACACGCAGCATTCAGGCCACATCTTCCTCACCGGCATTCAGGCGCTGGTGCGTCTGCCGATGGCGCAGGTCCGGCGCGATCGCGCCGCGGGACTCAACACCGCCGGCTTCGTCACCGGCTATCGCGGCTCACCGCTCGGCGGCTACGATCAGCAGCTGATTTCGGCACGACGTCATCTCGAACAGTACAACGTCAAATTTCAGCCCGGCGTGAACGAGGACCTCGCGGCCACCGCGATCTGGGGCACGCAGCAGCTCAATTTGTCGCCCGGCGCGCAATACGACGGCATCACCGGCATTTGGTACGGCAAGGGCCCCGGCGTCGATCGCTGCGGCGACGTCTTCCGCCACGGCAATGCCGCCGGCTCGGCGAAGAACGGCGGCGTGCTGTGTCTCGCCGGCGACGATCACGGCGCCAAGTCGTCGACTGTGCCGCATCAGTCGGACCACGCCTTCATCGCGGCGCTGATGCCGTATCTGTATCCGTCCTCGATCCACGAGATCATCGAGATGGGGCTGCTCGGCATCGCGATGTCGCGCTACTCCGGCTGCTGGGTCGGCATGAAGGTGATCACCGAGACGGTGGAGACCACCGCCGAGATCAATCTCGCCGACGAGATGACCCCGTTCGTGATCCCGAGCGATTTCGAGATGCCGCCCGGCGGCCTCAATCTGCGCTGGCCCGACGATCGCTACGATCAGGATCGGCGGCTGCAGGACTACAAGGGCTTTGCGGCGATCGCCTTCGCCCGCGCCAATAAGGTCAACCGCGTCACCATGGACTCGCCGAACGCGCGGTTCGGCATCATGGCATCGGGCAAGAGCTACGAGGACGTGCGCCAGGCGCTGCGCGAGCTCGGCATTGACGAGCAGGTCGCGGCGCGGATCGGCCTGCGGCTCTACAAGATCGGCATGCCGTGGCCGCTCGAGCCGGAAGGCGTGCGCGAGTTCGCTCGCGGGCTCGAGGAGATCTTCGTGATCGAAGAGCGCCGCGAGATCGTCGAGAACCAGGTCAAGCAGCATCTGTTCGGCTTGCGCGAGCGTCCGCGCGTGATCGGCAAGATGGATGAGCATGACCACCGGCTGTTGCCGTTCGCCCAGGAGCTGAGCGTTGCCAAGGTCGCGACTTCGGTGGTCGATCGGCTGCTGGCAATGGAGATCGATCCGACCATCGCCGAGATGCTGCGCGCCAAGGCCGACTGGTTCCACGGCCGCGACGCCTCGCAGGTGCAGAACGTCGTGCCGCTGGTGCGCACGCCGTATTTCTGCTCGGGCTGTCCGCACAACACCTCAACCAAGGTGCCCGACGGAAGCCGCGCGCTGGCCGGCATCGGTTGTCACTTTATGACGCTGTGGATGGACCGCAACACCGAGACCTTCACCCACATGGGCGGCGAGGGCGTGCCGTGGGTTGGCATCGCGCCGTTCACCAACGAGAAGCACATCTTCGCCAATCTCGGCGACGGCACGTACTTCCATTCCGGCTCGCTGGCGATCCGGCAGTCGATCGCCTCCAAGGCGAACATCACCTACAAGATCCTGTACAACGACGCGGTGGCGATGACCGGCGGTCAGCGCCACGACGGCGATCTGTCGCCGCAGCAGATCACTTACCAGCTTCACTCCGAAGGCATTCGCGACATCTATCTGGTGTCGGAGAATCCCGATGCCTATCCGGCGGACAGCATCGCGCCCGGCACGCGGACGCGGCATCGCGACGAACTCGACGCGGTGATGAAGGAATGCCGCGACATCAAGGGCGCCTCTGCCATCGTGTTCGTGCAGACCTGCGCGGCCGAAAAGCGCCGCCGCCGCAAGCGCGGTACGCTGGAAGATCCGGCGCGTCGCGTGATGATCAACGCGGCGGTGTGCGAAGGCTGCGGCGATTGCTCGGTGCAGTCGAACTGCATCTCGGTCGAGCCGCTCGAGACCGAGCTCGGCCGCAAGCGCACCATCAATCAGTCGAGCTGCAACAAGGATTACTCCTGCCTCAAGGGCTTTTGTCCGTCCTTCGTCACCATCGACGGCGGCAAGCTGCGCAAGCGCGCGGCGGTCGATCTCGGCTCGCTGGGCGATCTGCCGGAGCCGGCTGCGCGCCCCGCCCTCGTTAAGCCCTATAACATCGCGGTCGGCGGCGTCGGCGGCACTGGCGTGCTGACGATCGGCGCGCTGCTCGGCATGGCGGCGCATATCGAAGGCAAGGCCTCGATGATCCTCGACATGTCCGGCCTCGCGCAGAAGGGCGGCGCGGTGCTGAGCCATGTGCGGCTGTCCGAGAAGCCGGAGGAGGTGACCTGTTCGCGGATCGTGACCGGCTCGGCGGACGTGCTGATCGTCGCCGACGAGGTGATGGCGATTTCGAAGGAGACGATCTCGCTGTGCGATTCCGGCCGCACCCACGGCGTCGTCAACACGCATCTGATCCCGATCGCGGACTTCATCCGCAATCGGGATTTCGATTTCCAGACCCGCAAGGTCAACAGCGTGCTGACCGCGGCGCTGACCAAGGACTCGTCGTTCCTCGATTTCACCAAGGCGGCCGAGACGCTGCTCGGCGACGCCATCGCCACCAACATGATGATGATGGGCTACGCCTATCAGCGCGGTCTGCTGCCGCTGTCCGCTACGGCGATCGAGCAGGCGATCGAATTGAACGGCGTGTCGATCAAGATGAACACGCAGGCGTTCCGGCTCGGCCGTCTCGCCGCCGCGGATCCCGAGCGGCTCGCGACGCTGCTGCAGGGCGCCGAGGCGACGACTACGCCGAAGACCCAGGGCGAGATGTCGCTCGAAGAGATCATCGCTCATCGCACCGCCATGCTCACCGACTATCAGGGCAAGCGGCTGGCGAGGCGCTACGCCGATCTCGTTGGCAAGGTTCGTGCGGCCGCCGATGCGGGGGGCTACGACGAGGCGCTGTCACGCGCGGTGGCAATCAACTACGCCAAGCTGCTCGCCTACAAGGACGAGTACGAGGTGGCGCGGCTGCTGACGCTGCCGTCGTTCGAACAGCAGATCAAGGATCAGTTCGAAGGCGACTACAAGGTCAGCTTCAATTTGGCGCCGCCGATCCTGCCCGGTAACGACGTCACCGGCCGGCCGAAGAAGCGGCAGTTCGGCGAGGGCATGCGGCCGGTGTTCCGGACGCTCGCAGCGCTGCGGTTCGTCCGTGGCACGCCGATCGACGTGTTCGGCTATCACCCCGAACGCAAGCTCGAGCGGCAGCTGATCGCGGACTACGAGAGGGACGTCGCCAGCGTGCTGCAGCATCTGTCGCCGGCAACGGTGCACACTGCCATCGACCTGCTGTCGATGCCCGATCTGATCCGCGGCTATGGCCCGATCAAGCAGAAGTCGGTCGACGACACCGCGCCGCGCTACGCCGAGCTGCGCGCCAACCTCCGCGACCCGCAACCCGCGCCGCCACGGCAGATGGCGGCGGAGTAACTCAACAAAAATTCCGTGCCCCGGACAAAGTCCGTCGCAACGCGACGGACTGCAGATCCGGGGCCCCGGTTTTCCAAAGCATCAGAAGGCACCGGGGTCCCGGATCTGCGCAGCATCGCTGCGCGCTGCTGCTTGTCCGGGACACGTAAGCGAATTGGCGATGGCGGGCGCTTGCCAATTCGTCTCGGACGGGCGAAACAGCTTCTCCGACCAAACGCCAGCGGAGAACTGCGTTGAGCATAAGAGGCAAGGCCTACATTGCCGGCATCTACGAACATCCCACGCGCCACGCGCCCGATAAATCCATCGCCCAGCTGCATGCCGAAGTCGCCAAAGGCGCGATCGAAGACGCCGGCCTGACCAAGGACGACATCGACGGTTACTTCTGCGCCGGCGATGCGCCGGGCGGCGTGATGGCGATGGTTGATTATCTCGGCCTCAAGGTGCGCCATTTCGACTCCACCGACACCGGCGGTTGCTCCTATCTGGTGCATCTCGGCCATGCCGCCGAAGCGATCGCCGCGGGCCGCTGCTCGGTGGCGCTGATCACGCTGGCCGGCAAACCGCGCACCGGCGCGCTGCCGCCGCGCCCCGTCGGCGCGGAAGGCGACTTTGAACTCGCTTACGGCGCCACCACGCACAACGTCTATGCGATGTGCGCGGCGCGCCACATGCACGAGTACGGCACGACGTCCGAGCAACTCGCCTGGATCAAGGTCGCGGCTTCGCATCACGCGCAGTACAACGAGCATGCGATGCTGCGCGACGTCGTCACCGTCGAGGACGTCCTCAACTCGCCGCTGATCGCCGATCCGCTGCATCGTCTCGACTGCTGCGTCGTCACCGATGGCGGCGGCGCGCTGATCGTCACGACCGAAGAGATCGCCCGCAGCCTGAAGCGGCCGCTGGTGCGGATGATCGGCGCGGGTGAATCGATCAAGGGCCCGCGCGGCGGCAAGGATCTCGATTTGACCTATTCGGCCGGCGTGTGGTCCGGCCCGGCGGCGTTCGAGATGGCCGGCGTGACGCCAAAGGACATCAAATACGCGTCGATCTACGACAGCTTCACCATCACGGTGCTGATGCAGCTCGAGGACCTCGGCTTCTGCAAGAAAGGCGAGGGCGGCAAGTTCGTCGCCGACGGCAACCTCATCTCGGGCGTCGGCAAGCTGCCGTTCAACACCGACGGCGGCGGTCTGTGCAGCAACCACCCAGTCAATCGCGGCGGCATGACCAAGCTGCTCGAGGCGGTGCGTCAGCTTCGCGGAGAAGCTCATCCCAAGGTGCAGGTGCCGAACTGCGATCTCGCCTTGGCTCACGGCACCGGTGGCATGCTCGGCATCCGCCACGGCGCATCGACCTGCATTCTGGAGCGCGTGTGATGAACAGCCCCGTCAAATATCCCGCGCCTCAGGGCAATCCCGAAACCAAGCCGTTCTGGGATGCGGCGAGCGAAGGCAAACTGCTGATCAAGCGCTGCATGGCCTGCGGCGAGGCGCATTACTTCCCGCGCGCGCTGTGCCCGTTCTGCTTCTCCGACCAGACGGTGTGGGAAGAGAGCAAGGGCGAGGGCGAGATCTACAGCTTCAGCCTGATGCGCAAGTCGGCGACCGGTCCCTATGCGATCGGCTACGTGACGTTGAAGGAAGGCCCGTCGGTGCTGACCAACTTCGTCGATTGCGATTTCGCTTCGCTGAAGATCGGTGCCAAGGTCAAGGTGGTGTTCAAACCCAGTGACGGCGGCGCGCCGCTGCCGTTCTACACGGTGGCCTGATCGCGCTACAGCCTCACCACGTCATTGCGAGGAGGCGAAGCCGACGAAGCAATCCAGCGACGGTGCTCGGTGCTCTGGATTGCTTCGCTGCGCTCGCAATGACGGTTAGGCCTTGGTCTTCGTCAAAGAGTCAAACAAAGGAGAAGCCGATGTCGGCCCGCTATGACGAACTGATGGCGCTGAAGAGCGTCGGGCAGAAGTACACCTACACCGACCGTGACGTAATGCTGTACGCCTACGGCATCGGCATGGGCGCTGACCCGATGGACGAGAAGGAGCTCGCCTTCGTCAACGAGGCGACCTACACGGAACGTCCGCTGAAAGTGGTACCGACCTTTGCGTCGGTCGCGGCGTGGGGCGCGGGGCCGGGCGAGATGAACCTCAACCGGCTGCTGGTGGTCGACGGCGAACGCGACATCACCTTTCACCGGCCGATGCCGGTCGCGGCGAACATCACCGCGGATTCCAGCGTCGTGCAGGTCTACGACAAGGGCAAGGACAAGGGCGTGGTGATCCGTCACCAGACCGTGCTGCGCGATGAGACCGGTGCGGAACTGGCGACGCTGCTCGCCTCGCGCTTCGCCCGGGGCGACGGCGGCTTCGGCGGTCCGGCGCTGGAACAGCCCGAACCGCACAAGATGCCGAGCCGCGCGCCGGATCGCAGCATCGATATCTCGACGCGGCCGGATCAGGCGCTGATCTATCGGCTGTGCGGCGACCGCAACCCGCTGCATTCCGATCCGGAATTCGCCAACAAGGCCGGTTTTCCGCGGCCGATCCTGCACGGCATGTGCACCTACGGCATCACCTGCCGCGGCGTGCTGCAGACATATGCGGACTACGACGCCGCTGCCTTCAAGCAACATGCAGTGCGGTTCTCGTCGCCGGTGTATCCGGGCGAGACCGTGACGATGGATCTGTGGAAGGACGGCGACGTGATCTCGTTCGAAGCGCGGGTGAAAGCGCGCGACGTTACGGTGATCAAGAGCGGCCGCTCGGTGCTCGGCTGAGACGATTGCGACCGTGCCCCGGACAAGGCGCATTGGCCGCGCAGCGGCAGATGCGCCGCAGATCCGGGGCCCCGGTTCCTGCAGCGCGGCACTAACCGGGGTCCCGGATCGTCGGTTCGGCGCTGCCGCGCGGCACCTTGTCCGGGACACGGGATTTTCTTGCACGATGGTGCTATCCAGTGCGCATCCAGACTGACCAAAGGCACATCGTATGAAGCTGACCCCCGACGCCGCCGGAACGTTCGCCATCGCACCGACGCCGTTCCACGACGACGGCCGGATCGACGACGCATCGATCGACCGGCTGACCGATTTCTATGCGGAGGTCGGCTGCGAGGGCATGACGGTGCTCGGCATCTTGGGCGAGGCGCCGAAGCTCGACGCCGCCGAAGCGCAGGCGGTGGCGACCCGCTTCGTCAAGCGCGCCAAGACGCTGCAGGTCATCGTCGGCGTCTCCGCGCCGGGCTTTGCCACGATGCGCGCGCTGGCGCGGGCGTCGATGGACGCCGGCGCCGCCGGCGTGATGATCGCGCCGCCGCCGAGCCTGCGCACCGACGAGCAGATCATCGGTTACTTCCGCCAAGCCGCTGAGGCGATCGGCGACGACATTCCCTGGTGCCTGCAGGACTATCCGCTGACGCTGACGGTGGTGATGACGCCGAACGTGATCCGGCAGATCGTCATGGACAATCCCTCCTGCGTGATGCTCAAGCACGAGGACTGGCCTGGGCTCGAGAAGATCACCAAGCTGCGCGGCTTCCAGAAGGACGGTTCGCTGCGGCCGCTGTCGATCCTGACCGGCAACGGCGGCTTGTTCCTCGACTTCGAGATGGAGCGCGGCGCCGATGGCGCGATGACCGGCTATTGCTTCCCGGACATGCTGGTCGATGTCGTCAAGCTGTCCAAGGCCGGCCAGCGCGATCTCGCGCACAATCTGTTCGACGCGCATCTGCCGCTGATCCGTTACGAGCAGCAGCAGGGCGTCGGCCTCGCCGTCCGCAAATACGTCCTGAAGAAGCGCGGCATCATCGCTTCGTCGGCGCAGCGCAAGCCGGGCTCGGCTTTGAGCGACACGGCGCGCGAAGAAGTGGACTATCTTCTTTCACGACTCGCCCGGATCGACGAGCGTGCGGACCTTGAACAACGCGCCAAAGCAGCGGAGTAATCGATATGGCGAATGAAGCGCCGGTCGCTCGTCCTGCCTCCACCATTCTGTTGCTGCGAGATCGTACGGACGGCTTCGACGTCTTCATGATGGTTCGGCATTATCAGATCGAGTTCGCCTCCGGCGCACTGGTGTTCCCGGGCGGCAGTGTCGATGCCGGCGACCGCGACATCATCGGCCAGCCCGAACTTTACGAGAGCGGAGCGCAAGGCGAGGGGCCTTCGCTCGAGTTTCAGATCGCCGCCATCCGCGAGACCTTCGAGGAGAGCGGCATCCTGCTAGCGCGGCCGCGCGGCAGTGACCAACTCGTCGCGGCATCGCGTGCGAGCGAGATCGAAGCGGCGCATCGCACCGCATTGTGCGAGGGCAAGATCTCTTTCGCCGAGATCCTGGCGACCAACCAGCTCGTGCTCGCGCTCGATCTGCTGGTGCCCTATGCGCACTGGATCACGCCGGAGAGACTGCCGAAGCGGTTCGACACCTGGTTCTTCCTCGCCGAAGCGCCGCCGGAGCAGCTCGGTATGCACGACGGCAAGGAGTCGACCGATTCGATCTGGCTGTCGCCGCGCGAGGCACTCGAAGGTGGCAACAGCGGACGATTTACCCTGCCGTTCCCGACGACGCGCAATCTGATCAGGCTCGGTAAGCAGCCGAGCGTCCGCGACGCGCTCGACTATTCGCGCGGGCAGAACGTCGTGACGGTGATGCCGATCATGGGCCGCGACGGCGACAAGCGCACGCTGACGATTCCGGCCGAGGCCGGTTACGACGGCGAAGTGTTCGAATTCAACGGCAATTAGCTATGTTTCGCCGCTGTTTCGCGGGTCGTTGAGATCTTTCTCCAGTACCGATTGTAGTCTCGTCAGGGCGCTACTACCCACGTCGCGTTGCAGCGTGACCTTGCTGCGTTGCGGCGATACTATCGAAATAGACGATCGCGCGCGTCTCGTCAGTTGACGCATTCCAGAACGCGCGCAACACTCTCGTCAGGCCCGTCAGAGGCCATAGGGAGTGAACGCATGAAACGACCTGCCGATCGGGCGCGGGCAGCGCACCGATTCCTCCGCACGCATTCGTCCGCGCGATTTTTTCCGAGAGACTTGAAGGTCGGCGCCGCCGTGATTGCGGCCGCGCTGCTGGTTCACGGCGCAGCCTTCGCACAAGGCGCGAAGGGCTCGGCCGATCACATTCGCTCCGTCACCGGCGCGATCGACGGCGCGGCGATCGTCGCCAACGCCAAGGCTACTAACGACTGGCCGAGCTATGGCCTCGATTACGCCGAGACCCGCTTCAGCAAGCTCAACCAGATCAACACCGACAACGTCAAACAGCTCGGCCTGAAGTGGAGCTACAATTTGCAGTCCGAGCGCGGTGTCGAGGCGACGCCGCTGGTGGTCGACGGCATCATGTTCGTCACCGCGTCGTGGAGCGTCGTGCACGCGATCGACACCCGCAGCGGCAAGAAGCTGTGGACGTTCGATCCCGGCGTCAAGCGCGAGAACGGCTATCGCGGCTGCTGCGACGTCGTTAACCGCGGCGTGGCGTTGTACAAGGGCAAGGTGTTCGTCGGCGCCTATGACGGCCGGTTGATCGCGCTGGACGCCGCGACCGGCGCGAAGGTCTGGGAAAAGGACACGCTGATCGACCACGAACATTCCTACACCATCACCGGCGCGCCGCGGGTGTTCAACGGCAAGGTGGTGATCGGCAACGGCGGCGCCGAATACGGCGCGCGCGGCTACGTCACCGCTTACGATGCCGAGAGTGGCAATCAGGCCTGGCGCTGGTTCACCGTGCCGGGCGATCCGTCGAAGCCGTTCGAAGACGAGTCGATGGAGAAGGCGGCCAAGACGTGGGATCCGGCCGGCAAATGGTGGGTCGGCGGCGGCGGCGGCACCACCTGGGACACCATCACGTTCGATCCTGAACTCAACATGGTGTACATCGGCACCGGCAACGGCTCGCCGTGGAATCGCCATCTGCGCAGCCCGGCCGGCGGCGACAACCTGTATCTCGCATCCCTGGTCGCGCTCAACGCCGACACCGGCAAGTACGTCTGGCACTATCAGGAAACGCCCGGCGACAACTGGGACTACACCTCCACCCAGCCGATGATCCTGGCTGATCTGACGATCGACGGCCAGCCGCGCAAGGTGATCCTGCACGCGCCGAAGAACGGCTTCTTCTTCGTGGTCGACCGCACCAATGGCAAGTTCATCTCGGCCAAGAACTTCGTCGATGTGAATTGGGCCACCGGCTACGACGCCGAGGGGCGGCCGATCGAAAATCCCGAGGCGCGTTCGGCCGACAAGCCGTTCGACGCCATCCCGGGGCCGTACGGGGCCCACAACTGGCACCCGATGTCGTTCAACCCGCAGACCGGTCTGGTGTATCTGCCGGCGCAGGGCGTGCCCGTCAACCTCACGGGTGAGAAGGCGCTGAACCAGAACAAGATGGAGCCGTTTAAGTTCGGCAGCACCACCGGCTGGAATCTCGGCTTCTCGCTGAACGCCACCCCGCCAAAGAACCTGCCGTTCGGCCGGCTCGTCGCCTGGGATCCGGTGCAGCAGAAGGAAGCCTGGCGCGCCGAATACGTCTCGCCATGGAACGGCGGCACGCTGACGACCGCGGGCAATCTGGTGTTTCAGGGCACCGCCGACGGCCGTATCGTGGCCTACAATGCCAAGAGCGGCGAGAAGCTCTGGGAAAGTCCGCTCGGCACCGGCGCGGTCGCGGCGCCGGCCACCTACATGGTCGACGGCGTGCAATACGTCTCGATCGCGGTCGGCTGGGGCGGCGTGTTCGGCATCAGCGCCCGTGCGACCGAGCAGGAGGCACCGGGCACGGTGTACACCTTCGCGGTCGGCGGCAACGCGCCGATGCCGGCTTTCACTAAGTACCAAATGGGCAACCTGCTGACCGGCGTCGAGTACGATCCCAAGGACGTGCCGGAGGGCACCGCGATCTATGTCGCGGCCTGCGCCACCTGCCACGGCGTGCCGGGCGTCGACCGCGGCGGTAACGTCAAGAACCTCGGCTACAGCACGACCGACAAGATCGCCAACCTCAAGCAGATCGTGTTCAAGGGGCCGTTCCGCGAGAAGGGCATGCCGGATTTCACCGGCAAGCTGACCGACGCCGACGTGGTGAAGATCCAGGCCTTCATCCAGGGCACGGCCGACGCCATCCGGCCGAAAAAGTAGCCGCAGCGGCTGCACCTTGTCCTCCCGCCGCGCCATCGGCGGGGGGACCTCAGGCTTCCAGCAGGATCGATCCTCGACCAGCGGCCCTCCGATCCTCGCCCGACATTGTGGCCGGCGGTCCGGCGCTGTACCCTTCGGGGCGACTTTGTGGGATAGTCGCCGGACGGGAGCAGCGGTTTCGCCATCATGCCCAACGCCATTTCAGCGTTCATCCAGAGCGTGAGGTCGCGCACGCTCTCGATCCGGCAGATGACGTTCGGCAGCTTCCTGCTGCTGCTGACCATCATCACGATGACCAGCGTCGGCAGCGTCGTCGCCATCCGCCATATCGACAATACCTTCGGCGAATTGCAGCGGTTGCAGATTGTCGGCGATCTCGCCGAGGAGATCGAGCGCCGGATGAGCGAGCTGCGCTTCGCGGCCCGCCAGGTGGTGAGTGAGCCCAGCGCGCAGCCTGCCGGCAAGGTGTTCGAAGCCGCTTCGGCGCTGACCGAACTGCTGAAGAAAACCCGGCTCGAGATCGACGCCGACCAGCAGGAAATGATCGACGGCGTCACCGCGCGGCTCGGCAATTATCGCGACGGCCTCGAACGCATCACCGCGCTGATGCCGCGCCGGGCCGAGATGATCGCCAGCGTACCGCCGCTCCGCGATGCGTTCGAGGCGGTCGTCACCGGCCTGCGCGATCGCACGCTGGCGGCGGCGCTGCACGGCGAGCACAGCAAGATCGCCGCGGCGCTGTTGTCGCGGGATCTGCCCGGCGCCGGCGAAGCGGCGCGGCGGATGCGGGCCATTCCGATTCCCGACCCGGCCGCCGCAACCGCAGTCCGTGATTATGCCGATGTGATCATCTCGACGACCGCGGTGGAGCAGGAGATCGCGACGCTGGATCGCAACGTGCTCGGCAGCGAAGGGCGGCTGATCGCGCGGGTGACCGAATTGCTGCGCGACGTCAGCGCGCGCCGCGGCCGGGTGCTGTCGCGCGATCTCGCCAGAACGCTGACGGAAGACAAGTGGCAGAGCATCGTGCTCGGCTCCGCCGGCGTGCTGGTCGGTCTGATGGCCGCGGCCTTCGTGGTGCGGCGAACGGTGGGACCGCTGACTGCGATCACCGCGGCGATCCGTTCGCTCGCGGCCGGTCAGCAATACACCGCGATCCCGGCGACCGATCTCAAGAACGAGATCGGCGACATCGCGCGGGCCGCCGAGGTGTTTCGGCGCACGCTGGTGGAAGCCGACACCGCCCGCGAGGCCGCGGTGCGGGCGCTGGCCGAGCAGCGGCTGGCGGAGGAGAGCTATCGCAAGTTGTTCGAGGGCTCGATCGACGGCATCTACGTCACCACGCCGGAGGGCGCTCTGCTCAACGCCAATCCGGCGCTGGCGCGGATGATGGGGTACGAAACGCCGGCGGACTTGATGCGCGGAGCGGCCGACATCGCCGGGAATATTTACGTGGAGCCGAGCAAGCGCGACGAATATCGCGAACTGATGGAACGCGACGGCATGGTGCGCGAGTTCGAGTACCAGGCCCGCAAGCGCAACGGCGAAGTGCTGTGGCTGTCGGACAGCGCCAGCGCGATCCGCGACGAGACCGGCACGGTGGTGCGCTACGAGGGCGCGGTCCGCGACATCACCGATCAGAAACGGGCCGAAACCGCGGTGGCCGAGGGCCGCCGGCTGCTGCAACAGGTGATCGACACGGTGCCGGCGGTGATCAACGTCAAGGACACCGAACTGCGCTATCTACTGATGAACCGCTATATGGCGACCATCTTCGGCGTCGATCCGCGAGACGCGATCGGCCGCACCACCGCCGACCTGATGTCGCGCTACGGTTCGCACAAGACCGACGCCAACGACAAGAAGGTGCTGGCAACCGGCGAAGGGCTCGGCTTCTACGAGGAAGAGTATCGCGACGTCAGCGGCGCGATGCGGCAGTGGCTGGTCAACAAGATGCCGCTGAAGGATGCCGAAGGGCGGATCGAGCGCATCGTGACGGTCGCGCTCGACATCGGCGAGCGCAAGCGCGGCGAGCTCGAGATGCGCCAGGCCAAGGACGCCGCGGAAGCCGCGCTACGCAATCTGCGCGAGACCCAGCAATCGCTGATCGAAGCCGAAAAGCTGGCGGCGCTCGGGCGGCTGGTCGCGGGCGTCGCCCACGAGGTCAACAATCCGGTCGGCATCAGTCTGACGGTGGCGTCGGCGCTCGACCGCAAGGCCGCGGTGTTCGTCGCTGAAGTCGAGCGCGGCGAGCTTAAACGCTCGCGGCTCAACGAATTCCTGTCCAGCACGCGAGATGCCTCGGCGCAGCTCGTCGCCAATCTCAACCGCGCCGCCGAACTGATCCAGTCGTTCAAGCAGGTCGCCGCGGACCGCAACTACTCCGATCAGCGGATCTTCGATCTCGGCGACCTGACCGAGCAGGTGGTGATGAGCTTGCGGCCGGGCCTGCGCAAGCAGAACCTGACGTTGAACGTGCAGTGCGAGCCGGGCCTGGCGATGAACTCGTATCCCGGACCGTACGGGCAGGTGCTCACCAACCTGTTCCTGAATTCGGTCGCGCACGCGTTTCCCGATGGTCGTCCTGGGACGGTCGAAATCGTGGTGCGCGCCGCGGGTCCGAACGCCGTCGAGATTCTGTATTCGGACGACGGCTGCGGCATGAGCCTCGACGTGCGGCGGCGGGCGTTCGATCCGTTCTTCACGACGCGGCGCGATCAGGGCGGCACCGGCCTTGGCCTGCACATCGTCTACAGCATCGTCACCAATCGCCTCGGCGGTCGGCTCGAGCTGGTGTCCGAGCCCGGCAATGGGACGCGGATCCAGATGATCCTGCCGCGGGCGGCGCCGCGCGAGGTCGACGACGCACCCGTCGCGAGTGCGCGCGCCTGAACGCGTCTCGGTGGGCTGCCCGCCTGCACAAATCTCCGGCAATGGCAGGGTTCTTGCTTCGCGGTTCTCCATGCCTCAATCCAAGAGCCGGAGCCGTCGATGCAGTCCGCGTTCGCACCTCAGCCCCATCGCACGGTCGAATCCTTTCAGAGCGGCGTCAGGCAGGTCTGTGGCGCCTATACGGTGCGGACCGCGCGGGCGGGGCAAGGCGGCGAGTTTCCGTTCGCGGCCCGGACGGGCCTGCTGCGCGGCGAAGCGGGCGCGGAGCTCGCCTATGTGCGCCTCGCCGGCGTCGAGGTCGAGCGTACCGCAGCTCAGATCCGCGCCGACTTTGTCGATCACTTCGTGCTGACGATGCAATGCTCCGGCTCGGCCGAGATGACTCAGGGCGGCGCGACCGCGCTGCTGCGGCCGCGCGACATCTTCGTCAGTGACGCGACGCGGCCGAGCCGCTTCAGCTTCGCCGGAGACGACGCCGAGCAGATCTCGCTGCATATCGCGCGCAGCGAGGGGATGGGCCGATTGGGCAAGCTGCTCGATGGACCGACCCTGATCCGGGGCGACAGCGGCTTCGCGGTGGCGTTGAAGGTCCTGATGCTGCGCCTGGCGCGGCAGATCGCCGATGCCGGGACTACGCACGCTTCGGATGCGGGCGGCGCCAGTGGCCGGATCGAGGACGACGCGTCCACGCATCTGCACGAGGCGCTGTTCGCTGTGCTCGCGAGCGCATTGCTCGAAGCCAGGACCGGCGGCTACGCCTCGCGCGACACCCATGATCGGCTGTACGACGAGGCGCTGTGCATCATTCATCGGCACGCGAGCGATCCGGCGTTCGGAGCCGGCGAGATCTGTCGCGAGCTCGGGATCAGCCCCCGGCAGTTGCAGCGCAGCTTCGCCCGTCACGGCGACAGTGCGCGCGAGCAGATTCTGACGACGCGGCTGGAACGGGCGCGCCGCCGGATCCTGAATGATCAGGCGCTGACCGTCAGCGAGATCGCCTACAGCTCCGGCTTCAACGATCTGTCGTTCTTCTACCGCGCCTACCGTCGGCATTTCGGCGCGGCGCCGGGCGAACGGCGTTGATCGCTGCGGCCATTCGGCAGCTCTGACGCGCGCGCGTCGCTTCAGTCCCAAAGGTCGGTCGCTTCGGTCGATGTCTCGGGCGGCGCGGTGGTCCTAACTTCTCCGGCGCATCAAACCGGAGAAGGGGAGCCATGAACCAGCAGATCCAGCAAAGCGCGCTCGACGGGCCGCTGTTTCCGATGATGATTGGCGGCCAAGCCGTGGTGACCGGCAGCAGTTTCGCCGTGTTGAATCCGGCCACCGGCGAAATCGTCGGCTACGCGCCGGAGGCCGAGCCGTCCGACCTCGACGCTGCCGTCGCCGCGGCCGCGGACGCGTTCAGAAGCTGGTCGGCCGCCGACGACTCCGTCCGTGCCGCAGCGTGTCTGGCGATCGCCGACCGCATCGAGGCACATGCCGAGGAATTGGCGCGGCTCATCACGCTGGAGCAAGGCAAGCCGCTCGCCGGCATCGGCTCGATGTTCGAAGTGCAGGGCGCCGTCGGCTGGAGTCGCTACACCTCGACCCTGTCGCTGGCGCCCGAAGTGCTGGCGTCGGGCGAGGGCGGGCATGTCGAGAAGGTGCGCAAGCCGCTCGGCGTCGTCGGCTCGATCACCCCGTGGAATTGGCCGATGCTGATTGCGGTCTGGCACATCCTGCCGGCGATCCGCTCCGGCTGCACCGTGGTGTCGAAACCGTCGCCGTTCACGCCGCTGTCGACGCTGCGGCTGGTCGCGCTGATGAACGAGGTGCTGCCGCCGGGTGTCGTCAATATCGTCACCGGCAGCGACGGCGCCGGCAATCTCGGCGCCGCGATGTCGGCGCACGCGGGCATCCGCAAGATCGTCTTCACCGGGTCGACGGCGACCGGCCAGCACATCATGCGCTCCGCCGCCGACACGCTGAAGCGGCTGACGCTCGAACTCGGCGGCAACGACGCCGGCATCGTGCTGAACGACGTCGATCCGCAGGCGATCGCCGAAGGTTTGTTCTGGGGCGCCTTCATCAACGCCGGCCAGACTTGCGCGGCACTGAAGCGGCTGTATGTCCACGCCGACGTCTACGACGCCGTCTGCGAGGCGCTGACCGCGTTTGTTGCCAACGTCCGCGTCGGTAATGGTCTCGACGACGGCACGATGCTCGGGCCGATCTCCAACAAGATGCAGTTCGACAAGGTGGTCGCATTGGTCGAGAGCGCCAAGACCAAAGGGCGCGTGCTGATCGGCGGCACGCCCGGCGAAGGCCTGTTCTTCCCGCCGACGCTGATCGCGGATCTCGAGAACGGCGATCCGCTGGTCGATCACGAGCAGTTCGGCCCGGTGCTGCCGATCATCAAATTCACCGATGTCGAGGAGGCGATCGCCGCCGCCAACGCCAATCCTGCAGGTCTCGGCGGATCGGTCTGGTCGGCCGATCCGCAGAAGGCGCGCGGTGTGGCGGCGCGGCTCGAATGCGGCACGGCGTGGATCAATCAGCACGGCATGATCCGTCCCGACGCGCCGTTCGGCGGCACCAAGATGTCCGGCCTCGGCGTCGAGTTCGCCCAGGACGGGCTGCACGAATACACCGATCTCCAGATCGTCATCTCCTGAGGGCAGCGTCATGACCGACAAGATGAACCGTCGCCAATTCATCGGCCGCACCGCCGTCGCGGCCGGCGTTCTCACCGTCACCGGCGGACTTCCCGGCGCGTCGATCAACACCGCCGAAGCACTGGATGCGAGCTACGACTACATCATTTGCGGCGCCGGCAGCGCCGGCTGCGTGCTTGCCAATCGCCTGACCGAGAACGGCGCACGCGTGCTGCTGATCGAGGCGGGCGGGCCGGACGACAGCGAGAAGATCTCGACGCCGATCCGCGTCATCGAACTGTGGAATTCGCCTTACGACTGGGCGTATTGGACGACGCCGCAGAAGCATGCCAACAACCGCCGCCTGTACTGGCCGCGCGGCAAGACGCTCGGCGGGTCGTCGTCGCTCAACGGCATGATCTATGTGCGCGGCGCGCCGACCGATTACGATCGCTGGGCGAAGTGGGGCAATGACGGCTGGGATTGGAAGAGCGTGCTGCCGTATTTCCTCAAGTCCGAGGATTATGATGGCGAGCCGTCCGAGTATCACGCCAAGGGCGGGCTGCTGCATGTGACGTCGGAAGTGCGGCCGCATCCGGTCAACGTCGCGATGATGGAAGCCGCCGTGCAGGCCGGCCATCCGTACAACCCCGATTGCAACGGGCCGAGCCAGATCGGCGTCGGCTTCTGCGATCTCAACACCCGCGACGGCCTGCGCCAGTCCACCGCCGTGGCGTTCCTGCGGCCGGCGCTCGAACGGCCCAATCTGACGCTGATCACCAATGCGCGGGTCCACAAGGTCGAGATCGAAAACGGCCGCGCAACGGGCGTCACCTATATGCAGCAGGGCGGTATGCACACGGTCACCGCGACCCGCGAGGTGATCGTCTCGGGAGGCGCGATCGAGAGCCCGCGCATTCTGATGCTGTCCGGCATCGGTCCGCGCGCGCAGCTTGAGAAGCTCGGGATTACGGTGAAGAAGGATCTGCCGGGCGTCGGTCAGAACCTCCACGACCACACGCTGCTGCCTGTGACGTGGGAAGCCTCCAAGCCGGTGCCGCCGCCCAACAACATGGGCGTGACGCCGCTGCACGTGCAGCTGTTCGCCAAGACCTCGCCGGATCGGCCCGAGCCGGACATGCAGCCGCTCGGCCTGTTCGCGCCGTACTACGCGCCGGAGCAGGACGCCTCGGTGAAGAACGCCTTCACCTTCAACGCCGGCGGCGTCAAGCCGACCTCGCGCGGCGAAGTCCGGTTGACCTCCGCTGATCCGGCGGCGGATATCGAACTCGACATCAACGTGCTGGCCACCGACTACGACGTCGCCACGCTGGTGACCTGTGTGAAGATGCTGCGCAAGGTCGCGGAGCAGCCGGCGCTGAAGGCCTGGATCAAGCGCGAGATCTATCCGGGACCCGCCGCCAAGACCGACAAGCAGCTCGCCGATTACGCGCGCTCGGCGGTGATGTCCTATCACCACCAGTGCGGCACCTGCAAAATGGGCACCGACAAGATGGCAGTGGTCGATCCGCATCTGCGGGTTCACGGCGTCGCCGGGCTGCGCGTGGTCGATGCCTCGATCATTCCGGAGGTCACGACCGGCAACACCAATGCGCCGACGATCATGATCGCCGAGAAGGCCTCAGACATGATCAAGGCCGCGCTCGGCTGACCGCGCGCAGGGAAGGGCCTGTTCGTGCGATTGGAATCGCACGAACAGCGGCCGCATCGGCTGCCGTCGCCGGACGCCGTCAATCCGCCGGCGCGAGCCAGCGCAGGGTCGCCTTGAACAGCTGGCTCGACTTGCCGACCAGCGCGGTGCCTTGCATGGTCGCGGACGTGTCGGTCCAGGTGCCGGACACGCCGATGCCGACCGGTTCCTTCTGGCCGCCGAACAGCGGACTTTCGTCCGGGCTCGGCGTGTGCTGGCTGACGGTGACTTCGCCCTTGAAGGTGCTGCCGGACGTCACGTAGCTGCCGGTGTAGTACAAATAGGCGTCGCCGCCCAAAATCCTGCCGTTCAGGAACACCGCCACGCCACTGCCTTTGCCGGAACGGCCGTCCAGCAGATCGGCGTGGATCGAATACAGGCCATTCCTCATCGCGTCTCCCACGCCACCGCCAGGTTCGGCAGCATCCAGCAGTTGTGAAATTATGCCAAAGCTCGTTCGTAGCCGTCAACGCGGCAGGAGCGCGCGAAGCCTTTGCTGCGCTGCGACCGGACCGAGCACGCCGCGCGATCGCGGTGATCAGTCGCGATGACGGCCCGCAACGGTTCAAATCCCGTCGCATGGTTCGGGGGCATTGCCGACGATGAACGGCACAAGGCCCGACGCTGGATGCGCCGGGCCTTGTCTTGGCGATGCGACTCTCGGCGATGCGACGGCCGCGGAACTAAGCGGCCCGCACGGTGCTGAGGAAGCGTCCGACTTCCGTCTTGAGGCGGTTGCTGTCGCCGGACAGCGACTGCGCGGCGGTGAGCACCTGCGACGAGGCCGAGCCGGTCTCGCTGGCGCCGCGCTGCACGTCGTTGATGTTGGCGGAGACCTGCTGGGTGCCTTGCGCGGCCTGCTGGACGTTGCGGGAGATTTCCTGCGTCGCCGCGCCCTGTTCTTCCACCGCCGAGGCGATGGTCGAAGCGATCTCGGAGAGTTTCTCGATGGTGCCGCTGATCTCGCGGATCGCACCGACCGACTCCTGCGTCGCGCTCTGGATGCTGGAGATCTGCTGACTGATGTCGCCGGTCGCCTTCGCGGTCTGCTCGGCGAGGGCTTTCACTTCCGAGGCCACCACCGCGAAGCCGCGGCCCGCTTCGCCGGCGCGCGCCGCCTCGATCGTGGCGTTGAGCGCGAGCAGGTTGGTCTGGCCGGCGATCTGATTGATCAGTTCGACCACGTCGCCGATCCGCGCCGCCGCCTGGGTCAGCTCGCTGACTCGGTCATTGGTGACGCGGGCCTGGCTGACGGCATCGTTTGCCATGCGGGCGGAATCCTGCACCTGGCGGCTGATCTCGTTGACCGAGGAGGACAGTTCCTCGGTCGCCGAGGCCACCGACTGCACGTTGGTCGAGGCTTCCTCGGACGCCGCCGCCACCATCGTGGTCAGCTCCTGGGCGCGTTCGGCGGTCGCGGTCAATGTCGAGGCCGAGGCTTCGAGTTCGGTCGAGGCCGACGACACCGTCTCGACGATCTCGCCGACCGCGGCTTCGAAGCTGTCGGCGAGCTGGATCATTTCGGCCTTGCGGCGCTGCGCCGCGATCTGCTCCTGCTTGGCCTGAGCCTCGGCCTCTTCGCGGGCCTTCTGCTCGGCGTTCTTGCCGATGATCACCACGGTCTTGGCGATGTCGCCGACTTCGTCGCCGCGGGTCGCGCCGGGAATCTCGGCATTGGCTTCGCCGGCCGCAATGCGTCCCAGCGCGCCGTTCAGCCGCGTCAGCGGACGGGCGACGCCGAGGAAGGTGAAGATCACCGAGCCGATCAGCGCGAGCATCACGGCGACGGCCACAGCGAAGCTGACACGGTTGGCCTGCGTGAGTTCTTCATCTGCGCTCGCCTTGGCGTTGAGATAGTTCTTGCTCGATTCATCGACCGCGTCCCGCATCAGTCCCGCTGACTGATTAGCCGTCGCCAGCAGGCTCGCAGCCTGCTCCATCTTGGTGACTTCCGCCTTGAGCACCTCGTTGGTCAGGCTGAGGAAAGAGGCGACGTCGGTCGACAGTTGATCCGCAGCTGCGCTGAGCGAGCGATCGTTCGCAAGGGTCTTCAAGCGCGATAGCGCGTCGGTGACGTCCTTTGATCGAACGTCGACCAGCTTTCGCTGGCCATCTTCTCCGGTCGCGGTGAACCGCCAAGCCGCGGCACGAACCGCGTTGAAATTCGTGTCGGCTTCGAGCAGCGTCTTCTCGATCTCGAGCCGCCCCGCAATCGAAGGCGAGGCGCGCAGGGCGTCGAACGATTTCCCCCACTCGGCAGAGGCGGCGTTGCGCTTCGCCGTGATATCGAAGATCTGCTTGATCGTTGCGACCTGTGCGGCCGCCAGCGTCTCGTAGTCCCTGGCAAGCCCGCTGATCTTCTCGAGGCGGGTCTTGTTCTCTGGAATGACCGTCCGCTGCGTTGCGCCGGCGAGCTCCTTGTTGATCCGCGCGGTCATCTCCGCCAGCACTGCCGCGGCTTTGTCGACGTCCGGAATGGATTTGGCGAGCCCGATGTCGCGCACCGCGAGTTGCATCCGCCGCAGCGCGATGTTGGCTTCCAGCGTGTGCTCGTTGATGTATTGCTGGCCCGCCGCCAAAGTGTTGGCCGCGTCGATCTTGCGTTCGGCGACGATCTGGTTGACCAGCATGCCGCCGCTGAGCAGCACGCCGATCAGGCCGGCGAGTCCGAGCTTGTTACCAATGCGGTCGAATTTCATGGAGTTGTGACCTCGAATCCGGGGACGTCCGTACTGTTACAATTTCGGTTCATTCGATTAGCGAAACATGAAAACAGGGCTGCGTATGATTACCAGTGAGTTCAGCTATCAAAGTAGTCGGCTGTTAGCGTTGCTCCCGGCGAACTACGTAGATGTCGTGGGTCGCGGACCCGTTGGCACCGTCTGCGGCGCAACGTCGCGCCCGCCGTCTACCGCGACCTCGTGATCATGCGAGGCAATGTCATGTGGAGCGTCGGCAATTGACCAGCCGGGTGCGATCGTCGAAGTTCGGTGATCGTGCAAGGCGTGCGCAGGGAGGGCATCCACGTTGAGCCTGGCAACGCATCTGGTCGTGATCGATCCGCAGAACGACTTCATGGACATCCGGGCGGGCGAGGGGGATCCGGTCGGCCTTGCGCTGCCGGACGGCACGCGCTTCCGCTCGACGCTGCCGGTGCCCGGGGCGCTGGCCGACATGGCGCGGGTCGCCGCGATGATCGAGCGGCTCGGCGGGCGGCTCGGTCGGATTCACGTCACGTTGGATTCCCACCGCGTCATCGACGTCGCCCATCCGGCGTTCTGGCGCGATGCCGCCGGGGCGGCGCCGCCGCCGTTCACGTTGATCACCCATGCCGACGTCGAATCCGGCGCCTGGTCGCCGCGCCGGCCGGAGTGGCGGCCGCGGATGCTCGACTACACGGCCGAGCTGGAGCGCGCCGGCAAGTTCGTGCTGATGGTGTGGCCGGAGCACTGCCTGGTCGGGAGCTGGGGCCACAACGTCGCCGACACCCTGCGCGGCGCGCTGGCGGCCTGGGAGCGCGCGCACGGCGTTCCGACCGACTTCGTCGCCAAGGGCCTCAACACCTTCACCGAACACTACGGGGCGCTGCTCGCCGAAGTGCCCGATCCGGCCGATCCGGCAACGCAGCTCAACCGCGGCCTGGTCGCGGCGCTGCAGCAGGCCGATCTCATCGCCGTTGCGGGCGAGGCGTCGTCGCACTGCGTCGCCGCCACCGTGCGCCAGCTGGTCGACCACATCGGCGAGCCGCATGTGTCCAAGATCCACCTGCTGACCGACTGCATGTCGCCGGTGCCGCCGTCGCCGGGCTCGCCGGATTTCCCGGCCATCGCCGACCAGTTCCTCGCCGACATGGCCGCGCGGGGGCTCGTGCTGACGACTTCGGAGGCGTTTCTGAGCTGAAAGCTGCGAGCCGGCCGATCCATGGGCGGGCAGATGGCGCGCTCGGAAGGATTCGAACCTCCGACCCTCGGAATCGAAATCCGATGCTCTATCCAGCTGAGCTACGAGCGCCTGGGCTGTCCGCGGCCGCGCTGCGGTGGGACAACGGGCCGATTACAGCATTTCCGCGGGAATTTACAGGGGGCAGGCCGGAATTGCCCAGGTTTCGCTCGCCCATGTTTTCGCCGGAATGCGATGCTTAACGAATTGCAAACATTGTGAAGCCAGAGTGTCGGCCAGATGGCGCCGGGCCGCCGTCGTCCTGTCCTTCGACATCCCGATTGCCGATTGTCCATGCGAAGACTGCTTCCGTCGCTGCTGCTCCCCCTGGTGCTGATGGTGTCGCCGGCGCGTGCCGATCTGCGCATCACCCGCGACCACGGCGGCTATGTCACCGAGTACAAGGCCAAATACGAGCGCATCCGCGACCGCCGCGAGCGGGTCATCATCGACGGCATCTGCAATTCGGCCTGCACCATGGTGTTCGGCATCGTGCCGCTGAACAAGATCTGCGTCACGCCGCGCGCCAGCCTGGGCTTCCATCTCGCCTATTACGACAAGGCCTTCACTTTCGGCATCAAGGTCAACAGCTCCGAGGGCACCGACGAGCTGATGAGCTATTATCCGCAGCCGGTGAAGGACTGGATCCGCCGCAACGGCGGCCTCACCAACGAGATGAAGAAGATCAAGAACGGCACCGAGCTGTGGAAGATCGTCGACCCGTGCCCCGAGGATTTCTGATCCGGGATGCTGCGTCGCGTTGACGCATTTGGCCATTGCGGCGCGTCCGCCGATCGGGCACTCAGGACCCGCAATGACAACGTCCACCGACCATCTGGCCGCGCGCGCGGCGCCGGCCATTTTCGTGGTGCTGTGGAGCACCGGATTCGTCGGCACCAAATATGCGCTGAGCGGCGCCGAGCCGCTGACCTATCTGACGCTGCGGATGATCCTGGTCGTGGCGCTGATGGCGGTCATCGCGCTGATCGCCCGGCCGCGCTGGCCGAACCTCGCCGGGATCGGTCACAGCGTGGTCGCGGGGCTGCTGGTGCACGGCGTCTATCTCGCCGGCACCGCGATCGCGATCGCGCATTCGGTGCCGGCCGGGCTGTCGGCGCTGATCCCCGGGCTGCAGCCGATCCTGACCTCGACGCTGGCCAATCGCTGGCTCGGCGAGCGCGTCACCCCGCCGCAATGGCTCGGTCTGGCGCTGGGGCTCGGCGGCGTGCTGATGATCATGCACAACCGCACGATCAGTGGCGACGCCGGCTGGGGCTGGCTGGCGTCGGGCTGCTCGCTGATCAGCATCACGCTCGGCACGCTGTACCAGAAGCGGTTCTGCAGCGGCATCGACTGGCGCGCCGGCAACATCATTCAATTCCTCGCCGCGATGGCGCTGTTCGGTCTCGGCGCGCTGCTGTTCGAGACCCGCGAGGTGCGCTGGACCGCGGAGTTCGTGCTGGCGCTGACCTGGCTGGCGCTGGTGCTGTCCATCGGCTCGATCGGCCTGCTGTACTGGCTGATCCGCCGCTCGGCCGCGACCTCGGTGGCGAGCCTGTTCTACCTGGTGCCGGCCGTGACCGCGCTGATGGCCTTCGTGCTGTTCGACGAGCGCCTCGACGCGGTGGCGATTGCCGGCATGGCGATCTGTGCCGCCGCGGTGTTCCTGGTGAACCGCACGCGGGTGTAGCGGGGCAGGCACCCAGGATTTGCCGTCATCCTCCGCGAAAGCGGAGGATCCAGTATCCCAGAGCGTTCGTGATAACGGCACAGCGGACCAGCCAGCGCTCTGGGATACTGGGTCGCCCGATCAAGTCGGGCGATGACGTCAGAGGGTGAGGTAAGCGCTGTGCTTCCCTCTAACCTTCGCTTCAATTGTCAAACAGCCACGCCACTACGTTCTCGCGGCTCCAATGAGCCCGAGTTGTGCACCCGTCGCTTCACAGCGAGGGGTGGGGGCGCGCCGCGTGGCGCAAAGGTGGTGAGGTTCGCGATGGCTTTGCGGACCATCGCGCAACGCCTTGCGGCGCGCCCACCGCGGCG
>NZ_LJIC01000167.1 GCF_001295845.1 Rhodopseudomonas sp. AAP120 | reverse complement strand
GTCTCGACAAAGCGCTGACGTTGCGTCGTGTGGAGGCGCCCCCTCACCCCGGCCCTCTCCCCGCAAGCGGGGAGAGGGAGGAGAGACGCGCGAGCCTTACGGCCGGTCCATCTTGCAGGTGGTCGGCAGCATGGTCTGGGCGGTGTCGACCTTGGCGACCTGCTTCCAGCCCCAGCCGGTCTTTTCCTCGTCGAACTGGCCGGCGGGAATTGTGCCGAAGGAGGAGATGTAGATCGGCTGGAAGAACTGGTGGTCGTCCTTGCGCATGATGCCTTCGCCGCCGTCGAGCACTTCGAACTTCATGTCCTCGAGCGCGTGGGCGACCTTGACCGGATCTAGCGACTTGGCCTTTTCGGCGGCCGCCGCGAACATCCGCATTTCGTTGACGGCACGCGGATACCACAGGCTCAGATCGACCTTGGCGCGGAACGCCTTCTCGAAGTCCTGCGAGGGCTTGTGCTCGACGTTGGCGAAACCTTCGGTGATCTGGAACACCTGATGGTCGAGGCCGGCCTGCTTGATCGCGGTCGGACCGCCGGCGCCGCCGGCATAGTAGGTGTACCAGCTCACCTTGAGGCCGGCATCAGCCGCCGCCTTCAGCAGCAGCGCGATGTCCTGGCCCCAATTGCCGGTCACGACGGTGTCGGCGCCCGACGCCTTGATCTTGGCGACGTAGGGGGCGAAATCGGAGATCTTCAGCAGCGGGTGCAGTTCGTCACCGACGATCTGGATGTCGGGACGCTTCTTGGCCAGCATCGCGCGGGCCTGGGTGCGAACCGACTGCCCGAACGAATAGTCCTGATTGATCAGGTAGACCTTCTTGATGGCCGGCACGTCCTTCATATAGTTGGTCAGCGCCTCCATCTTGATGTCTGAGTTCGCGTCCCAGCGGAAATGCCAGAAGCTGCACTTCTCGTTGGTCAGGACCGGGTCGACCGCGGCGTAGTTGAAGTACAGCACTTCCTTGCCGGGGTTGCGCTCGTTGTACTTGGTCAGGAAGTCCGACAGCGCGCCCGCGACCGAGGAGCCGTTGCCCTGGGTGACGTAACGCACGCCGGAGTCGATCGCCTTCTGGGCCTGGATCAGGCTTTCCTGGGGATTGGTCTTGTTGTCGAGCGGGACGATCTCGACCTTCTTGCCGAGGATGCCGCCCTTGGCGTTGAGCTCGTCAGCCAGGTACTGGAAGGTCTTGAGGCCGCCTTCACCGACGCTGGCGCCGCCGCCCGAGAGCGGATCGATGTATCCGATCTTCACGGTTTCCTGGGCGATCGCCGCCGAGGTGAACATCGGCGCCGCGATTGCGACGGCTGCGAGAAATCGCTTCATCAGGTTCCTCCCTAAATCCCCGAGGGGCTTTTTTGTATTGTTGGCGTGTTAGCGCAGATCACAGAGCGGTTTCAACCCGGCGCTTGATGTTCTTCCGAAAACATCCTTACTTTTCGGCGGGAGCGCGCCGCGTCCGAATGCTGGACAGCTCGCATAACTGTGCCCAGTTCGCAGGCATTTCTCGAAATCGGGCCACTCGCAGTAACCGTCTCAGGACGCTGCTGCGGGCCTTGGCGTGCGGCTGCTGAGGGCCGTACTCATCGCGCTGATCAGCGGCTTCATGAAGAAGGCGCCGTCCGGCGGCGTGATGGCCGGCGTCAAGCTGTGCTGCTTGAGTTCGTCGGATACCACCGGTCCGACCGACGCGATCGGGGTTGTCAGGAGAGCTTGACGCAGGCGGTCCTCGCAGCCGCGCGCTTGCGCCACATCCAGCAGCCGCCGAAACTGGTTGGAGCTGGTCAGCGCAATCGCATCGACGCGGCCTCCTGCCATTTCATCGATGGCGTTGATCACATTGTCTTCAGCGGCGCGCGGATCGTATGCGTAGGGCAGCACCGTTTCGACGGTTGCCCCCTGCGCCTCGATAGCGCCAATCAAGGCGGCGTGATCCTTGTCCGGGTAGAGTTGCAGCCCGACGACGCGGCCGCCGAGATCGTAGCGCGCCAGCGTCGCGACGATGCCTTCGGACGTCGGAGTTTCGGTCGTGACGGTGGCGTCCAGTCCGATCTCGCGTAGCGCCTTGCCGGGCTTGGGGCCGCGGGCGAAGCGCCGGGTGCGGCCGACCGCCGCGACGAAGTCGGGCTCGCGTCCGAGGCTGCGCGCCAGCTTGGTCAGGCGTCGCAGTCCTTCACCGGTGGTCAACACCAGGTCGTCGAACGGGCGCGCGATCAGCCGGTCGATCCATGCCGCGACCGGCGCCGGGTCCGGCGCGTCGATGATCGCCACCATCGGACATTGCAGGACCTGTGCTCCCTGTTCGGTCAGCAGCCGGGAAAACTGCGCTTCCTCCCGGGTTTCCAGGATCAGGATGCGATACCCGTCGAGCCGCCCAGCCATCAGTGTCCTGCCGATCGTCTTTGCTTCGATCATCTTGCGCCTTTGATCGGGATTGGCGCAAGGGCGGAGCCGGTGCTAGAGCAGAGCTTACCCGAAGTTCCGGCGCGCCCCGCGCTGATACCAAGATCGCCATGCCCCATCGCCAATATGTGCTGACCCTGTCCTGCCCCGATCGCGCCGGAATCGTCGCGGCGGTCACCACGTTTCTGTTCGAGAACGGCCAGAACATTCTCGACGCCCAGCAATATAACGACACCGAAAGCGGGCATTTCTTCATGCGCGTGGTGTTCAACGCGGCCGGCAAGGTGGTGCCGCTGGCGGATCTGCGGACCGGCTTCGGCGCGGTCGCGGTGAAGTTCACGATGGGCTGGCACATGCGCGACCGCGAGACCCGGCGCCGCGTCATGCTGCTGGTGTCGCAATCCGATCACTGCCTGGCCGATATCCTGTATCGCTGGCGGATCGGCGAACTCCCGATGATCCCGACCGCGATCGTCTCTAACCATCCGCGCGAGACCTTCAGCGGCTTCGACTTCGGCGAGATCCCATTCTATCATATGCCGGTGACCAAGGAGACGCGGCGCCAGCAGGAAGCCGCCATCACTGCGCTGATCGCGCAGACCAAGACCGATCTGGTGGTGCTGGCGCGCTACATGCAGATTTTGTCCGACGAGATGTCCCAGCGTCTGGCCGGCCGCTGCATCAACATCCACCATTCGTTTCTGCCCGGATTCAAGGGCGCCAAGCCGTATCACCAGGCCTTCGACCGCGGCGTCAAGCTGATCGGCGCCACCGCGCACTACGTCACCAGTGCGCTCGACGAAGGTCCGATCATCGATCAGGACGTCGAGCGCATCAGCCATCGCGACACGCCGGCTGATCTGGTGCGCAAGGGCCGCGACATCGAGCGCCGCGTGCTGGCTCGCGCCATGCACTATCACCTCGACGATCGCGTGATCCTGAACGGCCGCAAGACGGTGGTGTTTAACTAAACGGATGTCTGGCTGCGCCTGGCCAGACCGTAAGCATTCTCAGTGGCTCGTTGAGGCTGGCTGCACGCGCGCCACAGGATGGCGCTGCCAGGTCGCAGGGGTCATGACAGTTCCTGCTGCGCGGCGGAGCTACTTCGCCGGCAGCGAGGCCGCCAGGTTGTTGATGACATCCGCTGGCAGGGTGAGGCCGGACAGCTTCCATCCGGTGCCGGCGAAATGCAGCCGCGCTTCGCCGAAGCGGTCGGCGGTCGCGTCGGTCAGCCTGATGCCGAACTCCGCCGGCTGGATGAAGCGGAGCCGCTGTAGCATGGCCAGCGCATTTCCGGTGTCGAGATCGGCGAGCCGGGGCAATCCGCTGATTGGCGGCAGTTCCTGAACGCCTTGGATCTTCCCGGTCTTCAGGATCTCGGTCAGACGCTCGGCGGTCAGCAGTTTGGCGATCATCGCCTCAGCGACACCGCCGCCGGCCGCCCGGATCAGCATCCGCTCGGTCGAACCGACCTGGCGGGTCTCGCCGATGCGGACCAGATAGGCCCCTACGACCTGATCGGCGATCGATTGCTTCAGCGAGGTTATGTCGGTGCGCTCGATCACCGCCGCGCCGTTGCCGGTCCGGACGGCGTCGGCGAGCGTGGCGAGCGACCACAGCGCCGAGCCGAGATACAGCACCAGCAAGACGAAAAGGGCGACGAGGCTGCCGAGCAACCAGCGCATGAGCATCTCCGAAGGCTTGCCTCGGGCCGATTGGCGCGAGGGCCAGCGTCAACTCGCACCGCGCGGTTTCGCTCCGCGCGCAGCAAAGGCCGAGCCCGGCCTTTCTCGCTCAGCGGGCCGGAGCCGTCGCCGCGGCCGTTCCGCCGTCGGCCCTGCCTTCGAGCTTCTCGCGTTCCGCCGCCGGCATGTTGCGGCGCCGCTCCTGCTCTTTCATGTAGGCCTCGTATTTGGCCGTTCCCGGACGCGGCGGGGCGTTGGCCGGTAGTCCGCCGGCCCATTGCGGGACGTGGTCGGCCATGCCCTCGGTCAGCTTCTCATTGATGGTGCCGCAGCCGCCGAGGCCGCTCAGCAAGAGACCGACAAGGGCCGCGACCGATAGACGCAACGAACTCGCTCGCATTGGTATCTTGATGTCCTGGTTAGTCGGCCGAGGCGCCGGCGGCCGGATAGGAAGGCCCGGATAGCAGCCGCCGCAACCGCGCGGCGCGTTCTTTCTGCTATCCTTCTAAGGCATACCTGATATCGCACCATCATCCCGGTTTCCATGGCAATGATGTGGCCAATCGGCCGATCGAAGCTCGACCAGGTCAGTCCTCGCTCGCGACCAGGGCGCCGAGATCGTGCGCAAGCACCATCCAAAGTCGACGAACGCCGCATGACTCCGCGGCGACGCCTCGGCTAGAATGGCAACGGGGTCAAAACCCCGGACCAACCGGGACAAGAGGAAACGCTCATGCTGATTGGCAGACGCACACTGCTGCAGGCCGCCTGTATCGCCGTCGCAGCCGCCACACCGATCGCCGCGCAGGCCGAGGACGTCTTCAAGATCGGGCTGATCGTGCCGATGACTGGCGGCCAGGCCTCGACCGGCAAGCAGATCGACAACGCGATCAAGCTGTACATGAAGAAGAACGGCCCCACCGTCGCCGGCAAGAAGATCGAGATCATCCTCAAGGACGACGCGGCGATCCCGGACAATACCAAGCGGATGGCGCAGGAGCTGATCGTCAACGATAAGGTCAATGTGATCGCCGGCTTCGGCATCACCCCGGCGGCGCTGGCCGCCGCGCCGCTCGCGACCCAGGCCAAGGTGCCGGAGATCGTGATGGCGGCTGGCACCTCGATCATCACCGAGCGTTCGCCCTACATCGTTCGCACCTCGTTCACGCTGCCGCAGTCCTCCAGCATCATCGGCGACTGGGCCGCCAAGAACGGCATCAAGAAGGTCGCGACGCTGACCTCGGACTACGCGCCCGGCAACGACGCGCTGGCCTCGTTCAAGGAGAACTTCACCGCCGGCGGCGGCCAGATCGTCGAAGAGATCAAGGTGCCGCTCGCCAATCCCGACTTCGCGCCGTTCCTGCAGCGTATGAAGGACGCCAAGCCCGACGCGATGTTCGTGTTCGTGCCGGCCGGGCAGGGCGGCAACTTCATGAAGCAGTTCGCCGAGCGTGGCCTCGACAAGAGCGGCATCAAGGTGATCGGCCCCGGCGACGTGATGGACGACGATCTGCTCAACAGCATGGGCGACGCCGCGCTCGGCGTTGTCACCGCCCACATGTATTCGGCGGCGCATCCGTCGGCGATGAACAAGGAGTTCGTTGCCGACTACAAGAAGGATTTCGGCCAGCGGCCCGGCTTTATGGCGGTCGGCGGCTATGACGGCATCCACCTGGTCTACGAGGCGCTGAAGAAGACTGGCGGCAAGACCGACGGCGACTCGCTGGTTGCCGCAATGAAGGGCATGAAGTGGGAAAGCCCGCGCGGCCCGATCTCGATCGACCCCGACACACGCGACATCGTCCAGGACATCTATATCCGCAAGGTCGAGAAGGTCGACGGTGAACTCTACAACGTCGAGTTCGCCAAATTCGACGCCGTGAAGGACCCCGGCAAGACGAAGAAGTAACTGAGCCACAAGCGAGACCTCATCCTGAGGAGCCGGGCTTTGCTCGTTGAGCAAAGCCCGGCGTCTCGAAGGATGGGCCTCACGCCCGAAGCCCTCGTGCTTCGAGACGGCCCTGCGGGTCTCCTCAGCATGAGGGCTTCTCCTCTCCTTCCGATGCCCCCCGAAGACGGGAGGCATCTCGGAATGACGAACGCTGATGATTGAAGCTCGATGACCTTCCTCACCATCCTGTTCGACGGCGTCGCCTACGGCATGTTGCTGTTCGTGCTGGCGTGCGGGCTGGCGGTCACGCTGGGGCTGATGAACTTCGTCAACCTTGCGCACGGCGCCTTCGCGATGGCCGGCGGCTATGTCTGCGCCGTGCTGGTCAACAAGATGGGCTGGCCGTTCTTCGCGGCGCTGCCGATCGCCTTCCTCGCCAGCGCGCTGGTCGGCGCGCTTTTCGAGCGACTGCTGTATCGCCACCTCTACGACCGCTCGCATCTCGATCAGGTGCTGTTCAGCGTCGGCCTGGTCTTCATGTCGGTCGCCGCGATCGATTTCATCATGGGTTCGTCGCGCGTGTTCATCACGCTGCCCGAGGTGCTGCAGGGACAGATCGACCTGTTCGGTGTCGGCATCGGCCGCTACCGGCTGATGATCATCGTGATCTGCGGCCTGCTCACCGTCGCGCTGCAATTGACCCTGGCGAAGACGCGGTTCGGCAGCCGGCTACGCGCCGCGGTCGACGATCCGCGGGTCGCCTCCGGCCTCGGCATCAACGTGCCGCAGGTGTTCGCGCTGACCTTTGCGTTCGGCTGCGGGCTGGCCGGCTTCGGCGGCGCGCTCAGCGCCGAGATCCTCGGGCTCGATCCGTATTTCCCGCTCAAGTTTATGATCTACTTTCTGATCGTGGTGACGGTCGGCGGTTCGTCGTCGATCACCGGGCCGTTCCTCGCCTCGCTGCTGCTCGGCATCGGCGACGTCGCGGGAAAGTACTATCTGCCGAAGATGGGCCCGTTCATCATCTACACCATCATGATCGTGATCCTGATCTGGCGCCCCAACGGCCTGTTCGGCCGCACCGCCGCGCGGTGACGCCATGACCGGCCCGTCCGAAAACGTCGGCTTCCACGCCCGCCGCAGCGCCCGCTGGCGCGCCGCCGAGTTCGTGTTCTGGCTGGCACTGATCGCGGTCGGCTTCCTGTTTCCGTCGCGCTATCTGATCATGACCGACATCGTGCGGATCGGTCTGTTCGCGCTGTCGCTCGATCTGATCCTCGGCTACGCGGGCATCGTGTCGCTCGGCCACGCCGCGTTCTTCGGCGTCGGTGCCTATGCGGCGGGGCTGATGGCACTCCATGCGATCGTGCCTGAGCCGGTGCTGGCGCTGCTGGTCGCCGGCCTCGCCGCCGCCGTGCTCGGCTTCGCCACCAGCTTCCTGGTGATCCGCGGCGTCGATCTGACGCGATTGATGGTGACGCTCGGCATCGCGCTGTTGATGGAAGCGCTGGCCGAACGCTTCTCCAACATCACCGGCGGCACCGACGGCCTGCAGGGCATCGTGATGCAGCCGATCCTCGGCGTGTTCGAGTTCGACATTTTTGGCAAAGTCGGGTTCTGGTACAGCGTCGTTGTGCTGTTCGTGATGTTCCTGCTGGCGCGCCGCATCGTGCATTCGCCGTTCGGCCTCAGCCTGCGCGCGATCCGCAACAATCCGCTGCGCGCCGCCGCGGTCGGCATTCCGGTGAACCGCCGCCTGGTCGCGGTCTATACGCTCGGCGCCTTCTACGCCGGCGTCGCCGGCGCGCTGTTCACCCAGACCACGCAGCTCGCCTCGCTCGACGTGTTCTCGTTCGAGCGGTCGGCCGATCTGGTACTGGTGCTGGTGCTCGGCGGCACCGGGTATCTCTACGGCGGGCTGATCGGCGCGGTGATCTTCAAGATCCTGCAGGAGATCTTTTCGACGATCACGCCGCAATACTGGCTGTTCTGGATCGGCCTGGTGCTGGTAACGATCGTGCTGATCGGCCGCGAGCGCCTGGAGCGCTGGGTGCTGTACGTGCCGCGCCGGCTGACGAAGCTGCTGCCCGGCTCGAAGCCGAGCGGAGGCGCCGCATGAGCTACGCGCTGCAGACCATCGGCCTCGACAAGCATTTCGGCGGCCTCCACGTCACCCGCAATCTGTCGCTCAACATCGCGCCCGGCGCCCGCCACGCGCTGATCGGCCCCAACGGCGCCGGCAAGACCACGGTGATCAATCAGCTCACCGGCGTGCTGAAGCCGAACGGCGGCCGCATCCTGCTCGAGGGGCAGGACATCACCGACATGGCGGTGCACAAGCGGGTGCTGCGCGGGCTGTCGCGCACCTTCCAGATCAATCAGCTTTATGCCGATCTGACGCCGCTCGAAACCATCGGCCTCGCTGTGTCGGAACGATCCGGCCACGGCGGCGACTGGTGGCGGCGGATGGGCACCCGCGTCGACATCAACGACGAGATCGCCGAGAACCTGGCGCGCTTTCATCTGCTCGACGTGATGAATGAGCCGACCGGCCGGCTGCCTTACGGCAAGCAGCGGCTGCTGGAAATCGCGGTCGCAATCGCCACCCGGCCGCGCGTGCTGCTGCTCGACGAGCCCGCCGCCGGCGTCCCGGAAAGCGAGCGCCACGACATTCTCGCCGCGGTGGCGAATTTGCCGCGCGAGGTCACCGTGCTGCTGATCGAGCACGACATGGATCTGGTGTTCTCCTTCGCCGACCGCATCTCGGTGCTGGTCTCCGGCGGACTGCTCACCGAAGGCCCGCCCGAGGAGGTCGCGCGCGATCCGCAGGTCAAGGCGGTGTATCTCGGCGAGGATGCGCATGTCTGAGCTGCTCGCCATCGACAGACTGCGCGCCGGCTATGGCGAGGCGGTGGTGCTGCCGGAGATGTCGCTGCGGCTGCCGGAAGGCGAGGTGCTGGCGCTGCTCGGCCGCAACGGCACCGGCAAGACCACGCTGATCAATTCGATCGTCGGGGTGACGCGGCGGTTCTCCGGTCGGATCAGCCTCGGCGGCCTTGACATCACCACGCTGCGGCCGGACCAGCGCGCCCGCGCGGGGATCGGCTGGGTGCCGCAGGAGCGCAACATCTTCAAGTCGCTGACCGTCGAGGAAAACCTCACCGCAGTGGCGCGGCCGGGGCCGTGGACGGTGGGGCGCATCTACGAGATGTTCCCGCGGCTGGAAGAACGCCGCAGCAATTTCGGCAACCAGCTCTCGGGCGGCGAGCAGCAGATGCTGGCGATCGGGCGGGCGCTGACGCTCAATCCGAAGTTGCTGCTGCTGGATGAACCGACCGAAGGCCTGGCGCCGATCATCGTCGACGAACTGCTGGTGGCGATCGGCGCGATCACCCGGTCGGGCGGCATCTGCTCGATCGTGGTCGAGCAGAATGCGCGAAAAATCCTCGGGCTCGCCGATCGCGTTGTGATATTGGAGCGCGGAACGATCGTTCACGAGGCGCCCAGCGCGGCGCTGAAGGACGATCCGGCCACGCTCGAACGCTATCTCGGCGTCTCCGGCGCCGCTGCCACCAAGAGCTGATCCTGTCTGGGAGTGAGACGATGCAGAGAACCAAAGCCCCCTTCCGCGCCGACGAGGTCGGCAGCCTGCTGCGCCCGCAAAGCATCAAGGAGGCGCGCGCCAAGCTGGAGAAGGGCGAGATCACCGCCGCCGATCTGAAGAAGATCGAGGACATGGAGATCGAGAAGGTCGTCCACAAACAGTCGGCGATCGGACTGAAGCTCGCCACCGACGGCGAATTCCGCCGCTCGTGGTGGCACTTTGACTTCCTCAGCCATCTGACCGGCGCGGAGCTCTACCATCCCGACACCGGCATCCAGTTCGCCGGGGTGCAGACCCGCAACGACTCGATCCGCGTCATCGGCAAGCTCGACTTCCCCGATGATCATCCGATGCTCGATCACTTCCGCTTCCTCAAGAAGCACGCCGATATCGCCCATGTGACGCCGAAGATGACGATCCCGTCGCCGGCCGTGCTGCACTTCCGCGGCGGCCGCAAGGCGATCTCCAAGGAGGTCTATCCGGACCTCGACGTGTTCTTCGAGGATCTCGCCAAGACCTATCGCAAGGCCGTCAAGGCGTTCTACGACGCCGGCTGCCGCTATCTGCAGTTCGACGACACCGTCTGGGCCTATCTGTGCTCGCAGGACGAACTGGAGAAGGCCCGCGCCCGCGGCGACGATCCGGACAATCTGCAGCAGATCTACGCCCGCGTGATCAACTACGCGATCGCGGAGCGGCCCGCCGACAT
Source organism: Rhodopseudomonas sp. AAP120 (assembly GCF_001295845.1). GTDB lineage: Bacteria > Pseudomonadota > Alphaproteobacteria > Rhizobiales > Xanthobacteraceae > Rhodopseudomonas. The sequence goes on along the minus strand of NZ_LJIC01000167.1, from coordinate 5,935 downwards.
GGTGATCACCACGCATGTCTGCCGCGGCAATTTCCGCTCGACCTGGATTTCGTCCGGCGGCTACGAGCCGGTGGCCGAGACGCTGCTGGCCGGCATCAATTACGACGGCTACTTCCTCGAATACGATTCGGAGCGGGCGGGCGGCTTCGAGCCGCTGCGCTTCCTGCCCAAGGGCAACAAGGTCGTGGTGGTCGGCGTTATCACCTCGAAGTTCGGCGAGCTCGAGAAGAAGGACGACATCAAGCGCCGTCTCGAAGAAGCCGCCAAGTTCGCCCCGCTCGAGCAACTCGCTGTGTCTCCGCAATGCGGCTTCGCCTCGACCGAGGAAGGCAACATCCTCAGCGAGCAGGAGCAGTGGGACAAGCTGCGCCTCGCCGTCGAGGTGGCGCAGGAAATCTGGGGGAAGTAGGCCCTCTGCGTCGTTGCGCGCACAGCGAGCAATCCAGAACCGAGTAGGGCTGGATTGCATCGTCGCGGAGCCGGTGCCCGGATGGCGCTCAGCGCTGATCCGGCTGCTTCTCGCAATGACTGCGAGGCACAGACGGGCTTGAGGGTTCCTTAAGCGCCGCGTCCTTATCATCGCTGGGTCCAATCCCTAACGATTGCTTAAGGACAGCCATGGTCGCTGCGCCCGAGATCCGACGTCCGCTGCGCGGCGATCTCGCCTCGATGGCGCAGGCGCTGCAGGATTTCGCCGAGCGCGAATTCCCGCAGGTCGTGGTCGCGTCGCCGCGCGTCGCGGTGCTGGTGCCTTGCTACAACGAAGAGGCGACGGTCGCCCGCGTCGTTGCCGACTTCCGGGAAGCGCTGCCGGATGCCGCGATCTACGTCTATGATAACAATTCCGTCGACCGTACCGCAGAGTTCGCGCGAAATGCGGGCGCCGAGGTCCGCCACGAGCGCCGCCAGGGCAAGGGGCAGGTGGTGCGGCGGATGTTCGCCGACATCGATGCCGACGTCTATGTGCTGGTCGATGGCGACGCGACGTATGACGCCGCCAGCGCGCCGAAGCTGATCGCGGCGCTGCAGGCCGAGCATCTCGACATGGTAGTGGGCGCGCGGATCGATCAGGCGCAGCGCGCCTGGCGGCCCGGTCATCGCACCGGCAATTGGCTGCTCACCGGTTTTCTCTCGGCGGTGTTCGGCCAGGCCTTCAAGGACATCCTGTCGGGCTACCGGGTGTTCTCGCGGCGCTTCGTGAAGACGTTCCCGGTGCTGTCGGACGGCTTCGAGATCGAAACCGAACTCAGCGTCCATGCGCTCGAACTGGCGATGCCGGTCAAGGAAATCGAGACGCCGTATTACGAGCGGCCGGAAGGCTCGGTCAGCAAGCTGAACACCTGGCGTGATGGCTTCCGCATCCTCGGCACCATCCTGAAGCTGTATCGCTCGGAAAAGCCGCTGCGGTTCTTCGGCGCGATCTCGATCGGACTGGCCGTGCTGTCGGTCGGCCTCGCCATCCCGCTGATCATCACTTTTGTCGAGACCGGGCTGGTGCCGCGGTTTCCGACCGCGATCCTGTCGGCCAGCCTGATGATCGTCGCCGTGCTGGCGGCGTCGTCCGGTCTGGTGCTCGACACCGTCACCCGCGGCCGCCGCGAGATGAAGCTGCTGGCCTATCTGGCGCATCCCGCGCTCGGGCAGCGCCCCGGCGCGTAGATGCTATCGGCGCCACCGCCGCTCGGCTCAGCCCCGTCCGACGCTGTGATAATTGAAGCCGTATTCGGCCATCTGCTCGGGCCGGTACACGTTGCGCAGATCGACGATCACCGGCTGCTTCATCGCGCCCTTCAGACGCGCGAGGTCGAGCGCGCGGAACTGCACCCACTCGGTGACGATGACGAGGACGTCGGCGCCCTGCGCGCAATCGTAAGCGTCGTCGCAATAGGTGATGTCGGGCAGTTCGGTCTTGGCCTGGGTCATGCCGACCGGATCGAACGCACGCACCACCGCGCCCATGTCGATCAACCCGGTGATCAGCGGGATCGACGGCGCGTCGCGCATGTCGTCGGTGTCCGGCTTGAAGGTCAGTCCGAGTACCGCGACGGTCTTGCCGCGGATGTTGCCGCCAAGCGCGTGCGACACTTTCCGCGACATCGCCCGCTTGCGGTTGTCGTTGACGGCGAGCACCGCCTCGATGATGCGCAGCGGCACGTCGTGGTCGTGCGCGGTCTGCACGATCGCGCGGGTATCCTTCGGGAAGCACGAGCCGCCGAAGCCGGGACCGGCGTGCAGAAACTTGCTCCCGATACGGTTGTCCATGCCGATGCCGCGGGCGACGTCCTGAACGTCGGCGCCGACTTTCTCGGCCAGATCCGCCATCTCGTTGATGAAGGTGATCTTGGTCGCCAGAAACGCGTTGGCGGCATACTTGATCAGTTCGGCGGTGCGCCGCGCCGTGTACATCAGCGGACCCTGGTTCAGCGACAGCGGGCGGTAGATCTCGCCCAGCACCTTGCGGGCGCGCTCGTCGGAGGTGCCGATCACGATGCGGTCCGGGAACTTGAAGTCGCGGATCGCCGCGCCCTCGCGTAGGAATTCCGGATTGGAGGCGACCGCCGTGTCGGCGTCCGGATTGGTCTCGCGGATCAGCCGCTCGACCTCGTCGCCGGTGCCGACCGGCACGGTCGATTTGGTGACCACGACAGTGAAGCCCTTTAGGGCCGCGCCGATCTCGCGGGCCGCCGCATAGACGTAGCTGAGGTCGGCGTGGCCATCGCCGCGCCGCGACGGCGTGCCCACCGCGATGAACACCGCATCGGCTTCGCCCACCGGGACGGTCAGGTCGGTGGTGAAGCCGAGCCGGCCGGCCCTGACATTGGCCGCCACCAGCTCGTCCAGCCCCGGCTCGTAGATCGGGATCTGGCCGCGATGCAGCGCCGCGATCTTATCGGCGTCTTTGTCGACGCAGGTCACGTCATGGCCGAAATCGGCAAAGCACGCCCCCGATACCAGCCCCACATAGCCGGTTCCGATCATCGCTATTCGCATCGCACACTCGTCTCTTGGCGCCCCGGCGGGTCGCGGGGTGCTGGCCTCTTAACAGAAACAGGGGAGTTTCCAAATGACAGCCGGATATCCGCGGCGACCCTTACGGGTTCCAATTTTCGATAGCAGGGTTGCTTTTCGCTGGTGGGCAAGTGAAGGTGCGGCTTCCCACTGACCCCGATCTTCCCACCGCGGCGTATGAAGAACGACCAGCTCCTCAGCCGGATTTCCGACTACTGCCGCCAGGCGGGGATGGCCGAGTCGACGTTCGGCCGCCGCGCCGTCAACGACGGCAAGCTGGTGCAGCGGCTGCGCGAGGGCAAGCGCATTACCATCGACACGCTGGAACGGATCGAGGCGTTCCTGGCCGCTGGGCTCGGCACGCCGCCGCCACCGCGCGGCCTGGTGGTGCCGCCGGAGCGGCGCGACCCGCGCAGCAATTTCCGGTTCTTCGAGAATCGCCAGAAGTATCTGCTGTTCGTTCACACCTGCAGCGAAAAGCGGGTGGTGGCGGATCGGGTCGCGCTGGAGCTCGGCAGCATCCATCCGCGGCCGCCGGCGCTGCGCGTCTTCGATGCCGGCTGCGGCGATGGGACGGTGCTGGCGCGGGTGCTGCGGGCCATGCATGGCCGGTTCCCGCATATGCCGTTCTACATCGCCGGCAAGGAACTCAGCCTCGAGGATCTCCGCCTGACGCTGGACAAGGTGGCGGACCGGCTGTTCGAGCATCCGGCCTCGGTGTTCGTCTTCACCAACATGTACTACGCCGAGGCGCCGTGGCTGACCCCGGCGTCCCCGACCGCGGCGGCCGGCATGATCTGGCACGAGGTGCCGCTGCGCGGGGGCTCCTCGGGCGAATTCGAGGCCCAGATCGCCGAACTCGGGCCGTTCCTGCAGGAGAACTGGCGCGCCGCCGTCAGCCCGCGCTCTGGGATGCCGGTGTACGAGCGCCCGGTGGCGATCGTGCTGTACCGGGAAGATCACCGCTTCCTGCTGGATTCGATCATCCCGCGGGCGGGACGGACCGAGGCGAACTTCGACCTGATCATCGCCTCGCAGCCTTACCGGGCCAAATCGAGCGTCAACTTTCGGGCGAAGCGAATCATCGCGCCGCTGGCCCGGGCGCTGCGGGCCGGGGGGCGGCTGATCGGAATTCACTCCCACGGACATGATCCGGGGCTGGAAATTGTCCGGGCCGTCTGGCCGGACGAAAATCCGTTCTCGGTGAGCCGCCACGAGCTGTTGCGCGCGGTCAAATACGAACTCGGATCAGCAGGGAGGGACCTCAATTTTAACGCTTATGCGGATAGCCGGTCGATCTTCCGTTATGATATGGAAGCGCTGCCAAACGAGGTCACCGGGTCGATCGGCAATTCGACGGCCTTCGCAGCCTGGAATGCCGCGGTCTATGTCGCGCAAATCGAGGATGACCGGCTGACGGAAACGACCCAGGGCGGCCACTATCTGGAAGCCACCAGAGAGGTTTTGCGCAAGCACAGCGGGCTCTGGTTTTACGACGAATCCTACGTCATCTCGCGTCGACGCGATTGACTTTTCAGGGATATCATTCACGAAAGCGCCGCCGGTCGGTCCGGTGGATAAGGGGTTGGTGATGCGTGCGTCCTATCTGTTCACGAGTGAGTCGGTGTCGGAAGGTCATCCGGACAAGGTTTGCGACCGGATTTCCGACGAAGTCGTAGATCTGTTCTTCCGCGAAGGCCCCAAGGCCGGCATCGATCCCTGGGCGATTCGCGCCGCCTGCGAGACGCTCGCGACCACCAACAAGGTGGTGATCGCCGGCGAGACCCGCGGCCCCTCCTCGGTGACCAACGACCAGATCGAGAGCGTCGTCCGCGCCGCCATCAAGGACATCGGCTACGAGCAGGAAGGCTTCCACTGGAACACCTGCGACATCGAGATCCTGCTGCATCCGCAGTCGGCCGATATCGCCCAGGGTGTCGACGCGCTGCAGCCCGGCACCAACAAGGAAGAGGGCGCCGGCGACCAGGGCATCATGTTCGGCTACGCCACCAACGAGACGCCCGACCTGATGCCGGCCCCGATCTTCTACGCCCACAAGATCCTGCGGCTGATCTCCGAAGCCCGCCATTCCGGCAAGGAGAAGGTGCTGGGCCCGGATAGCAAGAGCCAGGTCACCATCCAGTACGAGAACGGCAAGCCGGTCGGCGTCCGCGAGATCGTGGTGTCGCATCAGCACCTGGTCGAGGACATGACCTCCGAGCAGGTCCGCGAGCGTGTCGAGCCGTATGTCCGCCAGGCGCTGCCGGCCGACTGGATCTCCGACAAGACGATCTGGCACATCAACCCGACCGGCAAGTTCTTCATCGGCGGTCCGGACGGCGACACCGGCCTGACCGGCCGCAAGATCATCGTCGACACCTACGGCGGCGCGGCCCCGCACGGCGGCGGCGCGTTCTCCGGCAAGGATCCGACCAAGGTCGACCGCTCGGCCGCCTATGCGTCGCGCTATCTCGCCAAGAACATCGTCGCGGCCGGTCTGGCCGATCGCTGCACCCTGCAGCTCGCTTACGCCATCGGTGTGGCGCGGCCGCTGTCGATCTACATCGACACCCACGGCACCGGGAAGGTCTCGGAAGACAAGCTCGAGAAGGCGGTCGCCGAGGCGATGGACCTGACGCCGCGCGGCATCCGCACCCATCTCGACCTCAACAAGCCGATCTACGCCCGCACCTCGTCCTACGGCCATTTCGGCCGCACCCCGGACGCCGACGGCGGCTTCTCCTGGGAGAAGACCGATCTTGCCGAAGCGCTCAAGCGCGCGGTCTAAGAGACAAGACGGGGCTCCCTTACCTCTCCCCGCGCGCGGGGAGAGGTCGACCGCGAAGCGGTCGGGTGAGGGGGCGTATCAGCTCAGCCGAGCCTCTCGGCCTCGCGGTGACGCCCCCCCCCCCCCCCCCCCCCCCCC
>NZ_LJIC01000166.1 GCF_001295845.1 Rhodopseudomonas sp. AAP120 | reverse complement strand
CTGCGCAAGAAGATCCGCGACCTCGATATTCAGGTGTACCGCACCGGCGGCTGAGACGCCGGGACAAGTCTTTCTGCTGTGGACCGCGTAGTCGCCCGAGGTGGTTTGGGCGACGCGCCGCGATATTGTCGCAATTGAGCAACAATGTTGTAGGAATGCATCACATGGTCGCCTGCGGGAGGCGGCCATTCGCATTCAATGACCATTGCCAGAATGACCACCGCAGAGACGTCGGCCCCAACCGTTGACGACCCCTCGATCGCCGAGCCGCGCACCGCCACCTGGCGCAAGCTGCTGGCGCCGATCGCCGTCGGCGTGGCGCTGCTGTCGGCGTTCCTGACCTTCGTCGTCCTCACCGGCCTGACGCCGATCGCCCCGACCCGGGACGTCGTCGTGACGTTCCTGATGATCAATGCCGCCACCGTGCTGCTGCTGGTGGGGATCATCGCCCACGAGGTCTGGAAGATCATCCAGGCGCGGCGGCGCGGTCGGGCGGCGGCGCGGCTGCACGTCCAGATCGTCAGCCTGTTCTCGGTGATCGCGGTGCTGCCGGCGGTGCTGGTCTCGGTGGTAGCCAACGTCACGCTCGACCGTGGCCTCGACCGGCTGTTCTCCGGCCCGACCCGGGCGGTGATCCAGAATTCGCTGATCGTTGCCAACGCCTATCTGCACGAGCACGGCCAGCTGATCCGCGGCGACATCCTCGGCATGGCCAACGACATTTCCCATGCCCGCCCGCTGTTCGACCAGGACCGCAAGTCGTTTCAGGAATTCCTGACTGCGAGCGCCAAGACCCGCAACCTGCCGGGCGCGATGCTGATCGACAAGGACCGCCACATTCTGGCGTCGGCGCAGACCGGCATCCAGCGTGATTTCGATACGCCGGCGCCGGAATTCCTCAGCAATGTCGACGACACCGAGCCGCAGATCGCGGTGTTCATCGAGGCCAATTACGTCGCCGCGGTGATCCGGCTGCGCGGCTTCGAGGACACTTTCCTCTATGTGGCGCGCCTGCTCGACCCGCGGGTGGTGGCACAGCTGCGCCAGACCCAGGCCAGCGTCGCCGAATATGCCGAGATCGAGGCGCGCCGGCTCGGCGTGCAGGTCGCGTTCGCGCTGATGTTCACGGTGATCGCGCTCACCGTGCTGATGTCGTCGGTGCTGATCGGGCTGAACTTCGCCAACTGGCTGGTGGCGCCGATCCGCCGGCTGATGGGCGCTGCCAAGCTGGTGTCGACCGGCGACCTGCAGGTGCAGGTCCCCGTGTTCAAGTCCGAAGGCGACCTGTCGCAACTCGGCGAGACTTTCAACAAGATGACGCAGGAGCTGCGCACCCAGCGCGACGAACTGGTCAGCGCCAGCGAGCTGATCGACAGCCGGCGCCGTTTCATCGAGGCCGTGCTGTCGTCGGCGAGCGCTGGCATCATCGGCGTCGACGGCTCGCTGTCGATCGGCATCCTCAATCGGTCTGCCGAGAAGCTGATCGGGCACTCCGAATCGGAGACGCTCGGCCATCCGCTGTCCGAGGTCATCCCCGAGCTGGACGAGATCATGGCCAATGCGCGCGAGGGCTCGCAGCGGCTGGTGCAGGGCCAGATCACCATCAACCGCGACGGCCGCGAACGCATCCTGTCGGTGCGCGTCACCGCCGAGCAGACCGGCCACACCCGCGACAGCTACATCATCACGCTCGACGACATCACCGAACTGGTGTCGGCGCAGCGCACCTCCGCCTGGGGCGACGTCGCGCGCCGCATCGCGCACGAGATCAAGAATCCGCTGACGCCGATCCAGCTTTCCGCCGAGCGCATCAAGCGCAAATTCGGCAAGGTGATCGTCGAGGACAAGGGCATCTTCGAACAGTGCACCGACACCATCGTGCGCCAGGTCGACGACATCCGCCGCATGGTCGACGAGTTCTCGCGCTTCGCCCGGATGCCGAAGCCGGTGATCGAGGGCGAGGACGTCGCCGACACCGTGCGGCAGGTCGTATTCCTGATGCGGGTCGGACATCCCGACGTCGACATCGAAGCGGAGATCAAGGACGATCCGCTGCGCGCGCGGTTCGATCGCCGGCTGATTTCGCAGGCGCTGACCAACATCATCAAGAACGCTACCGAAGCGATCGAGGCCGTGCCGCAGGAAGAACTCGGCAAGGGCAAGATCGAGGTCGTCGCCGCGCGCGACGGCGAAGACATCGTCATCGATGTCATCGATAATGGCATCGGATTGCCCAAACAAAGCCGTTCGCGTTTGCTCGAACCCTACGTGACGACACGCGAGAAGGGCACCGGGCTCGGGCTCGCGATCGTCGGTCGCGTGCTGGTCGACCACGGCGGCGGAATCGAACTCAACGACGCATCCGATATCCGGCCCGGCCAGCGCGGGGCCTGGATGCGATTACGATTTGCGATGTCCGGCCAGCCCGTGACACCGCCAGCCGGTGAACCAAAACCCACTGCCGGCAACGAACCAACGAGAGAAGTCGCGAGCAGCGGCTGAACTGACAGGCGTGACACATGGCGAATGACATCCTGATCGTCGACGACGAAGCGGACATCCGCGATCTCGTTGCCGGTATTCTCGAGGACGAGGGCTTCAGCACGCGCACCGCGCGCGACAGCGATTCCGCGCTGGCTGAAATTGCCACCCGTCGTCCGAACCTGATTTTCCTCGACATCTGGCTGCAGGGCAGCAAGCTCGACGGCTTGCAGTTGCTCGAGCAGATCAAGAAGGAGCACGCCGAGGTCCCGGTGGTGATGATCTCCGGGCACGGCAACATCGAAACCGCGGTGGCGGCGATCAAGCGCGGCGCCTACGACTTCATCGAGAAGCCGTTCAAGTCCGACCGGCTGCTGCTGGTGGCGACGCGCGCGCTGGAGACCTCGCGGCTCAAGCGCGAGGTGCGCGAACTGAAGCAGCAGGCGCCGTCGGCCTCGACGCTGATGGGCCGATCGGCCTGCATGAACCAGCTGCGCCAGACCATCGAGCGCGCTGCCAAGGCCAACAGCCGCATCCTGATCGTCGGGCCGTCCGGCTCCGGCAAGGAGCTGGCCGCGCGCACGCTGCACAACGCGTCGAGTCGCGCCGACGGCCCGTTCGTGGTGATCAACGCCGCTGCGATCACGCCGGAGCGGATGGAGGTCGAACTGTTCGGCACCGAGCCGAACGGCGAGCAGCCGCGCAAGGCCGGCGCGCTCGAAGAGGCGCATGGCGGCACGCTGTTCATCGACGAAATTGCCGACATGCCGCGCGAGACCCAGAACAAGATCCTGCGGGTGCTGGTCGAGCAGACTTTCCAACGCCTTGGCGGCACCGCCAAGGTGAATGTCGATGTCCGCATCATCTCCTCGACCGCGCGCAATCTCGAAGAGGAAATCGCCGCCGGGCATTTCCGCGAAGACCTGTATCACCGGCTGTCGGTGGTGCCGATCCGGGTGCCGCCGCTGTCGGAGCGGCGCGAGGACATTCCCGAGCTGATCGAGTACTTCATGGAGCAGATCTCGGTCGCGACCGGCCTGCCGAAGCGGCAGATGGGGCAGGACGCGATGGCGGTGCTGCAATCGCACGTCTGGCCCGGCAACGTCCGCCAGCTCCGCAACAACGTCGAGCGCGTCATGATCCTGGCCGGCGGCGGCCCAGACGCGGTGATCACCGCCGACATGCTGCCGCAGGACGTCGGCTCGATGGTGCCGACGATGCCGACCGGCAACAATGGCGAGCACATCATGGGGCTGCCGCTGCGCGAAGCCCGCGAAGTCTTCGAGCGCGACTATCTGATCGCGCAGATCAGCCGGTTCTCCGGCAACATCTCGCGCACCGCCGAGTTCGTCGGCATGGAGCGCTCGGCGCTGCACCGCAAGCTCAAGGCGCTCGGCGTCGGCTGATCGTCGTTTCAACAACAAACATCATTGGATCCAACCGATGTCGCGTATCGCCTATGTGAACGGCCGCTATCAGGACATGCGCGACGCCAGCGTGAATATCGAGGACCGCGGCTATCAGTTCGCCGACGGCGTCTACGAAGTCTGCGAAGTGCGCGGCGGCAAGCTCGTCGACATGCCGCGGCATCTGGCGCGGCTGCAGCGCTCGCTCGGCGAACTGCGCATCGCCGAGCCGATGCCGTTGGCGGCGCTGTCCGTCGTGATGCACGAGGTCGTGCGACGCAATCGCGTACGGTTCGGCATCGTGTATCTGCAGATCAGCCGCGGCGTCGCGCGGCGCGACCACGGCTTCCCGGCGGCCGGCGTGAAGCCCAGTGTCGTCGTGACCGCACGCAGCATTGATCCGGCCAAGGGCGCCGCCAATGCCGCGCGTGGCATCAAGGTGATCACCGTGCCGGAAAACCGCTGGCCGCGCGTCGATATCAAGAGCACCGCGCTGCTGCCGAACGTGCTGGCCAAGCAGGCGGCGCGGGAGGCGGGGGCTTACGAGGCCTGGTATGTGGATAGTGACGGCTTTGTCACGGAGGGCTCATCCAGCAACGCCTGGATCGTGACGGAGGAGGGACGCGTCGTCACGCGTCCGGACAAGTCGGGCATCCTGTCAGGGATAACCCGGAGCGTCCTGAAGGAGGCGCTCGAAGCGTTGCAGATCCGCTTGGAGGAGCGCCCGTTCACGCCGCAGGAGGCCGCCGGCGCGGCGGAAGCGTTTGTCACCGCGGCGAGCATGATCGTGATGCCGGTGGTTGCGATCGACGGGCATGCCATCGGAAGCGGCAAACCCGGACCGGTGGCGCTGCGGCTGCGGGAGCAGTTTCACCGCTTCACGACGTTTTCCTGATTTTTTCGTGTGACGGAAGGCGCGACGTCCGATTTAGCTGCTTGCCTAACAAGCAAGCGTACTCTCTAATCCGCTGTCGGCTTTCAGAGGGGGATCTCAGGGAGGCTGGCAACCGTTGCGAAGCTCCGGTGAGACGCAGTTTCCGAAGAGACACGTTTCTGAAGAGAGACACGCTGCGGCAAGAAAAGACCCATTCCAATTGCGGGAATAAAAATGGCGGCAGACCGCGCTCAAAATCTACAAGACACCTTCCTGAACCACGTTCGAAAAACAAAAACTCCTCTCACGATCTTTTTGGTGAACGGGGTCAAGTTGCAAGGAATTGTCACGTGGTTCGATAATTTTTGCCTGTTGTTGCGGCGCGATGGACACTCCCAGCTCGTGTACAAGCATGCGATTTCGACGATCATGCCGGGCGCACCGATCCAGCTGTTCGAGGGCGGCGAGGATTCTCCAGCTTGAGAGGGTTCTGATTGGAACCCCGTAGTTTCGGCGCGGACGCCGATCGCCCGCAAGCAGCCGACGGCCAGACCGGACGCGTGATTGTCGTCGGGCCGTATCTGCGCGTGCGCAAGGGCGATCCCGACGCGTCCGACCATCAAGCCGTGCGTGACAACGACGCCCGCCTCGACGAGGCGGCGGGGCTGGCGCGCGCCATCGATCTGGAGATCGCCGAGGCGGTGCTGACGCCGATCAGCCAGATCCGGCCCGCGACCTATCTGGGCAAGGGCAAGGTGGAGGAAATCGTCGGCGTCATCGCGGCGCATCACGCCGACCTGGTGGTGATGGACTGTGCGCTGTCGCCGATCCAGCAGCGCAATCTCGAGAAGGCCTGGAACACCAAGGTGCTGGATCGCACCGGGCTCATTCTGGAAATCTTCGGCCGCCGCGCCAAGACCAAGGAAGGCTCGCTGCAGGTCGAGCTCGCGCATCTCAACTATCAGCGCTCGCGGCTGGTGCGATCCTGGACCCATCTCGAACGCCAGCGCGGCGGCTTCGGCTTCATGGGCGGCCCCGGCGAAACCCAGATCGAGGCCGATCGCCGGCTGATCGGCGAACGCATCACTAGGCTGGAGAACGAGCTGAAGAAGGTGCAAGCGACCCGCCGGCTGCACCGCGCCGGCCGGCAGCGGGTACCGTACCGCGTCGTCGCGCTTGTGGGGTACACCAATGCCGGCAAGTCGACGCTGTTCAACCGCCTGACCCGCGCCGAGGTGCAGGCGGCCGACATGCTGTTCGCCACGCTCGACCCGACGCTGCGTGCCTTGAGTTTGCCACATGGTGGAAAAGCCATGTTGTCGGACACCGTGGGGTTCATTTCCAACCTGCCGACCCAGCTCGTCGCGGCCTTCCGCGCAACGCTTGAGGAGGTTCTCGAAGCCGATTTGATCCTGCACGTCCGCGATATCAGCCACGAAGACGCCGAAGCCCAGGAACGCGACGTCGACACCGTATTGCGCCAACTCGGCGTTGATTCCAGCGGCGGCCGCATTCTCGAAGTCTGGAACAAGATCGATCGCTTCGAGCCCGAGCAGCGCGAAGAACTGGCCAATATCGCGGCTCGCCGCGATCCAGACCGTCCGGTGTTTCTGGTCTCCGCCGTGAGCGGCGAGGGCGTAGACGATCTGCTGCTCGCGATCGAGCAGCGCCTTGCCGCGACCCGCACAGTGCTCGATTTGACCATCGATGCCGCCGACGGCGCCGGCGTCAGCTGGCTGCATCGCAACGCCGAGGTGCTGGCCAAGGAGCTGCAGGACGGCCGCTACGCCATGACGGTGCGCGCCGACGAGACCAAGCGCGACGCCATCATCGAGCGCTTTCAGGCGGTCCCGCGCGAAGACTGAGCCGCTTCGACGAGGCGCGGCCCGGTGCCCCGCAGCGCTCCTCGACGACGTCTTCCGAATGGCCGCTAAGTCATTGGAAAAACGGGCGTAAAAACCTGCCAAACTGAGCCGGTGAGGGTGGCCTGCCAAGGCCCGATGCGGTATATGATTCGCATCAGATTCTGACCGGAACTCACCCTTGTCCGACAAAGACGACGATAAGCCCGGGGAGCCGTTGGCGCCCTCGGATATCCGCCCCGTTTCCATTCTCGACGAGATGAAGCGGAGCTACCTCGATTACGCGATGAGCGTGATCGTGGCGCGTGCGCTGCCGGATGCCCGCGACGGGTTGAAGCCGGTGCACCGGCGTATTCTCTACGGCATGTACGAGAACGGCTTCGAATGGAACAAGCCGTATCGCAAGTCGGCGCGTACGGTCGGCGACGTCATCGGTAAGTATCACCCGCACGGCGACCAGTCGGTCTACGACGCGCTGGTCCGCATGGCGCAGGACTTCTCGATGCGCGTGCCGCTGATCGACGGTCAGGGCAATTTCGGCTCGGTCGACGGCGATATGCCGGCGGCGATGCGCTACACCGAATCCCGTCTGACCAAGATCGCACAGTCGCTGCTCGACGACATCGACAAGGACACGGTCGATTTTCAGCCGAACTACGACGGCTCCGAGCGCGAGCCGCAGGTGCTTCCGGCGAAGTTTCCGAACCTGTTGGTCAACGGCGCCGGCGGCATCGCGGTCGGCATGGCGACCAACATCCCGCCGCACAATCTCGGCGAAGTCATCGACGCCTGCGTCGCGCTGATCGACGATCCGGCGCTGTCGATCGAGGATCTCAACGCCATCGTGCCAGGCCCGGACTTCCCGACTGGCGGCATCATCCTTGGCCGCGCCGGCATTCGCTCGGCTTACAACACGGGCCGCGGCTCGATCGTGATGCGCGGCAAGGTCGAAATCGAAACCGTCCGCAAGGACCGCGAGGCGATCATCGTTTCGGAGATCCCGTATCAGGTCAACAAGGCCACGATGGTCGAGCGCATCGCCGAACTGGTGCGCGAGAAGAAGATCGAGGGCATTTCCGATCTGCGCGACGAGTCCGATCGCGACGGTTTTCGCGTGGTGATCGAGCTGCGCCGCGACGCGGTGCCCGAAGTGGTACTGAACCAGCTCTACAAGTTCACGCCGCTGCAGACCAATTTCGGCGCCAACATGGTTGCGCTCGACGGCGGCCGACCGCAGCTGATGAATCTGAAAGACCTGCTGCAGGTCTTCGTCGCGTTCCGCGAGCAGGTCGTCACGCGGCGCACCAAGTTCCTGCTCAACAAGGCGCGCGACCGCGCCCACATTCTCGTCGGTCTCGCGATTGCGGTGGCGAATATCGACGAGATCATCAGGGTGATCCGCAATTCACCCGATCCGAACACGGCGCGCGAAACCCTGATGTCGCGTGATTGGCCGGCGGCCGATGTCGCGGCGATGATCACGCTGATCGACGATCCGCGGCACAAGCTCAATGAGGACGGCACCGCGCGGCTGTCGTTCGAGCAGGCCAAAGCGATCCTGGATCTTCGGCTGCAGCGCCTGACAGCTCTGGGCCGCGAAGAGATTTCCGACGAGCTCGACAAGCTTGCGCTCGAGATCGCCGATTATCTCGACATCCTGCGCTCGCGCGCGCGGGTGCAGAGCATCGTCAAGGACGAACTCGGCGCCGTGAAGGCGGAGTTCGCGACACCGCGTAAGACCATGATCATCGAGCAGGAAGGCGAGGTCGAAGACGAAGACCTGATCCAGCGCGAGGACATGGTGGTGACGGTGTCGCACGCCGGCTACGTCAAGCGCGTGCCGCTGTCGACCTACCGGGCGCAGCGCCGCGGCGGTAAGGGTCGCTCCGGCATGGCGACGCGCGAGGAGGATTTCGTCTCGCGGCTGTTCGTCGCCTCGACGCACACGCCGGTGCTGTTTTTCTCGTCGCGCGGCCAGGTCTACAAGGAGAAGGTCTGGCGCCTGCCGATCGCGCCGCCCAATGGCCGCGGCAAGGCGCTGATCAACATCCTGCCGCTGGAGCAGGGCGAGCGCATCACCACGATCATGCCGCTGCCCGAGGACGAAGCCTCGTGGAGCGAACTCGACGTGATGTTCGCCACCACCGGCGGCAACGTTCGCCGCAACAAGCTGTCCGACTTCGTCGATGTCCGCCGCTCCGGCATCATCGCCATGAAGCTCGACGACGGCGAAGCGATCGTCGACGTCCAGATCTGCACCGAACGCGACGACGTGCTGCTCACCGCCGCCGGCGGTCAGTGCATTCGCTTCCCGGTGCCGGATGTCCGCGTGTTCAGCGGGCGTACGTCCATGGGCGTGCGCGGCATCGCGTTGGCAAACGGCGACAAGGTGATCTCGCTCAGCATCCTGCGGCACTTCGAGGCGACGCCGGCCGAGCGCACCACCTATCTGAAGCAATCCGGAGCCAGCCGCCGTGCCGCGACCGGCGAGGAAGCCGATGTGGTCGAGACGCCCGAGGTCGAAGCCGAGGAAGCCGAGGCGGTGACATCGCTCAGCGTCGAGCGCTATGCCGAGATGTCTGCTTCGGAGCAGTTCGTGCTGACGATCTCGGAGAACGGCTACGGCAAGCGCACCTCCTCGTTCGAGTATCGAACCACGGGCCGCGGCGGCAAGGGCATCGGCGCGATGTCGGTGAACGGCCGCAACGGCAAATTGGTGGCGTCGTTCCCGGTGGAAGACAGCGATCAGATCATGCTGGTCACCGACGCCGGCCAGCTGATCCGCTGCCCGGTCGAAGGCATCCGCGTCGCCGGCCGCTCGACCCAGGGTGTGATCGTGTTCGACACTGCGGACGACGAGAAGGTCGTGTCGGTCGAACATATTCCGGAAGCCGAGGAAGCGGAGACCAGCAACGGCGGTTGATCCCGCCGGCCTGCGGCCGAATCGAAAGGCCCCCGGCGGGCACTCCGGGGGCCTTCAGAGAGCGCTCCTGGAGGGAAAGCGCTTGGAGATTTCAGAGCACTAACGCGCAACCCTCAAGGGCGTTCCGCAGTCACCAGGCGCGCCTGCTGGATCGGGGCGTGGCGGCGGTCGGCATTGCGCAAGCACGACGGTTCGAAGTTGGGCCAGGCCTGCTCGGAACAGCTGGTGCCGACCGGGCGGATGTCCAGTCGATCGCCTTTGGCGAGCGCGACCGGCACGCTGGCTTCGACGCGCGGCGCGAAGCCCGGCAGAATGGTGAGGGCGGCGGCCACGAACGCTGCGATGGCGATGGCTGACAGAGCCTTGATCATAGCGGTCCCCTGTGTTCCAGCCGGGATCGGCTTGTTTGCCGTTCAACCCGGATCGTTTTGTCGCTTCCCGATGCGAATGGTTTAGCCAAAGCCGGTTTCAGAACGTCTTCGTCGACGCGCAATCGCGTTTCATTGCGCCGCCAAATTGTTTCTCCGGCCAAGGTTCGGCGAAACATTGCGGCAAAAACCGTAACGTTTTCAGCGCCCCATTCGTCCTGCAATAGACGCGCGAGCGCGGCTTTCGGTTCGGTTCGCGGAGCGAAATAAAAGCCGGCTGGAGGCCGGAACCACGCCGGCTTGCGGGCGTCTTGCGGGCGCGCTAGACGGAAGTATGTCCCGTATCGCGCTGTATCCCGGCTCCTTCGATCCCGTCACCAATGGCCATCTCGACGTCGTCCGCCACGCGGTCGCGTTATGTGGCAAACTTGTGGTTGCGATCGGTATTCACCCGGGCAAGAAGCCGCTGTTCACGACCGACGAACGACTCGCAATGGTGCGCCAGGTGTTCGAGCCGGTCGCGCGCGGGGCGGGTTGTGAGTTCGATTGTACCACCTACGACAACCTGACCGTGACCTCGGCCCAGCAGGTCGGCGCGACGATCATGATCCGCGGCCTGCGCGACGGCACCGATCTCGACTACGAGATGCAGATCGCCGGCATGAACGAGACCATGGCGCCCACCATCCATACCGTGTTCGTGCCGGCCTCGGTCGGCGTCCGCCCGATCACCGCCACACTGGTGCGGCAGATCGCTGCGATGGGCGGCGACGTCTCGGCCTTCGTGCCGCCGGAGGTCGCGGTCGCCCTGAAATCCAAAGTCGCCGGTTAACCGGCTTCATTTCCGATCGGAGTTTCCATGATCCGTTTGATGGGCCTTTTCGCCGCGCTGCTGTTCGCCGTGCCGGCGCTGGCGCAGCCGCTGCCGGCAAATCTCGACAAGGCCAATGCGATCGTCATCGACAGCACCAAGGGCCGCATCGTCATCCAGCTCCGTCCCGACATCGCGCCGCAGCACGCCGAGCGGATCAAGCAGCTGGCGCGCGAGGGCTTCTACAACAACGTGCCGTTCCACCGCGTGATGGCCGGCTTCATGGCGCAGACCGGCGACGGCGAGAAGTTCAACGGCACCGGCGGGTCGAAATATCCGAACCTGAAGCAGGAATTCTCGCAGGTGCCGTTCAAGCGCGGCGTGGTCGGCATGGCGCGTCGCGGCGACAGCGTCGACAGCGCCAACTCGCAGTTCTTCATCATGTTCGACGACGGCCCGAGCCTCAATGGCCAGTACACCGTGATCGGGCAGGTGGTGTCCGGCATGGACGTGGTCGACAAGCTGAAGAAGGCCTCGGCCGGCTCACCCGGCGGTTCGGTCTCCGACCCGGACAAGATGGTCAAGGTGCAGGTCGCCTCGGACATCAAGTAATCGGCCGCGACGTGCCGCGCCGGCCGGCGCGGCGGCGCCGATCGACGTGATAGAAACAGAGTGCTCCGTTCATGCTTTTGTCGTCGCAAGGCGGCATCGGCCACGCCGTCGCTTGACGACGGCGCCTTCACGCTGCGGTTCTTCGATCGCAGGACAGTCCTCAAACCAGATGAGAAGAGACCATGGCTGACAACGACAACATCCTGATCCTCGAAACCACCCAGGGCCCGGTCAAGATCGAGATGCGCCCGGATCTCGCTCCGAACCACGTCGCCCGCATCAAGGAACTGGTGCGTGAAGGCTTCTACGACGGCATCGTGTTCCACCGCGTGATCGAGGGCTTCATGGCGCAGACCGGCTGCCCGCAGGGCACCGGCACCGGCGGCTCGGGCAAGAAGCTGAAGGCCGAGTTCAACAAGGAGCCGCACGTCCGCGGCACCGCCTCGATGGCGCGCGCCGCCAATCCGGATTCCGGCGACAGCCAGTTCTTCATCTGCTTCGACGACGCCCGCTTCCTCGACAACCAGTACACGGTGTGGGGCAAGGTGATCGAAGGCATGGAGAACGTCGACAAGATCAAGCGCGGCGAGCCCGTGCAGAACCCCGACAAGATCGTCAAGGCGTCGATGGCCGCCGACGCGGCGGCTTGATTGCGCGGCGCCGTCACCTCTCCCCGCGCGCGGGGAGAGGTGACCGGCGTAGCGAAGCGAAGCCGGGCGGGTGAGGGGGCGTCTCACCGAGTCTCGGCCTCGTGGTGACGCCCCCTCACCCC
>NZ_LJIC01000165.1 GCF_001295845.1 Rhodopseudomonas sp. AAP120 | reverse complement strand
CACTCCGCTCCGCGCGTCGCGAGCTCACTGCCTGGGGTGCCCTCACCCCAGCCCTCGCCCGCAGGCGGGAGAGGGGGCGCGCTGCGGAGGGGCGGGCTCGTCGAGCTACACGTCGGCTTACTCGCCCTCGTCGCTCGCGAGCAGGCCCTTCACCGCCCTGCCCCAGCCGGCCAGTTTGCGCTCGCGTGTCGCCTGGCTCATCGCCGGGCGGAAGCGGTGGTCGAGGCGCCAGTTGTCGGCGAATTTGGCGGGTTCGGGGAAGACGCCGGCGCTGAGGCCGGCCAGATATGCGGCGCCCAGCGCGGTGGTTTCCTGGATGACCGGGCGGTCGACCGGGGCGTTGAGGAGGTCGGCGAGGCGCTGCATCGTCCAGTCGGAGGCGGCCATGCCGCCGTCGACGCGGAGCACCGGCGGCGCGGCGTCGGCGCCGGACCAGTCGTCGCGCATCGCGGCCCACAGGTCGTAGGTCTGGTAGCAGACGCTCTCCAGCGCGGCGTGCGCCAGTTCGGCCGGGCCGGTGTTGCGCGTCATGCCGAACAGCGCTCCGCGCACCCGCGGATTCCAGTACGGCGCACCCATGCCGACAAAGGCCGGCACCAGATACACGCTCTGCATCGGATCGGACTTATCGGCGAGCGGGCCGGTTTCGCTGGCATGCTTGATGATGCCGAGGCCGTCGCGCAGCCACTGCACAGCGCTGCCGGCGACGAAGATCGAGCCTTCCAGCGCGTAGGTGCGCTTGCCGCCGAGCTGATAGGCGATCGTGGTCAGCAGCTTGTTGTGCGAGCGCACCGGCGTCGCGCCGGTGTTGAGCAGCGCGAAGCAGCCGGTGCCGTAGGTCGACTTGATCATGCCGGGGGTGAAGCAGGCCTGGCCGATGGTCGCGGCCTGCTGATCGCCGGCGATGCCGCGGATCGCGATCGGGGCGCCGAACAGCTCGTAGTCGCTGTCGCCGAAATGCGCCGAGGAATCCTTCACCTGCGGCAGCATCGAACGCGGCACGCCAAGCAGCTTCAACAAATCGTCGTCCCACTCGCCGGTGTGGATGTTGAACAGCAGCGTGCGCGAGGCGTTGGTGGCGTCGGTGGCGTGGACGCGGCCGCCGGTCAGCCGCCACAACAGATAGCAGTCGATGGTGCCGAAGCGCAGCTCGCCGCGCTCGGCCCGGGCGCGGGCGCCGGGGACGTTGTCGAGCAGCCAGGCGACCTTGGTGCCGGAGAAATACGGATCGACGATCAGGCCGGTCTTCTCGGTGATCATCGGCTCGTGGCCGTCGGTTTTCAACTTGGTGCAGAACTCGGCGGTGCGGCGGTCCTGCCAGACGATGGCGCGGTGGATCGCCTTGCCGGAGATGCGATCCCACACCACCACGGTCTCGCGCTGATTGGTGATGCCGATCGCGGCGATGTCGGCGGCGGAGGCGCCGGCCTTCTCCATCGCGGCGCGGCAGGTTGCCAGCGTCGAGGCCCAGATGTCGTCGGGCTCGTGCTCGACCCAACCGGAGGCCGGGAAGTGTTGCGGGAATTCCTGCTGCGCCGAGGCCGCGATCGAGATGTCGTCGCGGAACAGGATCGCGCGCGACGAGGTGGTGCCCTGATCGATGGCCATCACGAAAGACATGAGCGTTCGTCCCGGAATCTGGATTGAGGAAGCGGTCGGCCCGCACACCACCCGATCGGGCGGGCGCCGTCAATATCGGCAGTTCCGACGTGTGCAGGGCAGCGAAGCCTCTTCAAACCGGCGCCGGACTGTGGTTTGTCGGGGGGCGATCCAGGCCGTGGATGGTGGACAGCCTCTCGTTTCGTCATTGCGAGCGAAGCGAAGCAATCCACCGCCGCGCACCGGGCTGGATTGCTTCGTCGCTTCGCTCCTCGCAATGACGACCCGGCTGCCGATGGACCCGCTGCTGAAAATCGTGATCGTCGACGAGAACCCGGTGCGCGCCGGCATCCTCACCGAGGGGCTGCGCGAAGCCGGCATGTCACAGATCACCTATCTGGCGGCGACCACCAATCTGTTGGCGCGGATCTACGAGATCGACCCTGACGTCATCCTGATCGACCTCGAGAACCCCAGCCGCGACATGCTCGAGCAGATGTTCCAGGTCTCCAGGATCGTGAAGCGGCCGATCGCGATGTTCGTCGATCAGAGCGACACCGCCTCGATCCAGGCCTCGGTCGACGCCGGCGTCTCCGCCTATATCGTCGATGGGCTGAAGAAGGAGCGGATGAAGCACATCCTCGATCTGTGCATCTCGCGCTTCAACGCCTTCGCGAATCTCGAGACCGAGCTGCACCGCGCCCGTTCGGCGCTGGAAGACCGCAAGGTGATCGACCGCGCCAAGGGCATTCTGATGAAGGCCAAGGGGCTGAGCGAAGAGCAGGCCTATGTGCTGCTGCGCACCGCCGCGATGAACGAGAAAAAGAAAATCGCCGAGATCGCCCAGTCGGTGGTCACCGCGTCGGAGATGCTGAAATGAGCGAGCGCCTGCGCATCGGATTCATCCCGCTGGTCGACGCCGCCGCGCTGATCGTCGCGGTCGACAAAGGCTTCTGCGCCCAGGAGGACCTCGACGTCGAGCTGGTGCGCGAGATTTCCTGGGCCAATGTCCGCGACAAGTTCAACATCGGCCTGTTCGACGCTGCGCATCTGCTCGCGCCGATGGCGGTCGCGTCCAGCCTCGGCATCGGCCACATCCGCGTGCCGGTGATTTCCGGCTTCGGCCTCGGCGTCAACGGCAATGCCATCACGGTGTCGCCGGACCTCTACGCCGCGATCGCCGCCAATGTCGACGGCGACATCGCCGATCCTGTCGTGTCGGCACGGGCGCTGGCGCGCGTCGTCGCCGAGCGCAGGCAGCTCGGGCTGGAGCCGCTGATCTTCGGCATGACCTTCCCGTTCTCCAGTCACAATTACGACCTGCGGTTCTGGATGGGCGCCGGCGGCGTCGATCCCGACGAGGACGTGCGGCTGGTGGTGCTGCCGCCGCCCTACATGGTCGAGAGCCTCGCCAACAAACATCTCGACGGTTTCTGCGTCGGCGCACCGTGGAATTCGGTGGCGATCGATCTCGGCATCGGCCACATCCTGCACTTCACCTGCGAGCTGTTTCAGCGCGCCGCCGAGAAGATGCTGGCGGTGCGCGCCTCCTGGGCCGAGGGCCATCCCGACGTCCTGCTGCGGCTGATCCGGGCGCACGACCGCGCCGCGCAGTTCATCGAGTATCACGGCAACCGCGACGAGGTCTGCGCGATCCTCACCGCGCCGGGCCGCATAGAAGTAACGCCGGAGCTGATCCGCCGCACGCTCGACGGTCGGCTGAAAGTGTCGCCGGACGGCGCCTATCGCGAGACCGGCCGCTATCTCTTGGTCGGCCGCGAGGCGGCGGCGCGGCCCGACCCGGTGCAAGGCGCCTGGAACTACGCCCAGATGGTGCGCTGGGGCCAGGCGCCGCTGTCGGCGGAGCTGCTCGCCGCCGCCAAAGCCGTCTTCCGCCCCGACCTCTACGACGCCGCAATCGGCGCCACCCCGATCCTGCCCCTCGCCCCCGCCGACGGCATCGGCGAATGCACCGGCACGACTTTCGATCCGGACGACATCGCCGGATATTTGTCGGCGCTGACGATCAGGCGCTGACGCAAAGTCACCTCTCCCCGCGTGCGGGGAGAGGTCGGCCCGGCGGAGCGCAGCGAGGCCGGGCCGGGTGAGGGGGCGCCTCCGCCCGGCCGAGTCTCTCGCCTGCGTTTTGCTGTGATGATTAGTTGAAGCGCCCGGCCCTTCGGCGACGCCCCCTCATCCCAGCCTTCTCCCCGCACGCGGGGAGAAGGAGCAGGCCGTGCTCGCGGCGCCTCCCGCCTCTGCTGCGCTGCACATTTCCTCGCCATCCTGCTCATCGTTGCTGCGCGAATGCGCAGCGTTGGCTGCTGCTCAATTTCGGGGCGACGCAATCTAATTCTTTGGAAAGACGCGCTAATCCTCTCCTGCAGGCGACTGGCACGGTTTTCGCTACTCTTAGATCGGGTCACCGGTGGGTGCCCGGCGTCCATCGATCAACTCGCGACAGCAACGCTGCTGTCCTGGCCCGCGCAAGCAGAGGCCAGGACGCAGCGTTTTTTTTCGTCGGTCGGTCGGACGCAGAACAACGGATCAGCAGTGGGCAACAGGGTCGCGCGACCCCTAAAGGGACATGGCAACGATGACGATCAGCAAGGACGGCCTCGGACGCAAAGTGAGCCGCCGCCAGCTTCTGAAGGCCGGCGGTAGCGCAGCCGCACTGCTCGCCGCAGCGAAGCTCGGCTTCCCCGGCGGCGCTTTCGCGCAGGAGTCCGGGCCCGAAGTGAAGGGCGCCAAGCTCGGCTTCATCGCGCTGACCGACGCCTCGCCGCTGTTCGTCGCCAAGGAGAAGGGCATCTTCGCCAAATACGGCATGCCCGACGTCAGCGTCGAGAAACAGGCCTCGTGGGGCACCACGCGCGACAACCTCGTGCTCGGCTCTGAAGGCAACGGCATCGACGGCGCCCACATCTTGACGCCGATGCCCTATTTGATCTCGTCCGGCAAGGTGACGCAGAACAACGTGCCGACGCCGATGTACATCCTGGCGCGGCTCAATCTCAACGGCCAGTGTATCTCGGTCGGCAAGGAATACGCGGACATCAAGGTCGGCCTCGACACCGCGCCGTTCAAAGTGGCGCTAGAGAAGAAGAAGGCCTCCGGCAAGTCGGTGAAGGCGGCGATGACCTTCCCGGGCGGCACGCATGATCTGTGGATCCGCTATTGGCTCGCCGCCGGCGGCATCGATCCCGACAAGGACATCGAAACCATCGTGGTGCCGCCGGCCCAGATGGTCGCCAACATGAAGGTCGGCACGATGGACTGCTTCTGCGTCTGCGAGCCGTGGAATCTGCAGCTGATCCATCAGAACATCGGCTACACCGCGCTGACCACCGGCGAATTGTGGGACAAGCATCCGGAGAAATCCTTCGGCATGCGCGCCGCCTGGGTCGACAAGTACCCGAAGGCCGCGAAGGCGCTGCTGATGGCGGTGATGGAAGCGCAGCAGTGGTGCGAAGACCCTGCTAATCGCGAAGAGACCGCGAAGATCTGCGCCAAGCGGCAGTGGATCAACGTGCCGGCCGAGGACGTGATCGACCGCATGAAGGGCCGCTTCGACTACGGCACCGGCCGCGTCGTCGAGAACTCGCCGCAGCAGATGCGGTTCTGGGCCGACCATGCCTCCTACCCGTTCCAGAGCCACGATCTGTGGTTCATGACCGAGGACATTCGTTGGGGCAAATACGAGCCCGGCTTCGACAGCAAAGCGCTGATCGCCAAGGTCAACCGCGAGGATCTGTGGAAGGACGCCGCCAAGACGCTCGGCGTCGCCGCCAGCGAGATCCCGACCTCGACCTCGCGCGGCAAGGAGACGTTCTTCGACGGCAAGGTGTTCGATCCGGAAGATCCGGCCGCGTACCTGAAGTCGCTGACGATCAAGCGCATCGAAGCCTGACGATCACCAAGCATCGCTGGGCCGCGCCTGCCGCGCGGCCCTCCCCTTCAGACGACGGAGTGTCACCCCGATGTCGATGACCGCCCTGAAATCCGAGACCGAGACCGTCACCGCGCTCACGCCGCCGTCGTCCGCCGTGGTGACGATGCGGCCCAAGCGCCAGCCGCGTGCGGACAAGTACATCAAGAATGCGCGCGAGATCGCCGCCCGGGTGATCCCGCCGCTGATCGTGTTCACGCTGTTCATGGTGATCTGGGAGCTCTTGTGCCGGCGCACCGGCTCGGCGCTGCCGCCGCCGTCCAAGGTCTATGCCGATACCAAGGAGTTGATCTTCGATCCGTTCTACGATCGTGGCGGCATCGACAAGGGTCTATTCTGGCATCTCAGCGCGTCGCTGCAGCGCGTCGCGTTCGGCTATTCGCTCGCCGCTGTCGCCGGCATCGCGCTCGGCACGCTGGTCGGTCAGTCGGTGTGGGCGATGCGCGGACTCGATCCGATCTTCCAGGTGCTGCGTACCATCCCGCCGCTGGCCTGGCTGCCGCTGTCGCTCGCCGCCTTCCGTGACGGCCAGCCCTCGGCGATCTTCGTGATCTTCATTACCTCGATCTGGCCGATCATCATCAACACCGCGGTCGGCATCCGCAACATTCCGCAGGATTATCGCAACGTCGCCGCGGTGGTGCAGCTCAATCCGCTGGAGTTCTTCACCAAGGTGATGCTGCCCTCGGCGGCGCCCTACATCTTCACCGGCCTGCGCATCGGCATCGGCCTGTCGTGGCTGGCGATCATCGCGGCCGAGATGCTGATCGGCGGCGTCGGCATCGGCTTCTTCATCTGGGACGCCTGGAATTCCTCGCATATCAGCGAAATCATTCTGGCGCTGTTCTATGTCGGCATCATCGGCTTCGTGCTCGACCGCATGATCGCGGGGCTCGGCCGCATCGTCACCCACGGCACCTCGGCCGGTTGAGGAGCATGAATATGACCGCTTATCTCAAGCTCGATCACATCGACAAGACCTTCACCCGCGGCGCCGCGACGACCGAGGTGCTGAAGGACGTCTGCCTCGACATCGCCAAGGGCGAATATGTCTCGATCATCGGCCATTCCGGCTGCGGCAAGTCCACGCTGCTCAACATCGTCGCCGGGCTGACCGATGCCACCACTGGCGGCGTGCTGCTGGAGAACCGCGAGGTCAACTCGCCGGGGCCGGACCGCGCCGTCGTGTTCCAGAACCACAGCCTGCTGCCGTGGCTGACCGTGTACCAGAACGTCCGGCTCGGCGTCGACAAGGTGTTCGCCAAAACTAAGTCTCGCGCCGAGCGCCACGACTGGACGCTGCACAATCTCAATCTGGTGCAGATGGGCCACGCCAAGGACAAGCGGCCGTCGGAAATCTCCGGCGGCATGAAGCAGCGCGTCGGCATCGCCCGCGCGCTGGCGATGGAGCCGAAGGTGCTGCTGCTCGACGAGCCGTTCGGCGCGCTCGACGCGCTGACCCGTGCGCATCTGCAGGACTCGGTGATGGCGCTGCATCAGAAGCTGGGCAACACCATCCTGATGATCACCCACGACGTCGACGAGGCCGTGCTGCTCAGCGACCGCATCGTGATGATGACCAACGGCCCGTCGGCACGGATCGGCGAAGTCCTCGACGTCCCGCTGCCGCATCCGCGCAAGCGGCTCGAACTGGCGACCAACGCGACGTATCTCAAGTGCCGCCAGCGCGTGCTGGAATTCCTGTACGAGCGGCATCGGTTCATCGAGGCGGCGTGAGGATCGATTGGCGCCAACACAAGTAACGGCGTCATTCCGGGGCGCGCGCAGCGCGAGCCCGGAATCCATAACCACCGCCAGGGGA
>NZ_LJIC01000164.1 GCF_001295845.1 Rhodopseudomonas sp. AAP120 | reverse complement strand
CGGCCAGCCGCGCGGCAGCGGCGCCCCCCGCGGCCCGTGGAGCGGCGGCTCGTCGCGCGGTCCGTGGGGATAAGCTGCCACGTCATGATGACGTCGAAGGCCCCGGTTCGCCGGGGCCTTTTGTTGAGTAACGCCTCTCCCCGTCATTGCGAGGAGCGAAGCGACGAAGCAATCCAAGTCCGTGCACTGCGCTCTGGATTGCTTCGCTTCGCTCGCAATGACGGAGGAGAGGGCACGTAGCTCGGTCCAGCACCGCACGTTGTGCAATGCACCGTCCATTGACGGCTGGCGCGGCGCTCTTCACACTCGCTTCGTTTCGATTGATAGCGGTGTCCGCGGGTCGCGGACGCACTGTTGGTTTTAAGTAATTAGGTGCCGTTAACCCGATCGTCTTGCGGGCCACGGCGACCACGACTGATTTCACTTACCTGTCGGGTAATCGACCCGACGACGACCGGCTGCGACGCTTTGCGCGCAGCTCCATTGCCCGGGATCGTCGCCATGCATTCGTCGTCCACTGCCGCCACCGCCTCGTCCCGCCGCTGGCATGTGCTGGCGATCGTGGTCGCGGCGCAGTTCATGTTCGGGGTCGACTCCTTCATCGTCAACGTCGCGCTGCCGACCATCGCGGCCGAACTCCATGCTTCATCTTCGCAACTCGGCGCGGTGATCGCGATCTACCTGATCGGCTACGCGACGCTGATCGTCACCGGCGGTCGGTTCGGCGACATCTACGGCACCAAGACGGTGTTTCTCACCGGCGTCGCCGGTTTTACGCTGACGTCGCTATGGTGCGGGCTGGCGCAGTCCGGCACCGAGCTGATCCTGGCGCGGCTGGCGCAGGGCACCACTGCGGCGCTGATGGTGCCGCAGGTGCTGGCGACGCTGCATGTGCTGTTTCCCGATGCGGCGCGTGCCAAGGCGTTCGCGATCTACGGCGTCGTGCTTGGCCTCGCCGGTGCCGCGGGCTTTGCGATCGGCGGCCTGCTGGTGACGCTAAATCTCGGCGGTTTCGGCTGGCGCGCGATCTTCTTCGTCAACGGCCCGGTCGGGCTGATCATCATCGTGGCGGCTGCGCTGATCGTGCCGCAGGCGCCGCGGCGGCCGGGGACGCGGCTCGATCTGCCCGGCGCGGTCATTCTGTTCGTCGGTCTGCTCGGCATCATCGGCCCGCTGCTGTTCGGCCAGGAGCTCGGCTGGGCGTTCTGGATCTGGCTGCTGATGGCGGCCGGCGGCGCGATCGTGGCGCTGTTCCTGCGCTACGAGCGCGCGCTGGCCGCGCGCGGCGGCATGCCGCTGATCGATTTGGCGCTGTTGGCCGATCCGGCGTTCATGCGCGGGCTCGGCGCGGTGTTTTCTTTCTTCTTCGCCAACCAGTCGTTCTATCTGGTGATCACCCTGTACATGCAGATGGCGCTGCAGATCCCGCCGCTGCCGGCCGGGCTGGTCTTCCTGCCGCTGGCGCTGGCGTTCGTGATCGCGGCACGGCACTCCGGCGCGCGTGCCAAGCATCGCGGCACGCTGGTGCTGATCGAAGGCTGCGTGCTGCAGATCGCCGGCCTGGCGGCGCTGGCGCTGACGGTCGCCACCGTGGCAGCGCCGTCGCCAGCACTGTTGGCACTGGTGCTGATCGTGGTCGGTTACGGGCAGGGGCTGGTGATGGCGCCGTTGTCCGGCGCGGTGCTGGCGAGCGTGCAGGCGACCAGCGCCGGTTCGGGCTCGGGCCTGTACGGCACGACGACGCAGATCTCCAGCGCGGCCGGCATCGCGGCGCTCGGCTCGTTGTACTTCGCGCTGACCGCGGCCTCATCGGGGCGCTTCGCCCTGCTGGTCGCGCTGGCGGTGCTGGCCACGTCGCTGGTCGGCACCATCGTGCTGCTGCGCTGGATGCGGCGCGCCGCTTTGGTCCCATCGTAGGGGATGTTTCGTCGAACGAAGCTGCGTTAGCCTTTCGAAGCCGTGCGTCGGGGGATCGCGCGGCTGGCTCGGCTTGCGCGCCGCCCGACGCCCGTGCGTCATTTCCCTTGAATTAAACGATCGGTTGGTGAATTTTATCAGCCGCAGCGAAACCGGACCGCCAAGTGTCTGGATCGCATCGGGGGAGGACGCGTGGACACCACGATATTCCTGTTTCTTTTGCAGGACGGCATCATCAATGGTGCGGTCTATGCGCTCGTCGCCATCGCGCTGGTGCTGGTGTTCGCGGTCACGCGCGTCATCCTGGTGCCGCAGGGCGAGTTCGTCGCGTTCACCGCGCTGACCATCGCGGCGCTGGAGAACGGCGTGGCGCCGGCAACGCCGTGGCTGCTGCTGGCGCTCGGCGTTCTGGCGGCAACGTCCGAACTGATCCGCCATTTCCGCGACCTGACGCTGCGCCGGATCGCCTTCATCGTGCTGTTCGATCTGGCCCTGCCGATCGCGCTGCTGCTGCTGACGCGCGCGCTGGCGCCGATGAAGATCGGGCAGCTCGGCAGCATCCTGCTGGCGATCGCGCTGATCACCCCGATGGGGCCGATGCTGTATCGCATCGCGTTCGAGCCGATCGCCCATGCGTCCGTACTGGTGCTGCTGATGACTTCGTTCGGCGTGCACTTCTCGCTGATGGGGCTCGGGCTGTTGTTCTTCGGGCCGGAAGGCACCGGCACCACGCCGCTGTCGTCGCAATCGTTCTCGCTCGGCGAACTGCTGATCACCGGACAGAGCGTCGCCGTGCTGGTCGTCACGGCGGTTCTGCTGGCGCTGTTCGCGCTGTTCTTTGGCCGCACGCTGCTCGGCAAGGCGCTCAAGGCCTGCTCGTCGAACCGCACCGGCGCACGGCTGGTCGGCATCCCGATTTCGGCGGCCGGGCAGATCGCCTTCGCGCTGGCGGCGCTGATCGGTGCGGTGTCGGGCGCCTTGGTCGGGCCGCTGATGACGGTGGCGTACGATTCCGGCTTCCTGATCGGGCTGAAAGCCTTCGTCGCCGCCATCCTCGGTGGGCTGGTCAGCTATCCGCTGACGGTATTAGCGGCGCTGACGGTCGGCTTCGCCGAGGCGCTGTTTTCGTTCTGGGCCAGCAATTTCAAGGAAGTGCTGGTGTTCACGCTGATCATCCCGGTGCTCGCCTGGCGCTCGATCGTCGCGCCCCATGCCGAGGAAGCGGAATGAAGCTCGCTGCGCCCAAGCTGATTCCGGCGGCGATCGCCGCCGCGGTGCTGATCTTGCCGTTCACCGGCCTGATGCCGGACTACTGGATCACGCTGTTCAACTACATCGGCATCTCCAGCCTCGTCGCGATCGGGCTGGTGCTGCTCACCGGCGTCGGCGGCATGACGTCGTTCGGGCAGGCCGCGTTCGTCGGCTTCGGCGCTTATACGACCAGCGTGCTGACCGTATACTATGGCATCTCGCCGTGGCTGACGCTGCCGGCCGCGTTGCTGGTGACGATGATCGCGGCGCTGCTGGTCGGCGCCATTACGGTGCGGCTCAGTGGTCACTATCTGCCGCTCGGCACCATCGCCTGGGGCATCGCGTTCTATTATCTGTTCGGCAATCTGAATTGGCTCGGCGCCCATGACGGCCTGCCGGGCATCCCGGCATTGAAGATCGGCAGCTACGCGCTGATCGCGCCGCGCGATTATTTCGTGGTGGTGTGGATCGCGGTGGTGCTGGCGGTGATCGCCACGCAGAATCTGCTCGGCGGCCGGGTCGGCCGCGCGGTGAGGGCGCTGCGGCGGTCGACGCGAGCCGCCGAGGCGTTCGGCGTCAACACCGCCGGCGCCAAGCTGATGGTATTCGTCTATGCGGCGATGCTGGCGGGTTTGGCCGGCTGGCTGTACGCGCATTTCCAGCGCTCGGTGTCGCCGGGGCCGTTCGGCATCACCGCCGGCACCGAATATCTGCTGATGGCCGTGCTTGGCGGCGCCGGCCGGGTGTATGGCGCGATCCTCGGCGCGGCCGGCATCACCTTCCTGCGCGATCAGCTGCAGGATCTGCTGCCCTGGTTGCTCGGCCACACCGGGAACTTCGAAATTATCGCGTTCGGCGCCGTGCTGGTGCTGCTGCTGCAGACTGCGCCGGGTGGGCTGTGGCCGATCCTGTTCGGCCCGCCACCGCCGCCGAACGTACCGCCGCCTGCCGAGAGCGAGCGACTGCCGGCGCGAACGCTGCCGCCGCCCGGTACGCCGCTGCTGCAGGCCGATCAGGCACGCAAAAGCTTCGGCGGGCTGGTCGCCGTCAACGACGTCGGCTTCGAGGTCGAGAGCGGGCGTATCATCGGTCTGATCGGTCCCAACGGCGCCGGCAAGAGCACCACCTTCAACCTGATCACCGGCGTGCTGCCGCTGACCTCCGGCAAGATCGCCTTCGAGGGCCATCCGCTCGCCGCGCAGACGCCGCAGCGTGCCGCGCGGCTCGGGCTCGGGCGCACCTTCCAGCACGTCGAGATCGTCGCCGATATGAGCGTGGTCGAGAATGTCGCGCTCGGCGCGCATCTGCGCGGGAAGGCCGGCGTGCTGCGCGCGATCTTCCGCTTCGACCGTGCCGAGGAAGCGCAACTGCTGGACAGCGCAAGGCGCGCGCTCGCCCGGGTCGGCCTCGCCGAGGTCGCGGACGAACCCGCGGGCACGCTGGCGCTCGGGCAGTTGCGGCTGATCGAGGTGGCGCGCGCGCTTTGTCTCGAGCCGGTGCTGCTGCTGCTCGACGAGCCGGCCGCCGGCCTGCGCGTCGGCGAGAAGAAGGCGCTCGCCAAGCTGCTGCGCGAGGTGCGGGCCGAGGGCATGAGCGTGCTGCTGGTCGAGCACGACATGGACTTCGTCATGAGCCTCGCCGACCGGCTCGTCGTGCTCGATTTCGGCACAAAGATCGCCGAGGGCGCGCCGGCCGCGATCCGCGAAAATCCGGCGGTTCTCGAAGCCTATCTCGGAGGCGTGTCGTGACGGCGCTGCTTGAGGTGCAGAACGTCAGCGTCGCCTATGGCCGCGCCGAGGTGGTGCACGACGTTTCGCTCAAGGTCGAGCCGGGGGCGCTGGTGACGGTGATCGGCGCCAACGGCGCCGGCAAGACCACGCTGCTCAACGCCGTGATGGGCCTGCTCAAGGCGCGCGGCCGGCTTGTGTTTCGCGGCGCCGAAATCAGCACTGTGGCGCTGGAGTCGCGGGTCAAGGCCGGGCTGTGCCTGGTGCCGGAGCGGCGCGAGCTGTTCGCCGACATGGCGGTCGAGGACAATCTGCTGCTCGGCGGCTTCCGCCGCAGCCGCGCCGAGCGCAGCCAGTCAATGGACGAGATCTACACGCGGCTGCCGCGGCTCAAAGAGCGGCGGACGCAACTCGCCGGCACGCTGTCCGGCGGCGAGCGCCAGATGCTGGCGATGGGCCGGGCGCTGATGGCGCGGCCGACGCTGCTGATGCTCGACGAGCCGAGCCTGGGGCTGGCGCCGCGGATCGTGCGCGACGTCTTTCATATTCTGACGGATTTGCGGAAGAGCGGTGTCTCGATCCTGCTGGTCGAGCAGAACGCCCGTGCGGCGCTGGAAGTCGCCGACTATGCTTACGTGATGGAGCTGGGATCCATCACCAAACAAGGATCGCCCGCGGATATCGCCGCCGACCCGCGGCTGGTCGAAAGCTATCTCGGCCTCGGCGGCCACGATTACTAGAGCATGATCCCGAAAAGTGGAGACCGGTTTTCGGACAAGATCATGCTCAAGTCAGAAGCGTACCAACGATAACAAACGGAGGAGGACGTCCATGCAACACAGCAAGACCCTGATCGTCGCGATGGCGGCGATGCTGGCCGGCGTCAGCGCCGCGTCGGCCGAGATCAAGATCGGCATCACCATGAGCGCGTCCGGCCCCGGCGCCGCGCTCGGCCAGCCGCAGTCCAAGACGGTGGCGGCGCTGCCCAAGGAAATCGGCGGCGAGAAGATCACTTACTTCGCGCTCGACGACGAATCCGATCCGACCAAGGCGGCGCAGAACGCCCGCAAGCTGCTGTCGGAAGAAAAGGTCGACGTGCTGATCGGCTCGTCGCTGACGCCGGTCAGCCTGCCGCTGATCGATATCGCGGCCGAATCCAAGACCCCGCTGATGACGATGGCGGCCGCCGCGATCCTGGTGGCGCCGATGGATGAGCGCCGCAAATGGGTCTACAAGGTGGTGCCCAACGACGACATCATGGCGGAAGCGATCGGCAAGTACATCGCCAAGACCGGCGCCAAGAAGGTCGGCTATATCGGCTTCTCGGACGCTTATGGCGAGGGCTACTACAAGGTTCTGGCCGCCGCGGCGCCCAAGCTCGGCTTCGAACTGACGACGCACGAAGTCTACGCGCGCAGCGATGCCAGCGTCACCGGGCAGGTGCTGAAGATCATCGCCACCAAGCCGGACGCGGTGTTCATCGCCGCCGCCGGCACGCCCGCGGTGCTGCCGCAGAAGGCGCTGCGCGAGCGCGGCTTCAAAGGACCGATCTACCAGACCCACGGCGTCGCCACCGAGGAGTTCATCAAGCTCGGCGGCAAGGACGTCGAGGGCGCGATCTTCACCGGCGAGGCGTTCTCGGGCGCCGAGGACATGCCGGCCGACAGCCCGTTCCGCAAGGTCAAGGCGCGGTTCGTCGACGCCTACAAGGCCGCCAATGGCGGCGCATCGCCGACGATCTTCGGCGTGCATCTGTGGGATTCGATGACGCTGGTCGAGAACGCGATCCCGGCGGCGCTGAAACTCGCCAAGCCCGGCACGCCGGAATTCCGCGCCGCGATCCGCGACCAGATCGAGAAGTCGAAGGATCTGGCGCTGAACAACGGCCTGTCGAACATGACGCCGGACAACCATAATGGCTACGACGAGCGCTCCGCCTTCCTGATCGAAATCCGCGACGGCGCGTTCAGGTTGAAGCAGCAGTAAGAACTGTCGCGGCTTACCCAACGCCCTTCATTCCGGGGCGCGCGCCCCGGAATGAAGATGACAGAGCGGCGGCTCAGGCCCAGCCGTCGCCCTTGATGCCCGGATTGGCGAAGGCGACGCCGCCATCGACCGTGATGGTCGAGCCGACCACGTAGTCGCCGGCGCGTGAGGCGAGGAACACCGCGGTGCCCGCCATGTCCTCGTCGGTGCCGATCCGGCCCGACGGGACGCGCTTGGCGACCGCGTCGGCTTCGTCGCGCGCCGCCTTGTTCATGTCGGACGCGAACGGGCCCGGCGCGATCGCGGTGACCACGATGTGATCCTTGATCAGCCGCACCGCCATCCGCCGCGTCAGATGGATCAAGCCGGCCTTCGACGCCGCATACGGATAGGTCTCGAGCGGATTGACGAAGATGCCGTCGATCGACGCGATGTTGATCACCTTGCCGGGCTGCTCGGCGGATGCGGCGGCGCGCAGCTGAGGCGCCAGCGCCTTGGTCAGGAAGAACGGCGTCTTGACGTTGAGGTCCATCACCTTGTCCCAGCCGCTCTCCGGGAATTCGTCGAAGTCGGCGGCCCATGCGGCGCCGGCATTGTTGACGAGGATGTCGAGCTTCGGCTCGCGCCGCTTGATCTCGGCGGCCAGCGTTTCGATGCCCGCCATCGTCGAGATGTCGATCGGCAGCGCGATGCATTCGCCCGGATACATCTCGTCGAGCTCGTCGGCGGTGGCCTGACAGGGCGCCGCCTTTCGGGCCGTGATGTAGACGCGGCTCGCGCCGTAGGCGAGGAAGCCGGCGGCGATCATCTTGCCGATGCCGCGCGAGCCGCCGGTCACCAAAGCGGTGCGGCCTTGCAGCGAAAACAGGTCCTTGAACATTCTATCTCCCCGTGTGTTTGCCGGGATGGTTTGCGACCCGGTCGGGAGTGAGTCAAGGATGCGGCGGCCCGGCTTTCAGCCGACGGCGTCAGGCCGCATCGACGCGGCGGAAGCCGTTCCACATCGCGGTCGCGGCGCCGGAAGTCAGCACCGGCAGGATCCGGTCGTCCTGGTAGTTACCGTTGAGCGAGACCCGCGGCAGCGCGGTGAGATGATCCGCGAACCCGGGAAACAGCATGCCCGGCCGCGTCGTCACCGCGGTCTTGAAGCCGGCCCGGCGCGCCAGATCGTATTCGCGCGGCCCCGCCGCCGCACGGTCCCCGTAAGGATAGGCCAGATGCGCGACCTCGCGGCCGAGATTGGCCTCGATCCGGGCGCGGCTGATCGACAATTCGTGCAGCGCCAGGGCTTCGCGCTGGTTCGACAGAATGCAGTGGGTGATGGTGTGGGCGCCGATCGTCACCAGCGGATGCCCGGCGAAGGCGCGCAGTTCGTCCCACGACAGGCAGAGCTCGCGGCTGGCGGCGGTGTCGTCGATGCCGTAGCGGGCGCACAGCGTGCTCATCATGCGCGTCAGATCGTCGCCGCCGGGAAGCCCGCGCAGCAGCGCATGCATCCGGTCGAACGCGTCCTGCTTGGCGTCGGGTGTCTGCGCATCGAGCCGGATCTCGGCGTCGCCGATCTGCACCTCGATCGTGTCGGTGCTGGCGATCAGCCGTTCAAGCGTGATCCACCACAGCCGGCCGGCGCCCTGGGCGAAATCGCTGGCCACATAGACCGTGAACGGCGCCTGGAACTCCTCGAACACCGGCAGCGCGCAATCGCGGTTGTCGCGGTAGCCGTCGTCCAGCGTGATGCAGGCGAAGCGGCGGCCGAATGCGCGCGTCGTCAGCCGCCGGTGCAGCTCGTCCATTGTGATGATGTCGATATCCTGGGCGCGCAGATGCCGCAGCGTCGCGCGCAGGAACTCCGGGGTGACCTCGAGGTGGCGGTTCGGCTGGAACGCGTCGTCGCGGGGCGGCCGCACATTGTGCAGCATCAGAATCGCACCGATTCCCGAAAAGATCGGCCGCAGCACGTGATAGGCGCCGGTAAAATACAGCGCATCGAGCCCGGCGCGGATGATGTTGTGGCGAAACTGCTTCATCGGGCTGCGGGCCGGTTCATTTCAGGACATTGTTAGCGCCCCACGTTTGAAGAAACGGTTATTGAGAACCGCAGTGCCGCGGCCATTTCCCCGGAATTGCGTTTGACAGCCTCTCAACGGTTTGATTTCTCTCTGCTTCCTGATCCACGGGAAGCGGAATGCGCGGACTTTTCAGATCGAGCGGCAAGTGGTGGCGCGGCGCCATCATTCTTTGCGCTCTATGGGCAATCGCGGCGTGGATCACCACCCCCGCGGTCGAAGCCGACGTCGCCGAGCGGGCCGCGGCGGCGCTCAAGAACACCGTCCTCGACAAGACTCGGCTGACGCCCTCCGGTCGTGACGTCACCTTTTCGGCCGATGCGTTTTCGGAGGAAGGGCGGCGCAGCGCGGTTGCGGCGGTGGAGGCCGTTCCGGGGATCCGGCAGGTGGTCGACCAGACCCGGCTGGTGCCGCAGGCGACGCCGTTCGTCTGGAGCATCGAGCGCGACGTCGTGCGCGTCACGCTCGGCGGCAGCGCGCCGTTGCCGGCGAGCCGGGCGCGGCTCGCGGACGCGGCTCGTGCCGAGGTCAGCGGCGTCGAAGTCGCCGACCGCATGACGCTGGCGCGCGGGGCGCCGAGCCGGTTCGATGCGGTCGCGCTGCTGCTGGTCGATCAGATCGGCAAGCTGAAGGACGGCAAGATCACGCTCTCCGACACCAAGGTCAGCCTGACCGGCATGGCGCGCGACCTCGGCGGCCGGGAGGCGATCGCGGCGGCGCTGCGCAACCTGCCGGAGGGCTATTCGGTCGCCGAGAACGACATCAAGGCTCCGCCTTACGTGTTCCAGGCCAACAAGGATCCGGTGGCCTCGACCGTGACGCTCACCGGCTATGTGCCGGACAACGCCGTTCACGCGGCGCTGGCCGCCGCGGCCGGCCAGAAGTTCTTCAACGAGAAGGTCGTCGACAATCTCAAGGCCAGCATCGGCGCGCCGCAGGGCTTTGCCACGGCGGTCGCGCCCGCGCTCGGGGCCTTGTCGCGGCTCTCGACCGGTACGTTGGTGGTCTCCGACCGGGAGGTCAAACTGTCCGGTGACGCACTGTTCGAGGCGGCGGTCAGCCAGATCCGCGGCGAGTTGAATAAGGATATGCCGCAAGGCTGGACCGTGAAGGCGGACCTTTCGGTCAAACCTGCGGCATCGCCGGTCGACGCCACCGTCTGTCAGCAACTGTTCAACGAACTGCTGGCCAAGAGCACGGTGCGGTTCGAACCTTCGAGCGCCACCATCGACAAGGATTCGGCGGGCCTGCTCGACCGGCTGATCGAGACGGCATTGCGTTGCCCGGGGGCGGTTATCGAGGTTTCGGGCCATACCGACAGCGACGGCGAGGCCGGTTTCAACAAGGCGCTGTCGGAGAAGCGCGCCAAGGCGGTCGTCGACTACATGGTGAAAGCCGGGTTGCCGCCCGAACGTTTCCAGGCGTTCGGATACGGCGGCACGATCCCGCTGGCCGGAAACGACACCGAGGCCGGGAAGGCGAAAAATCGCCGCATCGATTTCGTGATCAGGTGACGGCATGATGGTCATGGCGAATTTCTACTGGGGCTGGTTGCTCGGGGCGGTTCTGCTGGGATTCGCCGCGGGCTGGATCTCGGTGGTGCAACACGGGCCGGGCCTGTCCAAGAACGCCGCGATGGGGGTCGGCGGGGTGGCGGCGGTGCTGGTCGGCCTGTCGCTCGCCCGGATCGTTCCTGGTCGCTTCGGCTACTGGCTCGATCTTTTCCTTGTCATGATTGCTGCCTATCTGGTGGGGTGTGCGATCGGTTCGTGGCTGCGCTACTGGGTTGTGGCGCGGCAGATGCGGGGGAGCTGACCTTCCCGCGAGTGCCCCGCGACTAAGCGTGGGGCGCAGATGATGAAACCGGTCCACCCGACCGGGAATTGACGCAAAGGAGCGGGATTGGCGGTATCGTCCGAATTCCACCCAGCCCGGAGACGAGCTATCCAAGCTTCCTGGCCACGGTCCGGTAACGGCTGTCGTGATACCGGTCCCCTTGTCCCAGGCGGTGGAAAGGGATTCGAGGTTTAGATGGTGGCCGCAATCGGCAGGGTGATCGCGTTCCTGCGCGAGAAGCAAATCCTGCACAAGGTTGGTGTTGCGATCAGCATCGCGGTCATCGCGGCTGCCTGTTACGTCCTCTATCACCTGCTGCGCGGCATCGATCTCGACAAGGTGCTCGAAGCCATCCGCCAGACCGAGCCGCGGTCGATCGCGCTCGCCGCTCTGTTCGTCGCGGCCGGCTATTTCACCCTGACATTCTACGACCTGTTCGCGCTGCGGACGATCGGCCGCAAGGAAGTCCCGTACCGCACCGCCGCGCTGGCCGCCTTCACCAGCTACTCGATCGGCCACAATGTCGGCGCCAGCGTGTTCACCGGCGGCGCGGTGCGCTACCGGATCTACTCGGCCTGGAGCCTCGACGGCATCGACGTCGCCAAGATCTGCTTTCTCGCCGGCCTGACGTTCTGGCTCGGCAACGCCGCCGTGCTCGGGATGGGCATCGCTTATCATCCGGAGGCGGCGTCCTCGATCGATCAGCTGCCGCCCTGGCTCAACCGCGTGCTGGCCTTCGCCATCCTGACGGGCCTCGCCGTGTATGTGGTCTGGGTTTCGATCAAACCGCGCCGCGTCGGCCGCGGCAGCTGGACGGTGGAACTGCCGGGCGGTCCGCTGACGCTGCTGCAGATCGGGATCGGAATCGTCGATCTCGGCTTCTGCGCGCTCGCGATGTATGTGCTGGTGCCGGACGAGCCCAATCTCGGCTTCGTGGTCGTGGCGGTGATTTTCGTGTCCGCGACGCTGCTCGGCTTCGCCAGCCATTCGCCCGGCGGCCTCGGTGTGTTCGACGCTGCGATGCTGGTCGGCCTGTGGCAGATGGACAAGGAAGGTCTGCTGGCCGGAATGCTGCTGTTCCGCATCCTGTACTACATCGTGCCGTTCATGCTGTCGGTGATCATCCTCGCCATTCGTGAGATTGTCATCGGAACAAGGTTGAAACGGATGCATCGGCTCGCCGATGCGCTCGACCCGAAGCCGATCCGACAGGATCCCACACCAGGCTGACCATGATCGCCCAGGCGCCCGACGACCCAGCCCGCTCGCTCGTTCCGCTGACGGACCAAATCCCCGCGCCGACCGCGACTCCCTGGATGGACCGGCTGCGCCATGCCGCCATCGTCCTGCTGGCCGGCGCCATCGCGCTGGCGACGCTCGCGGTGCTCGGCGAAATCTCGCTGCGCGCCGCCGGCGTCGTGTTCGCTTGCCTGGCGGCGGCCGCGCTGGTGCCGTGGCGACTGCACAATGCGGCCAATTCCCGCGAAGAGAGCTACGGCATCAGCCCGGTCGAGACTCCGGTGGTGCGCGCCATCGTGGCCGGAATGCCCGATCCCGCGGTGCTGCTCGACCGCGCCGGCCGGGTGCTGCATCTCAACGCCGCCGCGGCGCAGCTCGCCCCGGCGCTGCGCGTCCGCGAACTCGCCCAGTTCGCTCTGCGCAATCCCGAAATCGTCACGGCGCTGCGCGAGGCGATCGCGACCGCCGAACCGCGCCGGGTCAGCTATCTGGATCATGCGCCGATCGAGCGCTGGATGGAGCTGATCATCGCGCCGGTCCAGGTGCCGACCGCATTCGGCGGCGCCGACCAGTGCATGCTGATGACGTTTCACGATCTGACCCCGCTGCGCCGGGCCGAGGAAATGCGCGCGGATTTCGTCGCCAATGCCAGCCACGAACTGCGCACGCCGCTCGCGGCGCTGTCCGGGTTCATCGATACGCTGCAGGGCCCGGCGCGCGACGATCCGAAGGCGCGGGCCCGGTTTCTCGGCATCATGCAGACGCAGGCGACCCGGATGGCGCGGCTGATCGACGATCTGCTGTCGCTGTCGCGTGTCGAACTCACCGCCCATGTTCGGCCGGAGGCCCAGATCGATCTCGCCCCGCTGATCAAGCAGGTCGCGGACGGGCTGGAATCGCTGGCCAAGGAGCGGCAGGTCGCGATCGAGCTCGACCTGCCGGAGGGGCCGGCGGTGATTGCGGGCGACCGTGAGGAATTGCTGCGGGTGTTCGAGAACCTGATTGAGAACGCGCTGAAATACGGCGCCTCCGGCGGCCGCATCGCGGTCTCGGTGGTGGCGGTGCCGGTCCCGGATGGCGGCTCGGAATACCGGGTCGCCGTGCGCGATTTTGGTCCCGGCATTGCGCCCGAGCACCTGCCGCGCCTGACCGAGCGCTTTTACCGCGTGGACGTCGGCGACAGCCGCTCCCAGGGAGGTACTGGTTTAGGATTGTCGCTGGTGAAACATATTGTTAACCGCCATCGCGGTCGTCTTTTGATCGAAAGCGTACTGAAAAAAGGGGCCACTTTCACCGTCTGTTTTCCTCCGGTAAAGCCCTAGGTTTGTTTCGATTTTTTCTGCAATATCAATGGTTTGATGTAGTCACATGAGTGTCATCAAACCCTCATAAAAGGTCAATCGACCGCCCCTAAAGGAGCGGCAGGCAGGCGCAGTCGGGCGCGATGAGCGCTTCGCTTGCCAACGGAGACCTTCCATGAATTTCATCAAGGCAATCGTCGCGGCCGGCATGGTTGCGGCGTCGACCTCGGCCTTTGCGGCCGACATCACCGGCGCTGGCGCCACTTTTCCGTTCCCGATCTATTCGAAGTGGGCTGATACCTACAAGAAGGACACCGGCAACGGTCTGAACTACCAGTCGATCGGCTCGGGCGCCGGCATCAAGCAGATCATCGCCAAGACCGTGACCTTCGGCGCTACCGACGCGCCGCTGAAGCCGGACCAGCTCGAGAAGGAAGGCCTCGTGCAGTGGCCGATGGTGATGGGCGCCATCGTTCCGGTGGTGAACGTCGAGGGCGTCAAGCCGGGTGAGATGGTTCTGGACGGCCAGGCCCTCGCCAAGATCTATCTCGGCGAAATCAAGACCTGGAACGATCCGGCGATCGCCAAGCTGAACCCGAAGCTGAAGCTGCCGAGCGATGCGATCACCGTGGTTCGCCGCTCCGACGGTTCGGGCACCACCTTCAACTTCACCGACTATCTGTCCAAGGTCAGCGCTGACTGGAAGACCAAGGTCGGTTCGGGCACCGCGGTCGAGTGGCCGGTCGGCGTCGGCGCCAAGGGCAACGAAGGCGTTGCCGGCAACGTCAGCCAGACCAAGAACTCGATCGGCTACGTCGAATACGCCTACGCCAAGCAGAACAAGCTGACCTATACCGGCTTGATCAACAGCGCCGGCAAGCCGGTTCAGCCGACCATCGCGGCGTTCCAGGCTGCGGCGTCCAACGCCGACTGGGCCAAGGCTCCGGGCTACTACCTGATCCTGACCAACCAGCCGGGTGAAACTTCGTGGCCGATCACTGCCGCGACCTTCATCCTGATGCACAAGGAGCCGGTCGACAAGGCGGCCTCCGCCGAAGCGATCAAGTTCTTCAAGTGGGCGTTCGAGAAGGGCG
Organism: Rhodopseudomonas sp. AAP120; assembly: GCF_001295845.1. GTDB lineage: Bacteria > Pseudomonadota > Alphaproteobacteria > Rhizobiales > Xanthobacteraceae > Rhodopseudomonas. The sequence continues at coordinate 5,933 of NZ_LJIC01000164.1, read as the reverse complement.
GCAAGGCTGCCGAAGAGCTCGACTACATCCCGATGCCGGAACCGGTCGTCAAGCTGATCGAAAAGACCTGGTCGTCGGACATCAAGAGCTGATCTGCGACTTCGCCGCGCGACCCATTTCGGCCGGTCGCGCGGCTTCTTCCTTCTAACGTCCGGGACGTCGTCCCGGAATCTGCGAGATCCGGCCTTAGATCGGCCGGGTTTCCGAGACCGCGCTGAGAGACGTAGCGCGGGTGTGCTGGTCGCGGTCGCGGCGCGGCGCTCAGTTCAATCAGAAATCTCCAGGCTACGCGGCTCGTTCATCGTAACCTGCATCAGCGCAAGGAGACAGGCGTGGCGGACATGGCAGTAGACAGCACAGGGTTACAAGAAGCGGCCGGGCCCTATGATCGCGCCCGCGCCCTCAGTGCCTTCAAGCTAAGCGACTCGGCGTTCTACTGGACCACCCGCGCGTGCGCGATTTCGGTCCTGCTGATCCTCGGCGGCATCATCATTTCGCTGATGGTCGGCGCCTGGCCGGCGCTGCACGAATTCGGCCTCTCGTTCCTCACCACGGCGCGCTGGGCGCCTGCCAACGACCCGCCGGTGCTCGGTGCGCTCGGCCCGATCTACGGCACGCTGGTGACCTCGGTGATCGCGATGATCATCGCGATCCCGGTCGGCCTCGGCATCGCGATCTTCCTCACCGAGCTGTGCCCGATGTGGCTGCGCCGCCCGATCGGCCTCGCGGTCGAGCTGCTGGCCGGCATCCCGTCGATCATCTACGGCATGTGGGGCTTCTTCGTGCTCGGCCCGTTCCTGGCCAATCACTTCCAGCCGGCGATGATCGCGCTGTTCGATGGCGTGCCGGTGCTCGGCACCATTTTCGCCGGGCCGCCGTCTTATCTCAGCCTGTTCAACGCCTCGCTGATCCTCGCCATCATGGTGCTGCCGTTCATCACCGCGATCTCGGTCGACGTGTTCAAGACCGTGCCGCCGGTGCTGAAGGAGGCCGCCTACGGCGTCGGCTGCACCACCTGGGAAGTGGTGCGTAAGGTGGTGATCCCCTACACGAGGGTCGGCGTGATCGGCGGCATCATGCTGGCGCTCGGCCGTGCGCTCGGCGAGACCATGGCGGTCACCTTCATCATCGGCAATTCGTTCCGGATCTCGGGCTCGATCTTCGCGCCCGGCACCACGATCTCTGCGGCGATCGCCTCGGAATTCGCCGAAAGCGACGGCCTGCATCAGTCCGGCCTGATCCTGCTCGGCCTGCTACTGTTCATTCTGACCTTCCTGGTGCTGGCGGCGGCGCGGCTGCTGCTGCTGCGGCTCGAAATGAAGGCGGGCAAGTAATCATGGCAACCACCGAAACCATCAATCCGATCTACAAGCGCCGCCACCGCAACGACATCATCGTCAAGGTGCTGTGCTCGGCCGCCGCCGCGTTCGGCGTCACCTGGCTGGCGCTGATCCTGTTCACGTTGTTCTGGAACGGCTTCGCCGGGCTGCATCTGCAGGTGTTCACCCAGAACACCCCGCCGCCCGGCTCGTCCGACGGCGGCCTGCTCAACGCCATCGTCGGCTCGGTGCTGATGACCGTGCTGGGCGTCGGCATCGGCGCGCCGCTCGGCCTGTTCGCCGGCACGTATCTCGCCGAGTACGGCAAGCACGACAAGCTGACCTCGGTGATCCGCTTCATCAACGACATCCTGCTCAGCGCGCCGTCGATCATCATCGGCCTGTTCATCTACGGCGCGGTGGTGGTGACGATGGGGCGGTTCTCGGCTCTGGCCGGCGCGCTGGCGCTGGCGGTGATCGTCATCCCGGTGGTGGTCCGCACCACCGAGGACATGCTGCTGCTGGTGCCGGGCGCGCTGCGCGAGGCGGCCTCGGCGCTCGGCCTGCCGCGCTCGCTGGTGATCCGCCGGATTGCCTACCGCGCCGCCCGCGCCGGCCTGATCACCGGCATCCTGCTGGCGACGGCCCGCGTCGCCGGCGAGACAGCGCCGCTGCTGTTCACGGCGCTGAGCAACCAGTTCTTCAGCCTGGATCTGACCAAGACGATGGCCAACCTGCCGGTGACCATCAACAACTTCGTCCAGAGTCCTTACGACTACTGGAAGCAGCTCGCCTGGACCGGCGCCCTGCTGATCACCCTGACCGTGCTTGCCCTGAACATTGGTGCGCGCATCATCGGCGCCGAGAGGACCACGAAATGAGCGAGATTTCGATTGCCACCAGTGTTCCGAGCGGACCTGGCCCCGCCATTGCCAGCCAGGCCGACGGGCCGGCCAAGGTGGTGGTGCGCGATCTGAACTTCTACTACGGCCAGAACCACGCGCTGAAGCACATCAACCTGGCGCTCGCCACCAACCGGGTGACCGCCTTCATCGGCCCGTCGGGCTGCGGCAAGTCGACTTTGCTGCGGATCTTCAACCGGATGTACGATCTGTATCCGGGCCAGCGGGCCGAGGGGCAGGTGATGCTCGACGGTCACAACGTGCTGGATCCGAAGCTCGACCTCAACCTGCTGCGCGCGCGCGTCGGCATGGTGTTCCAGAAGCCGACGCCGTTCCCGATGACGATCTATGAGAACATCGCGTTCGGCATCCGGCTGTACGAGAAGATCTCCAAGTCGGAGATGGACGGCCGGGTCGAGAAGGCGCTGCGCGGCGCCGCGCTGTGGACCGAGGTCAAGGACAAGCTCAATGCCTCCGGCCTCAGCCTGTCGGGCGGCCAGCAGCAGCGCCTGTGCATCGCCCGCACCATCGCGGTGCGGCCGGAAGTCATCCTGTTCGACGAGCCGTGCTCGGCGCTCGATCCGATCTCGACGGCCAAGATCGAGGAGCTGATCGACGAGCTCAAGGAAGACTACACCATCGCGATCGTCACCCATAACATGCAGCAGGCGGCCCGCGTCTCGGAGTCGACCGCCTTCATGTATCTGGGCGAACTGATCGAGTTCGGTCCGACCAACAAGATCTTCACGTCGCCGAACGATCGGCGGACTCAGGACTACATCACCGGCCGCTTCGGCTGACGCGCCAGGCGCGAGGAGAACGGACATGGGCTTCGAGCACACCACCAAGGCGTTCGACGGCGATCTGCAGGAACTGACCCGCATGGTCGCCGAAATGGGCGGCCTGGCCGAGCGCCAGATCGTCGACTCGGTCGACGCGCTGGTCCGGCGCGACGTCGCGCTCGGCGCGCGCGTCGTTGCGGCCGACGCCGAGATCGACCAGATGCAGCGCGGAATCGAGGAACGCGCGGTGCTGACGATCGCGCGGCGCCAGCCGATGGCGGTCGACCTGCGCGACATCGTTGGCGCGATGCGGGTCGCCACCGACCTGGAGCGGATCGGCGATCTGTCCAAGAACATCGCCAAGCGGGTCAACGCGATCGACAGCGATTTCCACCCGCTGAAACTGATCCGCGGCCTCGAGCACATGACCGACCTGGTGCAGTCCCAGGTCAAGGCCGTGCTCGACGCCTACACGGCGCACGACCTGCCGGCCGCCATGGTGGTGTGGAACGGCGACGAGGAAGTCGACGCGATCTGCACCTCGCTGTTCCGCGAACTCCTCACCTACATGATGGAAGACCCGCGCAACATCTCGTTCTGCATCCATCTGATGTTCTGCGCCAAGAACATCGAGCGGATCGGCGACCATGCCACCAACATCGCCGAGACGGTGTTCTACATGATCGAAGGTCAGCAGATTCTGGACAAGCGCCCGAAGGGCGACATGACCACCTTCGCCAACGCCACGCCGGGCAACTAAACGTATCGTCCGCGGACCGCGGACGGTGCCCAACGATTGAAGACGAGGACCAACATGGGCGCGCGCATTCTGGTAGTTGAAGACGAGGAAGCGCTGACCACGCTGCTGCGCTACAATCTGGAATCCGACGGCTACGACGTCGAGACCGTGGCACGCGGCGACGACGCCGACACCCGGATGAAGGAGCGGATTCCGGATCTGGTGGTGCTGGACTGGATGCTGCCGGGCCTGTCCGGCATCGAACTGTGCCGTCGCCTGCGGGCGCGGCCGGAGACCAAGCAGCTGCCGATCATCATGCTCACCGCGCGCGGCGAGGAAAGCGAGCGCGTCCGCGGGCTCGCGACCGGCGCCGACGACTACATCGTCAAGCCGTTCTCGGTGCCGGAGCTGCTGGCGCGGGTGAAGGGGCTGTTGCGGCGCGCGGCGCCGGAGCGGCTCGCCACCGTGCTGGCCTATGGAGACCTCGAACTCGACCGCGACAAGCGCCGCGTCGCGCGCTCGGGTCGGCCGATCGATCTCGGCCCGACCGAGTACCGGCTGCTCGAGTTCTTCCTCGAGCATCCCGGCCGCGTGTTCAGCCGCGAGCAGCTGCTCGACGGCGTCTGGGGCCGCGACATCTACATCGACGAGCGCACCGTCGACGTCCACATCGGCCGCCTGCGCAAGCTGCTCAATCCGGGCCGCGAGCAGGACCCGATCCGCACCGTCCGCGGCGCGGGTTATGCGTTGGATGACCGCTTCGCCAAGGTGGAAGGCAGTCCGTAGTCATTGTTAGTTAGGTCGCGACGGCTTACCCTGACGCCTTCGTTTCAGCCGCGGCCTCGGCCCCACATCGCAACGTCATCCTCCGCGAAAGCGGAGGATCCAGTCTTGCAGTGAGTAGGTGGGAAGTAACGAGCGCTCTGGGATACTGGGTCGCCCGCCTGTCCGGGCGATCACGGCCTTGCAGCGCCGAGCCGCAATGCACCTGAGTTCTGCTCTGCGGCGCTGATGTCAGCGCCATCTCCCCTCGTGGGAGAGGGCAGCCCCGGCGTTGGCCGCGGATGTGGCCTGGTGAGGGGCGGGCGCATCGATCTTTTCAACCCTCACCCGCCCTCGCTACGCTCGGGCCCCCTCTCCCGCGAGGGGAGAGAGAAGACGACGTCCGGGGATGGTTGTGAGAAGTAACCGGTGTGTGCCGGGAGACTGGCGCGCCCGCTTTCGCGGGCGATGACAGCCTCGACCGGTGCGCAGCCGTGTGCTGCGGACGCCGTGTTGGCCGCGGCCTTGAGCGGCGGCGTTTCGACTAGCGGGTCGGCTTCGGCTGCTGCCGGCGGCGGTCGCCGACCGGCTGGTAGGCGATGCGCGAGTGATGCGCGCAATACGGCAGGCCCGGCAGCGACTTGCCGCCGCAGAAGAAGAATTCCGGGTTGCTCGGATCGCCGATCGGCCAGTGGCAGGTGGCCTCATTGAGCTCCAGCAGCGACAGCCGCTGGTTCATCGGCACCACATTGTCGTAGGTGACCGGCTCCGGCTCGGCCTCGACTTCGAACACATGCGCCAGCGCGGTGTTGCCGCGGGCGACCGGACGCGTCACCCGCATCATGTGCTGGGCCGGACGCGCCTTGCGCGGGCGCGGCGCCGCAGAGGTCGGGCTCTTGGCCCGGCCCGACAGGCCAAGACGGTGCACCTTGCCGATCACGGCGTTGCGCGTCACGTTGCCGAGCTCCGCGGCAATTTGACTCGCCGACAGCCCGCCTTCCCATAGTTTCTTCAACTGCTCGACGCGCTCGTCCGTCCAGGTCAATGCCGTCATCGTTCTATCCCTTCCTGCCGCGCGGCGCTGGTTCAGCGCGGAACTGCGGCTGTGAGGTCGTCCAATTGTCTTGCCGGCAGAATCCCTTAGCCCTCGCCGGACGACCGTTGCCGCCCGGGCGATACGCACCCACCAAGAGCTCAATAAGGATTACAAACCGCGCACGAGATGTCGTACCCGACAGCCAAAACGCTACAATATGCCGTGACTCAGGCGCAAGAGTCAGACCCGGTGCGTCCACACCTTCTCATCGAGTGAGTCATAACCGTCACAGCGGCAATGTTGCGGCAGCCTCGACGCAGGTCGTTGAAAGCCCCGGTTGACAGGCACTTCAGCGCACCTAGAATGTCCCTACGTGCCGCCTGGAAAGGCGGC
>NZ_LJIC01000163.1 GCF_001295845.1 Rhodopseudomonas sp. AAP120 | reverse complement strand
AAGCCGCGCGACGCGACCCCTCATCCGGCGCGGACGATGTCCGCGCCACCTTCTCCCACAAGGGGAGAAGGGAAGAGGCCGCGGGCGTGTTGGAGAGTGCCGAACTACGCCAGCGGCGGGTCGATGGCGGCGTCGTATTCCTGCTTGAAGCGGGCGACGAGCTCGGACACCGGGGTGATGCCGGTGATGCTGCCGATGCCCTGGCCGGCGCCCCAGATTTCCTTCCAGGCCTTCGGCTTGGCGCGCTCGCCCGATTCGTCGGTGCCGAAGTTCATCTTCGACGGGTCGGACTGCTCGAGATTGTCCGGGTCCATGCCGGCGGCGAGGATCGACGGCTTCAGATAGTTGCCGTGCACGCCTGTGAACAAATTGGAGTACACGATGTCGTCGGCGCCGGAGGTGGTGATCATCTCCTTGTAGCGAGGCACCGCGTTGGCCTCGGTGGTGGCGATGAAGGCCGAGCCGATATAGGCGAAGTCGGCGCCGAGCACGCGGGCGGCGCGGATCGCCCGGCCGTTGCCGATCGCGCCCGACAGCGCGATCGGGCCGTCGTACCAGGAGCGCGTTTCGGTGACGAAGGCGAACGGCGACTGCATGCCGGCATGGCCGCCGGCGCCGGCCGCCACCAGGATCAGGCCGTCGGCGCCCTTTTCGACCGCCTTGTGGGCGAAGCGCTGGTTGATGACGTCGTGGAACACGATGCCGCCCCAATTGTGCGCGGCCTGGTTCAGCTCTTCGCGGGCGCCGAGCGAGGTGATCAGCATCGGCACCTTGTGCTTCTCGCACAGCGCCAGATCGGCATCGAGCCGGTTGTTGGATTTGTGGACGATCTGGTTGACGGCGAACGGCGCCGAGGGGCGATCCGGATGCGCCTTGTCGTGGGCGGCGAGCTCTTCCTTGATGCGGTGCAGCCATTCGTCGAGCAGCGCCGCCGGACGCGCATTGAGCGCGGGAAACGAACCGACCACACCGGCCTTGCATTGCGCGATCACCAGATCGGGCGTCGAAATGATGAACAGCGGCGAGCCGATCACCGGGATCGACAGGCGGCCCTTGAACAATGCGGGCATGGGCATTCCGGATGTCTCCTCTTGTTGTGTTTGGCGGTGCAACCGCGGCGACACAAAAGCAAGGGAGGAACACGCCTGCAAGGCGGATTTTGCCGAAAACGCAGCGGTTCGACGCAAGCGCGGGAAAATTCGGCGACGCTACTGGCACCAAGCCCGCGTCACGAAATTTTCGGTCCGGCAGTCGCCCGGCTCGCGGGTCCGGCCGGGGATCAGCACCTTGGCGGAGCATTTTTCGGTGGCGTCGACGCCGAGGCTGCGGCCCTGCTGATAGCCCTTGGCGCGGCACAGGATCGTCGCCGCCGCCGCGCAGTCGGACGCCCCGTTGGCCGTGCTGGGACAGACCTGGCGTCCGTCCACCATGGCCGGCACCAGGGGCGAAGCGGCCGCTGCCGGCGGGGGTGGCGAGGCGGGAGCGGCGGCAGGCGGTGCGACGGCCGCGGGCGGGGCCGCCGCCTCCGGCGGTGCCGCGGGCGCGTCAGGCTTGCTGTCCGGCCAAGACCAACTCGGCAGCAGCGACCCGGGGGTCTTCAGCAGCTTGCCCAGTTCGTCGACCAGGCCGGGATTTTCGCGCGGGGGAGGGGGCGGGCTTGCCGGTGAGGGCGCGGCTGGCGGTGCCGGCGGCTGCTGGGCCCCGGCAGGACCGGCCGCCGGGATCATCAACGCGGCGGCCGCCCCGAGGGCGATGGCCAGCCGAAGAAAAGCACGAACTGGAACGGGCATAGAGGCAGCCTACGTCGTTGCGCTGACAGCGGGAAGACGTGGCGCCGTCACCTACACCAGCCGCGCGGCAATGACGAAGCCGGCGACCAGCAGGACGGCGGCGAGCGTGACCCACATGGTCAGGCGCTTTTCGATCTGCTCGCGGATCACGTCGCCCCAGCGATTGAGCACGATGGCGACGATGAAGAAACGGCCGCCGCGCGCGATGATCGAGAACAGGATGAACGACCAGATGTCGTAGCCGGCGAAGCCCGAGGTGATCGTCACCAGCTTGTAGGGGATCGGAGTGAGGCCCTTGAGCAGGATGATCCACGCGCCCCATTGCGCATAGCCGGCACGAAACGCCTCGACCTTGTCGCCGTAGCCGTAGAGCTGGATCAGCCAGTGGCCGACCGAGTCGTACAGCAGCGCGCCGATCGCGTAGCCGACCACGCCGCCGGCGACCGATGTGATGGTGCACAGTCCGGCGTAGAACCATGCCCGCTCCGGTCGCGCCAGCGACATCGGGATCAGCATCACGTCCGGCGGGATCGGGAAGAACGAGCTCTCCGCGAAGGAGACCATCCCCAGAATCCAGAGGGCGTAGGGCTTGTGGGCGGCGTCGATGCACCAATCGTAGATTCGTCTCAGCATGGGCGGCGATCAACCATCCCGGCGCCGCTTTGTCCATGCCACAAATGTGACGGTTGGCCGCAAGGCCGCCGTCAGTGCCGCTTGCGCACCGCCCGGGGCTCGATTGCGGCCATCGGCCGCCGCATCGGACGCAGCGCGCCCGGTTTCGCGACCTTCATGCCCGGCTTGGGAAGCTTCTCGGCGATGCCGAGCAGGGTCTCGCGCCGGTCCATCTCGCGCCAGACGTCGTCGGGGCAAACCCCGGCCGAGGCCCACAGGACGGTGAGGTTGTACATCAGGTCGGCGCTTTCACGGATCACCGCATCGCGGTTGCCGTTGATGGCGTCGATGACGACCTCGATCGCCTCCTCGGCGAGCTTCTTGGCCATCTTGCCCGAGCCGCCGCGAAATAGTTTGGCAGTCCGCGAGGTCGCAGGATCGAGATCCCGCGCCGCCAGCACCGCCTGATATAGCCGTTCGACCGAATCGCTCATTCGATCAGCTTAGCGCAACTGGATGTCGGTGGCGTTAACCCAGCGCAACGTCGGGGCTCAATGGCCGCGCTATGGCGCGGCCATTCCGTTGTCCGGAACTGATCAGTATGGATCGTAGTAACCATAGCCGGGATAGCCGCCGCCCACATAGGCCGGGCCGCCGTAATAGCCGTAACCGGGCCCGTAATAACGCGGGCCATAATAGTGGCTCTCGTAATAATCGCGGCGCGCCTGGCTGGCCGCGATCGCGCCCACCGTGCCGATGATGCCGGCGAATGCGGCCGCCGCCGCGGCATTGCCACCGCCGCCCCGGCGCACATAGCGCTTCTTTCGCGCGCTGAAATCGGTGACGTCGTGCCGGGTCACCGCCGGCGCCTTGTCGGAAGCCTTCGGCGCAGCAACGGCGGCTGACGGCTGCAAGCCGGCCAGCGCAATCGCCGCCACGGTCGCGATCGCCACGGCACGAACGCCGCCCGACCGCCGAATGCTAAGCTTCACCATCGGAAACCTCCGCCTCATATGGCCGCATGGCGGCCGCTGCGGGAACAACCCCGATGAGGCATCTATGGTTCCGTTGGAGAAACTCAACCGTGCGCGTGATCGGCGTCACGTATCGGGCCGCCCAAAACACAACCCCCGTCATTGCGAGCCACCGGGTCCGGCCTTTGGCCGGCCCGATGACAGGCTCCGCGAAGCAATCCAGCGCCGTGCACGCGGCTTCTGGATTGCTTCGTCGGCTTCGCCTCCTCGCAATGACGGGGAGAAGTCGTGCGTCAATCAGCCGTTCGACAGCTGCTGGTCGAGGTCGTGCAGCACCTGGTAGCAGGGCAGCACCTGAGCGACGGACGAGTTCGGCTCGCGGCCTTCGCGGATCGCGGCGAAGAATTCGCGGTCCTGCAGCTCGATGCCGTTCATCGAGACGTCGACCTTGGAGACGTCGATCTTCTCTTCCTTGCCGTTCACCAGATCGTCGTAGCGGGCGATGTAGGTGCCGTTGTCGCAGATGTAGCGGAAGAAGGTGCCGAGCGGGCCGTCGTTGTTGAACGACAGCGACAGCGTGCAGATCGCGCCGTTGGCGGCCTTCAGCTGGATCGACATGTCCATCGCGATGCCGAGCGACGGATTGATCGGGCCCTGCACCGCGTTGGCCTTCACGATCGGCGAGCCGGCCTGATAGGCGAACAGATCGACGGTGTGGGCGGCGTGGTGCCACAGCAGATGATCGGTCCAGCTGCGCGGCTGGCCGAGCGCGTTCATGTTGGTGCGGCGGAAGAAGTAGGTCTGCACATCCATCTGCTGGATGTTCAGTTCGCCGGCCTTGATCTTGTTATGCACATACTGATGGCTGGGATTGAAGCGGCGGGTGTGGCCGGCCATGGCAACGAGGCCGGTCTTCTTCTGCAGATCGACCACCGCCTGCGCGTCGGCCAGCGAGTCCGCGAGCGGAATCTCGATCTGGACGTGCTTGCCGGCGTTCAGGCAGGCGATGCCCTGCTCGGCGTGCATCTGGGTCGGCGTGCAGAGAATAACCGCGTCGACTTCCTTGATCGCCAGCGCATCGGCAAGATCGGTCGAGACGTGCTCGATGCCGTACTTCTTAGCCACCTCTTGGGTCGGCTCCAGCCGGCGGCCGATCAGCGACACCACCTCGACGCCGTCGATGTTCTTGATGCCGTCGAGATGCTTGATGCCGAACGCGCCCGCTCCCGCGAGCGCGACCTTGATCGTCTTTGCCATATCAGGCGTTCTCCAGAATGAGGTGGCCGACCGCGGTGTTGCTGGCCGGGACGTGATAGAAACGATGGGCGACCTTGGGCTTCGGGCCGCCGGTGGCGTCGGCCATCGCGCCGCGCGCGATCAGCCACATCACCAGTTCGATGCCTTCGGAGCCCGCTTCGCGGACGTAGTCGATATGCGGCTTCTTCGACAGGGCATCCGGGTCGTTGATGATCTGGTCGAGGAAGGCATTGTCCCATTCGCGATTGATCAGGCCGGCGCGCGGGCCCTGCAGCTGGTGGCTCATGCCGCCGGTGCCCCAGATCTGCACGTTGAGGTCTTCGTCGTAGGAGCGGATCGCCTTGCCGATCGCCTGACCGAGCATGTAGCAGCGGCGGCCGGACGGCACCGGATATTGCACGACGTTGACGGCGAACGGGATCACCGGGCAGGGCCACGCCTGCGGCTCGCCGCACATCAGGCTGAGCGGCACGGTGAGGCCGTGGTCGACGTCCATCTTGTTGACGATGGTCAGGTCGAAATCGTCCTGGATCACCGACTGGGCGATATGCGCGGCGAGCCGCGGATGGCCGATCACCTTCGGCACCGGGCGCGGACCCCAGCCCTCGTCGGCCGGCGTGTATTCCGCCGCAGTGCCGATCGCGAAGGTCGGGATGAAGTCGAGGCTGAACGCGGTGGCGTGATCGTTGAATACCAGGAAGATGACGTCCGGCTTCTCGGCCTTCAGCCACTCCTTGGAGAACTCGTAGCCCTTGAACACCGGCTTCCAATAATCCTCGCCGGTCTTCTTCATGTCGATCGCGGCGCCGATGGCGGGGACGTGCGAGGTGTAGACGCTGGCGGTGATCCGAGCCATTACTTCTTCTCCCCGATGTAGCGGTTGCCTTCGGCCGAGCGGCCGCCATTGATCATCATGTTGCGATATTCCTCTTCGGTCATCCCGGTCATCGAGCCCGCCATCTGCTGGAAGCTCTTGCCGTCGGTGGCGCCGATCTTGGCGAGGAAGTAGATGTTGCCGCCAAGCGAAATGCAGCGGTTGAGGTCGCGGTCGAGCACCGCCTGCTTCTGCTCCTCGGTCATCGGCCATTCGTCGAGATAAGCGCGCTCGTCCGCCTTGAAGCGGGCGCGGTTCTCGGCCTTCATCAGCGACATGCAGAACTGGTTGAGATGATAGCCCATCCGCGACATGTCGGCGTCGAAGATCGTGGTGCCGGGCACGTCGGTATAGGGTTTGTCGAGGGGCATGGCGGAGTCTCCTCTAGGACTTGTTAGTTACGAAACGGGCGGCGGCGGCTCCCTCTCCCCGCATGCGGGGAGAGGGGTGGGG
>NZ_LJIC01000162.1 GCF_001295845.1 Rhodopseudomonas sp. AAP120 | reverse complement strand
TTCCACGAGCCGAGCGGCTCGGCGACTTGGAGACGCCCCCTCACCCGACCCGGCTTCGCTGCGCGATGCCGGGTCGACCTCTCCCCGCACGCGGGGAGAGGTTATTGCCAGCGCATCAACCAACAAACAAAAAGGAAGACACACATGGCCAAGGCACTCGACGGCAAAGTCATCATCGTCACCGGCGCGGGGCGCGGCATTGGGCGCGAGATCGCGCTGCTTGCGGCGCGTGAAGGCGCCAAGGTGGTGGTCAACGATCCCGGCGTCGCCGCCGACGGCTCGGGCACCGACGCCTCGCCGGCCGAGCAGGTCGTCGAAGAGATCAAGAAGGAAGGCGGCACCGCGGTCGCCAATTTCGAGAGCGTCGCGGAAGCCGTGCCGGCCAGCAAGATCGTCAAGCAGGCGGTCGACACCTGGGGCAAGCTCGACGGCGTCGTCAACAACGCCGGCATCCTGCGCGACGCGATCTTCCACCGCATGAGCATCGACGCGTTCGAGCAGGTCATCAAGGTGCATCTGATGGGCTCGTTCTACGTCTCGCACGCCGCCGCGCGGCTGTTCCGCGAGCAGGAGAGCGGCTCGTTCGTGCACTTCACCTCGACCTCGGGCCTCATCGGCAATTTCGGCCAGGCCAACTACGCGGCCGCCAAGCTCGGCATCGTCGGCCTGTCGAAGTCGATCGCGCTCGACATGCAGCGCTTCAACGTCCGCTCCAACTGCGTGTCGCCGTTCGCCTGGTCGCGCCTGATCGGCACCATCCCGACAGAGACCGAGGCCGAGAAGGCCCGCGTCGCGCGGATGCAGCAGATGGGTCCGGAAAAGATCGCGCCGCTGTCGGTGTATCTGCTCGGCGACGCCGCCAAGGACGTCACCGGCCAGATCTTCGCCGTGCGCATGAACGAGATCTTCCTGATGGGCCAGTCCCGCCCGATCCGCTCGGTGCACCGCGACGGCGGCTGGACCTGCGAGACACTGGCCGAGCACGGCATGCCGGCGCTGAAGGGCTCGTTCTACAAGCTCGACCGCTCCGCGGATATCTTCAACTGGGACGCGATCTAATCCAAGCGCAGGCCGCGCGCCTCTACATTAGTCCCTCATGGTGAGGAGCCCGGCGCCGCCGTCAGGCGACGCCGGGCGTCTCGAACCATGAAGGCCGAGGCCGTGCCACCTCATCCTTCGAGACGGCGCTACGCGCCTCCTCAGGATGAGGCACCGGAGGGGCAAAGCTGTACCAGTAGAGCTTCAGCCCGTATTGCTACTTCACTACAAACTCGATCCGCCGATTGGTTGCCCGCCCCTCCGCGTTGTCATTCGTCGCGAGCGGTTTCGATGCGCCGTAGCCGACGGCGGTGAGCTTGGCGGAGCCGATGCCGGCTTTGGTCAGGCTGTCGACCACCGCCTCGGCGCGGCGCTTCGACAGCGCATCGTTGGCGGCTTTCTTGCCCGCCGCGTCGGTGTGGCCGGCGACTTCGATCTGCACCGCCGGGCAATGCGCGATCACCGCCGCGAGCTCCTTCAGCACCGGCCGCGACGACGGCACGATCTCGGCGCTGCGCCGCTCGAAATTGATCTTCTGCGCGGCCACCAGCGCAGTCAGCCGGCTCTGGCAGGCTTCGACCGACGGGATCGAGGCCGTCCCGGACGCATCCGCGGTGCGAACCGCCGCAACCGGCGCAGACGGCTTGGCCGCCTCCGCCGCAGCGTTCACCGCAACGTGCTTGGCGGCAGCGTCCTTGGCAGCGGCTTCCTTCAGGGCCGCCTCCTTGTCTGCGGCCTCCTTCGCTGCAGCCTCTGCCGCAGCCTTGGCGGCGACCTCCTTCGCCTCCGCTTCGGCTTTCGCCTTGGCCTGCCTGGCGGCTTCGCGTGCGGCCTTGGTGGCGGCTTCCTTGGTCGCGGCGGCGGTAGCCGCCTTCTCGACCGCTTCGCGAGCCTCGGCCTCCGCCTTCGCCTTGGCTTCGGCCTCGGCCTTCGCAGTGGCCTCGGCCTGCAGCTTGGCAACGGTCTTGGCCGCCAGCGCCGGACCGCTCAGCTCCTCGACCTCCGACACCAGCCGCACGCCTTTGACCTGCAGGACCTGCTCGCTCAGCGCCGCGCGCTTGTCGCCGAGATCGTCCGGCAGCAGCACGTCGCGACCGGCGACATCGAAATTCAGCGGATCGGCGCCGGCCGCCTTCACCACTTCGGCGACGCGCTCGCGCAGATCCGGCTCGATCTTCGGCAGCGCTGTGATACCGAAGCCCAGCCAGATCAGTCCGGTGGCGAACAGCCCGACCCACCAGCCTTCAAACCGCGCCGGCAACAGCTGCACCGACAACCCGCCGGCGATACCGCCGAGGATGTAGGCGAGCACGAGCCCAGCGGCAGCTTCCAGCATCAGTTCCGGCTTACCCGACGCCAGCCGCAGCGCGACCACCGCCACCAGCGCGGCCAGCGCAACTGCGATCCGGACCAGCCAATAATTCTCGAGGTCCGCCGCCCAGCCGACCTCGTTGGCGATCAGCGGCGTTACGATCCCCACCACTCCCGCGGCCAGCAGCCACGGCCAATATTGCGTTACCAGATAGATCATCACTTATCCCCCGCGGCGCCGAGTGCGCGCGATGCGAGTCTCTCGCGCGCGTCCGGCGATTGCCTTTTCCGCGCACAAGCTAACGCCGCGCACACGGGTGCAGCCATCTGACTTAAGTTCAGGCGCGTAGTTGCGAATGATGACGGAGTGAGCACTGCGCCGCGGAGCGCGGCAGCGCGCGGTGGTATTTATGTGAGCGAACTGTATGGGAGTGAGGTGCGCGGCAATGAATTACCGCGTGCAGAAGAGCGGCGGTGCGTAAACTATGCGCGAGTCACGGGCCGCAAATGCGGCTTGTGTAGCCCGCATGAGCGCAGCGACATGCGGGGCAATCGCACCCCGGATGTCGCTTCGCTCATCCGGCCTACCGGCGCTGCATCACCCACTATTCCGCAACCCCGCCGAGATCCCGTTGATCGTTAGTTGAATCCCGCGCAGCACCTGCTCATCCGGATCATGGGTGCGATGCTCACGGAGGAGTTGGACCTGCACGTGGTTGAGCGGGTCGAGATACGGGAAGCGGTGGCGGATCGAGCGTTCGAGCAGAGGGTTGCCTTGCAGCAGGCGGTCGTGGCCCATGATCGCCAGCAGGCTGTCGATCGAGGCGTGCCATTCGGTGCGGATGCGGCCGAAGATCTTTTCGCGCAGCTCTTCGTCCTGAACGAGCTCGGCGTAGCGCGAGGCGATGCCGAGCGCGCTCTTCGACAGCACCATGTCCATGTTCGACAGCAGCGTGCGGAAGAACGGCCATTCCTGATACATCGCGCGCAGGAACGCCACGCCCTTGTCGGGATGTTGCACCACCCAGGCTTCGACCGCGCTGCCGAAGCCGTACCAGCCCGGCAGCATCAGGCGGCACTGCGCCCATGAGAACACCCACGGGATGGCGCGCAGATCCTCGATCGCTTTGGTTTTCTTGCGCGACGCCGGGCGGCTGCCGATGTTGAGCGTGGCGATCTCATTGATCACCGTCGAGGCCCAGAAGTACTCGACGAAGCCCTCGGTCTCGTAGACCAGGCCGCGATAAGCCTTGAACGCCAGCGCCGAGAGCTGCTCCATCGCTTCGAGATAGTCGGCGTTTGGTGCGACGCGCTTGGGCTGCAGCAGGCTCGCTTCCAGCGTCGCGGCGGCGAGGATCTCGAGATTGTTGCGGCCGACTTCGCGGTTCGAATACTTGCTGGTGATGATCTCGCCCTGTTCGGTGATGCGGATCTGGCCGTTCACCGCGCCGCCCGGCTGCGCCACGATGGCGTCGTAGCTCGGGCCGCCGCCGCGGCCGACCGAGCCGCCGCGGCCATGGAACAGCCGCAGCCGCACGCCGTGATGCTCGAACACTTCGATCAGCCCGATCTCGGCCTTGTACAGCTCCCAGCCGGAGGTGACGAAGCCGCCGTCCTTGTTGCTGTCGGAGTAACCGAGCATCACCTCCTGGACGCCGCCGCGGCTGTCGACCAGCCGGCGATATTCCGGAATGCCGAGCAGCCGGTCCATGATCTTGGCGCAGGCCTGCAGATCCTCGATGGTCTCGAACAGCGGCACGATGTTGATGGCGCTGCGGCCGGTCGGGCCGAGCAGCCCCGCCTCCTTCAGCAGCACCGCGGCTTCTAGCAGATCGGAGACGCCCTTGGTCATCGAGATGATGCATTGGGGGATGGAGCGCGCGCCATACGTCGCGTGCGCCACCGCGGCCTGGCGGAACACCGCGAGTTCACCCACGGTCTCGTCGCTATACTTCACAAACAACGAGGTCAGCGGCCGGGCGCTGCGCAGCTCGGCGGTGAGCAGCGCAACGCGCTGGTCCTCGGTCATCGCCGCGTAGGACTTGCCGGGGTGCGCCGCGTCGATCAGTTCGGTCATGGTGCGCTCGTGCACCGCGGAGTTCTGCCGCATGTCGAGACTGGCGAGATGAAAACCGAAGCAGTCGATCGCGCGCCGCAACCGCCGCAGCCGGCCGCGCGCGATCACGACGGCATTGGTGCTGACCAGCGAATGGTGGATCGCGTCGAGATCGGCCTTGAAGGCGTGGACGCTGTCGTACGGTTCGGCCTCCCCGACCGGGGCCCGAACGCTGTCGATCTCGAGCCGCGTCGCCGTCGCGGCGAGCCGCGCATAGATGCCGGACACCGCGAGCCGGTACGGCTC
>NZ_LJIC01000161.1 GCF_001295845.1 Rhodopseudomonas sp. AAP120 | reverse complement strand
CAATCTCCCCTCCCCCTTGCGGGGAGGGGTCGGGGGTGGGGGTCCCCAGGCACAGAGCTGGCGCTGTTCGCAGGCACAGCGCCCGCGTCGCCTTCACACGGGCGCTGTGCCCGCGTCGCCCTCACCCCAACCCTCTCCCGCAGGCGGGAGAGGGTTGGGGTGCCGGTGGCGCGGGCTCGGTGCTTGCCGGACGGAGGCTTAGTTCTTCGCGTTGATCTCGGCGGAGCTTTGCGCGGCGGCGCTGAGCTGCGCGGAGATGGCGGCGGTCTGGGCGGCGTCGCCCCAGCTCGGGGCGTCGCTGCCGTCGCCCCAGGCGCGCGGGCGATAGAAGGTGTGCACGCCGGTCTTGTACATCTTCTTCATCTCGTGAACCCAGGACGGCCGCACCCAATAGGCGTGATAGTGCGTCGACTTGGCCACTTCCGGCAGCCACAGCTTGCCGTCGAGCATCGCGGCGGCGATGCGCTTGGCGCGGTCCCACATCTCCGGTTCGCGGACCACGTCGGCGATGCGGTCGCAGGCGAAGGTGAACTGGCAGGCGTAGCGGCGATGCTTGTTCTGATACACGACGCCGCAGACATTGGTCGGATAGAAGCCGGAGAACGCGCGGTTGAGTACTACCTGCGCGACCGCGATCTGGCCGCGCACCTTCTCGCCACGCGACTCGAAATACACCGCTTCGGCAAGGCACTTCTCGTGCTTGGCACGCAGCTTCGGATCGCTCAGGCCGAGCCGCTCTGCCGGGGTACGGACGTGGTGATCGACATTGACCTCGCCCTTGCCCGCAATGGTCTCGCCGGACGAATCCGGACCGACCGCGGCCGAGGTCAGCGGCGTTTTCATGTCCGGATCGGCGCCGTTCGGCGTCACGATCATCGGCTCTTCGCCCGGCTCCCACTGCTCGAGCGATTCCTGCATGCCGCCGAGCGAGCCGGTGCCGAAGAACAGGCTCGAGGTCTTGACGGTGAACGGATCGCGCGTCGGCGCAGCGGACGCCGTGGCGCCGGCCGAGGCCGGGCCGTGAACCGAATCGATATCGGCGCCGGCGCCGTATTGCGGCAGCGGCTCCGAGGTCAGCGCTTCGGCGAGTTCCGGATCGAGCGGCGTCGTGTCGCTCGGCGCCTGCTCGGCGGTCTTGGCACCGGCGACGTTCGGCGCGGCCGAATCGTCGGTCCCTGACGGCGCGGCGTCGGTCGGCGCGGCCTGGTCCGGCTTGAAGATGGCGAGGCGATCGCCCTTCAGGGTGCGATCGACCGCCGGGAAATCGGAGGCCTGATACGGCGTCGGCGGCTGCAGCAGACGGTTGCGGCTCAGCGAGCCGCCGAGGCCGGATTTGCCGTCGAGGCTGGCGAGCTGATAGGTCGAGCCCTGCGGCGACCAGGTGCCGATCGGACGGCCGAACGAGAACGTCGCGACCTGGATGGAGCCGACCGACGAGGCGAACATCCGCTTCTGCCAGCGCTCGGTGACGCCGGGCTGGCGGGCCAGCAGCGACGCGATATCCTGATAGCCGATTTCGGTCGGCATCCCCGCGAAGACGCAGAGGCCGAGACCGAAGGACGCAATCCGTGCGCCCTTCGGCCGGTTACGCATGACTGACATCGGTACGCTCACGCAACGCTTACTCGGATCCACGTCCGACGATTTCGGACAAGTTGATCGTTTCCGGTGATATCCAATTAAAGTTGCTCAGCGGTTAATCAGCGATGCGCACAGGCCACACGCAAGCCGGACTCGTGATCGGCCGGGGGTGATCGAAAGGCCTGGTAAACGGCGGCTTTTCGAAAAGCGTAAACGAACCGTTGACGACGCGATCGTCTGGACTGTCCTGTTCACATCCCCACAAAAACCGTCATGGCCGGGCTCGTCCCGGCCATGACGCGTGGAGAAGCGGCGGCGACTAACTGGCGACAGGTTTCCCGGCTGGCATCGTCCGCCTCAGCGCGACGCCTTTGACCAGCGCGTAGATCGCCGGGATGACGATCAGGGTCAGCAGCGTCGACGACACCATGCCGCCGATCATCGGCACGGCGATGCGCTGCATGAGCTCGGAGCCGGTGCCGGTGCTCCACAGGATCGGCAGCAGGCCGGCCATGATCGCCACCACGGTCATCACCTTCGGCCGCACCCGCTCGACCGCGCCGTGCTTGATCGCTTCAGTGAGATCGGCGCGGTCGAGCGCCCGGCCCTCCGCGGCGCGGCGGACGCGGACCTCGTCCAGCGCGTGCTCGAGATAGATCAGCATCACCACGCCGGTCTCGGCGGCGACGCCGGCCAGCGCGATGAAGCCGACCACGACGGCCACCGACAGGTTGAAGCCGAGCACCCACATCAGCCAGATGCCGCCGACCAGCGCGAACGGCAGCGACAGCATCACGATCATCGTATCTGCGACCGAGCGGAAGTTGAGGTACAGCAGCAGGAAGATGATCAGCAGCGTCACCGGCACGACGATCTGAAGCCGCGCCGCGGCGCGTTCGAGATATTCGTACTGCCCGCTCCAGACGAGATACGAGCCGGGCGGGAACGTGACGCTGGCCTTCACCGCGTCGCGTGCGTCCGCGACGTAGCCGCCGAGATCGCGATCGCGGATGTCGATGTAGATGTACACCGCGAGCTGGCCGTTCTCGGTGCGGATCGAGGTCGGGCCGCGCGCCGGCGTGATGCTGGCGACTTCGCCGAGCGGCACCGCGCCGCCCGCCGGCATCGGCACCAACACTTCGCTGGCGATCGTCTGCGGGCTGTCGCGCAGGTCGCGCGGATAGCGCATGTTGACGCCGAAGCGCTGGCGGCCCTCCACTGTCGTCGTGATGGTCTGGCCGCCGAGCGCGGTCGCGATCACGTCCTGCACGTCCTGGATCGCCAGGCCGTAGCGCGCCATCGCGGCGCGATCCGGCGTGATCTCCAGATAGTAGCCGCCGAGCGCGCGCTCCGCATAAGCTGAGGACGTGCCCGGAACTTTCTTCAGCACCTGCTCGATCTGCTTGGCGAGTTTCTCGATCTCGCTCAAGTCCGTGCCGATCACCTTGATGCCGAGCGGCGTGCGGATTCCGGTCGACAGCATGTCGATGCGCGACTTGATCGGCATCGTCCAGGCGTTGGAGACGCCGGGGAACTGCAGCGCGCGGTCCATCTCGGCGGTGAGGCTCTCCAGCGTGACGCCGGCGCGCCACTCCGCCTTGGGCTTGAGGTTGATGATGGTCTCGAACATTTCCGATGGCGCCGGATCGGTCGCGGTCGCGGCGCGACCGGCCTTGCCGTACACCGAGGCGACTTCCGGGAACGAGCGGATGATGCGGTCCTGCGTCTGCAGCAGCTCCGCCGCCTTGGTGATCGAGATACCCGGCAGCGTCGTCGGCATGTACAGCAGCGTGCCCTCGTTGAGGTTGGGCATAAACTCGGTGCCGAGCTGACGCGCCGGCCAGATCGTCACGACAAGAATTGCAACTGCCGCCAGGATCACCAGCAGCTTGGCCTTCAGCACCGCATCGATCACCGGACGATAGATCGCGATCAGCACGCGATTGATCGGGTTCTTGTGTTCCGGGACGATGCGGCCGCGGACGAAGATCACCATCAGGGCCGGCACCAGCGTCACCGACAGCAGCGCGGCGGCCGCCATCGCGAAGGTCTTGGTGAAGGCCAGCGGGCTGAACAGCCGCCCCTCCTGCGACTCCAGCGTGAAGATCGGCATGAACGACACGGTGATGATCAGCAGGCTGAAGAACAGCGCCGGGCCGACCTCGGCGGCAGCCTCGATCAGCACCTCGACGCGCGGCCGCTCGGGCGGCGCGCGTTCCAGATGCTTGTGGGCGTTTTCGATCATCACGATCGCCGCGTCGATCATCGCACCGATCGCGATCGCAATGCCGCCGAGGCTCATGATGTTGGCGCCGATGCCGAGCAGCTTCATCGCGCCGAAGGCGATCAGGATGCCGACCGGCAGCATGATGATCGCCACCAGCGCGCTGCGCACATGCAGCAGGAACACGATGCAGACCAGCGCCACAACGATGCTCTCCTCGACCAGCGTGCTCTTCAGCGTCGCGATCGCCGCGTCGATCAATTGAGAGCGATCATAGACCGGCACGATCTCGACCGACTTGGGAAGGCTCGAGGCGATCTCGGCAAAGCGCTTCTTGACGTTGTCGATGACGTCGCGGGCGTTGACGCCGAAGCGCTGCAGCACGATGCCGCTGGCGACCTCGCCCTCGCCGTTCAGTTCGGCGAGGCCGCGCCGCTCGTCGGGTCCGAGCTCGACGCGGGCGACGTCGCGCAGCAGCACCGGCGTGCCGCCGGTCACCTTCAGCACGATGTTGCCGAGATCGTTGATGCCCTTGAGATAACCCTTGCCGCGGATGACGTATTCGAACTCCGACAGTTCAACGGTGCGGCCGCCGACATCGGCATTGCTGGCGCGGATCGCGTCGCGGATTTTCGGCATGGTGATGCCGAGGTCGCGCATCCGCTGCGGATCGAGCACGACGTTGTACTGCCGCACGAAGCCACCGACGCTGGCGACCTCGGCGACGCCCTCGGCGCGGGCCAGCGCGAATTTCAGATTCCAGTCCTGGATGGCGCGGGTGTCGGCGAGGTTGAGCTCCTTCGACATCACCGCGTATTGATACACCCAGCCGACGCCGGTGGCGTCCGGCCCAATCGTCGGCGTCACGCCGGCCGGCAGCCGCGACGCCGCGCCGTTGAGGAATTCGAGCACGCGCGGGCGCGCCCAATAGATGTCGGTGCCGTCCTCGAAGATCACATAGACGAACGACACGCCGAAGAACGAGAAGCCTCGCACCACCTTGGCGCGCGGCACGGTGAGCATCGCGGTGGTCAGCGGATAGGTGACCTGATCCTCGATCACCTGCGGCGCCTGGCCAGGATAATCGGTGTAGACGATCACTTGCGTGTCGGAAAGATCCGGGATGGCGTCGAGCGGCAGATGCTTGAGCGCATAGAGCCCGGCCGCGGCTGCGAAGCCGGCGCCGAACAGCACCAGCAGCAGGTTGCGCGCCGACCAGCTAATCAGACGGGCGATCATGGCTGCGCTCCTTCGCTTGTGAAGCTCTTGAGCGCGGCGTTGAGATTGCTCTCAGCGTCGATCAGGAAGTTGGCGGACGTCACCACCGGCTCGCCTTCGCTGAGCCCGTCGCGGATCTCGACGGCGCCGCTGCCGCGCTGGCCGGTGTGCACCACGCGCGGCTCGTAGCGGCCGCCGCCCTTGTCGACGAACACGATCCGCTTGCTGCCGGAGTCGAGCACTGCGCTGTCCAGAACCGCGAGCACCGGCTCGGCGCTGCCGGCGTCGATCTCAGCGTCGACATACATCTCTGGCAGCAGCGCCAGATCCGGGTTGTCGAGTTCGATCCGCACCCGTGCGGTGCGCGCCTCCTTGTTGAGCTGCGGATAGATCAGCTTGACCTCGCCGTGGAAGACGCGGCCCGGGAACGACCGCGCGCGGATCATCACCATCTGGCCAGGAGCCACCGCGCCGAGATCGCGCTCGGCGATCTCGATGGTGGCCCACAGCTTGGAGATATCGGCGATGCGGAACAGCACGTCGCCGGGCTGCGCCCGCATGCCTTCGATGGCGCTGCGCTCCAGCACGACGCCGTCGCGCGGCGCCTGCCATTCGATTGTCACCGGCGCCACGCCGGTCTTGTCCATCGCGGCGATCGCCGCCTCCGGCACGTCGAGATTGATCAGCCGCTGCCGCGATCC
This sequence comes from Rhodopseudomonas sp. AAP120, assembly GCF_001295845.1. Taxonomy (GTDB): domain Bacteria; phylum Pseudomonadota; class Alphaproteobacteria; order Rhizobiales; family Xanthobacteraceae; genus Rhodopseudomonas. The sequence continues at coordinate 11,799 of NZ_LJIC01000161.1, read as the reverse complement.
GCGGCCGAACAGCGGCACGCTGCTGGTGGTCTTGGAGCCGATCGTCGAGATGTACTCGGCCGACGCCGCCGCGATCGCCGAGCTGTAGATCTGCATCAGCGGCTGGCCCTTGGTGACGCGGCTGCCGGTGGTGACGTCGGCGACGCTCTGCACGAAGCTCTCCGCGCGCATCGCGATCACCGAGACGCGGCGCTCGTCGAGCTGGATCACGCCGGGCGCGCGGATCACGGCACGGAGCTGCTTGCGCATCGCCGGCTCCGATTTGACGCCGCTACGCTGGATCTTGCCGGGCGACAGCTTCACGGCGCCGTCGTCGGCATCGTCGCCCTCGTAGACCGGGATGTAGTCCATCCCCATCGAGTCCTTCTTCGGCACCGGCGAGGTGTCGGCAAGGCCCATCGGGTTGCGATAGAACTTGACCTTGCGCGTCGTCGACACCGGCGGCGGTGGCGGCATTGCCGGCGCATCGTCCTCGAAGTTCAAGTCGGCGCTCGGCGGCACCGGCCGGAAATCGCGGCCGTCTGCGGTCTTGCGCGGCGTCAGCGAATAGGCCGGCTTGCCGTCGGGGTCCTGGTAATAGATCGGCTCGTCGCTGGATTGCTGCGCCGAGGCCGGCGCGATCAGCGATGTCGTCAGACGCAGGTGCTCGCGCACACCCGGCAGGCCGCCGACCGCCACCGCAAGCACTGCGATGGCGGCGGCCGCGAGACCGGTGCGGCTCACTTGTTGGCCGTGATGACCAGTTTGCCTTCGACCGTGCCGGTCTCGCCCTGCACCTTGGCGCCGAGCGACAGCAGCCAGCGGCCTTCCATGCCGAACGCCGCCTTGAACCGGTAGCTGCCGGGCTCGCCGCCCGGTTCGCGCACGATCTTGGTCGCCATCTCGGCCATGCCGTCGGGCGCCATGTCGAGCCGCATCGCGAAGATCACCGCATCCGGCACCGGCTTGCCGGTGACCTTGTTGATGAGCTGCACGGTGACGAGCTTGTCGCGGCCGACCGAGACGGTCGGCTCGGCGAGGCGGAATTCGTAGTCCTTGATGTCGGCGAGCGAAGGGGTGGCGAAGCCGAGCACGGCCACGCCGACGAGCGCGGCCCGCAGGGCGCGCGAAAATGCGATCTTCATGTGAGGTACCTCTGATCAGTGGGTCTGGCCGCAGACGCGGCAGGCGCGTCGCGCGACCTCAGTCACGCGACGAAGCGCGGCGCGAGGCGCCGCTCAGACCAGCGATCGAGGTGGATGTTCGGGCGGTGGATGGCCTAGGCCGTCGCGCGCGAAATCGGCGTTGGCGAGGGTGGTGCCGCCCGTCAGGATCGGCAGAGGCACCGCAACGGCGCCGGGCATGCCGGTGAGGAAGCCGGCCGAGCAGCCGGCCATCGACAGACACTTGCCGCAATCGACCGGCGCTTTCGGCGTCTCGGACGGGCAGCACGGCATCTCGGCGATTTCGTCGAAGCCGGCGGCGGACATGTCGTCCACTGCCGCGGGGGCCGCGTCGTGGCCGGCGATGGCGTGATCCGCCATGGCCTGATCTGCCATTCCTTGATCCGCCGTGCTCTGCATCGCCATGTGCTGCATGGGCATGTGCTGCATGGCCGTGCCGTGCATCGCAGCGCCATCACCGCTCATGCCGTGCATTGCAACGGGCAAAGCCGACGGCGCCCCGGCCATCACAGGCCGCGCCAACGGCGCCAGCACAAGGCCGGCGACCATCACGACCGCAAGCAGCCGGCGTATGGCGAGAAACAGGGTCACGGATGCAGGATCGCATATTTCGCGGCACTGCGGAAGATGCGGGGCGGACCGGAGGCAAGCGCCTTTCCGCCGATCGCTTGGAGCGAGCGCGCCCTCCCGCCATCGGAGCGAGCACGGCCTCTCCCCGTCATTGCGAGGAGCGAAGCGACGAAGCAATCCAGCCCCGTGCGCGGCGCTGGATTGCTTCGCTTCGCTCGCAATGACGGGGAGAGTCCTCGTCGTGACAGGAAGAGGGACACGCAATGATGGGAAAGCAGGAGAGTATCCCCGCGCTCTCCGGTCATCGCCCGGCTTGACCGGGCGACCCAGTATTGCAGGGCGTTAATTGCTTACAACGAGCGCCCTGGGATACTGGGTCACCCGCATGCGCGGGTGATGACGGTGGGGTGTTGGGCTGAGCGCAGCGCCCACGCGCTACGCTCGAGTCTTGCAGTTCGCGGCGTTACGCCTGGCTGGCGATCGCCTTGCCGAGCGCCGCCTGCGCCGCAGCGAGGCGGGCGATCGGCACGCGATAAGGCGAGCACGACACGTAGTTGAGGCCGACTTCGTGGCAGAACGCGACCGAGGCCGGGTCGCCGCCGTGCTCGCCGCAGATGCCGAGCTTGAGGTCGGGGCGGGTCTTGCGGCCGCGCTCGACGCCGATCTTGACCAGTTCGCCGACGCCGTCGCGATCCACCGAGACGAACGGGTCGATCGCGAAGATGCCCTTCTCGATATAGGTACCGAGGAAGCTGGCGGCGTCGTCGCGGCTGATGCCGAAGGTGGTCTGGGTCAGGTCGTTGGTGCCGAACGAGAAGAATTCGGCGCTCTCGGCGACGTCGCCGGCCATCAGGCAGGCGCGCGGCAGCTCGATCATGGTGCCGACCTGATACTTGAGCTTGGCGCCGGTCTCGCGGTTGACGGCATGCGCGGTGGCGTCGATGCGGGCCTTGACCAGATCGAACTCGGCGCGGGTCGCGATCAGCGGCACCATCACTTCGAGACCGACCTGCTCGCCGGTGCGCTTTTCGGCCTCGACCGCGGCCTCGAAGATGGCGCGGGCCTGCATCTCGGCGATCTCCGGATAGGCGATCGCCAGACGGCAGCCGCGGAAGCCGAGCATCGGGTTGAACTCGGCGAGATCGCGAGCGCGGTCGGCCAGCCGGCGCGGATCGGCGTTCATGGCGCGCGCCACTTCCTCAATCTCGGCGTGGCTGTGCGGCAGGAATTCGTGCAGCGGCGGATCGAGCAGACGGATGGTGACCGGCAGGCCCTTCATGATCTCGAACAGCTCGACGAAGTCGGCGCGCTGCATCGGCAGCAGCTTGGCGAGCGCGGCGCGGCGCGCCTGCTCGTCTTCGGCCAGGATCATCTCGCGCACCGTGCGGATGCGGGTCTCTTCGAAGAACATATGCTCGGTGCGGCACAGGCCGATGCCCTCGGCACCGAACTTGATCGCGGTGCGCGCATCGACCGGGGTGTCGGCGTTGACGCGGACCTTGAGCTTGCGGACGTCGTCGGCCCAGCCCATCAGCGTGTTGAAGTCGCCCGACAGCTCCGGCTCGATCATCGGCATGCGGCCGGCCAGCACCTGGCCGATCGCGCCGTCGATGGTGATGATGTCACCGGTCTTGAAGGTGCGGTTGCCGACGGTCATCGTGCCGCGGCCGTAATCGACGCGGATCGAGCCGCAGCCGGACACGCAGGGCTTGCCCATGCCGCGCGCCACCACGGCGGCGTGCGAGGTCATGCCGCCGCGGGTGGTGAGGATGCCTTCCGAGGCGTGCATGCCGTGGATGTCTTCGGGGCTGGTCTCGATGCGGACCAGGATGACCTTGCGGCCGTCGGCCTGCAGTTTGGCGGCTTCGTCCGACGAGAACACGATCTCGCCCGAGGCGGCGCCCGGCGAAGCCGGCAGGCCGGTGGCGATGACGTCGCGCTTGGCGTGCGGGTCGATGGTCGGGTGCAGCAGCTGATCGAGCGAGCCGGGCTCGATCCGCGTCACCGCGTCCTGCTTGCTGATCAGGCCTTCATGCGCGAGCTCGACCGCGATCCGCAGCGCCGCCTTGGCGGTGCGCTTGCCGCCGCGGGTCTGCAGCATCCACAGCTTGCCCTGCTCGACCGTGAATTCCATGTCCTGCATGTCACGGTAGTGCTTCTCGAGCAGCGTGTAGATCCGGGTCAGCTCCTGGAAGGCGTCCGGCATCGCCACTTCCATCGACGGCTTGTCGGAGCCGGATTCGAGGCGGGCGTGCTCGGTGATGTCCTGCGGGGTGCGGATGCCGGCGACGACGTCCTCGCCCTGGGCGTTGATCAGGAATTCGCCGTACAGCCGGCTCTCGCCGGTCGACGGGTTGCGGGTGAAGGCGACGCCGGTCGCCGAGGTCTCACCCATGTTGCCGAACACCATCGCCTGGACGTTGACGGCGGTGCCCCAGGATTCCGGAATGTCGTGCAGGCGCCGATAGGTCACCGCGCGGGCGTTCATCCACGACGAGAACACCGCGCCGATCGCGCCCCACAGCTGGTCGTTCGGATCCTGCGGGAAATCCTGGCCGATCTCGCGCGCCACCGCTTCCTTGTACTGGCCGACGAGCTGCACCCAGTCGTCCGCGTCGAGGTCGGTGTCGAGCGTGTAGCCCTTGGCATCCTTGTAGCTGTCGAGGATCTCTTCGAAATGATGGTGATCGAGGCCGAGCACGACGTCGGAATACATCGTGATGAAGCGGCGATAGCTGTCATAGGCGAAGCGGCGGTCGCCCGACTTGTTCGCCAGCGCCTCGACGGTCTCGTCGTTGAGGCCGAGATTGAGCACGGTGTCCATCATGCCCGGCATCGACGCGCGGGCGCCGGAGCGGACCGAGACCAGCAGCGGGTTCGACGCATCGCCGAAGCGCTTGCCGGTGATCTTGCCGACCTGTTCGAGCGCGCGCTCGACCTGCGTCTTCAGCTCCTTCGGATAGGTCTTATCGTTGGCGTAGAAATAGGTGCAGACCGAAGTCGGGATGGTGAAGCCGGGGGGCACCGGCAGGCCCAGATTGGCCATCTCGGCGAGGTTGGCGCCCTTGCCGCCGAGCAGGTCGCGCATGCTCGACTTGCCATCGGCCTTGCCGTCCCCGAAGGTGTAGACCCACTTGCCGGCCTTCGGCGCGCTCGCCGCGGCCGGGGCCTTGCTGGCCGCCTTGACGGCGCCCTTTCCGGCGGCGGGCTTCGCCACCGGCTTGCTGACCACGCTCTTCGCCGCGGGCTTCGCGGCCGGCTTGCTCACCGACTTGTTCGCTGGCTTGCTCAGCGGCTTGCCGGCAGACTTCGCTGCCTTCGCGGCCGGCTTCGGCGGGGTCTTGACCGTCGGCTTGCGGGCGCTTGCCGCGGCCTTGCCGCGGGCCGGGGCCTTGGCAAAAGCGGCCTTGGCGACGGGCTTCGGAGCGGAAGACTTCGGAGAAGACTTGGATTTCGCAGCGGTCTTCTTGGTCTTGGAAGCGGCTTTGGCCATGGCTTTAACGGTCCGCAGTACTGGGGGTGGGATTGGGCCGCTATACACCACGTTTTGCCGATTGCAAGCAAGGCGGCCGGCCGGTGACCGGCTTCCAGGCGACTAAAGGCGGAAGAAGCGCAACACGCCCATGCCAATGAGTCCGATGCAGATCAGGTAGACGGCCACCACGATGTTGAGCAGACGCGGCATCACCAGAATCAGGATGCCGGCAATCAGGGCAACAATGGCAGGAATGTGGGCGGTGGTGATGGTCATAGCAGTCGTCTCCGAGGTGAAAGGACGTGAGATCGAATCGCGAGCTGATTTGTAGCTGGCGCGGCAAGCGAGGGATACCGGCCACTGATCAACGACGATTTCGCAAGACGTTCCCTGCCGCCAGAAATAACCCGGAGGCGTGACGTTTTTTCCTCGGAACATAGCGCCGCGACAGGCATTGCCTCGGTGACTGCGCAGCATCGAGCGATCGCGGCGCGGTAAACCAACATCGTTTCGTTCAGGACGACACCGTCGCTGAACGACAGCCCGGGCGCACGACCTGCGACCGGGCCAGAGAACCCCGCCCCGTCCCCCGCCCGGGCGGGGTTCGTCTGTTTAGCGTCTCGTCACCGCGTATCGCGCGAAACCGCGCGGCCGCTCGCTGCGGCGGACGCCTTCTCTGCCTCGCGGCGACCTGTTAGGGTCGCACAGCCGCGCCGCTCCCTGGCCCGGCAACCGCCGATGGTGATCCCCGCCTCCGCGTCGGCTGGATCGTAATCATGCTCGCGACGCCCTCCTTCCACAGCCTCGGCCTTCTCCTGCTGCTCAGCTTCTTCCTCGGCTTCGCGTTCGAGGACTTCTTCGCCAAGGCCAGCTCGGCGCGGCCGGGTGGCATTCGCACCTTTCCGCTGCTCTCGCTCGGCGGCGGGCTGCTGTATCTGTTCGATCCGGCACACCTGGTCGCCTTCACCGGCGGACTGCTGGTGCTCGGCGTCTGGCTGTCGATCTTCTACAGCGTCCACCTGCGCGAACGCGACGAGCACGGCGAACGTAACGCCGGGCTGGTGGTGCTACTGCTCAACATCCACGCCTATCTGCTCGGCGCCGTGGCGCTGGCGCTGCCGCACTGGGTGGCGGTGGGCAGCACCGTGGTGGCGGTGCTGCTGCTGACCGGGCGCGACCAGCTGCACACGCTGGCGCGCCGCGTCGATACCAAGGAAGTCACCACCGCCGGACAATTCCTGATCCTGACCGGCGTGGTGCTGCCGCTGCTGCCGAACGAGCCGGTGACGACGCTGACCAGCATCACGCCGCAGCACGTCTGGCTGTCGCTGATCCTGGTCTGCACGCTGTCCTATGCGAGCTATCTGGCGCAGCGCTACTGGCCACCCGCCGCCCGCGGCTTGTGGATGCCGGCGATCGGCGGGTTGTACTCCTCGACCGCGACGACCGTGGTGCTGGCGCGGCAGGCGAATTCCGATCCGGCCGCGCGCCGCCAGGCGCTCGCCGGCATCACGCTGGCCACCGGCATCATGTATCTGCGCATCCTGGCGATCATCGCGGTGTTCAACATGGCGCTGGCGCGCGAGCTGGCGGCGCCGATGGGCGGCCTCGCCGCCGTCGCGCTGCTGATCGCCACGCTGCAATACTGGCTGATCAAGGCGCCGGCCGCGCAGGCGCAGAACCAGACCCCGCGCGGCAACCCGCTCGAGCTCGGCACCGCCGCAGTGTTCGCGGTGATGTTCGTGGTGATCTCGGTGGCCTCGACCTGGGTCAAGACGCAGTTCGGCACCGCCGGCATCTACTGGCTGGCCGCGATCGTCGGTTTCGCCGATATCGACCCGTTCGTGCTCAACCTCGCGCAGGGCGGCATCGCCGGCATCGGCGAGCACGCGGTGTCGATCGCGGTGCTGCTGGCCGCCTCGTCCAACAACGTGCTGAAAGCCACCTACGCGCTGTCGTTCGGCGGCCGCCAGACGCTGCAGAGCGCCGCGCTGCTGCTGCTGCTTGCGGTGGGCGGCGTGGTGCTGGCGGTGGTGTTGGCGGGCGTGAGGTTGTAGGCGCGAGGCAGTAAAAGTCTGATGGAATCAGACTTGCTGATGTGCAGATCTCGCAACACGCACAGCCTCATGGTGAGGAGGCGCGCAGCGCCGTCTCGAACCATGCGCCAGAGGCGCCCGTGGCTTCATCCTTCGAGACGCCGGCTTTGCCGGGTTCCTCAGGATGAGGACTCCGTCTAGCCGCTCTTCAGCAGCGACAGCAGCGTCGTGGTCGACTTGTAGCTCTGCACCGCATGATCACGGAACGCCGGCGTCCAGTTGGTGGCGGTGCGTTCTTCGGCGCTCATCGCCGAATAGGTGTTGAGCAGGCCGAGCGAGAAATCGGCCGGATTGCCTGAGGTCTGGCTCTGCTTCAGGGCGGTGAGGATGCTGGCGCGGTTGCGGCTGTCGAGTTCGCGCTTGGCCGCGAAGGTCTCCTGGTTCGAGAACAGATTGTCCTTGTTGAGCGAGATCGCCGACAGATCGCGGTTGCTCAGCACCGACAGATCGGCCTGCTGGCCGACCTTGCGGCCGGGATCGAACACCAGCTCCTTGCCGGCGGCCGCCGCGGCCTTGGCCTGCGCGTCGAGCGCGGCGCGCGCCGATTTGGCGACGCTGGCGAAATCCTGCGTCGGGATCGGGCTGCCGGACGGATATTGCGTCAGATAGGCGGCGACGGGATCGTTGCTGATGCCGGAGGGAATCTTGGTCGGATCGGCCTGCGTCGCGGTGATGCCCTTGCCGACCGCGGCGCGCTCGGCCTGCCAGGTCGACGTCGCCTTCTCCTCGCTGCTGGCGCCGTCGAGATAGTCGGCGGCGGCCTTGTAGACGGCATTGTAGTTGCCGGTGAGCTTGGCGGTCTGCGTCGCCGGCGACAGCGCCGCGTTGAAGCCGGCGATCCGCGTCACCGCTGCGAGGTTCTGCTCGGCCTCGGTGAACTTGCCGCCGGCATTGGAGGCGATCGCATACAGCGCGCGGCGATCGAGCGACGACAGATCGATCGTCGGCTTGCCGCTGGTGTCGTACGGCGCGCTGACGTTCGCCGCCTTGTAGAGCTTGTCGATCGCCGTGCGGCTGTCGCTGATGACGCTGGTGAAGTCCTTGGTGGCGGTGGCGCTGGCGAGCTGCGCCTTGGCCTGCGCCGAGAGCGTGAGATTGGTCGCCGCATTGCTGGCGCCGGGCAGCACGTCGTCGCTGGTGCCGTTGAGGATGTTCGCCAGCGAACTCTGCGACCCCGCCGCGCGGGCATAGGCCGCGCCGTATTGCGCATATCCGGGCAGTTGATTGGAAATCGACGTCATGGCGCGCCCCGCCGTCCGCAAAGAATTAAGGAACCCTTACCGAGCGCCACCCTTTCAGGACATGGTTAACGGAACGTAAATGTTGCTGGAGATTGCTGCGCCGGGCGGTTGCGGCGGTCGTCTTTGGAGAGCGCGCTCCGCTGCTGCACGCAAGCGATCGCTTTGGCGCAAGAGGCCGCCCAACCAAAAGCCGTCATGCGCGGGCTCGACCCGCGCATCCATCGCGCGCGCCAGCGCGCCTGAGCGAGTCGTCGCGAAGAGGATGGATTGCCGGGTCAAGCCCGGCAATGACGCGCGAGAGAGCGGAAGCGACGCTTGGAGAACGGCAAGTCCACGGGAAGAAGCGGCGACTGAGCACCAACCCCTCCCCGTCATTCCGGGGCACGAGCGCAGCTCGTGAGCCCGGAATCCATACTCCCTGGCCTCGCGTTTTGCGCACGGTCGCCGACCTGCCGTGCCCAACCACCAACATCGGTGGTTACGGATTCCGGGCTCGCCGCTGCGCGGCGCCCCGGAATGACGGAGGCGTTAGTCCTGGATCTTCGAGAAGTCCGCCACCGCCCGCGTCGCGGCGCGGATTTCATTGAGCAGCTTCAGGCGGTTTTCGCGGACGGCCTTGTCGTCGGCGTTGACCGTCACCTTGTCGAAGAACGCATCGACCGCCGGCCGCAGCCCGGCCATCGCCGTCATCGCCGCGGCGAAGTCTTCCTTCGCGACGGCGGCGCCGGCATCGGCCTTGGCGCGGTTGATCGCGGCGGCCAGCGCCTTCTCTTCGTCCTGCGCGTACAGCGCCGCCTCCGGCGCGCCGTCGAACGGGCGGCCGTCCTTCTTCTCCTCGATGCGCAGAATGTTGGCGGCACGCTTGGTGCCGGCGAGCAGGTTCTTGCCATCGTCGGTGGCAAGAAACGCCGCCAGCGCCTCGACGCGGCGGACGATCATCAGGATGTCGTCCTGTCCTTCGAGCGCGAACACCGCGTCAACGAGGTCGTGTCGCGCGCCTTGATCGCGGAGTTGGACTTTGAGGCGGTCGGCGAAGAAGGAGAGGAGGTCCGCGGACAACCTGTCTACTGACATGGATAGCCAACTCGTAGCCTCAATCCGACCGAGTGCAGCCTGCACATACTTCACCGCTATCTCGTCCAGATCATCAAACATCCAATGAGTGTAGAACCCATCCAACACTTCGAGCCTCTGCCTTAGCTCCTTAAAAGCGAAAACCCTCCTACCCAATTCTTCTTGATCATCCGGATCATGACTATTGAGATCAGGATCACCTATTTGGTGCATACTCGCGTCGGCAGCGTGGTTCTTTATGAAATCATCACCGTCGAGGAGACTTCGATAAGGCTGATCCTCCCAGGAAACACCAAGCGAAGCCTCTTCAGGGCCGCGCGGCGCGGCCAACGAGATGTATCGGGATGCAGGGTTGAAACCACGAACAAGAAACATCGCTATTGACGATGCGATAATACGAGAAACGTCAATCCGGCAATCTGAGGCTAGTATCAGCCTAATCACCCCCAGCGCCGCCCGTCGCAACGCATACGGGTCCTTACTCCCCGTCGGCTTCTCGTCGATCGCCCAGAAGCCGACCAGCGTATCGAGCTTGTCGGCCAGCGCCACCGCGATGCTGACCGGATCGGTCGGGACGCGATCGGTCGGACCCTGCGGCTTGTAGTGCTCCTCGCACGCCGCGGCGACCGACGCGTCTTCGCCTTGCGCCAGCGCGTAGTACTTGCCCATCAGGCCTTGCAGCTCGGGGAATTCGCCGACGACTTCCGTGACGAGATCAGCCTTCGCTAACTCAGCGGCCCGAGCGGCCTTTTCGGGATCGGCTCCGACGAGCGGCGCGATCTCGCGAGCAAGGCGAATGATCCGGTCGATACGCTCTCCCTGAGTACCAAGCTGGGCGTGGAAGACGATGTTCTGATCGCGCAGCTTCTTGAGGCGCTGATCGAGCGGCTTCAGTCCGCTGTCGCGATACTCCGGCAACGACTTGTGATCGGTGTCCCAGAAATGCTTCGCATCGCTGAGCCGCGCGCGGATCACGCGTTCGTTGCCGGCGGTGATGGCGGCGCCGCCGTCGCTGGCTTCGATGTTCGCCGTCAGGATGAACTTGTTGGCGAGCTTGCCGGTCGCCGGATCGGCGACCACGAAGCATTTCTGGTTGGCGCGGATGGTGGCGCGGATCACTTCGTCCGGGATCGACAAGAAGGCCTCGTCGAACGAGCCCATCAGCGGCACCGGCCATTCGACGAGACCCGAGACTTCGTCGAGCAGGCCGGAATCCTCGACCAGCGCGTAGTTCTGCGCCTGCGCCAGCGTCTTGGCGTCGGCCAGGATGATGTCGCGGCGGCGCTGCGGATCGAGCACGACCTTGGCGGCGGCAAGCTTGGCCTCGTAGTCCTCGAAGCGGCGCACGCTGATCTCGCCTGGCGCCATGAAGCGATGGCCGCGCGTCACCTGCCCGGCCTGAACGCCGCTGACGTCGAAGGCGACGACGTCCGGCTCCTCGGTGTCGATGCCGAAGGTGGCGATGATCGAATGCAGCGGCCGCACCCATTGCAGCGCGCCGGGCTTCGCCGAGCGCTCGCCCCAGCGCATCGATTTCGGCCACGGGAAGGTGCGGATGATCACCGGCAGGATCTCGGCCAGCACCTCGATCGCCGGCCGGCCCGGCTTCTCGATCAGCGCGACGTAGAAGTCGCCCTTCTTCGGATCGCGCTGGATCTTGGCCTCGTCGAGCGAAGCCAGCCCGGTCGCCTTGAGAAAGCCCTGCACCGCCGCATCCGGCGCGCCGACCTTCGGCCCCTTGCGCTCGTCCTTCAGATCCGGCTGCCGCGCCGGAATGCCGTGCACCGTCAACGCCAGCCGCCGCGGCGTCGCAAACGCCTTGGCGCCTTCGTACACCAGGCCCTCGGCGACCAGCTTGTCGGTGACGAGGCGCTTCAGGTCATCCGCAGCCTTCCCCTGCATCCGCGCCGGGATTTCTTCGGAGAACAGTTCGAGGAGGAGATCGGGCATTTAGATTTGATTCCGTGCGCGCGGCACCCCCACCCCCGACCCCTCCCCGCAAGGGGGAGGGGAGCAGGAGGCAGTGCCGGAAAGACAAGCCAACTCGGCCAAAGCAGAGTTCATGAAGACCAAAATCATTGAGCCTCCCGACGACGTCCGCGCGGCTTACGTGGAGCGCGCGGTCGTGGCTCCCCTCCCCCTTGCGGGGAGGGGGCGGGGGTGGGGGGCAACGCGGACTG
>NZ_LJIC01000160.1 GCF_001295845.1 Rhodopseudomonas sp. AAP120 | reverse complement strand
CGTCCGCCGCGCGGCGCGCCAGCCCGCGCCGGCACCGGCCCCGCCGACGCCGTCGGAACGCGCCGCCGCCGCGGCCGCAGTGCTGAACGAACAGAAGCTCGGCTACCGCGCGATGCCGAGTCCGACGACGCTGCGCAGCGGCGCCTCGCCGCTCGATAGCTCGCAATCCGTCAATGTCGTGCCCGAGCAGGTGCTGAAGGATCAGCTGCCGCGCAATCTCGACGACGCGCTCGCCAATGTCAGCGGCGTCACCCAGACCAACACGCTGGCGGGGTCGTTCGACGCCGTGATCCGCCGCGGCTTCGGCGACAATCGCGACGGCTCGATCATGCGCAACGGCATGCCGCTGGTGCAAGGCCGCGCGCTCGGCGCCGACGTCGAAAGCGTCGAAGTCCTGAAAGGCCCGGCCTCGCTGCTGTACGGCATCCAGACGCCCGGTGGCATCGTCAACACCATCAGCAAACGGCCCGAGCTGTATCAGCACGGCTCGCTGACGGTGATCGGCTCGACCTTCGGCGGCGGCAAGAACGGCAGCCAGGCGGTCGTCGACGTCACCGGCCCGATCGGCGACGGCGGTATCGCCTATCGGTTCGTCGGCTCGGGACTCGATGAAGACTACTGGCGCAATTTCGGCGCCAACCGCGAGGTGCTGGTGGCGCCGTCGCTGGCCTGGTACGGCGACCGCACCACCATTCAATTCGGCTACGAGCATCGCGAGTTCAGCTATCCGTTCGATCGCGGCACGTCGTTCGTGAATGGCGCGCCGCTGGCGATCCCGGCGACGCGCCGGCTCGACGAGGCGTTCAACCGGACCTGGGGCAAATCGGATCTGGTGCAGGGCTCGATCGAGCACCGGCTCGACGACAATTGGAAAGTCACCGCCGCCTACAGCTTCAATAGCGAGACCTACGACGCCAATCAGCTTCGCATCACCTCGGTCGACGCCCGCACCGGCGTCGAGCGCCGCAGCAATGACGGCACCAAGGGCGCGATGGCTTACGTCAGCTACGGCACGTCCTATCTGCAGGGCAATGTCTGGCTCGGCGATTTCCGCAACGAGCTGTTGATCGGCGGCGACGCGCAGCGCCGCGTGATCTATCGTCAGGATCTGATCCGCCAGGCGACGCCGAATTTCAACTTCTACAATCCGACCTACGGCCTGGTGCAGCCCGGCACCACGGTGTCGCCCACCGACAGCAACCAGACCGACCAGCTCGAGACCCGCTCGGTGTTCCTGCAGGATACGCTGCATCTCACCAACTGGTTCTCGCTGGTCGGCGGCCTGCGCTGGATGGAATACGACCAGCTCGCCGGCCGCGGCCGGTCATTCGTCGCCAACACCGATCTCGACGGCAGCAAGGTGCTGCCGCTGGCCGGCGCGATCCTCAAGCTGAACGAGCAGGTCTCGCTCTACGCCAGCTATACCCAGTCGCTGCAGCCGACCTCGAGCATCGCGCCGCTGACCGGCGGCTTCGTCATCGGCTCCAACATCGCGCCGGAAGAAGGCACGCAATACGAAGCCGGACTGAAATTCGACCTCAACAAGCGGCTGTCCGGCACGCTGGCGGTGTACGACATCGACAAGAAGAACGTTCTGGTGTCGCAGTTCAACGCCGCGACCGGCCTCAACGAATATCGCGCCGCCGGCAAGGTGCGTTCGCGCGGCGTCGAGTTCGACGTCACCGGCCGGCTCGACGACCACTGGAGCACGATCGCCAGCTACGGCTACACCGACGCGATCGTCACCGAAGACCCGGCGCTGGTCGGAATGCGGCTGCAGAACGTCGCGATGAACACCGCTTCGCTGTTCCTGGTCTATGATTTCGGCACCGCGCTGCCCGGCCGGCTGCGCGTCGGCGGCGGCCCGCGTTATGTCGGCGATCGGCCGGGCGACAGCGCCAATTCCTTCGTGCTGCCGTCCTACACCGTCGCGGATATCTTCGCCAGCTACCAGACCCAGACCGGTCCGTTCCCGGTGACCTATCAGTTCAACGTCAAGAACCTGTTCGACACCGTGTACTATCCGTCCGCCGTCAACACGCTGAACGTCGCGGTCGGCGACGCACGGCGGTTCTCGCTCGCCGCCACGGTGAAGTTCTGATGAAGGCGCCGCTGCAGCGCGACGGCATGGGCGGAGCCTGAGATGCGCGCCGCGGTGAAAGCCACGTTGTTCCAGCTGCACTCGATCGTCGGCTTGGTGCTGGGGGCGGTGCTGATGCTGATCGGCGTCACCGGCGCGATGATGAGCTTCGAGGACGAGATCCTCGCCGGGCTCAACGCCGGCGTGATGCATGTCGAGCCGCGTACGGCGCCGCGGCTGGCGCCGGACGAACTGGTCGCGCGGCTGCAGGCGGAGTCTTATGGCCCGGTCGCCTCGATCACGCTGTCGCGAGATCCGGCCGCCGCGGTGCGCATCCGCTTCGCCCGCAACGAGGATCGCTCGCGGCCGTCGTCGCTCTATGTCGATCCGTATGACGGCCGCGTGCTCGGCCATCCGGTCGGCGAAGAGTTCTTCGCGACGGTGCTGAAGCTGCATCGTTGGCTGCTGCTGCCGGGCGACGGCAAGGGCTATGGCCGGCTGATCACCGGCATCACGGCGATCGGGCTGCTGGCGATGTTGATCAGCGGCCTGGTGCTGCGCTGGCCGCACCGGCCCGGCAGCCTGAAGATCTGGCTCAAGCCGAATCTGCGATTGCACGGCCGCGGCCTGCATCGTTCACTGCATTCGGTCGTCGGCACCTGGGTGATGCTGATTTATGCGGTGATGGTGCTGACCGGCCTGTGGTGGTCGTTCGACTGGTACAGGGCCGGCGCCATTTGGCTGTTCGCGCGCGCACCGGCCGCGGCCGAGCCGATCAAGGCGAAGGCGCCGGGCGGCAAGATGGCCCGCACTGAGCGGCCGAATGCCGGCTCGGCGCCGGCTGCGCAATTCGACCGCGCCTGGGCCGCCTTGCTGCAGGACCGCGGCGACAACTTCGCCTCGGCGCGGCTGACCTTGCCGAGCGGCGGTGAGCCTACCATCCGGGTCCGAGCCTGGTTGACCGACGCGGCCGATGGTCGCCGCGACGAATTCAAGATCGACGCCGCCACCGGCGTCATCCTGTCGCGCGAGCTTTACGCCGACAAGACCACCGGCGAACGGATGCTGTCGCGCGTGCTCGACATCCATCGCGGCAACATTCTCGGTGTACCGGGCAAGCTCGTCTTCATGCTCGCCGCGCTGTCGATGCCGCTGTTCGGCATCACCGGCCTGCTGCTGTACCTGTCCCGCCGCCGCCACAAGCGGATGGCCACCGCCGCGATGACGCGGCTGGTGCCGGGGGAATAACGCAGGCTTCGCGCGCTCGCGCTGCGGACGTCGATGGCGACCCCGCGTGCATATCCACACGCACAGCCCTCATCCTGAGGAGCGCGCCATCGGCGCGCGTCTCGAAGGATGGCGACAGGTGAGCACGGCCCATCCTTCGAGACGCCGCGCGTTGCGCGGCTCCTCAGGATGAGGTCGAGTTCGTGGAGAGCGGAGCGCGGCCGCCTGGTCCAGTCAGCCCGCAACGCTGCAATGCAGCGACGTCTGCGGCGTGCCGCTGCGTTGCGCCGCGCAGTCTGGAAGGGTTATAAACCGCGCCGTTGTGATGATCTGGATCTCTCCGATGAGCCGGCGGTGCCTATGAGGGTGATGCTGGCGATCTTCAAGCTCGACAAGCAGGGCGGCAAGGAGCGCGATTGTCTCGCGATCGCGCGGCATCTTGCGGCGCGCGGCCACGACGTCACCGTGCTGACCACCTCGGCCGAGGTGCCCGGCATCGGCGATCTGCGGATCGAAAAGCTGCGCGCCCGCGGCTTCGCCAATCACGTGCTGCTGCGCGAATTTGCCCGCGCCGTCATCGCCCATCGGCAGCAGGCGGCCTCCGCCGTGCTGCTGTCGTTCGAACGCATTCCCGGCTGCGACTATCACTACGTCGCCGACGGCGCCGCGATCCTGCGCGACTGGCGGCTGCTGGCCTGGCCGCCGCGCCGCCGCACCCGGCTGGCGCTGGAGCGCGCGCTGTTCGCCTCGCCGTCGACCACCGGGTTGCTGTTCCTCACCGAGCGCCAGCGCGACGAGTACTTCATCGCCTATGATTTCGAGCCGTCGCGCGCCAGCGTGCTGCCGATGGTGCTGCACGACGACCGCTACACGGCCTCGCGCAATCGCGGCGCGACGCGCTGGCGCGCCGATCTGCGCATTCCCGACGACGCGCTGCTGGCGGTGTCGGTCGCGGTCGATCCGAAGCTGAAAGGCGTCGATCGCAGCCTTGCGGCGCTGAAGCTCTATCCCAAGCTGCACCTCGTCGTCGCCGGATCGGATTCCGCCTGGCTGCATCGCCATGTCGTACGCCACGATCTCGAGACCCGCGTCCGCATCGTGCCCTATGTGGCCGAAGTGATGGATCTGATCGCCGCCGCCGACTTCATGCTGCACCCGGCGCGCTCCGAAGCCGCCGGGCAGGTGATCGGCGAGGCGCTGCTCGCCGGCGTGCCGGTGCTGGCCAGCGCGGCCTGCGGCTATGCGGGCGAGATCGAGCGCAGCGGCGCCGGTCTGGTGATTCCGGAGCCGTTCCAGCACGAGGCGCTGGTGAACGGTCTCGCCACGATGATCGACACGCTGCCGGCGCTGCGCGAGGCCGCCGCCGCGCGGTCGAACAGTCTGCACCAGCATCGCGGCGCGTGGCTCGCCGCCGTCGCCGAGCGGCTCGAAGGCGCCGCAGTCTGAGATCGGGTGGATCGCAGCGGCCACTGCGGTTAGTCTAGTCGTTCACCGGATCAGTCACGGACCATCGCCATGACGCCGCACAGCTACGCCATGTTCGACACCGCGCTCGGCCGCTGCGGCATCGCCTGGGGCGACCGCGGCATCGTCGCCGTGCAGTTGCCGCAGCCGAGCGAGGTGCAGACCCGCGCTCGCATCGTTCAGCGCTACGGCGATGTTGCCGAAGCCGTCCCGCCGCCCGACGTGCAGCACGCGATCGACGGCATCGTCGCGCTGATCGCCGGCGAGCCGATCGACCTCACCGGCGTCGCGCTCGATCTCGACGACGTCTCCGATTTCCAGCGCGGCGTCTACGACATCGCCCGCTCCATCCCGCCGGGCCGCACGCTGAGCTATGGCGACATCGCCAAACGACTCGGTGGAGTCGAATTGTCGCGCGAGGTCGGCCAGGCGCTCGGCCGGAATCCGATCCCTATCATCGTACCGTGTCACCGCGTGCTCGCGGCCGGCGGTAAGCCGGGAGGGTTTTCGGCGAATGGAGGGGTCGCCACCAAGCTGAAGCTGCTGGCGATCGAGGGCGCGGTCGTCAACTACACGCCGAGCCTGTTCGATTGAGTTGCGAACCTGTGGCAAAATCGCTGCCACAGGTTTGCCTCAAGCCGAAAAACGGCCTCAAGCGGCCGGCGGCACCGAGATTGCGATCGATTCGCGCTGCATCATGCGCTCGTTGAACGCCGCCAAATTCGGATAAGCCTCGCGCCAGCCGCAATCGGCAAACCGGAAATCCGCATAGCCGAGCGCGCAGGCGAGCGCGATCTGCACGATGTCGAAAGGTCCGCTCAGGACTTTGTCGTTCGCGTTGAATTTGGCGAAGCCGGTCCAGGCGCGGTTCCAGTGATCGTCGTACCAGGCCTGCCAGAACAGCGGCTGCGGCCGCACCAGCTTTTCGTAGCGGCACAGCAGCATCGAATCCATCGTGCCCTGCAGCAGCGAATGATCGCTGCGCACCCGCCAGCGCTCCGGCCCCGAGGACGGGATCAGCTTGCCGCCGCCCGCGAGGTCGTCGAGATATTCGGCGATGACGTAGGAGTCGACGATCACTTCGCCATTGTCCAGGATCAGCGCCGGCAGCTTCTTCAGCGGATTGACCTGCCGCATGTAGTCGTCGTTCGGCTGCCCCGGCACGGTCGCGGCCGGGATGAATTCGATCTTGTCGATCAGTCCCAATTCGATCGCCGCGATCCGCACCTTGCGGGCGAACGGCGAAGCGGGGGAGAACGAGAGCTTCATGGAAGTCCCTTTCGGACTGCGGCTTTTCAACACCACGACCTCATCCTGAGGAGCCCGGCGCAGCCGGGCGTCTCGAAGGATGGGCCGCACGCACTCACCTGTCGCCATCCTTCGAGACGCGCTCCTGCGGAGCGCTCCTCAGGATGAGGCCAGTAGTTGCGGCGCTCGTCGCTACGCCGCGACGATGGTCTGCTTCTGCTCGCCGAGGCCTTCGATGCCGAGGGTGACGACGTCGCCGACGTTGAGGAACTTCGGCGGCTTCATGCCCATGCCGACGCCGGGCGGCGTGCCGGTGGTGATGATGTCGCCGGGCAGCAGCGTCATCAGTTCGGACAGATAGGACACGATCTTCGGCACGTTGAAGATCATCGTCGCGGTCGAGCCGGTCTGGCAGCGCTGACCGTTGACGTCGAGCCACATGCCGAGCTTGTGCACGTCGCCGATCGCGTCCTTGGTGACGAGCCACGGGCCGAGCGGGCCGAACGTGTCGTGCGACTTGCCCTTGGTCCACTGGCCGACGCGCTCGATCTGAAACGCGCGCTCGGACACGTCGTTGCAGACCGCGTAGCCGGCGACGTAGTTGAGCGCGTCGGCTTCGGAGACGTATTTGGCGCGGCTGCCGATGATGATCGCCAGCTCGACTTCCCAGTCCAGCTTGGTCGAGCCGCGCGGCTTTTCGACATCGTCGTTCGGCCCGCACAGCGAACTCACGGCCTTCATGAACACGATCGGCTCGGCCGGGATCGGCATATTGGCCTCGGCGGCGTGGTCGGCGTAGTTCAGGCCGATGGCGATGAATTTCGGCGTACCGCCGACCGGCGAGCCGAGCCGCGGATTGCCCGGGACTTCCGGCAGTCCGTTGGTATCGAGCGCGGCGAGCTTGGCGAGACCGGCGGGCGAAAACGCCTCGCCGGCGAGGTCCGCGACCTGACCGGAGAGATCGCGCAGCTTCCCGGATTGATCGATCAGACCGGGCTTCTCGTGACCCATCGCCCCGTAACGAACCAGCTTCATGCCGCGCATCCTCCCATGTTTGTTGCGGTTACTTCATGGAACAGCGCCGCGCCAAATTCAACCGGCGCGGCCGCGGGCGCGCCATGCAGACCGGCGTCACGGCACCGACACGAACCGGAAGGCGTCGCCGTCGCGAACGATCCGGCCGGGACCGAAATGACCGCCGAACACCAGGGTCTGCGTATCGGCAAAGCGCCCGAACAGCGTCCGCCGCGTCTCGGTCGATTGCTGCGCGTCGGTGTCGAAGCTCGACGCCCAGTCGAGATGTGCCATCTGGCAGGGATGATGCGCGGCGTCGCCCGACAACAACGCCTCTGCGCCGTCGGAGCGGATGTGCAGCGCCATATGGCCCGGGCTGTGCCCCGGCGTCGGGATCAGCGTGATCTCCTCGGTCAGCCGGGCATCGCTGTCGATCAGGTCGACCTTGCCGGCGTCGACGACCGGCTGCACCGAGTCCGCGAACACCGCGGCGTGGGCCGCGTCGGTGCTGTGCGTTTTCCAGTAGTCGTATTCGCCGCGGCCGAAGACGTAGCGGGCGTTGGCGAAAGTCGGCACCCAGCGGCCATCGACCAGTCTGGTGTTCCAGCCGACGTGGTCGACATGCAGATGGGTGCAGACCACCGTGTCGATGCTGTCGGCTGGATAGCCGGCCTTTTCCATGTCCTGCAGAAACGGCTTGTCGAGCCCGTTCCAATGCGGCACGCCGCGGCTCTGCTTGTCGTTGCCGATGCAGGTGTCGACCACGATCCGGCGGGTCGGCGTCTCGACGATCCAGGAATGCACCGACATCGTCAGCCGGCCTTCGGGGCTGGCGAAGTCCGGGATCAGCCAGGGCATGTCGCGGATCTGGTCCGGGGTCGCCTGGGGCAGGATGAAGCGCGTGCCGCCGGTCAATTCCATCTCGACGATTTTGCTGATTTTGACCTTGCCGATCGTCCAGGCCATCCCACGTCTCTCCCTATCGTTGTGTTTTGCCGGACCATGCTGGTTTTGGCCGAATGGTGCAACGGATCATCCGCTGCGCTGGCGCGTTGGTCGCGGCGCTGGAATTTCAGACGATGGGAGATCTCCGATGCCCGAACTCGCGATTTCGACCGACAAGGTCGGCTTTCTGATCGAGAAGGCGCGTGAATACGACGCCAAGGAAGGCGCCAGCGACGTCGATTCCGGATCGAACGGCGCCGACGACAACATGATCGACGTGCTGGAAGACGGTGGCGCCGATCCGGTGGTGCAGGAGATCGCCGGCTTCATCAGCGCGATGACCGAGGAGGAGCAGATCGATCTCGTTGCGCTGATGCGGCTCGGTCGTGGTGACGGCACGATCGACGAGTGGGACGATCTGCGCAGCGAGGCCGCCGATGGCCGCAATGGGCGCACCGCTCGCTATCTGCTCGGCGAGCCGCTGCTCAGCGACTATCTCGCGGCGGGGCTCGACGAGTTCGGCCTGTCGTGGACAGACGAGCGTACGACGCCCGTGGTGTGATCGGCGTCACGCGTGGTTCTGCAAGCCGAATCATGCTCGCGGTTCGCATGAAGCCGCGAGTCGCGGTGGACTGTTTACATCCCTGTCGCGCCCTTGATACCGTTGCGCAGGTCTCAGATGAGCTTGGCTAGCGAAGCTCCGTTCGATGGTCCGTATTTTGTTTGGACTGTGCTCGCATTCGTACTGAAACTACGCCGCACAGACCTCGTACCTTCCCGAGGATGAGATTTTTTACCGACGGTTCCGAGCGGCCGCGGTCTATCCTTTCCCGGTGCATCAGCTTCAAGGTGGAGTTGGAGAAGGTTGATGAGGCTGGGGGCTGACTTCGATCATCGTGAGTTCCTGACCAAGCCGGGCGTCGGGCGATCTGTCCTCCGCTTTGCGCGCGATCAGGTGGTGTTTTCCCAAGGCGATCCCGCCGACAGCGTGTTCTTCCTGCTCGACGGTCGGATCAAGGTCGTCGTGCTGTCGGCGCAAGGCAAAGAGGCCGCGACCGGGCTCGTGCATTCAGGGCAGTTCTTCGGCGACGGGTGTCTGGTCGGTGACGACACGCGATGCGCAACGACCATCGCGATGCGCGATTGTGTGGTGGCGTCGATCAGCAAGTCGCTGATGGGCGAGACGCTGCGCACTGAGCCGGATTTCGCCGCGATGTTCATCCGCCATCTGCTGCTGCGCAACCGCGGAATGGAAGAGGATCTGATCGATCAGCTTTTCAACTCCAGCGAGAAGCGGCTGGCCCGGCTGCTGCTGCGGCTGTCCAAGCTGGACAACAACGGCTCGCAGCCGATTGCACCGCATATCAGCCAGGAGACGCTGGCCGAGATGATCGGCACGACGCGGTCGCGTGTCAGCTTCTTCATGAACAAGTTCCGCAAGCTCGGCCTGATCAGCTACGACCGCAACATCGAGGTCCATCCGCGGCTCGTCACGATGCTGCAGGACCACTCCGAGGCCCGCGGCTGAGCCGCGGGCGATCGCTCTCCGCCCTTCAGTCAAGCAGAGCTCCGCTGCGCGGTGCATCTCGCCCCGCTGTCGCGCCGCCCCTATAGTGCGACGCGGGCAGGGAGGCATGACGGCAGATGGATGCAGAGTGGCAGGACAGATCCGCGATCCGGGATCTGATCGAGAACTGGGTGGTGTGGCGCGATGCCGGCGATTGGGAGCGCTTTCGCACCGTGTGGTTCGACGACGGCCGGATGATGGCGACCTGGACCCAGGGCACCGCCGACGAATTCATCGCGATGAGCAAGGCCGGCTGGGCCAAGGGCGTTTCGATCCTGCACTTCCTCGGCGGTCAATCGATCGACCTCGCGGGTGATCGCGCGATCTCGCAGACCAAGATGACGATCTCGCAGCGCGCGAGCGTGCACGACGTCGTGGTCGACGTGGTTTGCACCGGCCGGTTCTACGATTTCGTCGAGAAGCGCGATGGCCGCTGGGGACTGGTGCTGCGCCAGCCGATCTATGAGAAGGACCGCATGGACCCGGTCGATCCGGCGGCGAAGCTGGCGCTCGACCCGGCGCTGCTGGCGCGCTTCCCCGAAGGCTACCGGCATCTCGCATATCTGCAGAGCCAGATCGGCTACCCGATCAAGCCCGACATGCCAGGCCTCAAAGGCGACGCCGTCGAGCGGCTTTACGCCAGCGGCGCGGCGTGGTTGCGAGGCGAGGCATTGGACCGCTGAGCGGCAGATCTGGCCATCCTTCTTGCGAGTAAAGCAATCCAGTCCCGCGCATTGGCCTGGATTGCTTCGCTTCGCTCGCAATGACGGTGAGGATGCGATATTTCGTGAACCAAGGCCCTTGAGCCGTCGCGTAAAAGAAACTTGGGAGATCAGAAATGCCCGACTTCATCACCCTCGATGCGCTGGTGCAAAAGACCGCGCAGGCGGCGCCGGATCGGCTTGCGGTGATCGATGGCGAGCGGAAATTGCGCTACACGGAATTCGATGCGCTGATCGACCGGGTCGCGGCTGCGCTGCAGCGCGACGGCGTCAAGCCGACCGATACGATCTCGGTCTGCGGGCTGTCCTCGATCGAATATGCCGCGACGTTCCTCGGCGCGCTGCGCGTCGGCGTCGCGGTCGCGCCGCTGGCGCCGTCGTCGACGCCGCACGACTTCGCCGCGATGGTGAAGGATTCTGCCGCGAAGATCCTGTTCACCGACGACTTTGCCGCCGCCGCGATGAAGGACGCGGCGATCGACGCGGGCGTCAAGCGCGTCGCGCTGGATGATGGCGGCAGCGGCACGTCCTTCAGCAGCTGGCTGGCGCCGGAAGGCGCGCAGCCGACGCCCGTCACCGTCGATCCGGAGTGGGTCTTCAACATCATCTATTCGTCCGGCACCACCGGCACGCCGAAGGGCATCGTCCACACGCACTATCTGCGCTGGCGGCAATACGGCCAGCTCGATCCGCTGGGCTATGGGCCCGACGCAGTGACGCTGCTGTCGACGCCGCTCTATTCCAACACGACGCTGGTCTGCTTCAACCCGACGCTGGCCGGCGGCGGCACGCTGGTTCTGATGAAGAAGTTCGACGCCAAGGGCTTCCTCGACCTGGCGCAGAAGCACCGTGTCACCCATGCGATGCTGGTGCCGGTGCAGTATCGCCGCATCATGGCGCTGCCGGAGTTCGGCAGCTACGACCTGTCGTCCTTCGTGATGAAGTTCTGCACCTCGGCGCCGTTCGCGGCCGAGCTGAAGCGGGACATTCTGGCGCGCTGGCCGGGCGGCCTCACCGAGTACTACGGCATGACCGAGGGCGGCGGCTCCTGCGCTCTGCTGGCGCACGAGCATCCGGACAAGCTCGGCACCGTCGGCCAGCCGATGCCGGAGCACGAGATCCGGCTGATCGACGAGGACGGCAATTTCGTGCGGCCCGGTGAGATCGGCGAAATCGTCGGCCGCTCCGCGGTGATGATGAAGGGCTATCTCAATCAGCCGCAGAAGACCGCCGAGACGCTGTGGATCGACAAGGACGGCAATCGCTGGGTGCGCACCGGCGACGTCGGCCGGTTCGACGCCGAGGGTTTCCTGACGCTGATGGACCGCAAGAAGGACATGATCATCTCGGGCGGCTTCAACATCTATCCGAGCGATATCGAGGCGATCGCCAGCCAGCATCCGGCTGTGCTGGAAGTCGCGGTGGTCGGCATGCCGTCGGAGGAATGGGGCGAGACGCCGGTAGCGTTCGCGGTGGCGCGGCCCGGCCATTCGCTCGATCCCAATGAGCTGAAGAGCTTCACCAACGCCAAGGTCGGCAAGACCCAGCGGCTCGCCGACGTCGCGATCGTCGACCAGCTGCCGCGCAGCGCGATCGGCAAGGTGCTGAAGCGCGAACTGCGCGACCAGCGGCTGGCGTTGAAGGCGGCGTCGTAGCCTACCCCGACAAACTCACGGCTCGTCATTCCGGGGCGCCGCGCAGCGGCGAGCCCGGAATCCATATCCACTAGCATCGCGGTGAAGCTTTAAGCCGCGCCGCTTGAAAATCACCTTCAGCACAGGGCTTATGGATTCCGGGCTCGCGCTTTGCGCGCCCCGGAATGACAGAAGAAAGGCTGAGTGCGAACTCGCCTCAATAATGCGGCGGGCGCTCGTTGATCGGGGCGACGCTGGTTTCGGCCTGCTCGAGCCGTTCGGTCAGCGCCGCGATCTGCCGCGTCAACGCGTCGATCTGCTTCCACTGCGCCGTCACGGTCTGGTTGAGCGTTTCGATCGCCTCGTCCTGATAGGTCAGGCGGATTTCCAGGGCTTCGATCCGGTCGGTGGGGGATTGCTGATCGGTCATCGAACCGCTCCAGAGTTGCGAGCCCCGCGGATCGGAGCGGGCGCCTCGATCTATCAGCCGCACGCTCCCGGCGAAACCCTCTGAAGCGCCTATGGCGGGGTGCCGGGGCGGCCCGGTCGAGGATTGCTCATTCCCGCCGGAATATGCCAATTAGGCCGGCGCCGAAGCGCGGCGCGGTGAACCAAAGAGCCTGTTCCCATGAGGAATTTTCACTTCGCCGGCCGATCCACGGTCCATGCCCGCAACGCCATGGTTGCGACCTCGCATCCGCAGGCGTCGCTCGCCGCGATTGAAGTCCTGCAGGCGGGTGGCACGGCCGCCGACGCGGCGATCGCCGCCTCCGCGCTGCTGGCTGTGATCGAGCCGCAGTCGACCGGCATCGGCGGCGATTGCTTCGCGCTGTATCAGCCCAAGGGCACCGGCAGGATCGTCGCCTATAACGGCTCCGGCCGTGCGCCGGCCGCCGCCAAGGCCGAATGGTTTCTGGAGCACGGAATCGATGCGATTCCGCTCACCAGCCCGCATTCGGTGACCATTCCGGGTGCGATCGATGCCTGGGCCACCATCCTGCGTGACCACGGTCGTTTCGGCCTCGACAAGCTGCTGCAGCCGGCCATCAAGGCGGCCGCCGAGGGTTACGTGGTGGCGCCGCGCATCGCCTTCGATTGGAAGCACGGCTTCGAAAAGCTGAAGAAGGGTGCCAACACCGCGCGCTATCTGCTGCCGCATGGCGAGATCGCAAAGACCGGCGACGTCATCACCCAGCCCGAGCTGGCGGCCACGCTCAAGCTGATCGCCGACAACGGCCCGGACGCGTTCTACAAGGGCGCGGTCGCCGAGGACATGGTCGAAACGCTGCGCAAGCTCGGCGGACTGCACACGCTGGAAGATTTCGCCGAGCACGGCACCGAGACGACCTCGCCGCTCGGCACCCTCTACAAGGGCTTCGACGTCTGGCAGTGTCCGCCGAACGGTCCGGGCATCACCATGCTGGTGATGCTGAACATCCTCAGCCGGTTCGACCTCGGCAAGTTCGACCCGCTCAGTGTCGAGCGCTTCCACCTCGAGGCCGAGGCGAGCCGCATCGCCTTCATGATGCGCGAAGAACATATCGGCGATCCGGCGCATGTCGATATCGACGTCGTCCGCATCCTGGCCCGCGAATTCGGCGAGGAGCATTGCAGCAAGATCGCGCTCGACAAGATGCTGGATTTACCGCACGTCGCGCCGCCGATGAATCCGTCGACCGTCTACATCACGGTGGTGGACGAGGAGCGCAACGTCTGCTCCTTCATCAACTCGATCGCGCATTCGTTCGGCTCGGCGATCATCTCGGAGAAGACCGGCGTTCTGCTGCAGAACCGCGGCGCCGGCTTCCGGGTGCAGCCCGGCCATCCGAACTGCATCGCGCCGAAGAAGCGCCCGCTGCACACCATCATCCCGGCGCTGGCGACCGAAGGCGGCCGAGCGCGGATGTCGTTCGGCGTGATGGGCGGGCAGTATCAGCCGGTCGGTCAGGTCCACGTGCTTACCAACGTGCTCGACTACGGCATGGACATCCAGGAGGCGATCGATCTGCCGCGCGGCCTGCACTACGAGAGCGTCTATCAGCTCGAGGACGGCGTGCCCGCCGCGACCGTTGAAGGCCTGAAGGCACTCGGCCACAAGGTCGCATCGGTCGGCACGCCGCACGGCGGCGGGCAGGGCATCTGGATCGATTGGGACAAGGGCACGCTCACCGGCGGCTCCGATCCCCGCAAGGACGGCTGCGCGCTGGGGTATTGAGGCTAAGTAAGGCGAAGCATCGGTTGCCCCCTCCCCCTTGCGGGGAGGGCGGCCGAGCGAAGCGAAGGCCGGGTGGGGGGCCACGGGTCGCAGCGCTCGCGGACCCCCACCCCCGACC
>NZ_LJIC01000016.1 GCF_001295845.1 Rhodopseudomonas sp. AAP120 | reverse complement strand
GGGCAAATCCGGCTGTCGCTGTGGCAGGCGATGGCCGAGCCGGTCGCGCCAGGCGACGGCTTCGTGATCACCGCGGGCTGCGACAAGCGGTTCGCGACCTGCCGCGACCGGTTCGGCAACGCCGGCAATTTCCGCGGCTTTCCGCAGATCCCCGGCAACGACTTCGTCGTCAGCTATCCGGTGCCCGGCACGCCCGGCAACGGCGGCGGTTCGCTCACCGGGCCGCTGAAGGCGTAGCTGCCCTCCGTTTCTTTCTCACGGACCAGATCAGATGAGCAGATTGATCACGCGCGACGCGCTGGTGGCCGAGGCGCGGAGCTGGATCGGCACGCGCTATCGGCATCAGGCGTCGGTGAAAGGCGTCGGCTGCGACTGCCTCGGGCTGGTGCGCGGCGTCTGGCGCGGCTGCATCGGCGAGGAGCCCGAAGCGCCGCCGCCTTATGCGCCGGATTGGGCCGAGGCGCGCGGCGAGGAGGCGCTCGCCGCGGCCGCGCTGCGCCATCTGCTGCCGATCGGCTGCGACGCGTTCGGCGCCGGCGACGTGCTGCTGTTTCGCTGGACCGAGCGGTGCGTTGCCAAGCATGCGGCGATCGCCAGTTCGGCCACGACGATGATCCACGCGCATGACGGCGCCGCGGTCTGCGAGATCGCGATCGCGCCGTGGTGGCGGCGGCGACTGGCCTATGCGTTCGCGTTTCCCGATGTGGGGTGAGGGGCGTCGGGACCGACGTTACGACGGGGTGCCGTCGGCTCGCGCGGTGTCGTGACTGGCCGTCTGGGTCTGAGCGATCATGCGGCGGATGGCGTCGACGGTCTCGCGCGGCAGGTGCTTGTGAGCGGCCAGCGCGATGTACAGTGCATTGAGCGTGTTGCGGCGCGCGTCGGGCGAGGTCGGTGCGTCGCTGCGGGCGCCTTCGGCGAGGCCGAACAGGCATTGCGTGGCGAGGTCGAGATCGTAGCCCCACCCCCAGCTCCACATCCGGACCGCGGTCGACCAGCCGCGGTGATAGGCGCGCAGCGCGACGCCGGCCTCGAACAGCGCCTTGGCGGCGGCATCGCGTTCCGCCTCGCTCGCGCTGATGTCGACCGCGTAGTAACGCTCGGCGGTCTGCAGCGCGGCGATGCGCTGCTGCTGCAGGGCGACCACCGGCTTGCCGACGAAATACACGGCAAACCACGCCGCGATCGCGGCCCCAGCACTCGCCAGTATTTCCTGCATCATTCGATCCCGCACCGGCCCCCGCCGCGACGTACCTACGATGCAAATGCGGCAGCGGTCGTCAATGCCGGCGGCATTGGACTTCCGTCGCGTCCCGGGGCAACGTCGGGCCGATGGGAATTGACAGCAGGCTGTCGAAATGACAGAATGCTGTCATGAAGAACTCAGCCGACGAACCGTTCGACCATCCCGCCAACGCCCTTGTGCTGGAAATCTTCCGGCTCAACGGCGCGCTGATCAGGTTCGGCGATGCCCTGGTGAAGCCGCTCGGGCTCAGCAGCGCACGCTGGCAGGTGCTGGGCTCGGTCGCCCATGGACGCGGCACGTTCCCGGTGGCGCGGCTCGCCGACAACATGGGGCTGGCCCGGCAATCGGTGCAGCGGATCGTGGACGAACTCGCCGAGGCGGGACTAGTCGGCTTCGCGCCCAATCCGGCCCACAAGCGCGCCAAGCTCGTGGCACTGACGCCGCGCGGCGAGCGCGTGTTCAAGCAGGCGAGCGAGCTGTGGGCTCCGGTCGCCGCCGCAATGATCGCTGGCGTCGATCCGCGCCAGCTTCGCAAGACCCGGGACGCCCTGAGTACGATGCGGGACCGGCTCGATGCACAGCTCAGCGACAGGAGTTCGGAATGATCAAGAAGCTCCACCCGATCGCCGGCGTCGTCGCGTTTCTCACCATTCTCGGCTGCTGGACCTCGACCGTCGTGGTCGAACTCGGCGGCGACGAAGCCGCGATCGCCGCCGTGAAGCTGCGCATCCTGTGGGGCCTCGCCGTGCTGATCCCCGCGATCGCATTCGCCGGTGCCAGCGGCTTCAAGCTTGGAGGCAAGTCGCCGCATCCGATCGCCGCCGCCAAGCGCCGACGCATGCGGTTCATCGCCGTCAACGGCGTCGCCGTGCTGGTGCCTTGCGCGATCGTGCTGCAGCAGCGCGCCGCCGCCGGTCACTTCGATCGGATCTTCACAATGGTGCAGATGGTGGAACTGATCGCCGGCGCGATCAACCTTACGCTGATCGGCCTCAGCATTCGCGACGGCTTCCGGCTGACGCGGAGGTTCGGCCTGTCGGCGGCGACGCGGTGAGAATTTCCAAGATAGGGACGACTGCGATGGCGCTGCGAAGTTCATCCGATCAATATGGCGCGGTGGCGGTGACGATCCATTGGCTCGCCGCGCTGTCGATCCTGGTCGCGCTGCTGACCGGCTTTCGCGCCGCGGCGGCCGAAGACGTCGCCACCAAGGCGGCACTGCTACGGCTGCATCTGCCGTTGGCGGCCCTGGTCCTGGTGCTCACCGTCGTGCGCATTGTGTGGTGGCTCGGCATCGACCGCATGCCAGCGCCGGTCGCCGCGCCTTTGCCGCCGCAATGGATCGCCCGGGCTGTGCACCTGCTGTTCTACGTGGTGGTACTCGGCATGGTCGCGAGCGGCATCGGCATGATGCTGGCCAGCCGGGCGGCCCCAGCTATCTTTTCTCCGGACGTGGCGGCGCTGCCGGATTTCTGGCGCTATCGGCCGAGGATCCCGCATGGTTTTGGCGCGCGGCTGCTGATTGCGCTGCTCGTCGCGCACGTCGCGGCGGCGCTGTATCATCATGTCGTTCTCCGCGACCGTGTGTTTGCACGGATCTGGTTCGTGCGTACCCCGCAGCTAACTGGGGTCACCGACGAGGCGACCTGAGCGTCGCGCGTGCTCGGCGCAATCCCACGCGAGCGGTTTTCCGTCGGCGCGTGACGCTTCTGCACGGCGCGCGGATCACGTCGGCCGCAGGGGGATGGCTGGGGCCGCGCGGGCGAGTCCCGTCATGGTCAACTCCCAATTCGAACAGCACCGCTCGCTCGCGGGTGTGAACAGCCTGCCACATCGATCCAGCCGCATCCGGCGCGGCGTGGAGCGAGGGCGCGCGGCAATTCAGCAAGGTCGATTCCATGGCAGCTCTCGTACTCTCCGTCGCCGGCGCTGCGGTCGGTTCGTTGTTCGGGCCGGCGGGCGCGATTGCCGGGCGGATTGCCGGCGCGCTGGTCGGCAATGCGCTCGATCAGTCGCTGTTCGGTGGCGGCGGCCGCAAGGTCGAAGGGCCGCGGCTCGCCGACCTCGACGTGATGGCCTCGACCGAGGGCGCGCCGATCCCGCGCATCTATGGCCGGGCGCGGCTCGCCGGCCAGGTGATCTGGGCGACGCAGCTCGACGAAGTGATCAGCACCGAGGAGAGCTCGGCCGGTGGCAAAGGGTTCGGCGGGCCGACCACGACCACCACGACCTACACGTACTTCGCCAACTTCGCCGTCGGCCTGTGCGAAGGGCCGATCGGCCGCGTCGCGCGGATCTGGGCGGACGGCAAGCCGCTCGACCTGTCGGGCCTGAACGTCCGTGTCTATCGCGGCGACGAGGATCAGGCGCCGGACGGACTAATCGTCGCCAAGGAAGGCGCCGGCAATGCGCCGGCCTATCGCGGCGTCGCTTACGTGGTGTTCGAGCGGCTGCCGCTGGCGGATTTCGGCAACCGGATTCCGCAATTGTCGTTCGAGATCATCCGGCCGGTCGGCCTGCTCGAACAGATGGTGCGGGCGGTGACGCTGATCCCCGGCACCACCGAATTCGGCTACGAGCCGGCGACGCTGGTGCAGATCGTCGACAAGGGCAGTTCGAAGCCGGAGAACCGCCACGTCGCGCAGGCGCCGTCCGATGTCGTTGCCGCGCTCGACGATCTGCAGGGCGTGTGTCCGCGGCTCGAGCGCGTCGCTCTGGTGGTGGCGTGGTTCGGCACCGATCTGCGCGCCGGCCAATGCGGTGTGCGGCCGGGCGTCGAGAGCCGCGACAAATGGCTCGGCCTCACCACCTGGTCGGTCGCGGGCGCGAGCCGCGACGATGCCTGGCTGGTGTCGCAGGTGAACGGCCGCCCGGCGTTCGGCGGCACGCCGTCCGACGACAGCGTCGCTCACCTGATTGGCGAGCTGAAGCGGCGCGGCCTGAAGGTGACGTTCTATCCGTTCGTGATGATGGACGTGCCGGCCGGCAACGCGCTGCCGAATCCATGGACGGGCGCGGTGCCGCAGCCGCCTTATCCGTGGCGCGGCCGCATCACCTGCGATCCGGCGCCGGGGCTGCCCGGCTCGCCGCAGGGCACCGCGGCGGCGGCCGGCCAGGTAGCGGGCTTTTTCACCGGCGGCTATTGGAATTATCGGCGGATGATCTTGCATTACGCGCGGCTGTGCGCGGACGCGGGCGGGGTCGATGCGTTCCTGATCGGCTCGGAACTACGCGCTCTGACGCGCGTCCGTTCGGCGCCGGGCGTGTATCCGGCGGTGCAGCAGCTCGTCGCGCTCGCCGCCGACGTCAAGGCGATCGTCGGCGGCGGCACGCTGGTGACGTATGGCGCCGACTGGACCGAATACGGCGCCGACGTGGTGACGCCGGATGCCAGCGAGGTGCGGTTTCCGCTCGATCCGCTGTGGGCGTCGCCGGCGATCGGCGCGATCGGCATCGACTACTACGCGCCGCTCGCGGACTGGCGCGACGACGCCGGCCATCTCGATGCCGCGATCGCCGCCTCGACCTACGACCGCGATTATCTGGCGCGCAACGTCACCGCCGGCGAGGCGTTCGACTGGTACTACCCGGACGATGGCGCCCGCGCGATGCAGGCCCGCGTGCCGATCACCGACGGGCTCGGCAAGCCGTGGACCTTCCGCGTCAAGGACATCCGCAGCTTCTGGGCGCAGCCGCATCACGAGCGCGTCGGCGGCGCGGAGCTTGCGGCGCCGACCGGGTGGGTGCCGATGAGCAAACCGGTGTGGCTGACCGAGGTCGGCTGCCCGGCGGTCGACAAGGGCGCCAACCAGCCGAGCGTGTTTCCCGATCCGAAATCCAGCGAGAACTATGTGCCGTATTTCTCCAGCGGCGATCGGGACGACCTGATCCAGCGCCGCTATCTCGAGGCGATGATCACGGCGTTCGATCCGGTGTTCGGCGCCCCTGAGGCGCGCAACCCGGTGTCGCCGCTGTATGGCGGGCGGATGATCGATCCGTCGGCGATCCATCTGTGGACCTGGGACGCGCGGCCCTATCCGGTGTTTCCCGGCGCCGAGGATGTCTGGAGCGACGCGCCGAACTGGCAGACCGGGCACTGGCTGACCGGCCGGCTCGGCGGCGCGCCGCTGGATGCGCTGGTGGCGCAGCTGCTCGCCGACAGCGGTGTCGGCGGCGTCGATAGCAGCGCGTTGCGCGAGGCCTGCGACGGCTATGTGGTCGACCGGCCGATAACGCCGCGGGCGATGATCGAGCCATTGGCGATGGCCTACGGGTTCGATGCCGCGGCCGCGGACGGCGTGCTGCGCTTCGTGCAGCGCGGCGGTGCGCCGCTGGCCGAGTTCGGCGAAGACGACCTGGTGCTGCCCGACAAGGGCGCGCCGTCGCGGCTGACGCGGGCGCAGGAGACCGAGTTGCCGCACGAGATCGCGTTCGGCTTCTCCGATGCGCTGGCGGATTATCGCCGCGCCGCCGCGGCCTCGCGCCGGCTGGTCGGCGGCGCCGCCCGCGTCGTGCACAGCGATCTCGCGGTGATCACCGACGAGGCGGCGGCCGCGCGCCGCGCCGAGATCTTCCTGCAGGATCTGTGGGCCGGGCGCGAGACCGCCACCTTCGCGCTCGGTCCGCAGCATCTGCGGCTGGGGCCGGGCGACGTGGTCGGCGTGACGCTGAATGGACGGCGGCGGCTGTTCGAGATCGGCGAGATCGTCGACGCCGAGGCGCGGCAGATCAAGGCGCGCAGCATCGATCCGGAAGTGTTCGCGCTGCCGCAGCGCGCGCCGCGGCGGATCGCGCCGCAGATGCCGGCGGCGCTCGGGCCTGCGCATGTCGTCGCGCTCGATCTGCCGGTGATCGACGCGCAGGCGCCCGACGTGTTGACGCGGCTCGCGGTGTTCGCCGATCCGTGGCCCGGCGCCGAACTGATCTACGCCTCCGCCGACGGCGCGAGCTATCAGCCGGTGGCGAGCGCGGCGGTGCGCGCGGTCGTCGGCGAGACGCTCGATCCGCTGCCGCGCGGGCCGCTGGCGCTGTGGGATCGCGGCAGCCGCGTACGGGTGCGGCTGTATGGCGGTGCACTGTCGTCGCTGCCCGACGCGCGCGTGCTCGCCGGCGGCAACGCGGCGGCGGTGCAGAACGAAGGCGGCGAGTGGGAGGTTCTGCAATTCGCCAATGCCGAGCTGATCGACGGACACACTTACTTGCTGTCGCGACTGCTCCGCGGCCAGGCCGGGACCGAGCCGGCGATGCGGGATCCGCTGCCGGCCAGCGCCCCGTTCGTGTTGCTCGATCGCAACCTGGTGACGCTGGCGCGCGGCCGCGACGCGCTCGGCCGGCCGAAAGCGCTACGCGTGGTCGCGGCCGGGCGCAGCCACGACGATCCCAGCGCAGTGGCGCTGTCGGTGACGCCGGGCTCGGCCGCGCTACGGCCGCTGGCGCCGGTGCATCTTGCGGCGCGCCGCCGCGCCGACGGCGTCGCGATCAGCTGGATCCGCCGCAGCCGGATCGACGCGGACAGCTGGGACGGCGAGGTGCCGCTCGGCGAAGACGCCGAGGCCTATACGCTGCAGATCCTGTCGGGCGCCGCGGTGGTGCGGAGCATCACCTGCGGCGCGCCGCAGGCGCTGTACGCCGCGGCCGACGAACTCGCCGATTTCGGCGCGCCGCAGCCGAGCCTGCATCTGCGCGTCGCGCAGCTCTCCGCCGCGGTCGGGGCCGGCAGCGCCTGCGACCGCATCGTCACCTTGTAACGTACCAACCAAGAGCCGCCGATGACCGCCACCGCCCATCTCGGCCTGCCGCTGATCGAAGCCGCGCAGGCGCAGAAGCACGTCACCCATAACGAAGCGCTGCGCATTCTCGACGCCGCGATCCAGATCGCGGTCGCCGACCGCAGCCGCACGACGCCGCCGGCGGCGCCGGCCGAAGGCGAGCGCCACATCGTGGCGGCCGGCGCCGGCGGCGCGTGGAGCGGGCAGGCGCAGGCGATCGCGACCTGGCAGGACGGCGCCTGGGCGTTCCTGACGCCGAAGCAGGGCTGGTGCGTGTGGTCGGTCGCCGACGACGTGCTGCTGGTGTTCGACGGCGCGCGCTGGCGCGATCTGCGCGACCTGCGGGTGTCGCTCGACAATGCCGCGCATCTCGGCGTCAACACCACGGCTGCCGCGCCGAACCTGCTCAGCGTCAAGTCGAACGCCGCGCTGTTCGCCGCCATCGACCCGGCCGACGGCGGCAGCGGCGACGTCCGCGTCCAGCTCGCCAAGTCGGGCGCCGGCAACACCGCCTCGGTGGTGTTCTCCGACGCCTATTCGGGGCGCGCCGAATTCGGCCTCACCGGTTCGGATGCGTTCAAGCTCAAGGTCTCCGCCGATGGCGCCAACTGGGTCGAGGCGCTGACGATCGATCCGGCCGGCGGCGGCTGCGCGCTGCCGCGCGGGCTGGCGCTGACCGGCGTCGCCGCGCCGCCGCAGCTCACCGCCGACCAGAACGATTACGCGCCCGCCGGGCTCGGCGGCGCCTCGGTGCTGCAGCTGTGGTCGGATGCGGCGCGCAGCCTGACCGGGCTCACCGGCGGCGCCGAGGGCCGCATCGTCTGCGTCGTCAATGTCGGCAGCCAGCCGCTGACGCTCGCCAGCGACAGCGCGGCCTCGGCCGCGGCGAACCGGTTTTCGCTCGGCGGCGACGTCGCGATCAGCGCCAGGCAGGCGGCGCTGCTGCGCTACGACGGCGCCGCCGCGCGCTGGTTCCTGATCGCCGGCGGCGTCGATCGCGGCGCCTGGACGCCGTATACCCCGACCGTGACGCCGGGCGGCGGCAGCTTCGGCGCCGTCACCGCCACCGGCGCCTACAAGCGCATCGGCAAAACCGTCTTCCTCCGCGTCAGCATCGCAGTCGCCAACATCGGCAGCGCTATGTCGTATTTCTACGTAAGCCTTCCCCCAGGGATGACGCCTGCGGCGCATTGTATTTTGGCGGCGAATAATATGAGTGCGAATGTTCTTTTCGTTGCCTCGGTCGCTGGTGGAGGAAGCTTCATCGTTTTCACGAAGTACGACAATAGCGGAATCGGAGTGACATCAGGTCAGACAGTCGCCGCTAGCGGTGTGATTGAGATTGTTTGAAGGCGAAATCGTACGCCGAGCGGCAGCAAAGGACTCAGCCATGTCGGGCAGTGAAAAGTCACCATACTCCATCGATACGATGAATTCATTCGCGCCTGCTCGCGTTGGAAAAAAGTTTCGAAGCTTCAGGTTGATCAGCCCGCAATATGCGAGTGTTTCGAAACAACTGAGGAACGACTGTTGTGTAAAAACGCTGCAGTGTACGTCGAGATAGTGCGGATTGTGGTGAACGGCCCAGGCATGCCGGTAGGCCTCATCGACAACGTGCGGATCGAGTGGTGGGCGAGGCGAGCCGAACTCCACGACATTGGTGATGTGATCGAACACCTGTGCGGGGGAAGGCCTCGTTCGCTTTTCCAGGTAAGTTGCGATCAAATCCGCCGGCTTTGTGGGTTGGCGGTAGAAATCGAATGTTCGCTCCTTGTCTGGAATAGCCATAATGATGAGCGATCCTGGACGGAGAACCGAGCCGATATTTTGAAGCCATGAAATGATATCTGGGACATGCTCGATTACATGCGAGGAAATACAAGCGTCGAAACGCTGATCGGTCACTTCGACTATCGGTCCAACCCCATCCCATACGATGTCTATTTCGGCGATGTGAGCGGGCGATACAGTTCCTGCCGTGCCGGTGCCCTCGTACTTTTTCAGAAGATCAGCGCGGCTAGCATGGTCGACATAGCTCACGGTGGCAGCGGTTTTTGATAGCAATGGGCGATCCAGCGGTCCCATCTCAAGGATGCGACTGCTACACAGATCGATACCATCAATGATCTCGCTCAGACGGTCCGGTGCTGTAAATGGCGAGTTGATGAGCGGACGCCCATCCTCAGTGAAAACTTCCACCTGGTCATTTGGCAGAATTGGTTCAAAGTTAATGCTGAAGCTGCGTTCGCCAACGTTGGGGGCGAATAAGCCAAGGTCAATGCCGTTGCGGAAGACCCTGATACGGCAGGGAAGATCCAGTGTACCCGTTACGGGGCTTTGATGTCGAGTTTGCAACACGCCGGCTGGGGCGGACAAAAATCAATCATGACGAAATCTCCCAATGCCTGGGAAATAGATCAATGATTGAGGAAAGTAAAATACTCGTGCTAAGGTGGTTTAGTAGTGCTGAGACTAATTGCCATGGCGATGGCAATGCTTGGCGTCTTCGAATTATTTGTATTCGTTCGCCTTACGCGCCGACAGGGTCGTATGTGCCGGTATCAGCCAGCGGCCATGTTCTTCGGCTGCCAGTGCCCACGGTCTGCCGACGGCTTCCGCAAGCGGAATTGAGAGCAGTTCTCCGATGGTCATCTCTGCAAACTCGGCCCGAGCATCGGGTGGGAGGATGGCGTTGTAACAGCCGAGAATCTGCTGAACAGAATTGATCGGATGTGCGTCGCCCTTCATCGTATGGGATACGACCTGCATCCCATCGAACAGCGATTTCAGGCCCTGTGGAGTTGGATTGAAGTAGTGATGTGGGAAGCCGTGAACCTGGCAGACATAGGGCACCGTCACGATCGCAATGCCGCCGGGTTTCAGAACCCGTTCCAGCTCCTTCGCGGTGATCCAAGGTCGCTGGACATGCTCCAAAACATGGAGCGCGATCACAACGTCGAATGTATTGTCGACGAAAGGCAGACGATCGGAAACCGACACGACGTCGGTGCACGCCATGTCTGCGATCTCCAGGTTGATCACGTTGTCGTAGACGTGACTTGGAATTCCCGCTCCGAAATTGAGCGCCATCCCGCCGGTCGCTGCAGCTTGCTCGATCGCTTCGATCTCAATTGTGTCAAATACGCACAGAGAGGTATCGATGGCCGCAGGAATGCGATAGCCGCCGTCTGCTACGGCGTTGACCGCCTGCGTTTCCTGGTGGAAGCGCGCGCCGCACGTCCGGCATTCACTGGAGTCGAGTGCTGTGCCGCAGGACGTGCATGCAAGATTGTCACGCACGAATTTCAATCGGCGCTGACGTGACGAAGCGATCCTGCGCGCCGCGGAAGAAATCTCCGATGGAACGGTTACTGTCGAGGAGAACAAGGTCGCGTCGGCGCTCATCAACGTCAATTCGAGCGGGCCGCCGCTTGCGGGAACCGAACTAACGTCAATCACGGCCGACAGCCGCGTCGCGGCTTCTGACGAAATCGCTTCGATCGGGTAACGGCTGCCATCAACCAGAAGTGCGATGTTATCAGGGCTTGCTGAGGTTTCTGCAAAGAACGGAATATAGATCGCCTCGGCAATAACAGGGATCGGCCGCAGCAGGTTTAGGCTGTGCATCGGATGCCTTTTCTGATCGACACCAGCTAACGATCTCCAGTCAACAAAGTTCACAGTCCAAGCACGAATTATGCGCGCGTCTCCCACTCACGTCCTTGATCCATCCACCCGGCATCAACTGGCATCCGCATCGCCTTGCGGCGCGCGCCGCTATGGAGATCCCTCATGTCCAATTTCGGAACTGTTCTGAACCGGCTCTGGCCCGACGGCGATCGCAGGATTGCGGGGTTGCGCGCCGGGATGGTCGCGTCGGCGGATGAGGTGTTTGCGCGGCACGGGATCGATACGCCACTGCTGGTGGCGCATGTGATGGCGCAGCTCAGTCATGAATGCGGGGCGGGGTGCGACGTCGTCGAGAACCTGAACTACACGGCGGCGCGGATGATGCAGGTGTGGCCGTCGCGCTTTCCAACGCTCGCCGCCGCTACGCCTTATGCGCACGCTCCGCGGGCGCTGGCTAACAAGGTCTATAACGGCCGGATGGGCAATGCGCCCGGCTCCGATGACGGCTGGCGGTATCGCGGCCGAGGTGCGGCGCAGACGACCGGACGTGAGGGTTATGCCCGGCTCGCCGCGCTCACCGGGCTCGATCTCGTCGGCGATCCGGACCGGGTCAACGACCCGCGGTACTTCCTGTTGTGCGGCGTCGCCGACTTCGTTGCCTGCGGATGCATGCCATTCGCGCGGGCCGACGACATCGTCGGCGTCACGCGCCGGCTCAACGGCGGCACGATCGGCCTTGCGCAGCGCCGCGCCTGGCTGGCGCGATGGAAGGAGGCAATGGCCGACGTGCCGATCGTCGCGTCGCCGCCGCTGGCGCCCGCGTCTTCTGATCGGCCGGCGCCTTCACCTTCACCTTCACCTTCGCTTTTGCCGTTGCCGTCGCTTGCGCCCGCGCCTCCGCGGGCGGGCCGGCTGGCGACACTCGTTGCGGCGCTCGCCGCTGCTTTCAGGAGGGACTGATCATGGAATGGAGCGACCTTGCCAAACAGGTGATCGCGCTCGGCGCGCCGATGCTGGGTAGCGCGCTCGGCGGCCCGCTTGGCGGCGCGGCCGGTCAGATCCTGTCCGAGGTGGTCGGTGCCGCGCCGACGCCCTCAGCCGTGCAGGCCTCACTGCCGTCGGTCGATCCGGACAAGATCGCCGAGGCCGAGGCGCGCTGGGCCGCGGCGATCCAGGCCGAAGCGGAAACCCAGCGCACCGCGATCAGCGAGACTCATGCGACGATCCGCGCCGAGATCGCCTCGAGCGACGCGATCCAGCGCTGGTGGCGGCCGGCCTATGCGTGGGAGCTGACGCTCGAATGCGCGGCGCTGTGGACCGTGCTGGTGCACGAGTTCTGGACCGGTGATATCCAAACCATCAACGCGCTGATCGGCGCCACCGCGCTGCTGGCGACCTATTGGGCTTTCCGGTTCGGCGTGCTAGGCGTTTATGTCAGTGGCCGGACGCGCGAAAAGGTCTGCGCCGCCACCGGGCAAGACGCTCCCGGCGCGATCGAGAAGCTGGTTAAGGCCGTCGTGAAGAAAAAGTAACGGGCGAGGCGGCGTTGTTCATCGCGCATTCACGCCGCCGCCGCTCATGTTCACGACGGTAATATCGCCAGTGCATCGAAAGAGCGGAGTTCAAGGTGCGGCTGCTCGTCGTCGAAGATGATCCTGATCTCAATCGCCAGCTTACCACCGCGTTGACCGACGCCGGCTACGTGGTGGACCGCGCCTTTGATGGCGAGGAGGGGCATTTCCTCGGCGATACCGAGCCGTACGACGCGGTGGTGCTGGACATCGGGCTGC
The DNA here is from genome assembly GCF_001295845.1 of Rhodopseudomonas sp. AAP120. GTDB lineage: Bacteria > Pseudomonadota > Alphaproteobacteria > Rhizobiales > Xanthobacteraceae > Rhodopseudomonas. The sequence continues at coordinate 64,695 of NZ_LJIC01000016.1, read as the reverse complement.
CCAAGATGGACGGCATCTCGGTGCTGGAAGCTTGGCGCCGCAACGCGCGTGCGATGCCGGTGTTGATCCTCACCGCGCGCGACCGCTGGAGCGACAAGGTGCAGGGCTTCGACGCCGGCGCCGACGACTACGTCGCCAAGCCCTTCCACCTCGAGGAAGTGCTGGCGCGGATCCGCGCGCTGCTGCGCCGGAGCGCCGGCCACGCCCAGTCCGAACTGGTGTGCGGCCCGGTGTCGCTCGACACCCGCACCGGCCGAGTCAGCGTCCGCGGCCATCCGGTCAAGCTCACCTCGCACGAATACCGGCTGCTGGCGTATCTGATGCACCACGCCGGGCGTGTGGTGTCGCGCACCGAGCTGGTCGAGCATCTCTACGACCAGGACTTCGACCGTGACAGCAACACCATCGAGGTGTTCGTCGGCCGCATCCGCAAGAAGCTCGACGTCGATATCATCCAGACCGTGCGCGGCCTCGGCTATCTGCTGTCGCCGCCGCCCGGCGAAGCGCATTAGCAGCCGGCCGTGAGCGGGCGGGCGAGGGCGTCGTTGCGGAAGCCGGGCTGCTGATGGCGAGCTCGGCCGCTTCCACCAAACCGCCGCGCCGCCGCGCCAGTTCGCTCGCCACCCGGCTGTTTCTGTCAGCGACCGCCTGGGTGGTGGTGATCCTGGCGATCACCGGCATCGTGCTGTCGTCGGTGTACCGGCAGGGCTCGGAGCGCGCCTTCGACCGGCGACTCAATCTCTATCTGCGCACCATCATCGCCGAGGTCGCGACGCCGGACGCGGCGCCCGACCAGTTTCAGTCGATCGGCGAGCCGCTGTTCGATCTGCCGCTGTCCGGCTGGTATTGGCAGATCGTCCGCACCGACACCGACAAGATCGATCCGCGGGCCTCGCGCTCGCTGTGGGATCGCAAGCTGCCGCGGCTGGAGGACCAGGGAGTCGAACTCGGGCCGTCAGGCGTCCGGCAAGGCTATGTCGAGGGGCCCGAGGGCCAGACGCTGCGCATGGTCGAGCGCCCGGTCGATCTCGGCGCCGACGGCAAATATGTCGTAACGGTCGCGGGCGACGCCACCGAGATCTTCGAAGAGACGCGGACCTTCGACTACTACCTGGCCGGCACCTTCGTGGCGCTATCGATCGGTCTGGTGCTGACCACGATCTTCCAGGTCCGGTTCGGCCTCGCGCCGCTGAAGCGGATTTCGGATTCGATCGCGGACATCCGCTCCGGCCGTGCCGAGCGCCTCGAAGGCAAGTTCCCGGTCGAGATCGAACCCTTGGCGCGCGAGACCAACGCGCTGATCGAAGCCAATCGCGAGATCGTCGAACGCTCGCGGACGCATGTCGGCAATCTCGCCCATGCGATCAAGACGCCGCTGTCGGTGCTGGTCAACGAGGCCGCCGCCCGGCCCGGCGACCCGCTCGCCGCCAAGGTGCTGGAGCAGGCCGAGATCATGCGCAGCCAGGTGGCGCACCATCTGGAGCGGGCGCGGATCGCGGCGCGGCTTACCGTGGTCGGCACCATCACCGAGGTCGAGCCGGTGATCGAGGCGCTGCGCCGGACGATGGAGAAGATCCACCGCGACCGCGACATCCAGGTCCGCGCCGAGGTCACGAGCGGGCTGAAATTCCGCGGCGAGAAGCAGGACCTCGAGGAGATGGTCGGCAATCTGGTGGACAACGCCTGCAAATGGGCGGCGAGCCGGGTATTCATCGAGGCGACCGCGGAACGCGGGCCGACGGCTTTGGTGCGGATCATCGTCGACGACGACGGCCGCGGACTGTCGGCGGCGGAGCGGGCGCAGGTCGCCCGCCGTGGCAAGCGGCTCGACGAGAGCAAGCCCGGATCGGGCCTCGGCCTCGCCATCGTGGTCGATCTTGCGGCTCTGTACGGCGGCGAACTGACCCTCGGCCACGCCCCGATCGGTGGCCTGCGGGCGGAGCTGAAGCTGCCTGCGGCGTAACGCATCAGTTCCTGCCACAGCGGCGCCAAAATTTCCCGGTGTTGCCTTGAGCGTTAGGAATTTCGGTGTAAGACGCCCGCAGGAATGGTTGAGGATTGCGATGACGACGCGCCGGCGTGCAGATGTGAGCTTCGGAAGGCCGACGGCTTTGCTGGTGATGTTCGGCGCGCTCGCGCTGGGCGGCTGCGATCGCACCACGGGCCTGTATGCGCGGGTCGATTCCTTCACCAGCACGGTCGGCTCGGATCTCTCGCGGACCGGTCCTGACCGTGCCGGCGACGGTGCGGCCGCCGCGGTCGACAACGCCGCGATGGGCGGTCTGATCGGGCCGAAGATCGGCGCGCTGCTGAATGCCGAGGACCGCCGGCTGGCCTATGCGGCCGAGCTCGAAGCGCTCGACCATGGCGAATCCGGCGCGCCGGTGCCGTGGAAGAATCCGTCCTCGGGGCGCTACGGCAACATCGTCCCCGGGCCGGCCTATGCCAAGCAGGGCGCGACCTGCCGCGGCTTTTCCCACATGGTGACGATCGCCGGCCAGCTCGAAATCGCCCGCGGCACCGCCTGCCGGACCAATGACGGGCCCTGGACGGCGGCCGGCTGACGGCCGCCCCGCCGACTGCCCGCGATCGTGATTATGACGATCTACCAACCACTTGTGGCGCTCGCTTGCGGTTGATGCAGAGCCTGAATCGGGTTCGTTGAACGGTTGCCTCAACTCCTTCTTAACGCCGCCCCTGTATCCCTGAAGGCAGCGTCCGGCGGGCATCCGTGCGGCCGACGCGACCGCAAGCGTGCAGAATTTCCGGGCGTATGAGCCAGACACCGACCGAACGGCTGAGGGAGTACCTCGTCCAGCTTCCGCCGCAGTCGCAAGCGCTGCTGATGCGGGAGTTCGAGCGTGCGCTGGAACGTGGCGACGACGTCGCGGTGGCGCGGTTCGTGCTCGAAGAGCTGCGCAAGATCGTGCGCGGCTCCGACGAGGATACCGCCCCGCGCACCGAAGACCCGGCACGGCTGATGTTCCGCGTGCTCGAGCCGTTCCTGATCGACAGCAACCAGCAGCCGCGCCCCGGCCAGATCCGCCGCGGGTCGCTGACGTCGATCTGGCAATGGCTGGAGCGTGAGGCAATTCCGGCGCAGGTGCGGGAATTCGAGGGCGGGCTGATCGGCCTGCGCGGCGGCAGCGCCGCCCAGGTCGACCCGCTGGTCCGCAAGCTGCAGGCCGCTGCCGCCCAGGCGATCGAGAAAGTGATCAACCCGGAACCGGGCGTCGACCGCCAGCGCGCGATGTCGCGGGTCGGGCCGCCGTCCACGGTCGAGGATCTGCCCGGTGTCGGCGCGGTGCTCGCCAACCGCGAGGCGCTCGAGACGTTCGACGGCAAGCTGTCGTCCAACCTGCGCAGCTTCGGCGACTCGCAGGTCAATTCGATGATCGGGGCGCTGAACGTGCCGGCGCTGCAGACGCCGATCATGCTGCCGTTCGCGCTGACGATGATCCTGCAGCACCTGACTCAGCCGTGGCAGATCGTGCGGCTGGCCATCAAGGTCGCCGGCTCCGACGACGAGATCCGCGTGGCCGCCACGCCCTACGGCGTCGCCGTCACCATGGCGATCCATGATCTCGCCCAGCTCACGGCCGACCTGCATGATGAACTCAAGCGCGGCCACTACACCAACGTCGCCGAGAAGCTGAAGCTGATCCACGACGGTGTGCGCGGGCTGCGCACCGAGCTCGACCTGCGCAGCGACTCGACCTGGGGCAAGCGCCTCGCGGCGATCCGGGTCGACATCTCCAACGCGCTGAAGTCCGAGATCGAGAGCGTGCCGGGCCGGGTGCGGCGGCTGCTCCGACAGCGGCCCGACAAGGAGGTCTCGGCCAACAGCCGGATCGACCAGCTCGAGGTCGACGAGGCGGCGGCGCTGATCGACTTCGTCGCGATCTGCCGCAACTACGCCAGCGAACTGGCGATCAACGAAATGACGCTGCGCACCTATTCCGAGCTGCAGCAATATGTCGAGAAATCCACCGAGGCGCTGGTGCAGTCGCTGCGCGGTTGCGATCCGCGGGTCAAGCCGTTCCGCCACCAGCAGGCGCTGGCGGCGATCCGGTTTTGCGAAGTGCTGTTCGGCCACGACTACGCGCAATTGATGCGCCGCGCCGTGGAAAGCGCGATGGTGGTGGTCGAGCGCAAGCCGGCGCGGGCGGGCTGATCGCGCCGCTTGATTCATATCAAGATTTGAGTGCTGCAGTGCCGTATCCCGGTGTCGCAAATGTCAATTGCGCCACCGGTCCTGCCATGGTGTAACCCGGCCGGTTTTGAAAGCGCCGCAGCCCGGCGCTCGCGCATTTCACCCCGGAACCCTCCACGCATGTCGCCCTGGTTTGTGTTCGCGATCATGACGGCCATCGCGGTGTTCGCCGTGTTGTGGCCGCTCGGGCGCGGCGCCGCGCGGCAGCGCGAAGGCAGCGAGGCCGCGGTCTACAAGGATCAGCTCGCCGAGGTGGATCGCGACGCGCAGATCGGCCTGATCGGTTCGGCGGAAGCGGCGGCGGCGCGGGTCGAGATCGGGCGGCGGTTACTGGCCAGCGCCGACGCCGAACGCAGCGCGCCGGCAACGTCGCGTCGTGGCTTGCGGCGCGGCGTCGCGCTGCTGGCGCTGATCGGGCTGCCGGCGCTCGCCCTTGCGGTGTATCTGCCGATCGGCTCGCCGATGATGGCCGACGATCCGCTGGCGCAGCGCACCAAGACGGCGAGCGCGTCGCAGCCGCTGGAAAATCTCGTGGCGCAAGTCGAGGCCCATCTCGAAAAGAATCCGAGCGACGGCCGCGGCTGGACCGTGCTGGCGCCGGTGCTGGCCAAGCTCGGCCGGCTCGACGATGCGGCGCGCGCCTATCGCAATTCGCTGACCTATGCGGGCGAGACCGCCGACCGCCACGCCGACCTCGGCGAGGTGCTGGCGATGGCCGCTGGCGGCGTCGTTACCAACGAGGCGAAATCCGAATTCGAGCGCGCCGTGGCGCTCAACGCCGACGACGTCAAGGCGCGCTACTTCCTCGGCCTGGCCGCCGAGCAGGACGGCCGACCGAAGGACGCGGCCACGATGTGGCGCGCGATGCTCGACAAGGCGCCGGCCGATGCGCCGTGGCGACCGATGCTGCAGGCGCAGCTCGCGCGCGTCGAGGGCACGCCGCTGCCGGCGCTGCCCGACGAAACCATCGCGTCGGCCAAGACCATGAGCGAGGCCGATCGCAGCGCGATGATCCGCGGCATGGTCGACCGGCTGGCGACGCGGCTCAAGCAAAACGGCGACGATGTCGAAGGATGGCTGCGCCTGGTGCGCGCCTACATGGTGCTGGGCGAGGCCGATAAGGCCAAGACTGCACAGGCCGAGGCGCGGCAGGCCGTGGCCGGCAATGCCGAGCGGCTGAAGCAGCTCAACGAGGGGCTCAAGAACCTCGGGCTGGACGGGTGAGGATGGAGGCGGTGCGCGTGCGGTTTTTCCGACAGAATTGTCCGCCAAGCATCGCTCGTGATCGAAGCGCGGATTTACGGCGCCGGGACAGGATCTGGCAATGACGCGGAAGCAGCGGCGGTTGGCGATGATCGGCGGCGCGGGCGTGGTGCTCGCGATCGCGGTGGGGCTGGTGCTGAACGCGCTGCGCGGCTCGATTGTGTTCTTCTCGACGCCCAAGATGGTGTTCGAACAGCATATCGGCGTCGGCAAGCGCTTCCGCCTCGGCGGCGTGGTCGAGCCCGGCTCGCTGCACCGCGGCGATCACCTCGCGGTGTCGTTCAAGGTCGCCGACGGCGAAGCCGCAGTGCCGGTGGCGTTCAAGGGCATCCTGCCCGACCTGTTCCGCGAAGGGCAGGGCGTCGTCGCCGAAGGCGCGCTCGACAACACCGGCGTGTTCAAGGCCGACACCGTGCTGGCCAAGCACGACGAGACCTACATGCCGAAGGAAGTGGCCGACGCGCTGAAGAAGCAGGGCCACTGGAAGGACGATTACGAGAAGAAGCCGGCCGGTGCCGCCTCCGCCAGCGCCGCGGAGCCCGGCAAATGATCGCCGAGGCCGGACACTACGCGCTGGTGCTGGCGCTCGCGCTGGCGCTGATCCAGTCGACCGTGCCGATCCTCGGCGCAAGGCTCAACGACGGCGGCCTGATGAACGTGGCGCGCTCGAGCGCGCTGGCGCAGTTCGCCTTCGTCGGGCTCTCCTTCGCCGCGCTGGTGTGGCTCAACGTCACCTCCGACTTCTCGGTGGTGAACGTCTACGAAAACTCGCATTCGGCGAAGCCGCTGCTCTACAAGATCACCGGCGTGTGGGGAAACCACGAAGGCTCGATGCTGCTGTGGGTGGCCATCCTGGCGCTGTTCGGCGGCCTGGTCGCGCTGTTCGGCAACAATCTGCCGCTGTCGCTGCGCGCGCATGTCCTCGCCGTGCAGGCGTGGATCGCCAGCGCGTTCTATCTGTTCATCCTTATCACCTCGAACCCGTTCCTGCGGATTCCCAATCCGCCGATCGAGGGCCGCGATCTCAATCCGGTGCTGCAGGACATCGGCCTCGCTGTGCATCCGCCGCTGCTCTACCTCGGCTATGTCGGGTTCTCGATCTCGTTCTCCTTCGCCGCCGCTGCGCTGATCGAAGGCCGGCTCGACGCCGCCTGGGCGCGCTGGGTGCGGCCGTGGACGCTGATGGCGTGGATCTTCCTCACGCTCGGCATCGCGATGGGCTCGTATTGGGCCTACTACGAACTCGGCTGGGGCGGCTGGTGGTTCTGGGACCCGGTCGAGAACGCCTCGCTGATGCCGTGGCTCGCAGGCACGGCGCTGCTGCACTCCGCGCTGGTGATGGAGAAGCGCAACGCGCTGAAGGTCTGGACCATCCTCTTATCGATCCTGACCTTCTCGCTGTCGCTGCTCGGCACCTTCCTGGTGCGCTCGGGCGTGCTGACCTCGGTACACGCCTTCGCCACTGACCCGTCGCGCGGCGTGTTCATCCTGATGATCCTGTGCGTGTTCATCGGCGGCAGCCTGTCGCTGTTCGCCTGGCGTGCCTCGTCGCTGAAGCAGGGCGGACTGTTCGCGCCGATCTCGCGCGAAGGCGCGCTGGTGCTGAACAATCTGTTTCTCACCACCGCGTGCGCCACGGTGTTCGTCGGCACGTTGTATCCGCTGGCGCTGGAAGTCGTGACCGGCGACAAGATCTCGGTCGGCGCGCCGTTCTTCAATCTCACTTTCGGGCCGCTGATGGTGCCGCTGATGCTGGCGGTGCCGTTCGGTCCGCTGCTGGCGTGGAAGCGCGGCGATCTGCTCGGCGCGGCGCAGCGGCTGATCGCCGCCGGCGTCGTCGCACTGATGGCGATCGCCTTCGTATTCGCCTGGACCACGGGCGGCGCGGTGCTGGCGCCGCTGGCGATCGGGCTTGCGGTGTTCGTGATCATCGGCGCGCTGGTCGATATCATCGAGCGCATTGGCCTGCTGCGGAATCCGGTGTCGATCGCCTGGCGCCGCGCCACCGGCCTGCCGCGCTCGGCCTGGGGCACGATGTTCGCCCATGCCGGCCTCGGCGTCGCGCTGATCGGCATCGTCTGCGAGACCACCTGGAACAGCGAGCACATCGCCGCGATGAAGGAAGGCGATGCCGCGCGGCTCGCCGGTTACGAACTCAAGTTCGAAGGCGCCGTGCAGCGCCAGGGCCCGAATTATCGCGAGTTGCAGACGGTGTTCTCGGTGAGCGAGGCCGGCAAGCCGATCGGCACCATGACGCCGTCGAAGCGCAGCTTCTCGACCCGCGGCACCTCGACCACCGAAGCGGCGCTGATGAGCCGCGGCTTCAGCCAGCTCTACGTCTCGCTCGGCGATATCAACACCGAAGGCGCCGTGACGGTGCGGATCTATCACAAGCCGTTGGTGCTGCTGATCTGGTACGGCCCGCTGCTGATGGCGTTTGGCGGTTTGCTGTCGCTGTCCGATCGCCGCCTGCGCGTCGGCGCCCCGAAGCCAGCCAAGCCGCAGCGCGCGCTGCAGCCGGCGGAGTAGGGCGATGCGCAAGCTAATCGCCGCACTCGGGATCGTCCTTGCTGTTGCTGTCTCGGCACCGATCGCTTACGCGGTGCAGCCGGACGAGGTGATGACCGATCCAGCCAAGGAAGCGCGCGCCCGCGAGCTGTCGCGCGAGCTGCGCTGCATGGTCTGCCAGAACCAGTCGATCGACGATTCCGACGCCACGCTCGCCAAGGATCTGCGCCTCTTGGTGCGCGAGCGGATCGCGGCCGGCGACAGCAACAAGCAGGTGCTCGACTATCTGGTGGCGCGCTACGGCGAGTTCGTGCTGCTGAAGCCGCGGTTCGAAGCGCACACGCTGATCCTGTGGCTGATCCCGCCGCTGGTGCTGATCGGCGGCGGGCTCGGACTGTGGCTGCACATCCGGCGGCGTAGCCGAGCAGCCGAAGCCGTGGCTGACACCCCGGTGCCGCTCAATGCCGAAGAGCAGGCGCGGTTGGAAGGGATTTTGGCGGAGACCAATCCCAAGGCGTGACGCCGACTGCCTTGTCGTCGGAATTGCACTCGCCATCAGCCGAACTAGCAGCCCTGCGAACCGGCGAGCGGCTCGATATGATTTCAATCGGATGTCCGACGAAAGTCGACGCGCGAGCCTGCGTGCCCTGTGGTTGTTTACCAGCTTCAAATTTGAAGATGATTGCATCCTATCCGAGAACCAATTGTGTTGACATTTGTTAACGGCGCGCTAAATGTTGGCTGTCAGCATGCCGGATAGGCCGCGACACCCCAACAAAGAAGTCGAGGCAGCAGTCGCGGCGGCAGAGGCCAAAGGCTGGCGATGGCGGAGCATGGGGCATTGGGGGCGGCTCTTCTGTCCACACGCCGATCGTGATGGATGCCAGATCGGCGTCAACGGCACGCCACGCAATGCCGAGGACCATGCCAAACAGATCGCACGGGCCGTCGATCGCTGCCCGCACGGGAAGGAGGACACCAATGAAAAAATTTGAGTTCAGCATCATTGCGTCCGGCCTTGATCCGGAGGCGGACGATTTCGAACAGCGTTTTTACGACGCGGGCTGCGACGATGCGACGATCTCGTTTCAGAAGGGACGCATCATCGTCGATTTCGCGCGAGATGCGGCCTCCATCTCCGCCGCGATTTCGTCCGCCGTTGCGAACGTCCAAGCGGCCGGCGCGACGATCGACCGCGTCGAGCCGGATCCTCTGGTTTCCTTGTCCGATATCGCGACGCGCACCGGCCTCAGCCGAGCCGCCGTGACGCAGTACGCGAAAGGGCAACGTCGGGAGAACTTCCCGTCCCCAGTCGCGCGCGTCACCTCGGATAGTCCGCTTTGGGAATGGTCCGAAATCACCCGCTGGCTGTTCAAGCACGAGAAGATTGCAAAGGACGTGGCCATCGACGCAGAAGCGGTGAGGATCGCTAATGCGGAGATCCAGTGCAGCCACGGCGGATTTGAGAAGGCGCTGCGCGATCAGGTGGCGCGCTATGAGGACGAGCTGAAGGCCGCATAAAAACTGGCCTGCACCCCCGATCGCACCAAGTTCGGTGTCTTATTCGAGTGCCGACGATTTCCGACCGTGTTGGTGCTCGCTGCCGCCCCAAAGGAACTATCTACCCGCGTCCGCCGTTGCCGGTCATCCTGCTTCACTGATGAGGGGCGATGTCCGACTACCAAGTCACCAGTTCCGCGCGCGGCTCGCGGCTGGAAGGGATGAGTCTCGGTCGCGTTGCGCTGGTGATCGCATTCTCCGTGGCAGCCAATCGGCTGCTGCCGCCTTCTGCCGAGACACGGGGACGTTCTCGGCTGCTGCCGACTGCTGATCGACAGATCGGGCGCGAAGGGCAGAACGATCAGTTCGAGTCGCCTGCCGACGATCCCCAGACTGCCGCACCGGAGCACGGCGATCGTGGCCGGACGGCCTCGGCACCTTCCGAAATCCCGGCGCGCGGCTGGAAGGACATCCTGCTGCGGGTCGTTCAGAATTTCTCGGCCCACCGCATCATGTCGCTGGCAGCCGGCATGACGTACTACAGCCTGCTGGCGATCTTCCCTGCGCTGGCGGCGCTGGTGGCAATCTACGGCGTGTTCTCCGATGCATCGAGCATCACCAAGCATCTCGATCAGTTCAGCGGGTTCTTGCCGGGCGGAGCGATCGACGTTGCCCGCGATCAGCTCACGCGGGTCGCCTCGAAAGGCGCCGAGACGCTTGGTTTCACCTTCGTCATCGGCCTGGTGATCTCGCTGTGGAGCGCGAATGCGGCGGTGAAGTCGTTGTTCGACACCCTCAACATCGTCTACCGCGAAGAGGAGAAGCGCAGTTTCATCAAGCTGAACGCGATCTCGCTCGGCTTTACGCTCGGCGGCATCGTGCTGGCCGTGGCGGCGCTGACATCGATCGTGATCGTTCCGGTTGTGCTCGAATGGGTTGGACTGTCCAGTTTCGGCGATCTGCTGCTGCGGATCGGGCGTTGGCCATTGATGCTGCTCGTGCTCGCGTTAGCGCTCGCCGTGGTTTATCGCTACGGGCCGAGCCGGGAAGCGCCGCGCTGGCGCTGGATCTCATGGGGCAGCGGCATCGCGGCCGTGGCCTGGCTGCTGGCGTCTGGCTTGTTCTCGTTCTACGCGGCCAATTTCGGCAATTTCAACGAGACCTACGGCTCGCTCGGCGCCGTGATCGGCTTCATGACATGGTTGTGGATCTCCGCCATCGTTATCCTGCTCGGAGCAGAACTCGATGCCGAGATGGAGCACCAGACGGCGCGCGACACCACGACTGGGCACCCGAGGCCGATCGGCACCAGAGGTGCCCGCGTCGCCGACAGCGTCGGCCCGGCGCAAGGCTGAGCGCTGGGCCGATCACCTCATCATCCGCAACAAGTGCTCCGTCGGCATCATGTTGGCATTAAGGTGCCCCATGATCCAGATCGAGCCGCCGACGACCAGCACCACGATCAGAGTGCCGAAGGCCAGCGCCAGCACGTTGTTAGTATTGTCCGGGCCGGTGGTGAGGTGGAGAAAGAACACCAGCTGCACTCCCATCTGGGCGATCGCCAGCACGCCGAGCGCCACCGGAATGCTGGGCTGCCAGACCAGATCTGTGCCGGCGATGAAGAACGATGTCGCGGTCAGCAGCAGCGACAGGCCGAGGCCGGCCACATAGCCCCACAGCCGCGGCGCGATGCGGACCTCGTCCTCGTCGCCCGGCGCGACATCGGCGTTGTGGCGGATGTCGTGGAGTTGCGGCTCGTTCATGCACGGCTCCCGAGCAGATACACCATCGAGAAGATGGCCACCCAGATGATGTCGAGCGCGTGCCAGAACAGCGAGAAGCACAGCAGCCGACGACAGATGTCGGCGCGGAAGCCCTTGGCGAAGACCTGCGCCATCATCGTCAGCAGCCACAGCAGCCCAATCGTAACGTGCACGCCGTGGCACCCGACCAGCGTGAAGAACGCCGACAGGAATGCGCTGCGGGTTGGACCGGCGTCGCGTGCGATCATGTCGGCGAACTCTCGGAATTCCAGACCGAGGAAGCAGGCACCGAGGACCGCCGTCGCAAGCATCGCCAATTGAAACCAGCGCCGGCTGCCGACCGTGGCGGCGATGCTGGCGAGCCCGCAGGTGAAGCTGGAGAACAGCAGCAGCACGGTTTCGATCGCAACGTTGCGCCAGTCGAACAGCTGCGCGCCGGTCGGGCCGCCGCTGGTCGCGCCGGCCAACACCGCGTAGGCCGCGAAGAAGCACGCGAACATCACGATGTCGGACAGCAGGAAGATCCAGAAGCCGTAGCCGGTGACGATCCGCTTGGGTGCCGGGCCGGTCTGGTCCGAGGCGGCCTGCAGGCCGCGCAGATGGTGCGGGTCCGAATGTCCGTGCGAGAGGGCTGCGTCGGTCATGCAGGGCTCCCGGCCGGTTTCAAAGCTCGGCGGCGCTCCTCAAGATTCTGAGCATCGATGCGCGCCACGTCGTCGGCCGCAATCACGTACTCCTCGCGGTCGCGCCAGGCGAACACCACGAAGGTGGCGAACGCGCCAATGAGTCCGAGAATGACCAACCACCAGATGTGCCAGATCAGCGCGAAGCCGGTGAGCGTGGCGAAGAACGCGCAGACGAAGCCGGTCGGCGAGTTGCGCGGTATCTCGATGTCCCGGTAGTTCCGCTTGGGCTGCTCCTCGCCGTGTTCGCGCGCAGTCGACTTCGCCGTCCAGTAGGCGTCCTCGCCGGTGACATCGGGATAGACGGCAAAGTTGAACACCGGCGGCGGCGATGCCGTCGCCCATTCCAGCGAGCGGCCGTCCCAGGGATCGCCGGTGTGGTCGCGCAGCTCTTCGCGGCGCCGGATGCTGACGACGAATTGGACGAGTTGCAGCATGACGCCGATCGCGATGATTGCGGTGCCGATGCCGGCCGCAATCATCCATGGCCGCCATTCCGGGACATCGTAGTGCTGCATGCGCCGCGTCATGCCCATCAGGCCGGCGATGTAGAGCGGCACGAAGGTGATGTAAAAGCCGGCGAGGGTGAACCAGAACGCTGCCTTGCCGAGGCCCTCGTGCAGGCGAAAGCCGAACGCTTTGGGAAACCAGTAGGTGTAGCCGGCAAATGCGCCGAACAGCACGCCGCCGATGATCACGTTGTGGAAGTGCGCGACCAGGAACAGGCTGTTGTGCAGCATGAAATCTGCCGGCGGCACTGCCAGCAGCACGCCGGTGAGGCCGCCGAGGATGAAGGTGATCATGAAGCCGACCGCCCACAGCATCGGCGTCTCGAACCGCACCCGGCCGCCATACATCGTGAACAGCCAATTGTAGATCTTCACCCCGGTCGGCACGGCGATGATCATGCTGGCGATGCCGAACACGGCGTTGACGGTCGCGCCGGCCCCCATGGTGAAGAAGTGATGCAGCCACACCATGAACGAGATCAGGCAGATCGCCATCGTCGCCAGCACCATCGAGCGATAGCCGAACAGCGGCTTGCTGGAGAAGGTCGAGACGACTTCCGAGAACACGCCAAACGCCGGCAGCACCAGAATGTAGACCTCGGGGTGGCCCCAGGCCCATATCAGGTTCATGAACATCATCATGTTGCCGCCGGCCTCGTTGGTGAAGAAGTGAAAGCCGAGGTAGCGGTCGAGCAGCAGCATCGTCAGCGTTGCGGTGAGGATCGGGAACGCGGCGACGATCAGGAGGCACGACGCGAGCGTGGTCCAGCAGAACATCGGCATGCGCAGATAGGTCATGCCCTTGGTACGCAGTTTGAGCACGGTGGTGACGAGATTGACGCCGGCCACCAGCGTGCCGATGCCGGAGATCTGGATCGCCCATAGATAATAGTCGACGCCGACGCCGGGTGAGTAGCTCAGCTCCGACAGCGGCGGGAACGGCAGCCAGCCGGTGCGGGCGAATTCGCCGACCACCAGCGACAGGTTGACGAGCAGGGCGCCGCTCGCGGTCAGCCAGAAGCCGACTGAATTCAGCGTCGGAAAAGCGACGTCGCGGACGCCGAGTTGCAGCGGCACGACGAAGTTCATCAGACCAATGATGAACGGCATGCCGACGAAGAAGATCATGATGGTGCCGTGCGCGGAGAAGATCTGGTTGTAGTGCTCCGGCGGCAGATAACCCTGGGACTGGAACGCGATCGCCTGCTGGGTCCGCATCATGATCGCGTCGGCGCCGCCGCGCAGCAACATCACCATGGCGAGCAGCACGTACATCACGCCGATCCGCTTGTGATCGACGCTGGTGATCCATTCGTGCCAGAGGTAGGGGAAGTAGCCCTTGATCCCGGCCCAAGCCAGCACGCCGAGCATCACCACCAGCACGACCGCCGCAGCGATCAACGGGATAGGTTGATCAATTGGTATGGCCGACCAGTCGAGCTTGCCGAGCATATTGCATTGGCTCCGAAGTTGGCTTGCAGATAGGGAGGCGCAGCTTCCTTGGAGGGCACCGGGCCCGGTTGCGGCGGGATCTTCTGTGTGCTGATCGCGTCGAACAGCAGCGGGTCGCCGAGCCGATAGGTCGGCCTGCCGCTTTCCGTGGTTTGCTTGAACAGCGCTTTGTAGCTGTCGCTATCCAGCATGCGATCGCTTTTGCTGGTCGCCTCGACCCATTCGGGAAAGGCCAGTGGCGAGACGACGTGGATGTCGAACATCATGTCGGGAAAGCCGTCGCCACTGAAATGCGACGACAAGCCTTGCAGCGTGCCTTCGCTGTCGGCGCGCAGGTTCAGCCGTGTCACCATGCCGTTCATGGTGTAGATCATGCTGCCGAGCTGCGGGATGAAGAACGCGTTCATCACGCTGGCGGAGGTCAGCTCGAATTGCAGCGGCGCGCCGAGCGGAACGGTGATCGAATTGATGGTGGCGATGCGCTGGTCCGGATAGATGAACAGCCACTTCCAATCCAGCGAAACGACCTGAATGCGGATCGGGCTGCCGGTGCCTTCGACCGGTGCGGCGGGATCGAGCTGATGCGCGCCGATCCAGGTGACGCCGCCGAGCAGCATGATGGTCAATAGCGGGATCGACCACACGACCAGTTCAATCCTGCCCGAATAGGCGAAGTCAGGACGATACTTCGCGCGCGTGTTGGTGTGCCGAAACCAGAACGCGAACACCAGGATGGCAACAATTGTCGGCACCACGATCGCCAGCATGATGACCACGGAGTCGAGCAGGATGGTCGAATTTCCGTACGCCACCGGCCCTTTGGGGTCGAAGATGTTCATGGCCGCGACAACGGGCTGTGCATCGAAGTGTCCCCGTGAGACAGCCCGTCAACCGTCGTGGGCGGGTAGGGTTCCTGACGTGTCGCAGGTGATGTCGCAGCGAAGCCGAATCCGCCGACTGGCCGACGGCAGCGCGCAGCAAGCTGCGCAGGCTGTTGATGGCTAGGCCTGTTGGGAGCTGACGGGCGCCTGCTGCTGGTGTCGAGATACTAGCCAAGATTCTGCTTGCCGAACATCGATGGCGTGCTCTAGGTTGTAATCGCAATCTAGAGTTGCGTATTTTCGGAGGAAGTCAGTCATGGCTACTGTTGTGACGTTGGACGTATTTTCCGGCATGCCGAATCCCACCTGGCACCTCTCGCCCGCCGAGGAGAAAGAACTCGACGAGCGAATTCAGGCATCATCGACCTTCAGCGATGCGCGCCCCTCCGGCGTCGTCGGCGGATTGGGGTATCGCGGTTTCCACCTCACCAGGGACGTCGAGAACGCCGCGGCGTCGACCCGACTGTTCGTTCACGAAGGCATCCTCGACCGCGGGCTCGGCTTTCCCAATTACGTCGCCCAGCCCGATATCGAGACCTGGCTGCTGAAGACGGCCGGCAGGGCTGCGTCTGACAATGTGCTCGAGCACGTCAGCTCCCGGATCGCCGGTCACCCGCAAAACAAATTCATCGGGAATCTGGAGGCGGCGGGGAGTTGTCCGACGTGCCATGCCGCCGATGCGCCGGCGTACAACCCGGGCGCCTGGAACGTGCCCGCGGTTCAGCCCTACAATAACTGCTACAACTACGCGAACAATCAGCAGACCAACACCTTCGCTCAGCCTGGGCGGGCCAGCGGCCATCCATTTGCCGCCTTGACCTGTCCAGATGTCGGATCGGCTGCGCAATCGGACGGGCTGCGGAACTCTGCGAATTTCTCCGCCCCGCTGGCTCCCGGCGCCGGCTGGTACGTCGCCCTGGTGATCTGGCCGAGCCAGGACTATCACTGGTACAGGCAGGATAACGTCGGCTGTTGGTCGCACAAGCCGGGGCAAACGGCGGTGAGGAACGTCGACAATGCGGGGCAACCGATCACTGATCCGCAGACTTGCAACCGCGGCCCTTATACTGTGTTCTGCACCTACATGGTCACGAACCGAGGCGTTCATATCCAATAGGTCGGCGGACGCAGATCACCAGCTTCAGCCGAAGGAAACCGCAGGCCCGATGCAGCAGACGCCGGGAAGCGCCGAAGTCGTGGCGGACGTGTATTCGGGCCGCCCCAACCCGTCTTGGCAACTGAGCGGCGCAGACTTCACTGCGCTGCTCAGGCTGCTGGATCTGGCCGAGGAGGCGAACACGGCCTCCGAGGACGTCGGCGGGCTGGGCTTTCGCGGCTTCGAGGTGAAGTTCGTCACCGCAGGGGCGCCCCGGCGCCTGTATGTGAATGGCCAGTCCGTCTCCGACGGCGCGCGTCGGCTGTTCGATCGATCACGGTCGATCGAACAGCTGCTTGTGGCGACGATGCCGGCCAATGTTCGGCGTGACCTCGCGGATGTCCTGCCCCGTTAGCTGATGATGGACCAATGTGCGGCCCGGCGGCACGGATCGCGCCGCCGGCTTCCCGAGGCCGGGGCCCGGCAACCCTTGGCCCGATGATCAGCGCGCTTCGCCTCAGAACGGCACGATTTCTTCCGGCAGCGGCTTGCCGGCCTTGTGCAGGGCGATCCAGCGATGCAGTTCGGCGACGTGGCCGCTTTCCTCGGCGACGAACTCCTTGGCCAACGCCTTGATTTCCGGATCGGCGGTGGTGTCGAGCACGTTCTTGTACCAGTCGTAAGCGCCGGTCTCGGCTTCGAGTGCGATCTGCAGCGCGAGGTCACGGCCGATAAAGGGATCGGTGCCCCAGATTGCCGCGGCCTCCGGACTCTCGATGCCGGGCCATTTGAAATCACCGGCCTCCATCTGCGGGATATCGCGGAAGCCGGCGCGCGCCTGCGCATCTGCCTGATGCATCCGCGAGTAGTCGGCTAGCTGACGAAACAGCTTCGAGACTTCCTTGTTGCCGCAGCTGTCCATCGCGTCGGCGAGCTGACCGAACCGCAGCGCCGCTTCCTGTTCGAGACGGATGGAGTGCGCCAGAAACTCTTCGACCGTTTCCATGTGAGATGATCCTTCGCTGTTCGGCCGCCGCCGGTGCGACGGCGGCCGTCTTCGTTGGGGGGCGTGCTCAGGCGTTCTCGGCCGTCCTGGTTTCCGAAGCCTTGGCGTGTTTCAGCGCCCATTCCTCCTGGGTGATCCAGGCCTCCAGAATCCGAACGTGCTCGGCTTCCTCGCCGACGAACTCCTTCGCCGCCGCGGCGACGTCCGGCGATTTGGTGGTGGCTTCGACCGCACGATAAAATTCGTAGCCGCGGCGCTCGCCCTGCAGCGCAGCCTTCAGTGCGCCGAGCCGGGTCAGCGTGGTGTCCGAAGCCCACACTGCGGCGCGCTCCGGTGTCGCGTGGTCCGGCCACGCGTAGTCCGGCGGCACGTTCTTGCTGAGGTCGATCGACCCGGCGCGCGATTTCACTTCGGCGAGATGCAGGCGTGAAAACTCGGCGAGCTGGGCGAACAGCTTGGCGACCGGCTCGTTGCCGGCCTCGGCCATCGCCTTGGCGAGATCGTCATAGTGCGTCGCCGCGTCTTGTTCGAGCTTGGCGGCGTAGCTGAAGAAGTCCGGCAGCGTGTTGATCTCGAGGCCGCCTTTGTAGTGCGCGGCGGCGGGCGTCACCGCCATCTTCTGCGGCTTCGTTTTGTCGCCCTCGAACCGCACCAGGATGTCCTCGTTGCGCACGAAGCACTGGCAGGCGAGGCGATAGCGCGGCGGAATGTCGTTGACCTCGGCATTGGCGATCTCGTCCTTGGTGATCTTGCCGAGTTGTCGAAGAACTTCCTTTTCCTTCTCGGTCAGCGCGACCGCCGACTTCGCCTTCGGGTTGAAGTGCTCGACCTGTACCAGGCAGGAGCCGCATTCACCGTCCTGGCAATCGAATGGGATCGGAATCTTGTGCGCTTTCGCGACGGCGAGAATAGTACCCCGGTCGCCGGCGACGGCGTAGACGGTGACGTCCTTCGCCATGACGGGCGAAGAGAAGGTGATGTTGGCCAAGGCGCGCTCCTGTTACCTGGTAATGACCTAGGTTGGTAATCGACGCCGATCGGCGCCCCGACCAGCGCCTTGGCAAGAAGCAGGCCAAGAGAAATCGTCTTATGTTTCAGTTGTTTGGGCCTGCGGCCGGGGGGCGCGATGAGGTTGGCTGGGGATCGGATTCCCGACAACAATGTTGGAGTGTTGACAAAACAGGTGAGCGGCGCGCTGTTGCGCAAGCGATCGATTGCGCTAGCAGATACCGCAGAAATGAGCCGCCTTCCCATCTCCGCAGAGTGCCCGCCCAACGACCGGCCGCCGCCAGCGGTTCGGCCGGCATGCGCTCGCGCATCCCGTTTGCGCCGATTTGCGGTATCGATGAGATCTAGCGTTCAGACGTTTGGGCGGCGGGGCAGCGGATGGTGAGAGTGTTAGTGTCGGGCGGAGCGGGCTTTCTCGGATCGCACCTCGTCGACAGATTGCTCCAGCGCGAGGCCGTTTCGGCCCTGACGGTGGTGGACAATTTCTGGACCGGCCGCCCCGGCAATCTGGCCCACGTCCGCGATGGTCGGCTGCGGCTCGTCGAAGCTGCAGTGGAGCATTTCTCCCCGGCTGGCCGCTTCGACGAGATCTATCATCTCGCATCTCCGGCTTCGCCACCTTGGTACATGGCAGAACCGCTGCGGACGATCTCGGCCAATGTGATGGGCGCGGCCCGCCTTCTGGAATGTCTCGAGCCCGGCGGCCAGATCGCCTTCACGTCCACATCCGAAGTCTACGGCGATCCACTGGTGAGCCCGCAACCCGAAACTTATCGCGGATCGGTGGATTGCACCGGTCCCCGTTCCAGTTACGACGAGAGCAAGAGATGCGTCGAGGCGATGCTGTTCGCCGCGCACCGCACCCGGCAAACGCGCATCAAGGTCGCCCGCTTGTTCAATGTCTACGGCCCGCGGACACGGCCGGACGATGGACGCGCAATGTCGAATTTCATCACACAGGCGCTGCGCGGCTTGCCGCTGACGGTCCACGGTGACGGATCCCACAGCCGCAGTTGGGGCTATGTGGACGACATCATGGACGCGCTTGAGCTGTATTTCTGGAAAGCCGGTCTGGACTACCCGGGGCCGCTCAATATCGGCAACGATCGCGAAGTGGCGGTGCTTGAGGTCGCGCGCCATGTTGCCCGGCTGGTGCCGGGCAGCCGCATCATTCATACGCCGCCGGTGCCGCAGGACCCGACCAACCGCCGCCCGGACCTCACGCTCATTCGCAAGCTCCTGCCGGAATGGGCCTGCCGCGTGCACTATGAAGAGGGCGCCGCGCGGGTGCTGTCCTGGTTCGAGAATGAGTTCGAGTCCTTGGCAGCAGGTTCATGAGAGTTGCCGTCGTCGGAGCCGGTCCGGCTGGATTGACGGCGGCCTACCGGCTCGCTGTCGCGGGCGCGGACGTCCACGTGTTCGAGGGGAGCGACGCCGTCGGCGGCATGGCCCGCAGCCTGGATCTGTGGGGGCAGCGCGTCGATGTCGGGCCGCATCGCTTCTTCAGCAAGGATCCCAGGGTCAACCAGCTCTGGCTCGAACTGATCGGCCGCGACTACTGCATGATTGATCGTCAAACCCGGATTCTCTATCGCGGACGGCTTTACGACTATCCGTTGCGTGCCGGCAACGCGCTGGCGAATCTGGGCGTCGCGCAAGCCGCCGCGTGCGTCGCCAGCTACGCGTCGGAACGGACCAAGGCCGCGTTCGTCCGCCGATCCGCGGAGACGTTCGAGGACTGGATCGTCGCACGCTTCGGCCGACGCCTGTTCGAGATGTTCTTCAAGACCTACAGCGAAAAGCTCTGGGGTCTTTCGTGCCGTGAGTTGAGCGCCGATTTCGCCGCGCAGCGCATCAAGTCGTTTTCGCTCGCCGAGGCGGTGTTCGCCATGACCGGCCTCGCGCGGCGGAAGCACCGCACCCTCGCGGATGTCTTCGCCTACCCTTGCAACGGCAACGGCGAGCTCTACGAGCGGATGGCGCGCGCGATCACCCGGGCGGGCGGCCGAATCCGGCTGGCGACGCCGGTGCGACGGATCAGGGTCGAGCAGGGGGTCGCCAACGGGCTTGTGCTCGGCAACGGCGAGACCGAGGGGCCTTACGATCACGTGGTCTCGACGATGCCGCTGACCGCCATGGTCCTCGGTCTGCCCGACGTGCCGGAGGCGGTCGCGCAGGCAATCGAGGGATTGAGATTCCGCAACACCATTGTGGTGTATCTGCTCGTCGATCAGGCGGAGATCTTCTCCGACCAGTGGCTCTATGTGCATTCGCCGGAGTTGCGGATGGGGCGCGTCACCAACTTCAGGAATTGGGCCCCGCAGATTTGCCGTGACCGGCCCGGCAGCATCCTGGCGCTGGAGTACTGGTGCAGCGATGCGGACGCCGACTGGACTGCGCCGGACGACGTCCTCGTCGATCGAGCCCGACAGGAGATCGCGGCTACGGGTCTCGTCGCGGGCAGCGCCATCGCGGATGGAAAGGTGGTGCGGGTCCCGCGCTGCTATCCCGTCTACGGCCCGGGTTATAAGGATCGTCTGGCGGTCATCAGCGCGTTCCTGCGCGAGACCGGCAACCTCTGGCCGATCGGCCGGTACGGCTCGTTCAAATACAACAATCAGGACCACAGCATCCTGATGGGGATCCTGGCGGCGGACAACATCCTTGGTCGGGGCGCGCACGATCTCTGGGAAGTTAATGTGGACGACGCCTATCATGAGAGCTCTGTCATTACGGCGGACGGCCTGTTGATCGAGCAGGCGGGCGGACCGCCGGCGCGATGAGAAGCTGGGATCGGCGTCTCACGACAGCCAGAGCCGGTCTGCGCCGCGCCGCGGTGTGGTTCGACTCGCCGCCGTCACGGCGCTTCTGCGTGATCCTGTTCGGCCTCTATGCGCTGCACGTGGTGACCGGGCTGATGGCGCACGCGATGTGGCATGATGAATTGCAGGCCTGGTTGATCGTCCGCGACAGTGCGACTCCCGCAGAGCTCGCGCGTCGCCTCGCTTATGAAGGGCATCCCCTCGGTTGGTATCTGCTACTATGGCCCTTCCGCTTCCTCGGGCGCGATCCGGCATGGATGCAGGTGGTCGCCGGCGCATGTGCCCTCGGCGCGATGGCTCTGCTCCTCGCGCGTGGTCCGTTCAGCCGGCTCGAACTGCTGCTGCTGCCGCTGAGCTATCCGCTCGTCTTCGAATATGCCGTCAAGAGCCGCAGCTACACGCTGGGCAATCTCGTGCTGTTCGCCTTTTGCGCGGCCTTCGTGGCACGTCGATCGACGTTCTTGCTGGCGCTGCTGCTCGCCGTATTGGTCAACGTGCACGCGATGTTCGGCCTGATCGCGCTGGGCGGCGTGTCTGCCGTGGTCGTCCGGCGCTGGCAGGAGACCGGCTGGCGAAGCATTCTGCAGCGCGCCGATGGAGCAGCTGTCATCGTGCTCACGATCGGCGCGGTGCTGGCGGTTGCGGTCGCATGGCCCCCTCCGGACAGCGGGTTTGCGATGGGCTGGGCGTTTGATCTCGATCGAGCGCATCTCGACCGAACCATGTCGGCCCTGGTTGCTCTGGTCGGCGGCGGGGCGATCTGGCAGGGGCTGGCCCCGAACGCTCCCTTCCTCGGACTGATGCTGTGCGCGCTGTTCCTTGCGCGCGGGCCGCGAGCGCCCGCGGCCGCTGCGTTCTTTGGCACGGCGGTGCTTGGCCTTCTCGCCTTCATGCACGTGAAGTGGGGTCTGGCACCCTGGCACAGCGCTCTGCTCGTCGTTGTTTTGGTCGCAGCGGTCTGGCTGGGACGCGGTGAGCAAGGGCCCTCAGGCCCGGCACTGCTTCCTCGCCCGGTGTTCGCGGCGGTCCTGGTCGTGCAGGCCTGGGTGGGTGTGAATGCGGCTGTCAAAGACCGGTCCATTCCCTTCTCGGCGGCAAGGGAAACAGCGCACATCCTGATCGATGCGGGTCTGCGCGACGCGCCAGTGTTCGCGCTGCATGATGAAGCTGCCTCGGGGGTGATCGCCTATCTGGGGGTACCAACGGGGTTCTATGGTCCCGGCTGGCGCGAGGGCAGCTACGTGATCTGGGATAAGGCGCGGCTTGTCCCGGTGGACGTCGCCGCTCTGGTCGATCGCGCTGCCGCGGTCCCGCGCGCCGTCGTGCTCGACTGCAAGGCTACCATCACTGAGGCGCCGCCCGATCCACGCCTTGTGGAATTGCGCCGCGTCGAGGGGGCCGCCGAATCCTGCGTCATCTACCGCGTCGCGTTGTCGCGGCCGGGTAGCCGCTGACGGCACGCCTGACGCCCGGATAGTCGGGATCACCCCTAAAGGCCCGACGCTGCGCGTCCTTTCGGATCGATTGCTGTCGATCGCCGGCCCTGGTCCGATCGCTCCGGTGAGTGCCAAGCGACAATCTTACGGAAGTTTAATGCCATCTCCAGCGCGCCGTAAGGCTGCGCGCCCCATCTTGAGATGGAGCGGTGCGAACCATCCGCATCATAGAAATTCAAAGACCCTGGAGACCCTCGCATGTTCGAACGCGTTCCCGATCTCAACAATCAGCCGTCGAGCCGGCCGGTTCGCCGCTCGCTGCTGTCGGCGCGCAAATTCGCGCTGATGGCGTCGGTCGTGGCCGGCGTCGGCGCGGGCGCGTTCGGTCTGTCGCAATATCCGGGGCATGTCGACCTGTTCAGCACGCCTGCGCATGCGCAGGTCGGCAACGAGGTCCACAAGGCTCAGCAGCCGGTTGGCTTCGCCGATATCGTCGAGAAGGTGAAGCCCTCGGTGATTTCGGTGAAGGTGAACATCGCCGAGAAGGTCGCCAAGAACGACGACCGCGGCGAAGATTCACCGTTCCCGCCCGGCTCGCCGATGGAACGCTTCTTCCGCCGCTTCGGAGGCGAGCTGCCGCCGGGTCTGCGTGGTCATCGCGGTGGCGGTGGCATGATGACCGGGCAGGGCTCGGGCTTCTTCATCACCGCGGACGGCTATGCGGTCACCAACAATCACGTGGTGGACGGCGCCGACAAGGTCGAAGTCACCACCGACGACGGCAAGACCTACAAGGCCAAGGTGATCGGCACCGATCAGCGGACCGATCTGGCGCTGATCAAGGTCGAAGGCCGCACCGACTTCCCGTTCGCCAAGCTGTCCGACGGCAAGCCGCGGATCGGCGATTGGGTGCTGGCGGTCGGCAACCCGTTCGGTCTCGGTGGCACCGTGACGGCCGGCATCGTCTCGGCGTCCGGCCGCGACATCGGCAACGGTCCGTATGACGACTTCATCCAGATCGACGCGCCGGTGAACAAGGGCAACTCCGGTGGCCCGGCGTTCGACACGAATGGCGAAGTGATGGGCGTCAACACCGCAATCTACTCGCCGTCCGGTGGCAGCGTCGGCATCGCGTTCTCGATTCCGGCCTCGACCGTGAAGCAGGTGGTGCAGCAGCTCAAGGACAAGGGGTCGGTCAGCCGCGGCTGGATCGGGGTGCAGATTCAGCCGGTGACGCCGGAGATCGCCGACAGTCTGGGCCTGAAGAAAGCCGAAGGCGCGCTGGTTGCCGAACCGCAGAAGGACGGCCCGGCCGCCAAGGCGGGCATCGAATCCGGTGACGTCATCACCGCGGTCAACGGCACGCCGGTGAAGGATGCGCGCGAATTGGCGCGGACCATCGGCGGCTTCGCGCCGGGCAACACGGTGAAGCTGACGGTCGTGCACAAGGGCTCCGACAAGGAGCTCAGCCTGACTCTCGGCCAGCTGCCGAACCAGATCGAGGCCAAGGCCAATACCGACGACGACAGCGGCCGCAGCTCCAGCCGGGGCACTGAAGTGCCGCGGCTCGGCCTGACGATCGCGCCGTCGAGCTCGGTCGCAGGCGCCGGCAAGGACGGCGTGGTGGTCACCGACGTCGATCCGAAGAGCGCCGCCGCCGACCGCGGATTCAAGGAAGGCGACGTGATCCTCGAGGTCGCGGGCAAGACCATCGCCAGCCCGGGCGACGTGCGCGACGCGATCAACGCCGCCAAGGCCGACAACAAGAACAGCGTGCTGATCCGGGTCCGCTCGGGTGGCTCGTCGCGCTTCGTCGCGCTGCCGATCTCGGCCAAGGGCTGATCGGCCCGACGAGCAGAGTTGGAGAGAGTCGCCGGCAACGTCGCCCCCGCCGACGGCCTTTCCGGGGGACGGGTGAACAGCTCGTCCCCACCTTCTACCTTCCGGCCGGAGTAAGCCCCCCTCCGTCGGAAGGACCAGGCGGGCGGTGGAGTTCCCCCAGCTCCATCGCCCGCTCTCGTTTCCGGAGGGCGTATCCTGCCGCCTTGCATGGAGGCTGAAGTCCCGCCATGGTGCCCGAAACCGTCAAGTCTTCGAGCGAATCCGATTCCAATATGCGCCTGCTGATCATCGAGGATGACCGCGAATCCGCCGATTATCTGGTTAAGGCGTTTCGTGAAGTCGGCCACGTCGCCGATCTCGCCAGCGACGGCGAGGAAGGCCTCGCGCTCGCCGACAGCGGCGACTACGATGTGCTGGTGATCGACCGCATGCTGCCCAAGCGCGACGGCCTCTCGGTGATCGGCACGCTGCGCGACAAGGGCAATCGCACCCCGGCGCTGATCCTGTCAGCGCTCGGCCAGGTTGACGACCGCATCAAGGGCCTGCGCGCCGGCGGCGACGACTATCTGCCGAAGCCTTACGCTTTTGCCGAATTGCTCGCCCGCGTCGAAGTGCTGTCGCGCCGGCACGGCGGGCCGGCGGAGGAAACCAGCTACCGGGTTGGCGATCTCGAACTCGACCGGCTGTCGCACCGCGTCACCCGCGGCGGCGAGGAACTGACGTTGCAGCCGCGCGAATTCCGGCTGCTCGAATATCTGATGAAGCACGCCGGCCAGGTGGTGACCCGCACCATGCTGCTGGAGAACGTGTGGGACTATCACTTCGATCCGCAGACCAACGTGATCGACGTCCACATCTCCCGCCTGCGCGCCAAGATCGACAAGGGCTTCGACCGGCCGCTGCTGCACACCATCCGTGGGGCTGGATATATGATCCGAGACGGCATTAGGTAGTCGCTGACGATCGCTAAGCGCCGCGACGATTGTGACCGCTGCGTTGGCGCGGGAGGCGCTCGCTTGGCGCGGACCGACTCACGCTGTGCGGCCCCACCCATGCGGGCGAATTACATGATTACATCAGCTTTCGAAGGCAGCTTTGTTTATTACGCATGATCGCCGGTTCCATCGCGATCGCGGGGTCCTTCCTTGCTAGGGAGCAAGCCCGCCGCAACACGGACTTTTAATCCTCCGGTTTCATAGTACTCCGCTAGTCCAATGAGAAACAGCGGAGGAGACCGGGATGTTCAAGGGGCGGGTTGCAAGGCAGGAATTGCAGCACAAGGCGGAATGGCTCGATACGCTGTCGCTCCATTGCGGAATCGGCTTGTGGGACGCAATTCTCCACGAGGGCGACGCGATGCACCCCAAGGCGCGTTGGACATGGTCTTCCGAGTTTCGGCGCCTGTGCGGCTACACGACGGAAGCCGAATTTCCCAACGTCGTGCAATCCTGGTCTGACCGCCTCCATCCCGACGATGTGGCTGGGACGTTCGCCGCTTTCGGAGCCACCTGCCAGTCGGGCATCGGCTACGACGTCAAGTACCGCTTGAAGGTCAAGGACGGAAGCTATCGCTGGTTTCGAGCCACGGGCGGCGTCGTGCTCGATGAAAATCGCAAGCCGCGCCGCGCCTGCGGATCGCTTGTCGATATCGATGATCTGGTGCGGGCGGAAGAAGAAAAGCGGGCCGTAATTCACCAGCTCGCGGCGGATTTCGAAAGCGCGATCGGCAAGATCGTTGGGACGGTGTCGTCCGCTTCGGCGGACCTCGAGGGCTCGGCACGTCAATTGGCGGCAACGGCTGAAAGTTCGCAGCATCTGGCTTCCACCGTCGCCACCGCGTCCGAAGAGGCATCCACTAACGTTCAATCAGTTGCGTCCGCCACGGAAGAGCTGTCGTCCTCCGTCAGGGAGATCAGCAGGCAGGTTCAGGAATCTGCGCGGATCGCCAACGAAGCGGTGGGGCAGGCGCGCAATACGACCGACCGCGTCAGCGAACTGTCAAAGGCCGCGACCCGCATCGGCGATGTCGTCGAACTGATCAACACGATCGCCGGGCAGACCAACCTGCTGGCGTTGAACGCGACGATCGAGGCTGCGCGTGCCGGCGAAGCGGGCCGTGGCTTCTCGGTGGTCGCCGCCGAGGTCAAGGCGCTCGCCGAGCAGACTGCGAAGGCCACCGGAGAGATCGGCCAGCAAATCAGCCGGATTCAGTCGGCGACCCAGGAGTCGGTTGGTGCGATCAGCGAGATCAGCGGCACCATCGAAAAGCTCTCGGAGATTTCGTCGACGATCGCCGCTTCGGTCGAGCAGCAGGGAGCGGCGACGCAGGAGATTTCCCGCAACGTGCAGCAGACGGCTGAAGGTACCGGGCGTGTGTCCGCCAGCATTCTGGATGTCAAACGTGGCGCCGTCGAAACTGGTACGTCCTCCGAGCACCTTCTTTCCTCGGCTCAGTCGCTGTCGAGCGAAAGCCGACGGTTGGAAGACGAGGTCAGCCGCTTCCTGAAGACGGTCCGCGCGGCCTGATCCCAGCCTGCCATGGCCGTGTTGACGGCGGTTGCCGATGCCGTTGATCGGTGTGAGCGACGGTGCTTGCGCAGAGTGCTTGAATGCTCTGCCGGGGCCTGATTCACAGCCGGCATGCGACCCGTTGTGTGCATGTCAAGCTGCCCTCGCGGCCGTGGAATGACCCCGGCCGCGGAGCTGGCCAAAGTGGGCCGCTCGTTCTCAGTCCTTACTTGAACGATTTGTCACTTTAGGTTCTGGGAACAAGTGGTTACCGTGTCCAGCATGGACGCTTTAAGACGACATCGATGCCGACGGGATTTGATCAGTGACCGCATTCGGTAAGCTGATCCGAACTACGGCGTTTCGGCTGACGCTGGTCTATCTGTTTCTGTTCGGGCTGTTCGCCGCCTCGCTGCTCGGCTACTTCGCCTGGAATACGCGGCGGCTGATCACCGATCAGATCACCACCACGGTGAACGCCGAGATCGGCGAGATCGACGACATCTACACGCGGCGCGGTCTGCGCGGGCTGGTTTTTACGATCGAGAACCGGGCGCTGCGGCCGGGCGCGAACCTCTATCTGGTGACGACGCCGGCAGGGCAGGCGGTGGCCGGCAATGTCGGCGCGCTGGCGCCGGGCGTGATGAGCAAGACCGGTTGGAGCGAGACCTTCTATCGCCGGCTCGACGATCAGGACCGCGGCGACCATCGCGCGCTGGTGCGCGTCACCGAACTGTCGAGCGGATTTCGCCTGCTGGTCGGGCGCGACCTCGAGGAACGGCGCCGGCTGTTCAAGGTGGTGGCGTCCGCGGCGCAATGGTCGGTGCTGATCGTGGTGGTGCTCGGGCTCGGCGGCGGCATCTTCGTCGCCCGCCGCGTGCTGCGCCGCATCGATGCGATGACCGGGACAACCCAGCGGATCATGGCGGGCGATCTGTCCGGCCGGCTGCCGGTCGGTCGCAGCGGTGACGAACTCGACCGCCTGGCGGAAAATCTCAATGCGATGCTGGAGCGGATCGAGGCGCTGATGAATGGCCTTAAGGAGGTCTCCGACAACATCGCGCATGATCTGAAGACGCCGTTGACCCGGCTCCGCAACCGCGCCGAGGAGGCGCTGGCGCTGTCCGGCAGCGAGGCCGACTACCGGGCGGCACTGGAGCGGACCATCGAGGAGTCCGACGGGCTGATCCGGACGTTCAACGCGCTGCTGATGATCGCCCGAGCCGAGTCCGGCCATGCCAGCGGCGAGATGGACGCGTTCGACGCCGCCGACATCGCGCGCGACATCCACGAGCTGTACGAGCCGCTGGCGGAAGACAGCGGGCTGACTTTGAAGATCGCGGCGGAGTCCGCGCCGGTGCGTGGCAATCGCGAATTGATCAGCCAGGCGCTCGCCAATCTGGTCGAGAACGCGATCAAATACGGCCAGCCGCAGCTCGCGCTGGCGGCGCCGGGCGCGGAGCCGCAGGCGGCAGCATCGCCGGAGCTGGCCTCGATCCTGATCGAAGCCCGACGCGACGGGGACCGGGTGATGCTCAGCGTGACCGACCATGGCCGCGGCATCCCGGAGGCCGACCGCAAGCACGCCGTGGAGCGCTTCGTGCGGCTCGAAGCCAGCCGGACCCTGCCGGGTTCCGGGCTCGGGCTCAGTCTCGCCTCGGCAGTGGCGACGCTGCATGGCGGCGAACTGCGGCTGTCCGACGCGCAGCCGGGTTTGCGTGCCACGCTTGCAATTCCTGCGCACACAGGCGAAGGACTGGCTCCAACCCATACGATCCCAGAACCGACGCCGGCATGACTTCTTCCGCGATTGACGCGGACATCCCATCTTCCGCACTGGCTGCGCGCTTCGCTGCCGGACCGCAGTTGCATGCGCCGGAGGAGGCGCAGAAAAAGCTTGCCGGCTGGCTGGCCGATCTTCCGGCCGAGCAGGCCGGCGCGATCCGGGATATTGCCGGTCGCTATCCACTCATTGATACGCTGCTGCAAGCGCTCGCAGAGTCGTCCCCCTATCTGTTCGACCTGATCCGGGCCGACCCGGCGCGGCTGCTGCGCGTGCTGCGCGGCGATCCCGACGTCGGCTTCAGCACGCTGCTCGACAGCACCGCCGGTGCGGTGGCGGCGGCCGCCGACGAAGCCGAGGTGATGACCATCCTCCGCAAGATGAAGGCGGAGGCCGCTCTGGCGATCGCGCTGTGCGATATCGGCGGGCTGTGGCCTGTGATGCAGGTGACGCAGGCACTGACCGATCTGGCGGTCAATTCGGTGCAGATGGCGCTGCGCTTCCTGCTGCGCCAGGAGGCTGCGCGTGGACGCATCAACCCGCCCAACAGCGACGCCCCGGAACAAGGCTCCGGCATGGTCGTGCTGGCGATGGGCAAGATGGGCGCCGGCGAACTCAACTACTCAAGCGATATCGACCTGATCGTGTTCTACGATCTCGACGCGCCGACGCTGGCCCCCGACATTGAGCCGCAGCCGTTCTTCGTGCGCGTGACGCAGGGTCTGAGCCGCATCCTGCAGCAGCGCCGGCACGACGGCTATGTGTTCCGCGTCGACTTGCGGCTCCGCCCCGATCCGGCGTCGACGCCGGTGGCGCTGTCGACCGTCTCGGCGCTGAACTACTACGAGCGCGAGGGCCGCACCTGGGAGCGCGCGGCGATGATCAAGGCGCGCGCCTGCGCCGGCGACCTCGTCGCAGGCGAAGCGCTGCTGGCTGACATCGCGCCGTTCGTCTGGCGCAAGCATCTCGACTTCGCCGCGCTGTCCGACGTTCACGACATGAAGCGGCAGATGCAGACCTTCCGCGGCCAGACCGAAATCGCGGTCGAGGGCCACAACGTCAAGGTCGGCCGCGGCGGAATCCGCGAGATCGAGTTTTTCGCGCAGACCCAGCAGTTGATTGCGGGCGGGCGGCATCCGGAACTGCGGGTGCGGCCGACGCTGGTGGCGCTCGACATTCTGGCGGCGCGCAACTGGATCACCTACGAGGCGCGCGACGAACTGACCGCCGCCTATCAGTTCCTGCGCCGCGTCGAGCATCGCATCCAGATGATCGCCGACGAGCAGACCCACACACTGCCCGACAGCGTCGAGGGCATCGAGCGGTTCGCGCGCTTCTTCGGCTACGACAACCGCGCCGCGTTCGCGCGCGACCTGCTGGCGCATCTTGAATGCGTGCAGGGTCACTACGCCAAGCTGTTCGAAGGCGATCCGGCCGGTACTGCCAAGGAGCCGATCGATTATGCGGGGGGAGCCGAAGATACGCGGCTGCTCGATCACCTGGTTGCGCTCGGCTACAAGAAGCCGCTGATGGTCGCGACCACGCTGCAGCAATGGATGGCGGGCGGCTACCGCGTGCTCAAGGTCGAGGCGACGCAGCGCGCCTTCCGCGATTTCGTGCCGGCGCTGATCGAAGAGCTGGCGCGCGCGGAGGAGCCGGACAACGCCGTCAATTCGTTCGACAGGCTGCTGCAGGCGCTGCATCGCGGCGGCCGGTTGATCTCGCTGCTGAGCCAGAATCGCGAATTGCTGACGCTGGTGGCGCTGGCGCTCGGCGCCGCGCCGCGGCTCGGCGACATGCTGGCGCGCCAGCCGCAGATCCTCGACGGCCTGATCGATCCGCGCTTCTTCGGCGCCATGCCGGACCGCGCCGAACTGTCGACTCGTCTCGCCGCAACGCTGGTCGACGCCGGATCGTATGAGGAATTTCTCGACCGGCTGCGGCTGTTCGGCCAGGAGAGCCTGTTCCTGATCGGCACGCGCATTCTGTCCGGCACGGTATCGACCCAGCAGGCCAGCGTTGCCTTCGCCGACGTCGCCGAGGGGATTGTCGGCACCGTCCATCAGCTCGTCAGCGCCCAGTTCGCCTCGCAATATGGCCGGATCAAAGGACAGGAGACGGCGATCCTGGCGATGGGCAAGCTTGGTAGCCGTGAGATGACGGCGTCGTCCGATCTCGACCTGATCCTGATCTACGATTTCGATCACGACGAGCCGGACAGCGACGGCGAACGTTCGTTGCACGGCGCGCAATATTTCGCGCGCTTTACCCAGCGGCTGATCTCGGCGTTCACCACGCGGACCAACTACGGCGTGCTGTACGAGGTGGACATGCGGCTGCGACCGTCGGGCCGCGCCGGTCCGGTCGCCTCGCGGCTGGACGCCTTTGCCGAGTATCAGGAGAGCGAGGCCTGGACCTGGGAGCACCTGGCGCTGACGCGGGCGCGGGTGATCTCGGCGTCACCGGAATTCCGTGCACGGATCGAAGCGGTGATCCGCGCCGTGCTGACGCGGCCGCGCGACGCGATGATCATCGCCAACGACGTCGCCGAGATGCGCCAGGCGATCGCTCAAGAGAAGGGCGAGGACGACGTCTGGGATCTGAAATACGCCGCCGGCGGCATGGTCGATATCGACTTCATCGCGCAGTATCTGCAGCTCGTGCACGCCCAAGCCAAGCCCGACATCCTCGCCGTCAACACGCTCGCCGCAATCGACAATGCGGCGCGCCTCGGTGTGCTCGCTCAGTCCGATGCCGACGTGCTGCGGCCGGCGGCGCGGCTGTATCACGACCTGACGCAGATTCTGCGGCTGTGCGTAAGCGAGAGATTCAAGCCGGAAGCGGCCGGCGACGATCTTCTGCGGGTGATGGTGCGGGCCGGCGACGCACCGGACTTTTCCTCGCTCGAAGCCCGGGTGAAGGAAACTCAGGCTGAGGTGCGGGCGATCTTCAACCGGCTGATCGGCGGCGGCAGCGAGTAGGACGAAGAGGTCTTAGTTGGCGTTCGCCGCCGGACCAAGAGCGGGCGCGGCGGCAGGCAGCGTCTCGCAGTCCATCGAATACACCAGCTCACCGGTCGCGGTTTGGCCGATCGGCTGGCAGGGCACTGCCTCAGCGGCCGACATCGCGCGCTGCGCAGCAACGAGTTGTGCGCCAGGCATGTCGACGTCGCCACGCATGGCCAGATAGATCACGCCGACGATGCCGCCGGCGATCGCGGCCCGGAACGTCCATGTCGCGAATTGATGGAAGATCGCACTGAAATTCAACGCCTCGACCTCCGTCGTCGCCTCGCTCTTACACGCGGTCAAGACGGCCGCACAATACGGACTTCGGCTAAGCGGTACGACTAGGCAGCGACCGTGGTCCACCATTGCTGCACCACGGCGGGACTGGTGAGCTGGATCGTCGCTGAGGCTTCGAGCTGGGCCTGCCGATAGGCGCTGGCTGTGACGCCGAAACGAGCCCGGAAGCTTCGGCTGAAATGCGCCTCGCTCTTGAAACCGAGATCGGCCGCCAGACGCGACAGCCGTCGGGTATCGAGCGGGTCGCTCAGCGCGGCCTGGACTGCGAGCAGCCGCCGTTCCTGCACGTAGCGCATGATGCCGCCGCGGTCGGCAAACAGTCGATACAGCGAGGCACGGGAGACGTCGAGCCGCTGCGCCAGCCAGTCCGGGGACAGCTCCGGTGCCGCCAGGTTCTCGCGGATCAGCGCCTCGGTCAGCGTCAGGATCGTATCGTCAGTGTCTCTCTGCGGCTCCAGCGTGTCGGGGGCCGTCGGCGCGAGCAGGCGCCGGAGGAAGTCCGCGGTGTCGGCGACCGTGCTGGCCACATCATCGGTCGTCAGTTGTGCGCTGCGCTCCTGCAGCGACAGCATGTGCGCGGCGAGCAGGTCGTTGCGCAGCGGGTCGAGCCGCGGCTTCAGTGTCTCGAGCGGCAGGTCGCCCAGCAGCTTGCGCGGCACCACTAGACACACCGTCCGCGAGGCGAAGGCGCGGGTCGCGAGCGGGTAGGCGAGGTCGATCAAGGCGACCTTGCCGGGGCCGATCGTGGTCTGCTGCCGGGTGACAGTGCCGTTGAACCCCCCGGTCACATAGAGATGTAGCAGGAGGTGGTCCGCCGTCGCGGCGATACGCTGCTCGTCCCGGACGAAATCCTGGGCGTTGAACGCAACCTTGGCGACCACGAGATCGCCGATGATCACGCCGAACGCCGATCCGGTCGGGCTTTTGCTGCCACGCAGGCACGGGCGTGGCTCGAACAGTGGCGAGATCACCGCGCTCCAGGTTGCGAAGGCGTTGGCTTCGTCGAGACCGGAGGTGACGTAGAACAGGCGAGGAAGGGCAGCCATGAACGAGTTTTGTGAAAAGTCCTGATCCGGTGGCCGGCAGGCTCCGGATCGAGAAGCCCATACTACCGCATTTCGCCGCCGGATACGAATCGCCACGCCGATAGGCACTGCCGTCCCCCTCCCCGAGGGGGTCGGCATCGGCTGAGATCTCTTGCGGCGTGGACGCGCTATCCCCAACAGCCGGGGCGTCGCGGTCATTGAGACGCTCGGTCAAAGGAAACGGCTGTGACCCTGCCGGATGGAGCGATCCCGCACTGTCGCGCCGCTCGAGGGCTGTTTTACAACGACGCCAGACACATCGCGTTGCGAACGCGAAGCGTGAAGAAACAGAGGAGAAGCCACGCACGAACCGCGCGCGTGGCCACGGGGGCTGCTTTCATGACGCACGGATTTGGTAGGTATACGGCTTTGTTGCTCTGCACCACGTTTCTGGTGAGCGCTTCCGGAGCAATCGTGGCCGCAGCGGAACCCGCCGCAAAATTCAGGTCCGCTTCAACGGCCACGGTCTCGACCCAGCTTCGCGCAACGCTGGCCGAGGCGCTGCGTCAGGGCGAGCGCGAACTGATCGCCAAAGCCTACGACAGCACCTATCGCAATCCGGCGCTGCGCAACGCGGTCGTGGAGTTTGCGGCCGGGCTGTCGCCGGTCGCGGCACGTAATGTCGCGACGGCTGCCGATCTCGGCGTGATGACGGCGGGGCAGCCGCTGGCATTGGCACCCAATGCCGCACAGACGATCGCCGCCAGGACGACCGCGGCCTCCGGCCTTACGCTGACGTCGTACCAGAACGTCGCGATGGCGAACAACACTTCGCCGAACCTGCCGAGTCCGCTGCCCAGCGTCCGCGACCAAACCTGGAACCTGGACATGATCGGCGCCCAAGCCGCCTACAATCGCGGCTTCACCGGTGCAGGCGTCAACGTCACCGTCGCAGATACCGGTTTCGACCTCACCAATAACGGCCTTGCCAATAAGCTGGTGACCAACCTTGGGCGGAACTATGTGGTCAAGGACGGCGAACTGTTCGACCAGACTCAGCTTACGCCGTTGTATGGCACCGATATCCACGGCTCGCACGTTGCCGGCATCGTTGCGGGCGAGAAGTTCGACAACGTCGCGGCGCATGGCGTCGCTTACGACGCCAATGTGATTCCGCTTCGCGTTCTGACCGGCAAGGTCGACTCCGGTTACTCCGCGGCGGCTAACACCGATCCCACAGTCGATGCGCTGAACTATTTCGCGGGTCTCAGCGGCACCATGGTTTACAACGCCAGCTACGGTCCGAATTTCGACGGCTCGACCAATCTCAAGGAATGGACGGTCGGAGACGTCACGGCCGAAGCCAATGCCGCGCTGAACGCGCTCAAGGCCGGCAAGATCATCGTCGCAGCGAACGGCAACGACCGCGAGTCGAATCCGGACGCCGCGCGCAATCCGTCCGGACTGGCGCTGCTGCCGTTCCTCAATCCGGCCCATGCCGGACTCGGCGTCTATGACGATCAGGGACAGAAGCTGGATGCGACGGCTCTGCAGAATCAGAGCGGTCAGATCATCGGTGTGATGTCGGTCGGCATCACCAAGGCGCCGGCCTATTACTCCAATCTGTGCGGCGTTGCCGCGAGCTGGTGCGTTGCCGCGCCGGGCGGCGACGACCGCACCGGCCCGGAGGTCTATTCGACGATCCCCGACAACACCTATGGGTTTGCGGGGGGCACCTCGATGGCTGCGCCGACTGTTTCGGGCGCAATCGCCGTTCTGATCCAGGCCAATCCGACCTACGATGCGCAAGACCTGGTGCATCTGTTGTTTTCGACCACCGAGGATCTCGGGGCGCCCGGCATCGACGCCGTGTTCGGCCAGGGCCTGATCCGCCTCGATCGCGCGACGGACGGACCGACCACGCTGGCTGCGAACACCACGGTCACCGTCGCTGCCGACCAGACGACGTATTGGAGCCGGCTGCTGACGACGCAGGGGGACTTCAGCAAGGCAGGCGCCGGCATTCTGACCGTCTCCGGCCGCACCAATGCGGGCGGCAACGTGTTCGCGCAGCTCGGTACCCTGGCGGTGGACGGCACACTGACAATGAGCTCCGGCAAGCTCTCGGTCGCACAGCCTGCGACGCTGGCGGGCTTCGGCACAGTGACCGGCGACTCGGTGATCGCCGGCACATTGTCGCCCGGCAAGATGCCGAACATCGGCGACCTCGTGGCCAACAACTCGGTCGCGCCCGGCACGGTGCTGACCG
Organism: Rhodopseudomonas sp. AAP120; assembly: GCF_001295845.1. Classification (GTDB taxonomy): domain Bacteria; phylum Pseudomonadota; class Alphaproteobacteria; order Rhizobiales; family Xanthobacteraceae; genus Rhodopseudomonas. The sequence continues at coordinate 29,823 of NZ_LJIC01000016.1, read as the reverse complement.
GCAATTCGGTCGGCTCCCTGACCTTCAACGGCAACGTGACGCTGACCTCCACAGCGACGACGCGGATCGACATCGACGGCACGCTGATCGTCCCCGGCGGCCCCGGCACCTACGACAAGATCTACGTCACGGGCGCCGGCAACGTGTTCTACGCGGCGGGCAGGCTGACGCCGGTGCTGCGCGGCAGCGTCTGCACCGTCAGTAACTATACGCCGGCCCTCGGCACCGACTTCGCCATCGTGCAGGCGCAGAACGGCGCCAGCACCGCCGGCAGCTTCTCCTCGCTGTCGCAACCGACCGCAGGGCTCGCGGCGAACACCCGGTTCGATCTGGTGTACGATCCCGCGGCGCTGACGCTGGTCGTCACGCCGGCGAGCTTCAGCAGCTTCGCGGCCAGCGGCCAGCTCGGCGCCAACCAGCGCTCGGTCGCCGGCGCGCTCGACGGCGCGCGGCCGGCGGCTGGTGTACTGCCCTCGGCTCGCGAAAAAGCGCTGTTCGACTCGCTGTACCGGCTCGACACCGAAGCGCAGTACGACAAGGCATTGAGCCAGCTGGCGGGGCCGGGGCAGCCAGCCGTGTCCAGTTCGTCGCTGCAGGCGTTCACCGGCTTCCTGGGTGCGATTGGTGACCGCCAGGAGACGATCGTGCTCGGCGGCGAGCAGGGGCAGAACGGAGCCGCGCAATCGTTCGCGCTGTCTTATGCGGGACGCAACACGATGACCGCCGAAACCTCTTCGGCAATGAACGCGTTCGCCGCAGTCACGCCGGCGGAGCGCGTGCAGGATGGTTGGTCGGCTTGGGGGCAGGGCTTCGGCCGCGACGCCCGTGTTCGCGACAGTGCGGATCTCGCTGGCTCCAAGGCGACCAGCGGCGGCTTCGTCGTCGGTGCCGATCGCCGCTTCTCCAACAGCTTCGTGGCCGGCGGTGCGTTCGGCTATGCCCGCACGACCGCTACCAGCGCCGACACGCAAGGCAAGTCGGATACTTATGCTGGCGCGGCCTATGCGAGCTGGACGCCGGGCGCTGCCGTCATCGACGTCAGGGTGGCGGCCGGTCCGAGCCAGATGTCGACCAGCCGACAGATCATGTTCTCGCCCGCCAGCCTGCAGGGCAGTGCCAATGGTGTCGGTGTCGGCACCGCGCTGGAAGCCGGCTATCGCTTTGCGGTCGCGCCCAACGTCACGCTGAAGCCGTTCGCCGGCCTGAGCTGGCAGGGCTTCCGCCGCGATGCCTATAGCGAGAACCAACCGTCGTTCGGCCTCGCCTATGAGGCGAGGACGTACGACAAGCTGACCACCACACTTGGCACCGCGTTGAGCGCGCGTCTAAGGACAGTCGACGGCGTCACCGTGATGCCGGAGCTCAAGGTCGGCTGGGGTTACGATCTGCGAGACACCACCCTGGTCAGCCAGGCGGCGCTGCTCGATCAGCCGTTCCTGGTTCAGGGAGCGCAGCTCGGCCGCAATGCGGCGTTGGTCGGCGCCAAGATCTCTGGATGGCACACCGAAACGTTCCGGATGTTCGCCGCCTATAACGGCGAGTACCGCAGCAACGCGACCAGCCATCAGGTCTCCGCTGGCGCCCGCGTGAATTGGTAAGCGCCAACAGCGTTGGGATGATACGTGGCCGCTGCTGAACGAAACGCGTTCTGCAGCGGCACGTCTATCTGTGCCGACTTGAGAGCGTGGTCGCGACGTCGCAGCGGTTTTGCTGTGGATCGATGGGCTGCGGGACACTGCGACGGCGACAATTGCGGGGGCGTGGGGAGGCGCCAGGCGCCGTCTCGAACCGTGCGCGGCCGGGACCTGTGTCGGTCTCCCTCGACGCGGCGGCTTCGAGGACTCTCAGGATGAGGACGGGGCGCCTTGGGAAGGGCGTTGTCGCTTCGCGGCATCGATGAGGCGCGATCAAATCCACGACGACAGGCGAGACCCGGGGCTCGACCAGGCCCGAGTTTAGGCGGCCATCTGCCGGGCGCGGCCGTTGCGTGGGAGCTTGACCATCACCACCGTGCCGGCGCCGAGGGTCGAACGCAGCCGCATCGAACCGCCGTGCAGCTTTGTTAGGGACTTGGCGATCGCCAGTCCGAGGCCCGAGCCGTGATAGCTCTTGGTGAGCTGGCTCTCGACCTGCTCGAACGGCTGACCGAGCCGCCGCAGCGATTGCGGCGCGATGCCGATGCCGGTGTCGGCGATCATCAGGACGATCGAATCCCGCCGTGTCCGGCTGCGCACCTTCACGCGGCCGCCGTCGGGTGTGAACTTCACCGCGTTGGAGAGCAGGTTGATCAGGATCTGCTTGATGGCGCGCCGGTCGGCCACGATCGGAATGTCGTCTTCGATCTCCGGGCGCAGTTCGAGGTGCTTGTTGTGGGCGCGGCCCGCGACCACCTTCAGCGACTCGCCGAGCGTGCGGGCGAGGTCGAGCTCTTCCATCTCCAGCCGCATCCGCCCCGCCTCGATCTTCGACATGTCGAGAATGTCGTTGATCACCTCCAGCAGATAGTGCCCGCTGGTCATGATGTCGTGGCAGTATTCTTGATACTTTTCCGAGCCGAGCGACCCGAACATGCCGCTGCCCATGATCTCCGAGAAGCCGATGATCGCGTTCAGCGGCGTGCGCAGTTCGTGGCTCATATTCGCCAGGAATTTCGACTTGGTCTGATTGGCTTCTTCGGCGCGGTTCTTTTCCTCGGCGTATTTGCGCGCGAGATCGGCGAGCTCGATCGCCTGGCGCTCGAGCTTCACCTGCGAAATTTTCAGGTCGGCGACGGTGGCACGCAGCCGCAGGTCGTTGTCGACGAGCTTTTGTTCATGTGCCTTGATGCGGGTGATATCGGTGCCGACAGCGACGTAGCCGCCGTCCTTGGTGCGCCGTTCGCTGATGTGGAGCCAGCTGCCGTCGTCGAGCTGCGCCTCGAAAGTGCGTGCGCCCGGTGCCGAGCCGCCGACGTCGGTGAGTCGGGTCCGGATTTCCGGCATCCGGCCGACTTCGATCACCGTCTCGTAGGATGTGCCCGGTGCGACCGCCGAGTCGGGCAACTTGTGCAGCCGCTGGAAATGCGAATTGCACAGCACCAGACGATTGTCGGCATCCCACAGCACGAACGCCTCAGGGATCGTCTCGATCGCATCGCGCAGCCGCAGGTCGGCCTCGACGGTACGCTCGGCAAGACTCTTCTGTTCGGTGACGTCGACCGCGATGCCGATCAGGTGCTTGTTGTCGGTGAGAGTCTCCTGGCTCAGTTCGCAGCGCATCCGCAGCCAGATCCAGTGGCCGTTGGCATGGCGCATCCGGAAGCTGTGGTCGATGTGATCGGCGTTGCCGGCGATCAGCTTGTCGCCGATCGCGAACAGATCGATGTCGTCGCCATTGACCAGCGCGTTGACCTCGCCGAACGTCAGAAGGTCGCTGCGGCTCTCGAGGCCGAGCAGTTCGAACATCGACCGCGACCAGAAGATGCGGCCGCGCGACAGATCCCAGTCCCACAAACCGCAGCGCCCGCGGTTGAGCGCGGTGTCGATGCGGCTGCGTACCGCGTCGTTGATCAGATCGCCTTCCCGGGCGCGCGTCGACTGCCAGTGAAACGCAAAGCCGAGGATCAGCACGACGAAACCGGTGGTGGCGGACAGCGTGATCTGCAGCGCGGCGTTGGAGCGCAGGAACGAGCTGGTGTCCTCCTGGATGATGATCACCTGGCCGGGCAGGGACTTGACGATGTGCAGCGTCGCCAACGCCGTGGCGCCGCTCGGCAATACGATCTCGGAGACGGTGCCTTGCTGCGCCGAACGGGTGAGCGGCGGCGCAGCGCTGATGATCTCGAGAAACTTGTTGGCGGTGCGGGCGCTGTCGTCGCCGGGCACGCGCGCCAGCACGCGCTGATCGATGCCGGTGACGATCACGTGCCGGCCGGCGGCGATGCCCCAGGACGGAATCAGGGCAGGCAGCAGATTCTGCAGACGCTCGACCGAGGCGGGGCGGTCGAGTCGAACAACGCCGATATGTTCAAGGCGTTCGGCGAGCAGATCGGCGAGCGCACACAAGTCGCGATTGAGCGCGGAGTTCTTCTGGCGCGTCTGATCGACGACCTGTACGGCGGCGCCGAAGCAGATCGTCACGAGGAATGCGATAATCAGGATCGGGACGGCGCGGCGGAGCACCGGCTCGGCCGTCAACAGCCGATGGTAGGCCGGTTTAGCGATCGACTGCGCAAGTCCTTTGATCGAATCGGACTGTACGCAGGCGCTCGCCGCCTGCACGCGCGCCATACTGTGGCCCCCACCAATGTCCGTCAGCACCCCGTTCGAGCGACATTTTCGTCGTTCGAATCATAGCTGATTTGAATCCACTTTTCGGGGGCTGTCGAGAGTCAACGATTCTGCCGGTCGGATAAATTCTTATCCAAAGGTGAATCGGAGTCTCATTTGTGTGTGAGGATGAGTCCGAAACGAGAACGAGACTCGTAGTTCACACAGGCGGGAGGTTCGGCTCACTCGGCGTTCGGTGGCTCGGCATGACTGATGACGCGCTTCACGGTCGGGAACGCGCGGCGCAGCCGCCGTTCGATATCGTCGACATGCTCGTGCACCGAGATCACGCTGAGCGAGGGGGCGGCGTAGCAATGGAAATTGACGATCTCGCCCGCCTCGGTGTCGCGGACTCGGACATTGTGGATGTGATGGATCATGCCGTCGCCGGCGAGTTCGATCAGGGCGCAGCGGATCTCCTCGGTGCGGCGCGGCGCCGCGTCGGAGCCGTGCGGCATTTCCGGCTCGAGCGGCTCGATATGGGTGTCGACCTCGACGTCCGTGCCGAAGTCGGCGCGGATGTGCCGTTCGAGTTCGTGTGCGATATCGTGGGCCTCGATCAGCGGCATGTTGCCGTCGACTTCCAGGTCGATGCTGACGGTGATCTTGCAGCCGAGATCGTGGACGGTGACGTGGTGGATGGCGAGGCCGGAGTTGCGTGCGATCACCATGACGCGCTCGCGCACCGTCTCGTTGTCGCGGGCTACGGGAATCGCCGTGAAGGTGAGGTCGGCGTCTTCGAAAACCTGCTTCAGGGCGTCGTCGGCGCGGCGCTTGATCTCGTCGATGCGATCGATCGGATAGGTGCGGGGGACCTCGACCAGTGCGTCGATGAAATGCGTCGGTCCGACCATGCGGGCGCGCAGCCGCTCAACACCGACCACACCGGGGACCGAACTGATCACGTCGCGCGCCTTTTCCGAAACACCCTCCGGGGCGCGATCGAGCAGCGTCTGGATGGTCGAACGGCCGAGCCGCAGACCGAGAATCGAGATCATCACCGCGACGCCGATCGCTGCCGCAGCGTCGCCCCAGGCGAAGCCCAGCGCCGACAGCGACAGACCGGCGATCACCGCGAACGATCCGAGTACGTCGGACGAGAAATGCAGCGCGTCCGCCGCCAGCGCCTGGCTCTTGGTCGCGACCGCGGTGCGATGCAGCGCCCACGCCCGCCACGAGTTCACCACGATATCGACGCCGAGGATGCCGAACGCCAGCCAGGAAAACGCCGGCGGCGGCGCGCCCTCGCGAAGCCGTCCGGTCGCCTCGACCAGAATGCCGCCGGCCAGCACATACAACAGCGCGATGACGCCGAGCGCCGACAGGCTTTCGATCTTGCCATGACCGTAGTGATGCGCGTCGTCGGCCGGCCGGTCCGAGATGCGGACCACGAACCAGGTGATAATCGTTGCGACGAGATCGATCGAACTGTGCAGAGCTTCGGAGATCAGCGCCAGCGAACCGATGGCGATGCCGATGGCGAATTTCGCCGCGGCCATGCTGGCGCTTGCCAGCACGGACACCGCAGCCACACGCGATTTGGTGCTGGCGTAGTTACTCATGAGCCGGGGTTTAGCAGCCCGGTCCTGAACAGAAAAGCCGACGAATCCGAGAATGCGCGCGCAATTGCGCGAGGTGCGCTATTGCGAACTATTCTTAGTTTTTCGGCGTCGCTGTTGTGGTCGCGGAACTCGTTACAGCGTCACGACAATCTTGCCGAGATGTCGGTTGGCTTCCATGTGGGCGAACGCCTTGTCGATCTCGGCGAAGGGGAACACACGGTCGATCGGCAATTGCAGTTTGCGGTTTTCGACGGCGGGCCAGATATCTCCGCGCACTTGCCGGAAGATCTCGCGGATTTCCTCGATGCTGCGTGACCGGAAGGTGACGCCGACGTAGTCGATCCGGCGCGCCGCGTGCAGGTCGAAGTTGAAGTCGGCATGTGTGCCGCCGAGCCGGCCGACATTGACGATGCGGCCGAGCACACGCGTGGCTGCAAGAGTCTGGTTGGCGATGGTGCCGGAGATCTGGTCGATAACGAGATCGACGCCTGCGCCGCCGGTGGCTGCGAGCACTTGATCGACCCAGCCGGCTCCAGACGTATCGATCGCGAGGTCGGCGCCGAACTCGGCCAGCCGATCGCGGCGGCTTTTGTCGGTCGACGAGCCGATCACCAGCTTGGCGCCTTTGAGCTTGGCGATCTGCAGCGCCATCAGCCCCACGCCGGAGCTGGCGCCCTGGATCAACACCGACTGTCCGGCGCGCAGCTTGCCGACCGCGATCAGCGCATTGTGCATCGTGGTCAGGGCAACGGGGAGGGTGGCGGCCTCTTCGAAGCTGATGCTGTCAGGAATCGGAAACAACCGGCCGTGGTCGGCGAGGGTGTACTCGCCGAATGCCGCGGCGCCGGAGCCCATCACCCGATCGCCCACCTTGCAGCCATAGGCCTCGTCGCCGACCGCTTCGATCTCGCCGGCCCATTCCATCCCCAGCACGGTGCCGACGCCGCCGGCCGCACCGTGGGCATGGCCTTTGGTCATGCCCAGATCGGCGCGATTGAGGCCGCAGGCGCGGACCCGGATCAACACCTGCGGTCCGGTCGGAGCCGGCTTGTCGACGTCGGTGACGGCGGCGCCATTGGCGCCATAGACATAGGCCTTCATCTGGCTGCTTCCCGTGTGGGCGCTCGCCGGCGTCTACTCCGCCGCTTGGCGCGCGCCACCCGATAGCATCGATTCCAGCCGGGCGCGAATGATCGCTTCGGCGTCGCGGACGATGCGCGAGACGAGTTCGGCGCAGCTCGGGATGTCGTGGATCAGGCCTTGCACCTGACCGGCCGACCACACGCCCTCGTCGGTGTCGCCATTGACGTACACCATCTTGCCGCGGGCGCCGGCGACCAGTTCCTTAACCTGCTCGAAGGTCGCTCCCTGCTTCTCCAGCGCAATCACCTGCTGGCTGACCGCGTTCTTGGCGACGCGCGAGGTGTTGCGCATGGTGCGGAAGATCAGGTCGGTCGAACGCTCGTCGTTGGCGACGATCTTCTCCTTCACCGCCTGATGGATCGGGCTCTCCTTGGTGCACATGAAGCGCGTGCCCATGTTGATGCCGTCGGCGCCGAGCGCCAGCGCCGCGACCAGGCCGCGCGCGTCGGCGAAACCGCCGGAGGCGATCATCGGCACCTTGATCTTGTCGGCGGCGGCCGGGATCAGGATCAGGCCGGGGGTATCGTCCTCGCCCGGATGGCCGGCGCATTCGAAGCCGTCGATCGAGATGCCGTCGACGCCCATCCGCTCCGCCGACAGCGCGTGGCGGACGCTGGTGCATTTGTGCAGCACCTTGACGCCGGCCTTCTTGAATTCGTCGACGTGCTCCTGCGGCTTGTTGCCGGCGGTCTCGACCACCTTGACGCCCGCCTCGATGATCGCCTGGCGATACTCGGCATAAGGCGGCGGCTTGATCGCCGGCAGGATGGTGAGATTGACGCCGAACGGCTTGTCGGTGAGATCGCGGCAGCGCGCGATTTCCTTGGTGAGATCTTCCGGCGTCGGCTGCGTCAGCGCAGTGATCATGCCGAGCGCGCCGGCGTTGGCGACCGCAGCCACCAGTTCGGCGCGGCCGACCCATTGCATGCCGCCTTGCACGATCGGGTGCTCGACGCCGAAGGCTTCGGTGAAACGCGTCTTGATCATGATGGAAACCTCGGACGTTCGCGGCGCCTCACGCGCCTGTTGCTGTTATGGTGCGGGCGCAGGATGCCGAAGCGAGCGCGAAATGTCCAATGCGGAGCAGGGCACGGTCTCTCCGCGAGACGCACTGCCCCACCGCGGGTCATTCCGGGGCGCTCGCGAAGCGAGCGAACCCGGAATCTCGACGTGCGCAACAACGTCTGGATTCCGGGTTCGCGCTGCGCGCGCCCCGGAATGACGTGCTTGGGGCGAGGTAGTCGCGCGTCAGGACGCGCGAGTCGGCGTCAGCCTTTCACCGTCTGGCGGAATTCATTGTGCAGCTCGCCGATGCCTTCGATCGCGATGGTGACGCTGTTGCTGGCTTCCTTCATCACGCCGACGCCGACCGAGGTGCCGCAGCAGATCAGATCGCCGGGCTCCAGCGTCATGTCGTGCGACAGCAGGCTGACCAGCTTGTGCGGGGCGAAGATCATGTCGGCGACCGGGTAGTTCTGCCGCTCCGCGCCGTTGAGGATCGTCCGGATCGACAGCGACTGCGGATCGAACCCGGTGGCGATCGCCGGGCCGAAAGGACCGAAGCCGTCGAAGCTTTTGGCGCGAGCCCATTGCGGGAAGCTCGGATCGCGGTTGAGAATGTCGGCTGCGGTGATGTCGTTGACGCAGGTGTAGCCAAAGATGTGCGACGCAGCTTCGGCTTCCGAGATGTTCGTGCTGCGTTTGCCGATGACGATGCCGAGCTCGCCTTCGTACACCACCTTGCCGTCGTAGGACGCTGGGCGACTCACCACCGCGCCGTGCGCCGCGACACTGGTGGTCGCCTTGAGAAAGTACAGCGGCTCCGGCGGGATCGATTGATTGAGCTTGGCCGCCAGCGCGCGAAAATTATTCCACAGCCCGATGATCTTGCCGGGCGCGCAGGGGCTGAGCAACTCGACGTCGCCGAGCTGCAAAGTCTGACCGGTCGGCTTATTGGCGCCGAACATGTCGCCATCGTGCACGGTGATATCCGAATGCGCAATCGTGCCGAACCCGATCGCGCCCTTGGCGCGGAAGCGAACCCATTTGGTCACGGCGTATCTCCTTGATGAATTTGAACGAGACTTCTCCACCCGTCATTGCGAGGAGCACCCGGATCGGCGCTTCGCGCCGTCCGAGTACAGGCTCCACGACGAAGCAATCCAGCCCCGTGCTCGGTGCTCCTGGATTCCTTCGTTGCGCTCGCAATGACAGCGAGAGGTGGATGTATTGCCGCCGACGTTGTCATTCCGGGATGCGCCCCGTCTTCGGGGCGCAGGCCCGGAATCCATACTCCCGGCGGTGGTTATGGATTCCGGGCTCGCGCTTCGCGCGCCCCGGAATGACAAAGGTTAGGAGTGCGCTCGGTTAGTACAGCCCCGCCACCTTGGCGCGCTGGATCACCAGGCCGAGCACCGCGTCGATCGCCGGCGTGGCAATGCCGGTCATCTTGCCCATTTCCTGCACCACGGTGACCAGCGGATCAATCTCCATCGGGCGGCCACGCTCGAGGTCCTGCAGCATCGAGGTCTTGTGCGCGCCGACCTTGCGGGCGCCTTCGATGCGGCGTTCGACGTCGACGCGGAACTTGATGCCGAAGGTCTCGGCAATCTGCTGCGCTTCCAGCATCATCGCCTTGGCCAGCGCGCGCGTCGCCGGGTCGGAGGCGATCACATCGAGCGTGGCGTGGGTCAGCGCGCTGATCGGGTTGAAGCAGACGTTGCCCCACAGCTTCAGCCAGATCTCGTCGCGGATGCGGTCGAGGATCGGCGCCTTCAGGCCGGCGGCCTCGAGCAGCTTCGACAGGTTCTGCACGTCCGTGGTGGTTTCGCCGGAGGCTTCGCCGACCGGGAATTTGTCACCATAGACGTGGCGGATCACGCCGGGGCCTTCCAGCTCGGTCGCCGGATAGACGATGCAGCCGATGCCGCGCTCCGGACCGAGCTCGGTCCACTGCCGGGCTCCGGGGTCGATGCTCTCCAGCGTGCGGCCCTCGAACTGATTGCCGTGCTTGTAGAAGTACCAATACGGCACGCCGTTGACCGCGGTGACGATGCGGGTGTGCGACCCGAGCAGCGGCTTCATCGCGTCGATCGCGCCGGTGATCGAATGCGCCTTGAGGCAGATGATGATGAAGTCCTGCACGCCGAGTTTGGACGGCGTGTCGGTGGCCTTGACCTTGACGACGCGTTCCTCGTCGCCGATCAGCAGCTTGAGGCCCTTATCTTTCATCGCCGCCAGATGCGCGCCGCGCGCCACCAGGCTGACATCGGCGCCGGACTGCGCGAGCTGGACGCCGAGATAACCGCCGATCGCGCCGGCGCCATAGATACAGACTTTCATCGATTTCCCATCAGACTGACGACAAACAAAGACGTGGCCGCAGCGGCCACGCCGGAGGAAGAGCAGGCGGCGGCGCTGTGGCGCCGCCGCGATTTGTCATGCCATGCTGTTGGCCACGACGGTTCGCCGCCACGGCTTCAGCACGAATAGAGCGAGCAGCGACGCCAGAATGTTGGCGCCCGCCGCGATCAGAAACACGCCGTCCCAACTGCTGGTGGATTGTTGCAGCAAGTTGGCGGCCGGCACCAGCAGCGCCGCGGTGCCCTTGGCGGTGTAGAGCAGGCCCGCATTGGTGGTGGCGAACTTGTTGCCGAACGTGTCGGTGCAAGTCGACGGGAACAGCGAGTAGATCTCGCCCCAGGCGAAGAACACCAGGCCCGACAGCAGCACGAACCACACCGGATCGTGGCCGTACATGTACAGTGCATAGATGCCCACACCCTCGAGACCGAACGCGATGAACATCGTGTTCTCGCGGCCGATCTTGTCCGACACCCAGCCGAAGAATGGCCGCGTCAGGCCGTTGAGGATGCGGTCGAACGTCGCCGCAAAGGTGACCGCCGTCATGGTCATCGCCATCAGCGTCACCGGCGTATCGGCGATCTTCCAGTCGGCCGCGATCGGCTTGAGGTTGGCGGTGATCATCAATCCGCCGGCGCCGACGATCACAAACATGAAGTACATCAGCCAGAAGATCGGCTGGCGTAGCACTTCGGTCGGCTGATAGTCGCGCCGGGTCTGGATTACGTTGGCGTTGTGGCCGGGTGACGGCACTTGGCCGGGCCGCGGCGCGAGCAGCAGCAGCGACAGGAACACGATCACGATGCCCTGGCCAAGACCGAAATACATGAAAGTAGTCTGAAAGCCGGAATCCCGGATCATCGCCTGGATCGGTGCCACCGTCAGCGCCGAGCCGGCACCGAAGCCCGCGGCCGTCAGTCCCGCCGCCAGTCCGCGCTTGTCCGGAAACCATTTCAGCGCATTGCCGACGCAGGTGCCGTAGACCCCGCCGGCGCCGATGCCAGCCACGATCATCCCCAGATAGTAGCCCGACAGCGTCGTCGCATGAGCGTTGATCACCCAGCCGATCGCGCACAGCACGCCGCCGATCAGCACGACCGGCCGCGGCCCGTATTTGTCCACGAACCAGCCCTCGATCGGCACTAGCCAGGTCTCGAACAACACGAAGAGGGTGAATGCCCATTGGATCGATGCGCGGTCCCAGCCGAAGGTCTTCTGTATGTCGGGGACGAAGAACGTCCAGCCGTATTGATAGTTGGCGATCATCACCATCGCGCCGACGCCGATGGCGAGCTGCGTCCAGCGATAGCTTTCACTCACGCGCCGCGTTTGCGCGGCCGTCACGGCATGCACAGTGTCTGTCATGTTTCCTCCGAGGCCGGCGCCTCTGACGGGAGCCGTTACCAACGCGCGACATTGTGATCATACTAATGACCGCGCGCAAGGACAGATTAGTGACAAGACGTGTTGACGTTCGTGAGCGTTACCCCCGATGGAGATGCTTACCGCGCTCGCAGGCGCGAGCGCGGTAAGGTGCTGACTACTCGGCTGCCTGCTTGCGCGGTGGGGTGGTGGCGCCGGACTCGTGAATTTCGGCGACGTGGGCGTCGCTGAAGCCGAGCACGTCGCGCAGGATTTCGTCGGTGTGCTCGCCGAGCAGCGGCGAGCGCTTCACCTCGGTCGGCGAGTCCGACAGCTTGATCGGGTTGCCGACCGACAGATACTTGCCGCGGGTCGGGTGATCGACCTCGACCACCGTGCCGGTGGCGCGCAGCGACTGATCTTCTGCCAGTTCCTTCATCGACAGGATCGGCCCGCACGGGATGTCGTCCTGGTTGAGGATCTCCATCGCCTCGAACTTGGTCTTGGTCATCGTCCACTGTTCGATGCGTGCGAAGATCTCGTTGAGCCGGGACAGCCGGGCCGGCGGCGTCGCGTAGTCCGGGTGGGTCTTCCAGCCGGTTTCGCCGATCACGTCGCAGATCTTCTCCCACACCGGCGCCTGGGTGATGAAGTAGATGTAGGCGTTCGGGTCGGTCTCCCAGCCCTTGCACTTGAGGATGCGGCCGGGCTGACCGCCGCCGGAATCGTTGCCGGCGCGCGGCACCGCGTCGCCGAACGGGATGCCTTCGCCGAACTGGCTGTATTCCTTGAGCGGGCCGTGGGCGAGGCGCTGCTGATCGCGCAGCTTGACGCGCGACAAATTGAGCACGCCGTCCTGCATTGCAGCGGTGACGCGCTGGCCGCGGCCGGTGTGCTGACGCTGATACAGCGCGGTGACGATACCGAGCGCAAGATGCAGGCCGGTGCCGCTATCACCGATCTGCGCGCCCGTGACCAGCGGCGGGCCGTCACGGAAGCCGGTCGTCGAGGCGGCGCCGCCGGTGCACTGCGCGACGTTCTCGTAGACCTTGCAGTCTTCATACGGGCCCGGACCGAACCCCTTGATCGACGCGACGATCATGCGCGGGTTGATCTCCTGGATCTTCTCCCAGGTGAAGCCCATACGGTCCAGCACGCCGGGGCCGAAGTTCTCCACCAGCACGTCGCAAGTGCGGATCAGCGCGGTGAGGACTTCCTTGCCCTTCGGGTTCTTGGTGTCGAGCGTGATCGAGCGCTTGTTGTGGTTCAGCATGGTGAAATACAGGCTGTCCACCTTCGGGATGTCCTGCAGCTGACCGCGGGTGATGTCGCCGGTGCCCGGCCGTTCCACCTTGATGACGTCGGCGCCGAACCACGCCAGCAACTGCGTGCAGGTCGGCCCGGACTGAACGTGGGTGAAGTCGAGAATGCGAACGCCGTCGAGCGCCTTGGTCATTGGGTTACTCCGTGTCTGACCGTCCAGCCATCAGCGGCTGAGTGAATGGTTGAATGCGATACGCCTCCGCCCGTCATTGCGAGCGCAGCGAAGCAATCCAGCGCCGTGCACCGGGCTGGATTGCTTCGTCGCTGCGCTCCTCGCAATGACGGGGATGGGGTACGTTTCAGAAGGCGAGTGGGTGTCACGCGAACAACTCCTGTCCGTGCGCCTCGACATAGTCGGCGAGCCGCAGCGTGTGATCGCGGGCGAGTTTCTCGGCGAGTTCGGTGTCACGCGCTTCCAGCGCCTCGATCATCGCGAGGTGTTCGGGCAGCGACGCGGCGATGCGTTCCTTGCGGCCGATGGTGAGCTGGCGATAGCCGCGCACGTGGAGCAGGATGTCGCCCGTCATGTCGACCAGCACCTGCGATTCGCTGAGCGAGATCAGCGCCTGGTGGAACACGATGTTGGCGCGGGAATATTCCTCGATGTGATCCTGCGGCAGCCGGTCCGGGCCGAAATCCTTGAACACGTCGCGCAGCGCGGTGATGTCGCGCTTGCGGGCCATTGTGGTGATCAGTCGCGCCGCCATGCTTTCCAGCGCCGCCCAGGCACGGATCATGTCGACGATCTCGGCTTTGGTCCGCCGCACCACGACGATACCGCGGCGGGGCAGGGCTTTCACCAGCCCGTCCTGCTCGAGCATCGCGATCGCCTCGCGGATCGGCGTGCGGCTGACGCCGAGCTTGTCCGACAGCGCGCGCTCGTCGAGCATCACCGGCTCGGGCGTGGTGTAGATGTCCATCTTGAGGATGGCCTGCTTCAGCGCCTGATAGGCCTTGGCCTTGTAGCTGACCTCCGGCGCGAGCCGCGTCACCGCCAGATCCGGCTCGCGGACAACGTCGACAATCTTGGCTCGGGCGCGTGCGATCATCGCTGCGGACTGGTCCATGCCTGTTAATGGGCCTGATCTGGCATACCAGATGCCACGGGTCAAGCCCGCCTACTTCGCATCTGCGATATGTCACGTTATCCACAGCAGCTTCTGGCATGCCAAGCTTTCGGAGGGGTGTCGTCACACGCGGGGCAGCCGTCGTGGTTGAACCCGCGACGTTCGGGCAGCTCGGCCATCGGCACGGCGGGGTCGTGAACTAATCGCTGGCTCTGCGACACTTCATCCTGCGCTGCAGCAGGCATCGTGCTGCGCCTGCTCACCTCGAGTTGATAGGGCAATGCGCAACCACGCCGCGCTTGCGCGCGTTTCGTCCGAACTCTATCTTCGACTTATTGCGACGTCAGTTCTGCAATCCTCGGGAGGACATCATGGCCTGGAAGAAACCTGCGATCGTCGAAATCTCCGTCGGCATGGAAATCAACATGTACGCCTGCGCGGTGCGCAAGTAATCAGCCGCAGCGAGGCTGTCGAGTTCCGAGCAGTCGGCGTTTCACGCCGGCTGCTTTATTTTTGCGGCGGAGGGGCTGAATGATGCGCGTCGTCGTGCTGGGCGCTGCGGCGGGCGGCGGCGTTCCGCAATGGAATTGCGGCTGCGCCGTGTGCCGCGCCGCCTTCGCCGATCCGGCGTTACGCCGCACCCAAGCCTCGATCGCGATCAGCGCCGATGGGGCGCACTGGTTCCTGATCAACGCGTCGCCCGATCTGCGCCAACAGGTGATCGCGACCCCGCAGCTGCATCCAAAGGAGGGCGCGCTGCGCCATAGCCCGATTGCCGGCGTCATCCTCACCAATGGCGAAGTCGATGCGGTGGCCGGGCTGCTGTCGATGCGCGAAGGCTGGCCGTTTACGATCTACGCCCATGCTAAGGTGCTGGCGGTGCTCCGCGCCAACAGCATCTTCAACGTCCTGAATGAGCAGTTGGTGCGGCGACAGCCGATCGACATCGATCAGCCGTTCGAGCTGGCGCTGCAGGATGGCACGCCCTCAGGCCTCGTCGTCACCGCGTTTGCGGTGCCGGGCAAGGCGGCTTGGTATCTCGAAGGCCAGGTGCATCCCGGCGGCGATGCGGCAGACGGAGACACGCTCGGTCTGACCGTCACCGACAAGGTCACCGGCACGTCGGTTCACGTGCTTACCGCCTGCGGGCGGGTGACGGACGAGCTCAAGGCGCGGCTTGCCGGCGCGGCGCTCGTGTTGTTCGACGGCACGGTGTGGCGCGACGACGAACTGATCGCCGCGGGCCTCGGCCACAAAACCGGGCAGGCGATGGGCCACATTGCGATGTCAGGAAACGACGGCGCCATCGCCGCACTGCACGACCTCGGCATTGCGCAAAGACTGTTCGTGCATATCAATAATTCGAACCCGGCGCTGCTGGCGGACACCGCCGAACGCAAGGCTGTGGACGAGGCGGGCTGGACGATTCCGTCGGACGGGATGGAGGTGACGCCGTGAACGCGATGACGGCCTTTTCGATCAACGGCTCCGCGCCTCTGCAGAATGCGGACGAGTTGGAAGCGGCGCTGCGCCAGATCGGCGCAACGCGCTATCACAATCTGCATCCGTTTCATCGCCTGCTGCACGGCGGCAAGCTGAACAAGGGCCAGGTGCAGGCCTGGGCGCTCAATCGCTACTATTATCAGAGCACGATCCCGATCAAGGACGCGGTGGTGATCTCCCGATTCCGCGACCGCGCGACACGCGTCGAATGGCGGCACCGCATCGAGGATCACGACGGCGACCTCGACAGTGAGGGCGGCATCGAGCGCTGGCTGAAGCTGACCGAAGGGCTCGGCCTCGACAGCGCCTATGTCGAGTCGACCGAGGGCATCCTGCCGGCGACGCGGTTCGCAGTCGATGCTTACGTGCATTTCGTCCGCGACCGCACGCCGCTGGAAGCGATCGCGTCGTCGCTGACCGAGCTGTTCGCGCCGAATCTGCACGAGGAACGCATCTCCGGCATGCTGGCGCATTACGATTTCGTCAATCCGGACATCATGAGCTATTTCAAACGTCGCCTGACCCAGGCGCCGCGCGATGCCGATTTCGCGCTTGATTACGTCAAGCGCCATGCCACCACGCCGGCCGAACGCGAGGCGGTGTGCAACGCGCTGATCTTCAAGACCAACGTGCTGTGGGCCCAGCTCGACGCGCTGCATCATGCTTATGTCGACGGCCACATTCCGCCCGGCGCCTTCGTGCCGCGAGCCGGGTGAGGCGGCGATGGCGCGGAAGATCACCGTCAGCGAGACCAGCCGGCCGGTGCTGCCGCGCCACGCCAAGCTGCGCTTCGACGAGACGCGGCAGCGCTGGGTGATCCTGGCGCCGGAGCGCGTGCTGGCGCCGGACGACATCGCGGTCGAGATCCTGCAACTGTGCGACGGTACGCGCAGCGTCGCGAGCATTGTCGATGAACTCGCCGCTAAGTACACGGCCGATCGGACCGAGATCGGCGCCGACGTCCTGGCGTTGCTGCAGGATCTCGCCGACAAGGGCTTCTTGACCGAGGCGCGGGAGCCGGCGCCATGAGCGACAGCGACCTGACAACTGCTGCGGCGGGCGCGGCGGTGCTGGATCAGCCCGGCAGCGTCGCGGAGAGCTACGGCATCCCGCTTGCGGTGCTACTCGAGCTGACGCATCGCTGCCCGCTGCAATGCCCGTATTGCTCCAATCCCGTCGAATTGGAGCGCGGCGGCGCGGAGCTGTCGACCGACGAATGGAAGCGCGTGCTCAGCGAACTCGCCGCGATCGGCGTGCTGCAGGTGCACTTCTCCGGCGGCGAGCCTACGGCGCGCAAGGATCTGGTGGAACTGGTGCGACACGCCAGCGACCTCGGCCTCTACACCAATCTGATCACATCAGCCGTGCTGCTGACCCGCGAGCGTCTCGCTGCGCTGGCCGATGCCGGCCTCTGTCACGTCCAAATCAGCTTCCAGGGCAACGAGCCGACGCTGGCCGATCGCGTCGGCGGCTATGCCAATGGTCACGCCAAGAAACTCGACGTGGCGCGCTGGACGCGCGAGCTCGATCTGCCGCTCACCGTCAACGCGGTGATGCATCGTCAAAATCTGCATCAGTTGCCCGATATCATCGAGATGGCGGTCGCGCTCGACGCCGACCGGCTCGAAGTCGCCAATGTGCAGTACTACGGCTGGGCTCTGAAGAACCGCGCCGCGCTGATGCCGACGCTGCAGCAGATCGAGGAGTGCACGGCACTGGTCGAGGCCGCGCGCGAGCGGCTCAAGGGCCAGCTGTCGATCGATTACGTCGTGCCGGATTACTATGCGCTACGGCCGAAGACCTGCATGGGCGGCTGGGGCCGGCAGTTCTTCAACATCTCGCCGAGCGGCAAGGTGCTGCCCTGTCACGCCGCCGAGACGATCACCGGCTTGGCGTTCGACTCGGTGCGCGGCGGCGCGTCGATCGCGGAGATCTGGCGGAATTCCGAGGCGCTCAACCGCTATCGCGGCACCGGCTGGATGCAGGAGCCGTGCGCCAGCTGCGCTTTCAAGGAAATCGATTTCGGCGGCTGCCGCTGCCAGGCTTTTGCGCTCGCCGGTGACGCGGCCGCGACCGATCCTGCGTGTGCGCTATCGCCGTTGCACGAGGGGATCTTCAAGACGGCCGAGGCCGAGGCAGAGCAGGGCGGCGAGAAGTTTGTGTACCGCAACTTCGCCGGCGGCACGGCTGAGACGTAAGCCTCTCGTTCGTCATTGACCTCGCGTTCGTCATTCCGGGGCGCGCAACGAAGCTGCACGAACCCGGAATCTCCACGACGCGCACGAACGCTACTTTTGTCATTCCGGGGCGCCGCGAAGCGGCGAGCCCGGAATCCATATCCCCTGTCATTACCCACTACTACGCGTTGCGAGTGCCCGGGTGCGTCATCGCGAGTGTAGGGCGTATGGATTCCGGACTTGCGCTGCGCGCAATCCGGAATGACGAACGAGAGGATGTTCATGAATTGCAACCCCGGTTGGCGCTACGCTGGCGCCCTGGATTGACGTGGTTGTTTGTTCGTCATTGCTAGGAGGCGAAGCCGACGAAGCAATCCAGCGGAGTGCTTGGGGCTGGATTGCTTCGCTTCGCTCGCAATGACGGGGAGAGGTTGAGGCGAGAACGTGCGCTTGCACGGGACGACGAACGAGCGGGGCTTTCTCAGAATACCACCACCGACCTGATCGACTTGCCCTCGTGCATCAGATCAAACGCCTTGTTGATCTCCTCGAGCTTCAGCACGTGGGTGATCATCGGGTCGATTTCGATCTTGCCGTTCATGTACCAGTCGACGATCTTCGGCACGTCGGTGCGGCCGCGGGCGCCGCCGAAGGCACTGCCTTTCCAGACGCGGCCGGTGACCAGCTGGAACGGGCGGGTGGAGATTTCCTTGCCGGCTTCGGCAACGCCGATCACCACCGAGACGCCCCAGCCGCGATGGCAGGCTTCCAGTGCCTGGCGCATCACGGTGGTGTTGCCGGTGCAATCGAACGTGTAGTCGGCGCCACCGTCGGTCAGCGCCACCAGATGCTGAACGATGTCGCCGTCGATTTTCTTGGGGTTGACGAAGTCGGTCATGCCGAAGCGGCGGCCCCATTCGGCCTTGTCGTCGTTGATATCGACGCCGACGATCTTGTCGGCGCCGACCATCTTGGCGCCCTGGATGACGTTGAGGCCAATGCCGCCGAGACCGAACACCACGACGTTGGAGCCGGGCGTCACCTTGGCGGTGTTGACCACCGCGCCGACGCCGGTGGTGACGCCGCAGCCGATGTAGCAGCTCTTGTCGAACGGCGCGTCGTCACGAATTTTCGCCACCGCGATCTCCGGCAGCACGGTGAAGTTCGAGAACGTCGAGCAGCCCATATAGTGAAAGATCGGCTGGCCCTTGTAGGAGAAGCGCGAGGTGCCGTCCGGCATCAGGCCTTTACCCTGCGTCGCGCGGATCGCGGTGCACAGGTTGGTCTTCTGGCTCAGACAGCTTTTGCACTGCCGACATTCCGGCGTGTACAGCGGGATGACGTGATCGCCGACTTTCACGGACGTCACGCCCGGGCCGACCTCGCGGACGATGCCGGCGCCTTCATGGCCGAGGATCGACGGGAAGATGCCTTCAGAGTCGAAGCCGTCGAGCGTGTAGGCGTCGGTGTGGCAGATGCCGGTCGCCTTGATCTCGACCAGGACCTCGCCGGCCTTCGGCCCTTCGAGATCGACTTCGACGATTTCGAGCGGCTTCTTGGCTTCGAACGCGACGGCGGCCCGTGTCTTCATGGCGATCCTCCTGGCAGGCAACATGCGAGTGCCACCCGGTATCGCAAATCGGCGCGCCGACTTGAACCGTTTTCTGACCGGTGCGGATGCGAGGGGTCAGGCGGAGGCGGCGCGAACTTCGTCGTCGATCGGCAGATCCTCCGCCGCATTCGGGTCACCCGGTGCCGTCGCCCAGGCGAGTTCGACCAGCGTGACGATGCGGCGGCCGGTGCCGTCGAACTGGCAGACGATCAGCCCTTGCTCTTCGATATAAGTCAGCAGCCGGCGCGCCCGGCGCAGCGAGTGTGTGCCGTAGGCGCGGGCGATGGCGGCGTCGCCGGGGCAGGGCCAGCCTTCCTTGGCGGCGCGCGCGATCATCATGAACACGCCCTGCATGTCGTCGGGCAGAATCGACGCGCGCAGCGTGACGTCCTGCCAGCCGTCGTCGGCCGCCATCTCGGCGGTGAGGCCGGCGCGCGCATGCGTCAGCATCCGGCGGAATTCAACCATGTCGGGGATGGTCGCGGCGAGCCCTTCGATCCGGCAGCGCACGATGAATTCCTGATACAGCACGCCGATGGCGCGGAAGCCGGCATCCGGCTCGGCGAGGATCGCGCGCAGAATGCGGTCGAGCCGCTCGCGACGCTCGGCGAGTTGCTCCTCGGTCAGCGGCACGGCTTCCGGCTCGGGGCGGGCATCGATCGCGGCCGACTTCGCGGCCATGAGCTGGCTCAGCAGATCAGGTGCGGGTTGCCGGCGCTGCGGCCGGTTGATCGCGGCGTCCGGCGGCGGCGCGGCGAGGATCACGGCGCGGGCGTCTTCCAACGCGGCTTCCGGCAGCGGCATCAGCTTCGGCGAGGCGTTGCGCGGATGGGTCTCGGTCGCCCCGATGCGCAGGCCGAGCGGCCGGCGCGACAACGCCGGGCCGAGCGCCATGAATTGCCCGCGCTCGAGATCGCGAAACGCTTCGGCCTGACGCCGCTCCATGCCGAGCAGATCGGCGGCGCGCGCCATGTCGATGTCGAGGAAGGTGCGGCCCATCAGAAAATTCGAAGCTTCGGCAGCGACGTTCTTGGCGAGCTTGGCAAGCCGCTGCGTGGCGATGACGCCGGCGAGGCCGCGCTTGCGGCCGCGGCACATCAGATTGGTCATCGCCCCGAGCGACAATTTGCGCGCGTCGTCCGAAACTTCGCCGGCGACGGCGGGCGCGAACAGCTGCGCCTCATCGACCACCACGAGCATCGGGTACCAATGATCGCGCGCGGTGTTGAACATGCCGTCGAGAAACGCGGCGGCGCGGCGCATCTGGTTCTCGGCATCGAGCCCTTCGAGGTTGAGCACCACCGAGACGCGATGCGTGCGGGTGCGCTCTCCCGCAACCTGCAGGCCGCGCTCGGTGTGATCCTCGGCGTCGATGACGAGATGGCCGAAGCGCTCGGCCAGCGTGACGAAATCGCCTTCCGGATCGATGATCGCCTGCTGCACCCACGGCGCGCTCTGCTCGAGCAGGCGGCGCAGCAGATGGGATTTGCCGGAGCCGGAATTGCCCTGCACCAGCAGGCGGGTGGCCAGCAGTTCCTCGAGGTCGAGAGTTGCCGCGCCGCCGCCGCTGGTCTGCCCCATCTCGATCGCAACGGTCATGTCGGCCCGACTCTCCTTTCGGAGGAGGGGGCTTAACAATCCGGCGCCACCCCGTCGAGCGCTCCGGGCACGAATACAGGTCGTTATGCACCGGCGGGTGGGGCAGGGAACTGGCCTCCGGACCCGGCCGTGCCGGACGCGTTATTTGGCGAGGCCGTGTAACAGCAGGTCGGTGCTGGCTTCGGTGAAGCGCCCGATGTCGAAGTGCTTGCGAGTTCCGAACAGCATCGACCACAGGCAGACCAACAGCGACGGGCTCATGATCACCTCGATGAATTCCGTCGCCGGCGTGGCCCGAAATTCGCCTGCAGCCACCCCGCCGTCGATCACCGTTTTGAATTGCTCCAGCATCGGCATGACGAACTCGTCGTAGTGACGCTCGACCAGCTCCGGAAAGCGCCCCCCCTCGGAGATGAGGAAGCGTAAGACTTCGCGAGATTCGCGGTTCTCGGCGATGTGGCGATAGGTAAAGGCCACTAACGCGCGCAGCCGCTCCGTATAGGACCCCTGCAGGGTGCCGACGTAATTCGCCAGGTCGGGCAGGAAGGTCTGCGACTTGTGTCGCACCATCTCCTCGAACACGCGCTCCTTGGCGTCGAAATAGAAATAAACCGTCCCCTTGGTTACCCCGGCCCGAGACGCCACATCCTCCAGCCGAGTGGCCGAATAGCCGTGCTGCACGAATTCTTCGAAAGCGGCGTCGAGAATCTCGGCGGGCCGCTCGGCTTTACGTCTGCTGCGCGTCTTCTTGGTTTGGGGAGACATTGCGAACTCCAATCAACCGAACCTTATTATTGACTTTCGAGTCAGTCAATAATACTGAGGGCGTACCGAGTTGATGAAATGGACCAATCGGTGATGCTCTCTTCGTTCCGGACCATCCTGTTGGTCCCGGTCGTGCTGTGTCTGGCGGCGTGCGGCGGCGAGAAATCCCAGCCCGCGCCGCAAGTGACGCTGGTCAAGACCGAGGTTGCCCAGCTGCAGCCGTGGCAGACCGTGATTCGGTTGACCGGTGACGTTCAGGCGCGGGTGAGCACCGAGTTGTCATTCCGTGTCAGCGGCCGGGTCACCGAGCGGTTGGTCGACGTGGGCGCTCACGTGAAGGCCGGGGACGTGCTGGCTCGGATCGACCCGACCGAGCAGCAGGCGGACCTCGCCGGCTCCCAGGCCGCGGTCGCTGCGGCCGAAGCGCAATTGCGCGTCGCCACGGCCAATTTCGATCGTCAGAAGTCGCTGATCGACAAGGGCTTCACCACCCGTGTCGCGTATGACCAGGCGCAGGAGGCGCTGCACACCGCGGAAGGCTCGCTGGAAACCGCCAAGGCGCAGCTCGGCAACGCCACCGACGCCTTGAGCTACACCGAGCTGCGCGCCAGCGCCTCGGGCATCATCACCGCACGCAATATCGAAGTCGGGCAGGTCGCCCAGGCCGCGCAATCGGCCTACACGCTGGCCGAAGACGGCGCGCGCGATGCCGTCGTCGACGTGTACGAGTCGATCTTCCTGACGCCTTGGGAGGGACGCGTCGCGAAACTGACGCTGCTGTCCGATCCCTCCGTCACCGCGCTGGCGACGCCGCGCGAGGTCTCGCCGACCGTCGATCCGAAAAGCGGAGCGGTGCGCGTCAAGATGTCCATCACCGACCCGCCCGCCGCCATGACGCTCGGCAGCGTGGTGGCGGCCGAAGGGCGCAGCAAGCCGGTTCAACGGATCGTCCTGCCATGGAGCGCCCTGACCTCCGACGCCAGGGGGCCCGCAGTCTGGGTGGTCGATCCGCAAAGCCACGCCGTTTCCCTGAAGGCCATCGTGGTTCAGACCTACGAAACCAATTCGGTAATCGTCGCCAGCGGTCTGGCGCCCGGCGATCGCGTCGTGACCGAGGGCGGCAAGCTGCTGCGCCCGTCGCAAATCGTCACTTACGATGGGCTCGGCGCATGACGGTGCTTCGGATTGCCGGCGTGGTTGTCGCCTGCGTGCTGGTCGCCGGCTGCGGCAAGAAGGCGGAGCAGCCGGAGCCGATCCGGCCCGTGCTCTCGATGGTGGTGGCGCCGCTGGAGGCGACCAGCCTCGCCGTGGTCGGTACCGTCGAGCCGCAGTTCAGGACCGATTACGGATTTCGGATGTTGGGCCGGCTGATCGCCCGCCCCGTGAACGTTGGTGACACGGTCGAGAAGGGGCAGTTGCTGGCCGCGGTCGACCCGTTCGCGGCGGAACTGGCGGTGCGCTCGGCGTTGGCCGAGCTGTCGACGGCGCAGGGCCAGTTCGCCAATGCCAGCAATACGGCCAACCGCCAGCGCACGCTGATCGAATCCGGTGCCACCACCAAGGCGACGCTGGATTCCGCCGAACAGAGCAGTGCCGCCGCGCAAGCCGCCGTCACGCGCGCGCAATCCAACCTGACCAAGGCGCGCGAGCAACTCAGCTACACCAAGCTCGAGGCGGAGTATGCCGGCGTGGTCACGGCTGTCGGCGTCCAGGTCGGCCAGATCGTCAATCCCGGCCAGACCGTCGTGACGGTGGCGCGACCGGACATTCGCGAGGCGGTGATCGACGTCGCCGACGAGCTCGCCGGCATGCTCAAGATCGGCACGCCGCTCACGGTCAGGCTGCAGCTCGATCAGCGGATTCAGGCCGCCGGCAAAGTGCGCGAAGTGGCGCCCCAGGCCGATGCGGTCACGCGGACGCGCCGGGTGCGCATCACCCTCGAAGCGCCGCCGGACACGTTCCGTCTCGGCTCGACGATCACCACGCTGATTCCGGACAAACCGCGGCGCGGCTATCCGCTGCCGGCGACGGCGATCCTGACCGAGAACGGCCAGTCCAGCGTCTGGGTGATCGATCCTGCGACCAAGTCGGTCAGCAAGCGCAAGGTGCAGGTCGTGCGGGATGACGACAATTCCGTCGAGGTGACGGACGGGATCAAGGCCGGGGAGCGCGTGGCGAGAGCGGGGGTGCATCAACTCAAGGAGGGCCAGCGGGTCCGCCTCGAAGGGGAACCGCAAGCGTGAAGAAGTTCAACCTCTCCGACTGGGCACTGCACCATCGTTCGATGGTCTGGTACTTCATGATCGCCTTCATGGCGGCCGGACTGTTTTCGTATTTGGAGCTCGGCCGCGAAGAAGATCCGGCGTTCACCATCAAGACGATGGTGATCCAGGCCAAGTGGCCGGGCGCTTCGGCTGAAGAAACCACCCGCCAGGTTACCGACCGGATCGAGAAGAAGCTCGAAGAGCTGGAGTCGCTCGACTACACCAAGAGCATCACCACGGCTGGTGAAACCACGGTGTTCGTCTATCTGCGCGACACCACCAAGGCGCGGGACGTCGTTCCCACCTGGGTGCGCGTCCGCAACATGATCAACGACATCAAGGGCGACTTTCCGCAAGGCGTGGTTGGGCCGGCGTTCAACGATCGCTTCGGCGACGTGTTCGGCAACATCTACGCTTTCACCAGCGACGGTCTCACCCAGCGTCAGCTCCGTGATCAGGTCGAGGACGTGCGCGCCAAGGTGCTGCAGGTGCCGAATGTCGGGCGCGTCGACATCGTCGGTGCTCAGGACGAGGTCATCTACCTGGAGTTCTCGCCGCGCAGGGTGGCGGCGCTGGGGCTCGATCAACGCTCGATCATCGCGTCGCTACAGGCGCAGAACGCGATCACGCCGTCCGGCGTGCTGCAGGCGGGCCCGGAACGGATCGCGGTTCGCGTCAGCGGGCAGTTCACCTCGGAAGAGAGCCTCAAGGCGATCAATCTGCGCGTCAACGATCGGTTCTTCCCGCTCACCGACATCGCCACCATCCGGCGCGGTTACTCCGATCCGCCCACATCGCTGTTCAGGTACAAGGGTGAACCCGCGATCGGTCTGGCGATCGGCATGAAGGCCGGCGCCAACCTGCTGCAGTTCGGCGAAGCGCTCAAAGAAAAGATGAAGCACATCTCGGCCGATCTTCCGGTCGGCGCCGAAGTGCATCTGGTATCTGACCAGCCGCAGATCGTCGACGAGGCGGTGTCGGGCTTCACTCGGGCGCTGTTCGAGGCAGTCGCGATCGTGCTGGCGATCAGCTTCATCAGCCTCGGCCTGCGCGCCGGCCTGGTGGTGGCGATTTCGATCCCGCTGGTGCTGGCGATCACCTTCCTGGTGATGCAGTATTCCGACATCTCGCTGCAGCGCATTTCGCTCGGCGCGCTGATTATCGCGCTCGGCCTGTTGGTCGACGACGCCATGATCGCGGTCGAGATGATGGTGGCGCGGCTCGAGATCGGCGACTCGCTCGAGAAGGCGGCGACCTACGTCTACACCTCGACGGCTTTTCCGATGCTCACCGGCACGTTGGTGACGGTGGCGGGCTTCATTCCGATCGGCCTCAACAGCAGCGCGGCGGGCGAATTCACCTTCACGCTGTTCGTCGTCATCGCGGTATCGCTGGTGACGTCCTGGATCGTCGCAGTGCTGTTCACGCCGCTGCTCGGCGTCACCATCCTGCCGAAGAAGATGAAGGGACATCACGAAACCAAGGGATGGTTCTCCAACGTCTTCAGCCGCACGCTGTCGTTCTGCATGCGTTGGCGATGGTTGACGATCGGCGTGACGGTGGCGGCATTCGCGCTGTCGCTGGTCGGCATGGGCTTCGTGCAGCAGCAGTTCTTCCCGTCGTCGGATCGCAACGAACTGATCGTCGACTGGAACCTGCCGCAGAACAGCTCGATCGCCGAAACCAGCGCCCAGATGGCGCAGTTCGAGCGCGAGGCGCTGCAGGGCAAGGACGGCATCGATCACTGGTCGACCTATGTGGGGCAGGGCGCGCCGCGCTTCGTGCTGTCGTTCGACGTGCAGCCGGCCGACAAGTCGTTCGGCCAGATGGTGATCGTGACCAAGAGTCTCGCCGATCGCGATCGGCTGCAGCCTGAACTGCAGGCCTATCTGAAGAAGACATTCCCGGGCACGGACGCACTGGTGAAGCTGCTCGACATCGGTCCGCCGGTCGGCCGGCCGATTCAGTACCGCGTCAGCGGGCCGGACATCGGAAAGGTGCGCGAGCTGTCGCGGCAACTCGCCGGCATCATGGCGACCAACCCGCATCTCGGCGAGGTGGTGTACGACTGGATGGAGCCGGCGCGCGTCGTCAAGGTCGACGTGCTGCAGGACAAGGCGCGGCAGCTCGGCATCACCTCCGAGGACATTGCTTCGACCCTGAACGGCATCCTCGACGGCGCCTCGGTCACCCAGGTGCGCGACGACATCTATCTCGTCAACGTGCTCGGCCGCGCCAATGCGTCGGAACGCGGTTCGATCGAGACGTTGCGGAACCTACAATTGTCGGGCAGCGGCGGGCAGTCGGTGCCGCTCGCGGCGGTGGCGACCTTCCGCTACGAGCTCGAGCAGCCGACGATCTGGCGCCGCTCGCGCCTGCCGACCATCACCCTGAAGGCGGGCATCGTCGGCGGTGTGCAGCCGGCCACCGTGGTCGATCAGTTGAAGCCGAAGGTCGCCGAGTTCAACGCCAAGCTGCCGTTCGGCTACGCGGCGGTGGTCGGCGGCACGGTCGAGGAGAGCGCCAAATCGCAGGCGCCGATCGCCGCGGTCGTGCCGATCATGCTGTTCGTGATGGCGACGATCCTGATGGTGCAGTTGCAGAGCTTCCACCGGCTGTTCCTGGTGTTCGCGGTGGCGCCGCTGGCGCTGATCGGCGTCGTCGCCGCGCTGCTGCCGAGCGGCGCGCCACTCGGCTTCGTCGCGATCCTCGGCGTGCTGGCGCTGATCGGCATTTTGATCCGCAACTCGGTGATCCTGATCGTGCAGATCGAAACGCTGCGCGGCGAGGGCAAACCGCCTTGGGAGGCGGTGATGGAAGCCACCGAGCATCGCATGCGGCCGATCCTGCTGACCGCAGCGGCGGCCAGCCTCGCGCTGATCCCGATCGCGCGTGAAGTGTTCTGGGGGCCGATGGCCTACGCGATGATGGGTGGCATCATCGTCGGCACGGTCCTGACTCTTCTGTTCCTCCCCGCGCTCTATGTTGCGTGGTTTCGTATCAAGATGCCGGAAGAAGGCGCCCGTTCATGAAAATGACAGATCATGCTTCCTCCTCGCCGCTGTGCCGTGGTGCTCGCGTTCGGATGAGTCCGCTCGGGCGCTCGCGTCATCCGAAATACGGCGATCGTGAAGGATTGATCGTCGGGCAGGGCTCGCCGAGCAGCTGGCGCGTGAAGTTCGACGATCGCAAGACGATCCAGGCGATCCATCAGGACTATCTCGAGCGGGTTCCGCGTTCGAGCCAGCCGCATCATTCTGTGGATACGACCGCCGACCGACACTGCGACGCCTCAAATCCCTAATTGGTTGTCAACCCTTTGGAAGCACCATGCGTCGCATGTCCCGGCCGCTCGTCGTTTCGCTTGTCATCGTGTTGAGTTGGATGCTCGCGGCGTGCGCGTCGCCGCCGCGCGTGCCGTACACGGCTGCCGAAGCGAATGCCGCGCGGGTCCTTAACATGAACGATCTGCGCCGCTATGCCGACGAGCCGGCGTCCGCGTTCGTCCAGATGAAACTCATCGCAGGCCCGCGGAACTATCTGGCGTTGTCTGGCGGCGGTGCCGATGGTGCCTACGGGGCGGGGCTGCTCAATGGCTGGACCGCGGCTGGCACGCGCCCGTCGTTTTCGATCGTGTCGGGCGTCAGCACCGGCGCGTTGATCGCGCCGTTCGCGTTCCTCGGGCCGCAATACGATCCGACGCTGCGCGAATTCTACACCAGCGGTATCGCCGAAACGCTGCTCGACTCGCCGAACCCGCTGAACGCGATTTTCGGGTCCGGCCTGTTCGGCAACAAGCGGCTGCGCGAACTGGTGGCTCAATACATCAACGAGCAGTTCGTCGCCTCCGTCGCCGCTGAATACGCCAAGGGGCGTATGCTGTTCGTGGTGACGACCAACCTGGATTCGCAGCGCTCGGTGATTTGGGATCTTGGCCGTATCGCGTCGCTGCGGACGCCTGAATCGCTGGATCTGTTTCGCGACGTCGTTGCGGCCTCGGCGAGCCTGCCGGCGGTGTTTCCGCCGATGCTGATCAACGCCGAAGCCGGCGGCGCACGGTTTCAGGAGATGCATGTCGACGGCGGCGTGATGGCGCCGGTGTTGACGCTGCCGGAGGCCTATCTGCTGCGCAATGCTTCGGGCAAGTCGCTCGATCTGCAGCTTTACATCCTGATCAACAACAAGATCGAACCGGAATTCCAGGTCGTTCCCGACAGGACTCTCGAGATCGCCGGGCGGTCGTCGTCGACGCTACTCAAGACGCAGACGCGGTCGATCCTGTTCACCACCTACGACTTCGCCCGCCGTAATAAGTTCGGCTTCAACCTCAGCTACATCGAGGCCGATCGTCCGCTGTCGCCGGCGGGCTTCAACACCGCCTACATGCGCGACCTGTTCCAGTACGGCTACGACAAGGCGCTGTCCGGCCACGCATGGACCAAAGCGCCGCCGGCGGATGCGCCGGCTGTGGAACCGATGCCCGAAGCGAGTGCGGCGCGACGGGTGGCCGGAGCTAACTAACAGCGCGACACGGCCGCAATTGCCGCGTCGACGATCAACGAGGCGGCGATGTCTGCACGGAGCCTGCTGGCCCAATCTGTGATGGTCCTGTGTCTGATGGGCCAGGCGATGCCGGGCGCGCAGGCCGCCCGCGAGTCGGAGGCGATCGAGTCTCCGCCTGCAGCGGCCGGCGAGTCCGAGCCGGACATGACGGTGGGAAGCCTCTCGTCGGGGACCGATCTCGTCGCCATGGTCGAGCGCCGGCTCGGCGACGCGCGCGTGTACGACATTGCGCTGAACGATCAGGGCGGGGCGCCGTTCTTCGAGATCAAAGCCATCAAGGACGGCCAGGTCTGGGACACGGTGGTCGATGTGAAAACGCGCCGGATCGTCAGCTCGATGGCGGTCATGCCGGTGGCTGACCTGCAGGGTGACGACAAGCGCAACGTCGAGGCGTTCGAACGATCGCGGATGCCACTCACCGAAGCCATCGGAATCGCCGAGAAATACGGCGCCGGCCGGGCCGTCAGCGCCGGGCTTCACATCACCGACGGCAGGCTGGTGATCGTCGTGGACGTGGTCTCCGATGGCGCGCTGAAGGAGATTCAAGTCGAGCCGGACAAGCGTCCGGCACGACAGCGTTCGCGCGACGGCCGTCAGCGGAGCCCGCGCTAGGCGGGCTCACCGCCGTTCATGACCGGATCGAACGCGGCCGCACTCAGCGCCAGCCGAGCGCGGGGGCGACGTGGGTGAGCAGCGCTTCGATCACGTGGGCGTTGTAGTCGACGCCGAGCTGGTTCGGAACGGTCAGCAGCAGCGTGTCGGCTTCGGCGATTGCCTCGTCCTGCTTGAGCTGCTCGATCAGCTTGTCGGGCTCGGCCGCGTAGGAGCGGCCGAAGATCGCCCGTGTCTGCGCGTCCAGATAGCCGACCTGGTCCTGCTGGCCGTCGTCGCGGCCGAAATAAGCGCGATCGCGATCGTCGACCAGCGCGAAGATGCTGCGGCTGACCGAGACGCGCGGCGTCCGCGTATGGCCGGCCTCCTGCCATGCCGCCCGATAGGCGCGGATCTGCGCCGCCTGCTGGACGTGAAACGGCTCGCCGGTCTCGTCGTTCTTCAGCGTCGAGCTCTGCAGGTTCATGCCGAGCTTGGCGGCCCACACCGCCGTGGCGTTGGAGCCGGCGCCCCACCAGATGCGATCGCGTAGCCCTTCGGAATGCGGCTCGAGCCGCAACAGGCCCGGCGGATTGGGAAACATCGGCCGCGGATTCGGCTT
>NZ_LJIC01000159.1 GCF_001295845.1 Rhodopseudomonas sp. AAP120 | reverse complement strand
ATCTTTTGATGGATGGCCGGGTCAAGCCCGGCCATGACGACTTGTTTGTGAACCGCGAAGCCACGCCCGCGATGACGCTCACGTCATCCGGCAGCCGCGCGCCGGGTCGTCGACGGCGCTTTGCGCGATCGAGATCACTTCGTTGCGGCCGTTGCGGACTTCGCGGAGGTAGATGTTCTGGATCGGGTTGTGGGCCTTGTTGAACGACAGCGGGCCGCGCGGGCTGTCGATCTTCGCCGCCGCCATCGCCTTGATCATCGCGTCGCGCGCGGCGGCATCGCCCTTCACGGCGTCAAGGCCGATTTCGAGCAACGAGGCGGCGTCAAAACCCTGCACCGCGTAGATGTCGCCGTCCTTCTGGGTCTTGGCCTTGAAGGCTTTCAGGAACGCGACGTTGGCGGGATTATCGAGATTGTCGGCGTAGTGCAGCGTGGTCTTCAGCCCGTTCGCCGCTTCGCCCTGCGCCTCGATGGTGCCGTCGGTGAGGAAGCCGGCGCCGTACAGCGGGATCGTCTTGTTGAGGCCCGCGGCCGCGTAGTCCTTGACGAACTTCACCGCGCCGCCGCCCGCGAAGAAGCTGAACACCGCATCCGGCTTGAGCTGCGCGATGCGGGTGATCAGCGCCTGGAATTCGACCTGCGGGAATGGCAGCGTCAGATCCTCGACGATCTTGCCGCCGTTCTTGGTGAAATTCTCCGAGAACGCGCCGATCATCTCGGCGCCGGCGGTGTACTTCCAGGTGATCGTCGCGACGTTCTTGATGCCGGCGTCGGCCATCACCTTGCCCATCGGGAAGGTGGTCTGCCAGTTCGAGAACGAGGTGCGGAAGATGTTCGGCGCACAGGCTGGCCCGGTCGCGTCGTTGGCGCCGGCGTTGGGGATGATCAACATCGTGCCGCTATCGCGCGCGACCTTGACCATCGCCATCGCGACGCCGGAGTGCACCGTGCCGATCACCACGTCGACCTTGTCGCGGCCGACCAGCCTGTTCATGTTGTCGGTCGCGGTCTCCGGCTTGGACTCGTCATCGACCTGCACGAAAGTGACGTCGCGGCCGCCGAGCTTGCCGCCGAGTTGCTCGACGCGCAGCCGGAAGCCGTCGTCGATGAACTGGCCGAGCTTCGCATATGTGCCGGTGTACGGCAGCATCAGGCCGACCTTGAGCGGCGCCGCCTGAGCGATCGCCGGCGTGGCGAAGCGCGGCAGCGTGGCGAGCGTGGCGGCACCGGCCGCGCCGGTGAGCAGCGCGCGGCGTGATAATGGCGGCAGAATTCGACTGTCGGACATGGCGTTCCTACCCCTTGGTGTTTGTTTGTCCGGTGATTTTTATGTTGTGAGCCCATCCCGACGTTGCCGCCGGCCGAGCCTTGTCCCGAACCTTGGTGGCAGCATAATTCAGGACGACGCGAAGGCAAGAATTATAGTGCAGCTTAGTTGAGGAAGGTCGACGAGCTGAAGGGCGAAGGCTCACCGTGCGACGCCGCATGGCTTCTCTTGCAAGCCAGACAGGCGGCGTGGCACAGCCGCTGGTCTGCGACTTGGAGCTTTCTTGCCGAGGCAAACTGCGGCGATCCGCCGCTTATCGGCCACTCAGGAGTCCGCAAGACGTCATCACCTCCCGCAAGCGCGGAAAGGACAGCCGAAGCGTCAGCGAAGGCGAAGCGGCGTCCGCCGGTCCGCGTCGGGCCGACTGCGTCAGACAGGCGCGAGCGCCGCTAATGATCGAACGCGACGCCGATGCGGTTCTGCTTGATCCAGACGAGGCGGCAGTCGCGAACGCCGCCGGACGTCACCAGGCGGAACCGTTCCGGCACGTAGGCGGTGTTGTCGACTTCGATCGCGGCTCCCTCCTCCGAAATATTGACCAGGAGGCAACCGAGGCTGACGCCGTTGAAAGAAACATGAGCTGGTTCCCCGATCTCGCGCCGGGGAAATCTGCGGTTGTCATCCACCCTGTCGTCCGTCTTTTTCCAGTTTCATGCCGGCGATGGCGGCCACCGCGACTCGGCAAGTGACGAACACCACACACCAGCGATAATTCCGCCGCTACCCGATCGGCGCACGCAGCGTCCGGCTTATGCTCAGGGCTGCGTTCTTTCGAACTGCCGCAGCAGCTTGTTGCCGCGCTCGACCGCCGAATCCATCGCCGCCTGGGCGGATTTCTTGCCGCTGAACGCCTGTTCCAGCTCGTCGTCGATGACGTCGCGGATCAGCACGAAGGATCCGAGCCGCAGCCCGCGCGAATTGTCGGTCGGCGGCTTCAGCGTCATCTGCTCGATCGAGATCGCGGTTCCGGGGTTGCGATCGTAGAAGCCCTGCGCGCGGGTCAGCTCGTAGGCGGCGCGCGTCACCGGCAGATAGCCGGTCGCCTGATGCCAGGCGGCCTGCACTTCCGGCCGCGACAGATAGGCGAAGAATTTTGCCACGCCCTTGTATTCGTCCGCCGGACGGCCGCGCAGCACCCACAGCGTGGCGCCGCCGATGATGGTGTTTTGCGGCGCGCTCGCGACATCCGGCCAGTACGGCAGCCGGCCATAACCGACGTCGAACTTCGAATTGGCGATGATGTCGGCGCGAGTCGCCGACGAGCCGATGAAGATGCCGCAATCGCCCTGCTGGAACCGCGGCTCGGCCGTGGTGGCGCGGCCGCTATAGTCGAACACCTTGGTCTTCTGCCACTCGGCCAGTTGGGCGACGTGGCGGATCAGCAGCGGATTGTTGAACACCAGCACGGCGTCGAGCCCGCCGAGGCCGTTGGCGCGGGTGGCGAGCGGCAGGTCGTGATAGGCGGAGAAATTCTCGACATTGACCCAGGACGGCCACGACGTGGTGAAGCCGCAGGCCGCGCCGCTATCGACCAGCTTCTTCGCCGCCGCGCCGAGCTCCGGCCAGGTGCCGGGCGGCTTGTCCGGATCGAGTCCGGCTTTCCGGAACATCGTCTTGTTGTAGTACAGGATCGGCGTCGAGGCGTTGAACGGAAACGACAGCATGTTGCCGGCCAGGTCGACATAATAGCCGGCGACCGCCGGCAGATAGTCGGCCGGCGAAAATGCCTCGTGCTCGTCGCGCATCAGCTCGTAGACCGGATAGACCGCGCCCTTGGCCGCCATCATGGTGGCGGTGGCGATCTCGTTGACCTGGACGATCGCCGGCTGGGTCGAGGAGCGAAACGCGAAGATCGAGGCCGTGACGGTTTCGGTGTAGTTGCCCTTGTAGCTGGGCACCACGCGGTAATCCGATTGCGAGGCGTTGAAATCCGCCGCCAGCTTCTCCAGCCGCCGGCCGAGCTGGCCGGACATCGCGTGCCACCAGGCAATATCGGTCGCCGCCCGCGCCGGCATCGCGCCCGCGAACGTCAGCAGCATGGCGAATGTCAGCAGGATCCTGGCTCGCCCCCGCCGCCGCTCACTCCCGATAGCCATATCCTGCGCCGGTCTGCTACATTGGCGGGACTTCTCCGGCCCCGGTCTCGGGATGCAACTCTATGGGATCGAACTTGCTGCTGTCCAGTCGAGCCGCGACGCCAGATGCGGCCGCAGCGCCGTTCGCCGCGCCCTTCGTCATCCGGGCATCATGCGGGGCCGGCAGGTTCGATGCGATCACTCCTCGCAAGGCCGACTGATTTGGACCCGGTAGCAGCGCGCCAGGACGACAGCAGCGACGCCCGGACGAGTTTCGTCAGCCGCTCCGGCGTGGTGCGTCTGGTCCGCGCCGTCCCGATCCGCTGGCGCATCCTGTCGATCGCGGCGCTGAACTCGCTGGTGGTGCTGATCCTCGCCAGCATGATCTGGAGCGGCGCGCGGGTGCTGAGCACCGCATGGGACGACGTGCGTCAGGTTCGCGAATCCGACCAGATCCTGGCCTTGCTCGAAAGCGAGACCGGGCGGCTGCAGAACCTGATCCATCGCTACATCAACCAGCCGAGCCCCGACCTGTTCGCCGAGATCCTGCTGCTGCGCGAGGCGGTGCTGGGCACGCTCAGCAACCGCGCCTCGACCGATCCGATGCTGTCGGGCTCGGTCGACGAGCTGGAGCGCGTCACCGAGCGCTTCCTCAACGGCTTCGGCGATCTGCGCGCGCTGCAGGGCAAGATCAAGGACACCTATGAGAACCGGGTGCAGGGCCCGGCGCGCGACATCGCCGCGCTGTATTCGGTGATCGAGGGTGCCACGGGCCGGCGCGATGCGCCGATCTGGCCGGCGCTCGGCCGCTCGCGCGAGGCCTTCACGGCGATGCTGGTGGCGGCGAACTCGTATTACCTGTCGCTCTCCAAGGAAGCCGCCGAGGACGCGCGGCGCAACACCGAGACCATCGAACGCACCGTGCCGGTGATGATCGGGCTCGCCGACAACGACCTGCAGCGGATGGCGCTGGAGAAGCTGAAGCAGCGCGCCGCCGCGCTGAGCGACGGACTGCAGGATCTCTCGCAGCAGCTCGCCAGCCGCAGCGACCTGCTGCGGCATTCGATCGACGCCAGCCAGGCAGCGACCATCGCGGCGATCGATGCGCTGTCGGTGAAGATGCGCCAGCGCGAGCAGAAGGCGCAGCAGACCTTCGACCGTACGCTCACCAACATCTCCCGCAAGGTGCTGTGGATCGCGGTGATCTTCATCGCCGTCATCCTGGTCGCGAGTACGATCATCGCGCTCAGCATCCGCAAGCCGCTGCACCAGATCCTGTCGGCGATGCACGCCATCACGTCCGGCGATTACGGCCGCCGCGTCGCCGGCACCGAGGCGCGTGACGAGGTCGGCGCGATGGCGCGCGCCGTCGAAGTGTTCCGCGAGAACGCGATCGACAAGCGCAAGGCCGAGGACGATCTCCGCGCCTCCAAGGAGAAAGCGGAGAGCGCGCTGCTCGAGCTCAATACCGCGCAGCAGAATTTGATCGATGCGGAGCGGCTGGCGGCGTTGGGCGGGCTGGTGGCCGGGGTGGCCCACGAGGTCAACAACCCGATCGGCATCAGCCTGACCGTGGCATCGAGCTTCGCCCGCAAGGCGACGTTGTTCGAAGCCGACCTGAAGGGCGACACGCCGCTGCGTAGGTCACAACTTGAGGAATTCGTTCGCTCCTCGCATGACGCGGCTCATCAACTCGTCGCCAACCTGCAGCGCGCAGCCGAACTGATCCAGTCGTTCAAGCAGGTCGCGGTCGACCGCTCTCACGCCGAACGTCGCTCGTTCGATCTGCACGAGGCCACCGACCAGATCATCACCAGCCTCAAGCCGGTGCTGAAGCGGGCGCCGATCGAGCTGTCGATCGACATGCCCGACGGGCTGATGATCGACGGCTATCCGGGCTCCTACGGCCAGATCCTCACCAACCTGTTCCTCAACGCCGTCAACCATGCCTTCGCGGACGGCCGCGCCGGGACCATCACGATCAATGCCCGGCCGCGCGGCGACGACGTTGAGATCGTGTTCGCCGACAACGGCGCCGGCATGACGCCCGACGTGCAGCGCCAGGCGTTCGACCCGTTCTTCACCACGCGGCGCAACGAGGGCGGCACCGGGCTCGGCCTGCACATCGTTTACAATCTGGTGACCCAGCAGCTCGGCGGACGCATGATGCTGGAATCAAGAGTAGGACAAGGCACGACTTTTCGCATTATCATGCCTCGTACCGCCACCGGCGCGCCGACCGACGCCGACACGCCCACCGACGGAAACCTGCAATGGCCGACCAGGACGATATCCTCCAACTGATCGAAGATACCGATCCGGTCGCCGAGCCGTCGAACGCCAAGCGGTGGAAGATCGCGGTGATCGACGACGATGCCGCGGTGCACGAGGGCACCCGTTTCGCGCTGAGCGACTACAGCCTCAACGGCCAGGGCCTCGAAATCCTGTCGGCCTATTCGGGCGCCGAGGGCCGCGAGCTGATGCGGGCCAACCCCGATATCGCCGCGGTGCTGCTCGACGTCATCATGGAATCGGACGCCGCCGGCCTCGAACTGGTCGAGTACATCCGCAACGACATCCGCAACGAGACGGTGCGCATCATCCTGCGTACCGGCCAGCCCGGCCAGGCGCCGGAGCGCCGGGTGATCGTCGACTACGACATCAACGACTACAAGGCCAAGACCGAGCTCACCGCCGACAAGCTGTTCACCTCGCTGACCGCCGCGCTGCGCAGCTATCAGCAGCTCGAGCGCATGGTGCAGACCCGGCGCGGCCTCGAGATCATCATCGACGCCGCCTCGACGTTGTACGACTTCAAGTCGATGCAGCGGCTGGCCGAGGGCGTGCTGACCCAGATCGCCTCGCTGCTCAATGTCGACTGCGCAGGCATCCTGGTGCTGCGCGACTCCGGCGACGACTTTTCGGTGCTGGCCGGCTCGGGCTGCTACAGCCGCTTCATCGGCTGCCCGGGCATCTCCCCGCTCGACCAGGACGTCCGGCAGATGGTCGAGGAGGCGTTCCGCCGCCGCAAACACGAATTCGCCGACCACCGCACCGTACTTTATGTCCGCACCGGCAGCGGCCGCGAGGTGGTGGTGCTGCTGCAGTCCGAGCGTGAGCTGTCCGAGACCGATCGCTCGCTGGTCGAGATCTTCGGCAGCCGGCTGTCGATCGCGTTCGACAACGTGATCCTGTATCGGCAGCTGCACGAGGCCAACACCCAGCTTGAAGAACGCGTCGCGCAGCGCACCCGGGCGCTGACCCAGGCCAATCGCCGGCTATCGACGCAATGGATGCGGCTGCAGCGCGCCAACGCGTTCAAGAACGAGATCCTCGGCACCGTCGCGCACGACCTGAAGAACCCGCTCGGCGTCATCCTCGGCCGCACCGAAATGCTGACCGAACTGATCGGCGCCGAAGCCTCCAAGGACAGCGTGATCGCCCAGGTCGATCACATCCGCGAGGCGACGCGGCGGCTGACTTCGATGGTCGACCACCTGATCTCCGACGCGATGGCGGACGCATTCGACATCTCGATCCGCCGCGAGCCGGTCGATCTTGCCGCGCTGGTGGCGGAGGTCGCCGAGGCCAACCGGCCGACGGCGACCAACAAGCAGCAGACCATTGCGGTATCGATCCCGGCCGCGCGGGTGACGCAATGCGACTCCGACCGGGTCCGCGAGGCGATCGACAATCTGGTCAGCAACGCCATCAAGTACAGCCCGGTCGGCGGCAAAATCTCGCTGCAGGTCGACGGCACCGACACCGACACCATCATCCGCGTCACCGACGAGGGCGCCGGCCTGTCGCCGGAGGATCTCAGCCGGCTGTTCGGGCGCTTCCAGCGGCTGTCGGCCAAGCCGACCGGTGGCGAAAGCTCGACCGGGCTCGGCCTGTCGATCGTCAAGAAGATCATCGACATGCATGGCGGCAACGTCAGCGCCCAGAGCCCGGGGCCCGGCCAGGGCGCGACCTTCACCATCACCCTGCCCGCATCGTCCGCCGCACCATGAGCCAGAACCCGCACATCATCGTCGTCGACGACGAAGCTCCGGCCCGCGAGATGGTCGGCGAGTATCTGAAGATGCACGGCTTCGCCGTGACGCTGTGCGACGGCGGCAAGAGCCTGCGGGCCGAGATCGCCGTCAAGGTGCCGGACCTGGTGGTGCTCGACCTCAACATGCCCGAGGAAGACGGGCTGTCGATCATCCGCGACCTCAAGGCCAAGACCAACGTGCCGGTGATCATGCTGACGGCGACCGCCAGCCCGATCGACCGCGTGGTCGGCCTCGAACTCGGCGCCGACGACTACGTCGCCAAACCCTGCGAGCTGCGCGAGCTGATGGCCCGCATCCGCTCGGTGCTGCGCCGCGCGGCGCCGAAGCCGGCCGAGGCCCCGGCTCCGGTCGCGGCGGCCAAGCCGGCCAACGAGCAACTGGTGCGGTTCGGCACCAAATGGCTCGACCTCGAAGCCCAGGCGCTGCGCGACGACGACGGCAACGAGCATCCGCTGACCGCCTCGGAATTCGGTCTGCTGAAGGTCTTTGCCGCCAATCCCAAGCGGGTGCTGTCGCGCGAACGGCTGCTCGAACTCGCCAACGCCCGAGACGCCGAGGCCTTCGACCGCGCCGTCGACCTGCGCATCATGCGGATCCGCCGCAAGATCGAGCTCGACCCGACCAAGCCCGCCGTGATCCGCACCATCCGCGGCGGCGGCTACCTGTTCTCTCCGGCGTCCGAGCGGCCCTGACCGACGGGGCGGTGGCTCCGCTGTCCGTTACCTTCAATCTTCACGTCACGGCCGAGCTCGCCTTGGACTTCCGCGTCGTCGCGGCCTCGAAGCAGCCACCTGAACGCCGGCAGAGGCCACCAATGACGTGAGGAAAGGTTTGTTCCCGGGATATGGCCCGCGGACCGCAGCTCCCAACCTTTGAGCCGGACCTTTGAAAATGTTGCTGTTTTTGTCCGTTTGTTTCATGCGGGCGGAGCCCGTGAAACAATTCCCCCGCTCACGAAACCATTTTCGACTTTGGGCGCAGACGTCCTGAAATGGTGCCTGACTAGTAAAGCTCCCAACAAACGCCGCGGGGGAGTGCGGCGGTATACGGGAGCCGTTCATGCAAAATGTAATTGCCATCAATGAAGCGGGCCGCCAGGGCATTATCGCCGCGCGCGCCACCACGGACGAAATGTTGCTGGCCAGCATTGCGGCTGGCGATCGGACCGCGATGCATACGCTGTATGCCCGTCACAATGTGCGGGTCTATCGCTTCATCCTGCGCATGCTGCGCGACCCTGCCACCGCCGAAGACCTGGTCAGCCAGGTGTTCCTCGATGTCTGGCGCACCGCCCGGCAGTTCGAAGGCCGCGCGCAGGTTTCGACCTGGCTGCTGTCGATCGCCCGCTTCAAGGCGCTGACCGCGCTGCGCCAGCGCCAGCATGAAGACATCGACCAGGACGACGTGCTGGAGATCGCCGACGGCGCCGACAATCCCGAGGCCGCGCTCGATCGCACCCGGACCAGCGACATTCTGCGCGCCTGCATCGCCAAACTGTCTCCGGCGCATCGCGAGATCATCAATCTCGTTTACTATCATGAGAAGTCGGTCGAGGAAGTCGGCCGCATCGTCGGCATTCCGCAGAGCACGGTGAAGACGCGGATGTTCTACGCCCGCAAGCAGCTCGCCGAGCTGCTCAAGGGCCACGGCGTCGAAACCATGGCGGCCTGAAACACGCCAACGTGAAGCTCGCGCGGCGTTGTGCCACCGCGCCAGCCTGAAGGTCCCGATTTAGAAAGGATCTGCGGTCGGCCGAATTCACAGCCGCGCGGCGCGATGATATCTCCCCATCATCGCCGGTTGGACCACGCAGGTGTCGGATGACGACACAATTGAAACAATCGACGACATCCGCCGGAAAGAATTCGGTGCGATGATGATGATGTCGACACCGGGCGCGACCGGCGCGGCAGGCTCATTCAAGGCTTGATAACCATCGCGACCTCCAAGTGACCCGGACGGGATGCCCACCGTCCGGGTTTTGCTTTTTCGCACGACGCGGTTGTCGCACCCCCTACCAAAGACGACTTGCATGGACAAAATGGCCAAGCGCGCCGCGGCCATGTCATCGGCTAATTGCTAGGCACCTCCTGTCGCAAACGATAGGATCATCACGCGCGGTGATACGTGACCGCGCGGTCTTCGTGGTGGATGTGTCGAATGATCGAAGCCCTGGACCCTGTCGTATTGGCGCGCGCGCAGTTCGCCTTCACGATGTCGTTTCACATCATCTTTCCGGCGTTCTCGATCGGGCTGGCAAGCTACCTCGCTGTGCTGGAAGCGCTGTGGCTGTGGACCGGCCGCGAGGTCTTCATCAACCTGTTCAATTACTGGCTGAAGATCTTTGCCATCGCGTTCGGCATGGGCGTCGTGTCCGGTATCGTGATGTCGTATCAGTTCGGTACCAACTGGGCGGTCTTCTCCGACAAGACCGGCCCGGTGATCGGGCCGCTGATGGCCTATGAAGTTCTCACCGCGTTCTTCCTCGAGGCCGGCTTTCTCGGCGTGATGCTGTTCGGCCTCAAACTGGTCGGGCCGCGGCTGCATTTTCTGGCGACGCTGATGGTGGCGATCGGCACGCTGATCTCGGCGTTCTGGATTCTGTCGGCGAATTCCTGGATGCAGACGCCGGCCGGCTATGCGGTCAACGAGGCCGGGCAATTCGTCGCGACCAACTGGTTCGAGCTGATCTTCAATCCGTCGTTTCCGTACCGGCTGGTGCACATGGTGCTGGCCGCTTACCTCACCACTTCGCTCGTGGTCGGCGCGGTCGGCGCGTATCATCTGCTACGCAGTACGCGGCAGCCGGGCGCGCGGATGATGTTCTCGATGGCGATGTGGATGCTGACCGTCGTGGCGCCGATCCAGATCCTCGCCGGCGATGCGCACGGCCTCAATACGCTGGAGCATCAGCCCGCCAAGGTGATGGCGATGGAAGGTCATTACCAGAGCCATCCCGACGGGGCGCCGTTCATCCTTTTCGGCCTGCCCGATCAGGACGCCGCAGTGGTGCGCTACGCGCTGCAAATTCCCAAGCTGTCGTCGCTGATCCTCAAGCATTCGCTCGACGCGCCGCTGGCCGGGCTCGACACCGTGCCGCGGCAGGATTGGCCGCCGGTGCCGATCACCTTCTGGTCGTTCCGCATCATGGTCGGTCTCGGCCTGCTGATGGCGGCGCTCGGGGCCTTGAGCCTGTGGATGCGCTGGCGCGGCCGGCTGCACGAGTCGCGGCCGCTGCATCGCTTCGCGCTGACGATGGGCCCGGCCGGCTTCATCGCGGTGCTGGCCGGCTGGGTGACGACCGAGACCGGACGGCAGCCGTTCACGGTGTTCGGCCTGTTACGCACCGCGGAGTCGGTGTCGCCGCTGGCTTCGCCCGCGGTCGCGTCGTCGCTGATCGCCTTCGTGATCGTGTACTTCGCGGTGTTCTTCGCCGGCACCGTCTACATTCTGCGGCTGATGGCGCAGCCGCCGCATCACGGCGAGCAAGGCCCGCCCGGCGAAACGCCGGCGCGCGCCGCCGGCATCACCCCCGCCCCCGCGATCGCGACAAGGAGGCTCGGCTGATGACCATCGCTTACGACCTCGCGACCATCTGGGCCTTCATCATCGCGCTCGCGGTGTTCGTCTATGTGGTGATGGACGGCTTCGACCTCGGCCTCGGCATCCTGTTTCCGCTGTTTCGCACCAAGCGCGACCGCGACGTGGTGATGAACAGCGTCGCGCCGGTGTGGGACGGCAACGAGACCTGGCTGGTGCTCGGCGGCGGCGGGCTGTTCGCGGCGTTTCCGCTGGCCTATGCGGTGCTGATGCCGGCGCTGTACACGCCGATCATCGCCATGCTGCTCGGCCTGGTGTTTCGCGGCGTGGCGTTCGAATTCCGCTGGCGCACGCTGCGCGAACGCAACCGCTGGGACCTCGCCTTCTTCCTCGGCTCGCTGGTGGCGACGCTGGCGCAGGGCGTCGCGCTCGGCGCGCTGCTGCAGGGTATTCACGTCGAGGGCCGCGCCTATGCGGGCGGCTGGTGGGACTGGCTGACGCCGTTCAGCCTGCTCACCGGCGTCGCGCTGGTGATCGGCTATGCGCTGCTCGGCGCCACCTGGCTGGTGATGAAGACCACCGGCGAGCTGCGCGAGCAGGCGTATCGGCTGAGCCGCTGGCTGCTCGGCGCCATGCTGATCTCGATCGTCGCGGTCAGCGCCGCGACGCCGTTCCTGAGCTACGACTATTCAGAGCGCTGGTTCGCCTGGCCGAACGTGCTGGCCACCGCTCAGGTCCCGCTCGCCGTCGCGATCGTCACCGCACTGCTGCTGCGGGCGCTGGCGCAGAAGCGCGACTATCAGCCGTTCTTGCTGACGCTGTGCCTGTTCCTGTTGTCTTACGCGGGACTCGGCATCAGCATCTGGCCGTATGTCGTTCCACGCAGCATCACCATCTGGCAGGCGGCGGCGCCGGAGAACAGCCAGCTGTTCATGCTGGTCGGCGTCGCCATCCTGGTGCCGATCATCCTGATCTACACCGCCTGGGCCTATTGGGTGTTTCGCGGCAAGGTCGATCCGGAGAGCGGCTACCACTGAGCGCCATGCAGATGTCCAATCCTGAACCATCCGGACCGCTGTCGCGCCGCCTGCTGTGGTTCGTGGCGCTGTGGCTCGGCGGCGTCGCGGCTGTCACGCTGGTGTCGCTGATCCTGCGGTTGTGGATCGGAACAAACTGACATGGTACATTCCCGGCGCAATTGCTTCGGGAGGTGTCGATGCTGGGATCGTTGGGTTGGGTCGGACGGCTGGCCGTTGCGGCCGCATTGGTGATCGGCATCACACCTAGCCACGCGCAGCAGAACGACCCCGGCGACGAGCCCGGCCTGATCGCCAATGACGACTACGAGCTGCCGCCCGAGCTGCGCAAGCAGATGGTCTATTACCGCACCAGCGAGCCGGCCGGCACCATCGTGGTGCAAACCTCCGAGCGCTATCTCTATCTGGTCCAGGGCAACAACCGCGCGCTGCGCTATGGCATCGGCGTCGGCCGCGAGGGCTTCACCTGGCAGGGCCTGCTGAAGATTTCGCGCAAGGCGGAATGGCCCGATTGGGTGCCGCCGCCGGAGATGATCGCCCGCCAGCCCTATCTGCCGCGCTTCATGGCCGGCGGCCCCGGCAATCCGCTCGGCGCCCGCGCGATGTATCTCGGCTCCACGGTGTATCGCATCCACGGCACCAACCGGCCGGACACGATCGGCACCGCGATCTCCTCCGGCTGCTTCCGCCTGGTCAACGCCGACGTCGCCGACCTGTACGACCGCGTCCCGGTCGGCACCAAAGTGGTGGTGCGGCAGAAGCCCGAACTCTAAGCGCCCTTTCCTCTTTTCCGAGACTTCCCAATGTTGAAACGGACGTTCC
Source organism: Rhodopseudomonas sp. AAP120 (assembly GCF_001295845.1). Lineage (GTDB taxonomy): Bacteria > Pseudomonadota > Alphaproteobacteria > Rhizobiales > Xanthobacteraceae > Rhodopseudomonas. The sequence continues at coordinate 2,762 of NZ_LJIC01000159.1, read as the reverse complement.
AGACCGGGCTCGCGATCGGGCTCGTGGTCGCGGCGGCGATTGCCGCGGCCGCCATCACCTACGAGCGCTACGACACCAAGACGCTGAAGCGCACGATCCGCCGCGACGCCGTGCTGTGCGGCGTCAACAAGGGCCTGCCGGGCTTTGCGACGCCGGACGACAAGGGCAATTGGAGCGGCTTCGACGTCGACTTCTGCCGCGCGGTGGCGGCGGCGATCTTCAACGATCCGACCAAGGTGAAGTTCGTGGCGCTCGACGCCAGCGAGCGCTTCAAGGAGCTGCAGAGCCGCAAGGTCGACATCCTGTCGCGCAACTCGACCTGGAGCATGTCGCGCGAGACCAGCTACGACCTGTATTTCCCGGCGGTCGCCTATTACGACGGCCAGGGCTTCATGGTGCCGGCGTCGCGCAAGGTCGATACCGCGGTCGAACTCGACGGCAGCAAGGTCTGCGTCCAGGACGGCACCACCACGCTGCTCAACCTCGCCGACTACTTCCGCGCCAACAACATGAAGTACACGGAAGTGAAATTCGGCAAGCTCGACGAGGTGGTCGCAGCCTACAAGGACGGCCGCTGCGACACCTTCACGGCCGACGCCTCGCAGCTCTACGCGCTACGCCAGACTCTGCCGAAGCCCGGCGACCACACCATCCTGCCCGACCTGATCTCCAAGGAACCGCTCGCCCCGGTGGTCCGCCAGCGCGACGACGACTGGATGATGATCGTGAAGTGGACGCTGTATGCGATGATCAACGCCGAGGAACTCGGCATCACCTCGCAGAACATCGACGAGGCGCTGAAATCGAAGAAGCCCGACGTGATGCGCTTGGTCGGCACCGAGGGCGCCTATGGCGAAGAACTCGGCCTGCCGAAGGACTGGGCCGCCCGCATCATCCGCCACGTCGGCAATTACGGCGAAGTCTACGACCGCAACGTCGGCAAACTCGGCATCCCCCGCGGCCTGAACCAGCTCTGGAGCAACGGCGGCATCCAGTACGCGCCGCCGATCAGGTAGGGGATCGGACGTTCGTCCGTTTCCGCCGCGCTTCCCCACACACCCACGTCATCGCCCGCGAAAGCGGGCGATCCAGTATCCCAGAGCGCCGACGATCAGCAACGAACGCTCTGGAATACTGGATCCCCGCATACGCGGGGATGACAGCAGCGGTCGGTGACGATGGCCGTGGTCAAGGTTGACGGCCGTTACTTGTGCCGCACCTGCGCCGTGAAACACCCTCTCGTTCGTCATTCCGGGGCGCGCGTAGCGCGAGCCCGGAATCCATATCCCCTGTGCCCGCGATCGAACGCGGCATCGCCGGTGCTGAACCGAGAACCCAGGGGGTATGGATTCCGGGCCTGCACCGCTGCGCGGCGCATCCCGGAATGACGGAGGACGGTCGTCCGTAGCCCGGATGGAGCGAAGCGTAATCCGGGGAAGCGGCTGCCCCGCATTCCGCTGCGCTGCATGCGGGCTACAGAGAATTCAAGACGACAGAGCGCTCAATACTTCTTCCACTCCGCCAGCGCTTCGGCGTGGTAATTCGCGTCGCCGAGCAGTTCCTGCAGGACGCGGGCGCGCTTCATGAACAGGCCGATGTCGAACTGATCGGTCATGCCCATGCCGCCGTGCATCTGCACGCCTTCCTGCACCGCCAGCGTCGTCACCGTCCCGGCCTTGGCCTTGGCGACCGCCACCGCGACGCGCGCTTCGGACGCGTCGGCATCGACCGCCTGCAGCGCCTTGAGCACGGCGGCGCGGAGGATCTCGATCTCGGTGTAGAGATGCGCGGCGCGGTGCTGCAGCGCCTGGAATTCGCCGATCAGCTTGCCGAACTGCTTGCGCTCTTTCAGATAGCTCACGGTGCGGCCGAACGCTTCGTCGGCGACGCCGAGCATCTCGGCCGCCGCCGCAGCCCGGCCGACATTCAGCACCGCCTCGAGCAGCGCGCCGCCGCGATCGACGTCGCCGAGCACGCTGTCGGCATTGACCTCGACATCGTCGAAGCTGATCCGCGCCGCGTTGTGGGCGTCGACCATCACGGTGCGCTCGACCGAAACGCCCTTGGCCTTGGGATCGACCAGGAACAGCGTCAGGCCGTCGGCATCGCCGGGCTGGCCGCTGCTGCGCGCCGCGACGATCAAGAGGTCGGCGACGTGGCCGTCGACCACCAGCGCCTTGTCGCCTTTCAGCTTGAAGCCGTTGCCGGCGCGGGTGGCGCTCAGCGCGATGCGCGACGGCCGGTGCTTGGCGCCTTCGTCGACCGCCAGCGCGGCGACCAGCGAGCCGTCGGCGATCTTCGGCAGGTAGTTCTTCTTTTGCGCGTCCGAGCCGCCGCGGGCCAGCGACGAGGCGGCCAGCACCGCGGTCGCCAGGAATGGCGACGGCGTCAGGTTGCGGCCGATCTCTTCCATCACCACGCCGGCCTCGACGCAGCCGAGTCCGGAGCCGCCGAACTCCTCCGGCACCAGCAGGCCGGCGAGGCCCATCTCGGCGAAGCTTTTCCACAGCTCGCGCGAAAAGCCGGTGGCGTCGCGCTCGTCGCGCAGCTTGCGGAAGTGCGCGACCGGCGCCTTGTCGCCGATCAGCCCGCGCGCCGAGTCGCGCAGCATGGTTTGTTCTTCGGTGAGGACGAGAGCCATGGGTGATGTCTTTCGATGAAAGCCAAAAGCGATGAGATTTGAGTTCGTCATTCCGGGATGCGCCCCTTGGGGCGCAGGCCCGGAATCCATATCCCCTGGCGGTGGTTATGGATTCCGGGCT
>NZ_LJIC01000158.1 GCF_001295845.1 Rhodopseudomonas sp. AAP120 | reverse complement strand
AAGGGCGCCCCCCCGGCCGAGGCCGAGCGGCTCGCCGCCGCGCTCGACGGGCTGCGCGACAGCGTGCGCGAGATGGTGTCGCAGGCGCTGGTGCTGTACGGCCGCGAAGAGACCGAGAATTTGCGCAACGAGATCCTGCGCAATGCGCCGCTGGCGCGGCTGGAACGCCGCCAGGTCGAGCAGATGAAGGCGCTGATCCGCGCCATCGCGCGGCGGCTGCGCGAGCGCTACTCAAAGCCGCGCAAGCGGCAGCGCCGCGGCCATCTCGACGTCCGCCGCACCATCCGCAAGAACGCCGCCTGGGGCAGCGTGCCGTTCCTCACCGCCTGGAAGCGCCGGCATCGCGACCGGCCGAAGATCGTGGCGATCTGCGACGTGTCGGGATCTGTCGCACAGGTCTCAGATTTCTTCCTGCTGCTGATCCACAGCCTGCACGAAGTCGTCGACGACGTCCGCTCCTTCGCGTTCTCCGGCCATCTGATCGAAGTCAGCGACATCCTCGACAAGCAGGAGCCGGAAACGGCGATGCGCGAGATCATGTCCAAGGTCGGGTTCGGCTCGTCCGACTACGGCAATTCCTTCGCCGATTTCGAGAAGCGCTATCTGCGCAGCGTGACGCCGAAGACCACCGTGATCGTGCTCGGCGACGCCCGCACCAACAATCTCGACCCACGCACCGATCTGCTGCGCGAGATCTCCGAACGCGCCAAGCGCGTGGTCTGGCTCAATCCCGAAGGCCGCATGGGCTGGGGCTGGGGCGATTCCGAAATGCCGCGCTACGCCCCGTTCTGCAACGTGGTCCGGCAATGCGCGACCGCCAAGCAGCTGGAACGCGCGGTGTCGGATATCGTGGCGGCGTATCAGTAGCGGCGCGACCGCAGCTGAACCGGCGCTGCCGCTTCCGGATCGCCCGCGCACTCCGCCGGCTCCAGCGCGCGCTCGACGATCGGGCAGCCGGCTTCCGTTGCGCTCGGCGCCAGCAGATAGCTCAGCGCTTCCAGATCGGACCCCAGCAGGATACGCGCCTTGGCCTGCATCGAGCGGAAGATGCTGAGCACCGCGCGGCCATTGTCGGTCAGCGCCGCGCCGCCGCCGCGCTTGCCACCGACGATGCGGTCGACCAGCGGCGCGCGGAAATGGCCGTTGAGATCGTCGATCAGCTTCCAGGCGTTCGGATAGGCCATCCCCATGCTGCGGGCGGCGCCCGAGATCGAGCCGAAGCGCTCGATGGCTTCGAGCAGCTGCACCTTGCCGGGGCCGATGATCGGCACGATGCGAAGCTGCAGGCTCAAATCGGTCTTGTCCGTCATCGCGCCCTCCAGCCGCGCCGACGCGGCCGATCGATCCGGTTTCGCCCCAATGATGCTGCGGCGACACGGCGCCGGTCCCTGCTCAATTCGGCTAACAGGACCGCCGTCACGGCTTCACCTTGGCGGCCTGCTTGGCCAGATAGGAACGCCTGTACATCCGATAATCGATGCCGTAGCGGTCGAGCCGCAGCCCGAGCACGCGCCGCGTCAGGCCGAGTTCCTTGGCCGCCTCGGTCGTATTGCCGTGGTGCGTCTTCAGCGCCTCGATGATCATCTCGTATTCGACCGCCTTGACCTTGGCTTCGAGGCTGCAGCCGAAATTGGTGCCGCTTTCGCCGGAGGTCTGCAGTGAGGGCGGCAGATTGTAGCCGTGGATCACGCCGTCGTCCGACATGATCACCGAGCGCTCGATGACATTCTCGAGTTCGCGGACGTTGCCGGGCCAGTGATAGGCCATCAGCATGTTCAGCGCCGGCGTCGAGATGCGCTTGACCTCCTTGCCGGCCGCGACCGAGCTGCGCGCCACGAAATGATCGGCCAGCAGGATGACGTCGCTGCCGCGATCGCGCAGCGGCGGCATGGTGATCGGAAACACGTTGAGCCGATAGTACAGATCCTCGCGGAAGGTGCCCTTCGCCACCATGTCGAGCAGATCGCGGTTGGTGGCCGCGATGATCCGCAGGTCGACCTTGACCGGCTTGTTGCCGCCGACCCGCTCGAAGGTGCGCTCCTGCAACACCCGCAGCAGCTTGGCCTGCATCGGCAGGCTGAGCTCGCCGACCTCGTCGAGAAAGATCGTGCCGCCGTCGGCGAGTTCGAACCGGCCCTTGCGCATCCCCACGGCGCCGGTGAACGAGCCCTTCTCGTGTCCGAACAGTTCGCTCTCGACGATGTTCTCCGGCAGCGCCGCGCAGTTGAACTTGATGAAAGGTCCGGCGGCGCTGGCGCTGTTGTAGTGGATTGCGTTGGCGGCGAGCTCCTTGCCGACGCCGCTCTCGCCGAGGATCAGCACGGTGGTCTTGGTCGATGCCACCTTCTGGATCAGGTCGTACACCGCCTGCATCGGCTTGGAGCTGCCGATGATGTTGGACGGCTTGAAGCGTTCTTTCAGTTCGCTCTGCAGCCTCGAATTCTCGTTCTCCAAACGGACCTTGTCGACGTTTTCCAGCAGATACAGTTCGACCGCCGAGGCGATCATCGAGGCGATCGTCGACAGCACCTCGACGTCCTGCTTCAGCAGGCGGCGATTGCGATAGCTGCGCTCCGCCCCGATGGTGCCGAGCACCTTGCCGGCGTGCACGATCGGCACGCAGACGAACGCGGTGTTGGCCGACGCGTCGGCATGCGCCCTGGTGCGGTCGAGGAAGCGCGCATCCTCGCGCAGATGCGGCACGATGATGGTCTTGCCCGACGCCACGACCTGGCCGGTGATGCCCTCGCCCGGCGCGTAGATGCCGCGCGCCTTCTGGTCCTCCGACAGCCCGAAACTCTGGTGGATGAAGATGGTCTGCGACTCGCGATCGTACAGCGTGATGACGCCGCGATGCACCCGGAGCTGCGTCCGCATGATCGACAGGATCAGCTTCAGCGTCTTCGCCAGATCCTCGCATTCGGTGATGATCTTGCTGACCCGGCACAGCAGCGGCAGCACGTTGACCCGGCACTCGCCGGTGAAGCAGTGGCTGAACTCTTCCGACAGATCTTCGGCTTCGACTGGGACCACTTCGTTCCGGCTCATCGCAATCGCCTCGGGCTAATCGCCCCTGCTGAGCAATATCGAGGCCACCGTTCTAAAGGCTCTAACCTCTTGATTTTACTCAACAGCGTTATTGTTCGAAAACGGACAACACGACATTGTCCGGTTCGTGACGCGACGCACCTTCGGCGCACGAGACCAATCACCAGGGCCGGTGAGCGGCCTGAATCTGCAAAGCGCGCTGCGCCGGCGAGCTGAAGCACCGACACGTGGGCGCAGCTCACCGCTATAGTCGGCGCGATACGCATCCAAACGCACGCGCGCGAACTTTTCCAATCCGTGAAAACGACCGATTGGTTCGATTAAGGGAGCCGGCAAGCGGCGCGGGCGAACTGACCCGGACGTCGATTCCAAATCCGAAACGAACATGATCGAACACTTTCGTCGCCGACGTTCTCCCGGCGCGGCCCCGGCGAACTAACAGCCATCCACGATCGACCACGAGATTCGTCAACGAATCCACGCGCGGTCGCAGCGATCACTCCGGCGGTGTCATCAGGATCGCCGCGCGTCGAGAGCCGCCGACTCCATGCCGCTCGCACTGCACCGACGAAGTGATTCCGAACCGAATTGTTAGTTCCGAAACCAGGCCGACGCGGAGCGGCCTCTGGCACGGTCGTTGCTGTTCCTGATGCCGAGGCGATGGATCACTCATCGTCCCGGTCAATTCATCGCAGGAGCTTCGGACCATGACCCGCAAGGTGGCGATCTACGGCAAGGGTGGCATCGGCAAGTCGACGACCACGCAGAACACGGCGGCGGCGCTCGCCTTCTATCACGACAAGAACATCTTCATTCACGGCTGCGACCCCAAGGCGGACTCCACCCGCCTGATCCTCGGCGGCAAGCCGCAGGACACCGTGATGGACACGCTGCGCACGCTCGGCGCCGAGAAGGTGACGCTCGAGAACGTGGTGAAGAGCGGCTTCAAGGACATCCGCTGCGTCGAATCCGGCGGTCCGGAGCCGGGCGTCGGCTGCGCCGGCCGCGGCGTCATCACCGCGATCGACCTGATGGAGGCCAACAAGGCCTACACAGACGATCTCGACTTCATCTTCTTCGACGTGCTCGGCGACGTGGTCTGCGGCGGCTTCGCGATGCCGATCCGCGACGGCAAGGCGCAGGAAGTCTATGTCGTCGCCTCGGGCGAGATGATGGCGATCTACGCCGCCAACAACATCTGCAAGGGCCTCGTCAAATACGCCAAGCAGAGCGGCGTGCGGCTCGGCGGCATCATCTGCAACAGCCGTAAGGTCGACGGCGAGCGCGAATTCCTCGAGGAATTCACCGCGGCGATCGGCACCAAGATGATCCACTTCGTGCCGCGCGACAACATCGTGCAGAAGGCCGAGTTCAACAAGAAGACCGTCACCGAGTTCGACCCGGCCGCCGATCAGGCGCTCGAATACAAGCAGCTCGGCGCCGCCATCATCGACAACAAGGACTTCGTGATTCCGAAGCCGCTGACGATGGATGAACTCGAAAAGATGGTCGTGAAATACGGTCTGATGGACTGACCTGCGCACCCGCGCCTGACGGCGTACTTCCCGCACGAGGACAATACGATGCCATATCACGAGTTCGACTGTTCGAAATGTCTCCCCGAACGTAAGAAGCACGCCGTCACCAAGGGCACCGGCGACAATCTCGCGACCGCGCTTCCGCTCGGCTATCTCAACACCATCCCGGGATCGATCTCCGAGCGCGGCTGCGCCTATTGCGGCGCCAAGCATGTGATCGGCACGCCGATGAAGGACGTGATTCACATGAGTCACGGCCCCGTCGGCTGCACCTACGACACCTGGCAGACCAAGCGCTACATCTCCGACAACAACAACTTCCAGCTCAAATACACCTTCGCCACCGATGTCCGCGAAAAGCACATCGTGTTCGGTGCCGAAGGCCTGCTGAAGCAGAACATCATCGAGGCGTTCAAGGCCTGCCCCGACATCAAGCGGATGACGATCTACCAGACCTGCGCCACAGCGCTGATCGGCGACGACATCAACGCGGTCGCCGCCGAGGTGATGGAGGAGATGCCGGACGTCGACATCTTCACCTGCAACTCGCCGGGCTTCGGCGGTCCCAGCCAGTCCGGCGGCCACCACAAGATCAACATCGCCTGGATCAACGACAAGGTCGGCACCGTCGAGCCGAAGATCACCTCCGACTACGTCATCAACTATGTCGGCGAATACAACATCCAGGGCGACCAGGAGGTGATGCTCGACTATTTCACCCGGATGGGCATCCAGGTGCTGTCGACGTTCACCGGCAACGGCACCTATGACGGCCTACGGGCGATGCACCGTGCCCACCTCAACGTGCTCGAATGCGCCCGCTCGGCCGAATACATCTGCAATGAGCTGCGCGTCCGCTACGGCATTCCGCGGCTCGACATCGACGGCTTCGGCTTCGAACCGCTGTCGCAGTCGCTGCGCAAGATCGGCATGTTCTTCGGAATCGAAGACCGCGCCGAGGCGATCATCGCCGAGGAGACCGCGCGCTGGAAGCCGGAGCTCGACTGGTACAAGGAGCGGCTGAAGGGCAAGAAGGTCTGCCTGTGGCCGGGCGGCTCCAAGCTGTGGCACTGGGCGCACGCCATCGAAGAGGAGATGGGCGTCAAGGTCGTCTCGGTCTACACCAAGTTTGGCCACCAGGGCGACATGGAGAAGGGCATCGCGCGCTGCGGCGAGGATGCGCTGGCGATCGACGATCCCAACGAGCTCGAAGGCCTCGAGGCGCTGGAGAAGCTGCAGCCGGACATCATCTTCACCGGCAAGCGTCCCGGCGAAGTCGCCAAGAAGGTCCGCGTCCCCTACCTCAACGCCCACGCCTATCACAACGGCCCCTACAAAGGCTTTGAAGGCTGGGTGCGGTTCGCCCGCGACATCTACAACGGCATCTACTCGCCGATGCACCAGCTCTCCGGGCTCGACATCAGCAAGGACGAGATCCCAGCCGATCGCGGCTTCGTCACGCAGCGGATGCTGTCGGACGCGAAGCTGCCGGAGGACATCGCCAAGTCGGAGTTGCTGCGGCGCTACACCGGCAAGGACGACATCATCTCCGACCTTCGCAAGAAGAACGCGCCCTACTTCACCCCGATCGTCAAAGCCGAAGCGGCCGAGTGAGACGAGAGCCCCATGACCAAGATCACCTACAAAGTCGCCTCGGAACATCCGTTCCCCGCCGACGCGGCCGCAGCGGCTGCCTCGCTCGCCGCCTATGAGGCGCTGGACGACGTCACCAAGAGCCGTGTCGACCAGATGGTCGACTGGATCATGAAGAACTGTCTCTGGCAGTTCCACTCGCGGGCGTGGGACCGCAAGCGGCAGAACGAGGGCATCCTCGGCATCGCCGCGAAGCTGCTCGCCGGCGAGCCGTTCACGCCGCAGACGCCGGAAGACCGCTGCTACTGGGTCGATTCGGTGACGCTGCAGCGCGCCTATCAGGCGACCTGCCCGTGGTTCGCCGCGATGTCCAAGGACGACATCCTGGCGCTGATGCGAGAGCTGCACGCCCGCGTCGACTATCTCACCGTCACCGGCTCGCTCAACGAAGAGCTCACCGACAAGCACTACTGATTGGACCCCGCCATGAACTGTCAATTCAAGCCGAAGGACCGGATCGGCACCATCAATCCGATCTTCACCTGTCAGCCGGCCGGCGCCCAATACGCCTCGATCGGCATCAAGGACTGCATCGGCATCGTCCACGGCGGCCAGGGCTGCGTGATGTTCGTCCGCTTGCTGATCTCCCAGCACCTGAAGGAGAGCTTCGAAATCGCCTCCTCGTCGGTGCACGAGGACGGCGCGGTATTCGGCGCGCTCGACCGCGTCGAGGAAGCGGTCGACGTGCTGCTGATGCGCTATCCGCACGTCAAGGTGGTGCCGATCATCACCACCTGCTCGACCGAAGTGATCGGCGACGACGTCGACGGCGTCGTCACCAAGCTGCAGGAAGAACTGCTCGACGTGAAGTATCCGGACCGCGAGGTCCATCTGATCCCGATCCACTGCCCAAGCTTCGTCGGCAGCATGGTGACGGGCTACGACGTCGCGGTGCGCGACTTCGTCAAGCACTTCTCCAAGAAGGACAAGCCGAGCCTGAAAATCAATCTGATCACCGGCTGGGTCAATCCGGGCGACGTCAAAGAGCTCAAGCACCTATTGGCCGAGATGCAGGTCGAGGCCAACGTGCTGTTCGAGATCGAGAGCTTCGACAGTCCGCTGATGCCGGACAAGAGCGCGGTGTCGCACGGTTCGACCACGATCGCGGAGCTGACCGCGACCGCCGACGCGCAAGGCACCATCGCGCTCAACCGCTACGAAGGTGGCCTCGCCGCCACCTGGCTGCAGACCCGCTGGGACGTGCCGGCGGTGATCGGGCCGACTCCGATCGGGATCCGCAACACCGACACCTTCCTGCGCAACGTCAAGGAGATGACCGGCAAGCCGATCCCGGAATCGCTGGTCAAGGAACGCGGCATCGCGCTCGACGCCATCACCGACCTCGCCCACATGTTCCTGGCCGACAAGAAGGTGGCGATCTACGGCAATCCGGATCTGGTGCTCGGCCTCGCCGAATATTGCCTCGATCTGGAAATGAAGCCGGTGCTGCTGCTGCTCGGCGACGAGCACGCCGGCTACGCCACCGACCCGCGGATCGCGGCGCTGAAGGACAACGTCGACTATCCGATGGAGATCATCACCAACGCCGATTTGTTCGAACTCGAGGATCGCATCAAGAACGGGCTCGAACTCGATCTGATCCTCGGCCACTCCAAGGGAAGGTTCGTCGCGATCGACTACAACATCCCGATGCTGCGGGTCGGCTTCCCGACCTACGACCGCGCCGGCCTGTATCGCTACCCCGTCGTCGGCTACGCCGGCGCGACCTGGCTCGCCGAACAGATGGCCAACACGTTGTTCAACGACATGGAGGTCAAGAAGAACCGCGAATGGATCCTGAACGTGTGGTGACCACGCTCAAGATCTGGTCCGGCGGCGGTTTGCCATGTCCGCCGCCGGACTCTCCTCCTCCAACCGAGCCGCGGGACCATCGATGAAGATCGCTGCTTACGTCGACGCCGAGGGCGAGATCGCCAGAGTTTCGGACAAGGGCGCGATCCTGCTGTTCGAGCTGAGCGGCGAGGTCTGGAAGGTTCGCAAGACCATCCGCTTCGGCCTGCGCCCGGACGATGGGCTTGCCGAGATCCACGCCTCGCTTGCCGCGATGGTCCCCGAGCTGGAAGACTGCCGGCTGTTTCTCTCCAGAAGCGTGCGCGGCGTGGTCAACTCGCTGCTGCAGGAGATGGGCATTCAGACCTGGCAGTCGCACGGTCCGTTGTTCACACAGCTCGAGACCATCGCCCGCAAGGAAAACGAGCGCGCGCAGCAGGCCGCCAAGGATGCTCGCGCCGAGCGGCGCCGAACGCGGCGCCGGCGCCATCATCTGGACGGCAGCGATCTCGACGACATCAGGCCGGTGCTGGTCGGCGACGAGCACAGCGGCCACTTCCGGCTCGATCTGGTGCGGCTGCTGCAGGACGATCCCTGGCTGAATTCCTGGGACATCCTGATCCCGTTCCTGGCCGGCACGCCGTTCCGGCAGCTCGATCTCGTCTGCGACCACATCCCGCGCTGGTTCTCGCGCGCGATGCGCGCGCTCGCCATGGACGCCGAGATCATGGAGCTGCCCGGGCTCGGCGTCGCCGCGATCATCACCCCGAAACAACAGGCAGAGGCGACATGACCCGTACGCTTACCACGCCGCTCACGACCCTCGCGCGTCCGAAGCCGGCCCGCCGGCCGACCACGCTGCTGTTCGCCTATGGGGCGACGCTCAATCCGGAGCACATCATGGTGCGGCTGTGCAAGCCGAAGCCGGTCGCGACCGCGCGCCTCGCCGATTACGCGCTGGGCTTCTACGGTTACTCCGCGATCTGGGACAGCGGGCTGGAGACTCTGCTCGATCAGCCCGGCGCGGAGGTGTGGGGCGTGCTCTACGAGCTGTCGGCCACCGAACTCGACCGCTTCGATGCCTGGCAGGGCGTCAAGCTCGACGGCGGCGGCTCCTACTTCCACTATCCGGCTGAAGTGATCGGCGCCGACGGCACCGCCTACGACGCGCTGTTTCATCGCAAGACCGAGATGGGTCCGCCGCGGCCGCCGAGCCGCGACTATCTCGACTTCATCATCGCCGGCGCACACGCCCGCGGCCTGCCCGGCGATCACATCGACGCGCTCGGACGGATCGCGTCCGTGCCGCCGAGCTATCCGGTGCCGATGGCGCACACCGACGTCAAGGCGCTCGCTTCCAAACTCAGCTGCGCCTGCTGATTCCTCACGCGGACGGCACGGCGCCGCCGCCATCCCAGGAGAGATTCCGATGACCGACCCTGCCAGCGCGATCCTCGACCGGCCGATGCGGCGGCGCAGCCGCGAGATCACCGATCGCGCCGAAATCGACGCGATCCTCGCCGGCGACAAGGTGATGCATCTGGCGCTGGCGCGCGACAACGTGCCGTTTCTCGTGCCGGTGTTCTACGGCTTCGACGGCACGGCGCTGTACTTCCACTCCGCCAGCGCCGGCACCAAGATCGAGATCCTGAAGCAGAACAACCGCGTCTGCTTCGAGGTGACGGCCGAACACGGCGTGGTCACCGCCGACGCCGCCTGCGATTTCGAGGCGCGGCATCGCACCGTAATCGGCTTCGGCCGCGCCAGCTTCGTCGAGGATCGGGCCGAGAAGGTGAAGGCGCTCGACCTGATCGTCAGCCGGTTCACCGAGCGCACATTCGACTATCCGCCCAAGAAACTCGGCATCACCAAAGTGATCCGCATCGACATCGACAGCATCAAAGGCAAGGCCTACGGCTTCGGCGATCCGCGGCCGGAGGAGCCGGGAGAGACGGGCTGAGCACCACGTAGCGCGCTCCTTTGCCCCGAGCAGGTCATTCCGGGGTCACCCGCTACGCGGGCGCCCCGGAATGACCTGGGGAGCGGTGTGTCCTCAAAACCAGCCGTGATGCGCACGGACCTTGTAGCGACCGCCGATCACCAGATACTCGCCTTCATAACCCAGCACGTGGCCGCTCAGCAGGCCGGGAAAGAACAGCAGCTTCACGGTCGGCACTTCGGTTTCCAGCACCCAGTCGCCGAACTCGTCGGCACGCTCCCTGGAGTCGCTGAACGACACCAGATTGTTCAGCCGCACCGTGCACACCGGCTGCCGCGCATCGCCCTCGACGAGTTGCTCCTCGATCGCGTTGGTGCCGCGCCACAACCGGACGAAGCGCGGCCCCGGCGCCTTGAAGTGCCGGATGCTCCATTGGCAATATTCGTACAGCAGATCGAACTGCTGATAGATGCAGTTGGTGTGAAAGCGGCTGTCGGTCTTGTCCTGCAGATAAGCCGACCAGCCCGGCGACGGAAACCGGCCGAGCCGCTGCCGATGAAAGATCGGCACCAGGCCGAACCGGCTCTCCACCCAGCCCTTGAGCACGGCTGCCTTCGGACAATTGGCATCCACGCCCCAACCGCGCAGCAGCTCGAGATAGCTGGTCGCGCGCCGCTGCGGCGCGCCGTCGCGCGCCTGACCGAGTCCGAACTCGATCTGCATGTAATGCTCGAACACGTCGGCTGCTGCAGCCTGCGTGTCGCAATCCGCGAGCAGCCGGAACAATCCGGGATGCGTTTCGCGCGTGCCGTGGATCGAGATCCGCCGCAGACAGCGGTTGAACGCGGTGGAGCCGACCAGCCCGACCGGCACGCCAACCATGTTGGTGCAATACCAGCGATCGGGATCTTCACTGGCAGGAACGTTCGGCAGAGAGCCTGACATGCGGCGCCCACGAAGCGGAATCCGACACCGTCATTTGACGCCGCCGGCCGCCAGCCGGCAAGCGCCCGCAACATCGACCAAGGACGCATCTGCCCCATGCAGGAGCCGCCGCTTCACGGCGTTCACATGGCCTTTGGCGAGCGCGAACAGCCGGAAATATCAAGCCCCGCGTGCCGACGCCGGGCTTACAGCATCACTCCCATGTCCCAAGGCGCAAATTCCTCGTTGCCGTAATCGAGGCGCTCGCTGCAAGTTCGTTTTCCGGAAGCCGTCTGGAGGATTTCCTCGAAGATTCGAGCACCAGCCGCTTCAACCGTTTCCTCTCCGTCGAGGACCGTTCCGCAATTGATGTCCATGTCATCCGGCATCCGCCGGACGAGTTCGGAATTGCTGGCCAGCTTCAAAGAGGGGGTCGGCTTGCAGCCGAAGGCGGACCCTCGCCCGGTGGTGAAACACATGACGGTCGCCCCGCCGGCGACCTGAGCCGTCGCGCCGACCGGATCGAATGCGGGCGCGTCCATAAAAACGAGCCCACGTTCTGTCACCCGCTCGGCATAGCCATAGACCGCCATGAGATTGCTGGTGCCGCCCTTGGCGATCGAACCCAGCGACTTCTCGATGATCGTCGTAAGTCCTCCCGCCTTGTTGCCCGGCGAAGGATTGTTGTTGATGACCATCCCGTTGCGGGAGGCAAACTCCTCCCACCATTTCACCCGAGCGACGAGCTTCTCACCTACTTCTCGACTAATCGCGCGACGGGTCAGCACGTGCTCGGCGCCGTAGCATTCCGTCGTTTCCGACAGGATGGCGGTGCCGCCCTGAGCAACGAGGAGATCTACTGCCACACCAAGCGCAGCATTGACACTGACGCCGGAATAGCCGTCCGAGCCGCCACATTGCAGGGCCACTTTCAGCTCGCTGACCGGCACCGGCACGCGGCGGACATTGTTCGCCTGTTCGAGAGAGGCCTCGACACGTTCGATGCCTGCGCGAACGGTCGCCGCTGTTCCCCCCGACTGCTGAATGACCAGCGCATCTCCCGAAGCGCCACCGAGCACGCCGGTCAGATCACCGACTTCGCAGCCAAGGCCGATGATGATCACCTTCGCGAAGTTCGGATGCGCAGCATAGCCCGCAATACAGCGGCGGAGCGCCTCGACGCCTTCGACCTTGGCGTCGAGACCACACCCGCGCTTGTGCGTCAACGGAACGACGCCGTCGACATTTGGGTAATCGTCCAGGCGCCCACGGAAATGATCGGCGACCATGCGGGCGACCGTTGCAGAACAGTTCACGCTCGAGATCACGCCGATATAGTTGCGCGTCGCAATGCGCCCGTCGTCACGGACGATGCCCTCGAAAGTGCGCGCTTCGGCAGCGACCGGCGCCGGACGCACCTCCGAGCAGAACGCGTAATCGCGCGCGAAATCGAGCATCTCGAGATTGTGGAGATGGATATGCGCGCCTGCCGCGATGTCGGCTGAAGCTGCCCCAATCAAAGAACTATATCGTCTGATCTCCGCGCCCTTCGCCAGCGCGCGCCGTGCGATCTTGTGACCCGCGGGGATATCGTCCTGCGCGATGATGCCGTCGCGCAAAAGCTCACCCCTGGCAATCGGGCGTAGCGCGATCAAGACGTCGTCAGCGGCGTTGAGCAGCAGGATCGACGGCCTTTCAGAGACATGCTTGGCTTCCAATACGGCTGCGTCCGAAGGGCTTTCGAAATTCTTTGTCATGTCGATTCCCGGGATTGTCGTCGATCGGCGTGAGGGCGGGGAGATTGGGTGACCGCCCTGCTGGCTTACGCTTCCCGGGTGGATGCTACTGTCAAGCTTGTTACAATAACTGGAATTTCCGTGACGGCAGGTTATCCTGTCGATAGCGTTCAGAGCCTGGATTGCGGTTTACACCTGATGACTCAGAACTACGCGTCGACGACGTGCGCCCCAAATCAGATGCAGCGGCGACGATGATCCGGCGTTCGGCTTCTGCGCCGCGAGCGAGCCTCAATCGGCGCGCGACCTCAATTGAACGTACGCCGGCTCCTGGTATCGAAACGGACATCTTTCAGTGGCTGTCGCCGGAGGTTCGGGAAGCGGTCGCCACCGCGGCGGTACGCCGGCATGTCGACGCGGGCGGATTCATCTTTCAGCATGGCGATTCAGAGCGCGCGATGTATCGCGTGCTCGAAGGAACGGTTCGTCTGTCCCTGATGCGTATCGATGGTCATCAGATGATTTACGGCCTGCTCGGACCCGGCGAATGCCTCGCTGCAAGCAGTCTGATCTTCGACCATCCGCTCCCACAAACCGCCGAGGCACTCGACGATGTTCAGCTCCAGGTGGTCGGCCCGGCTGCCTTCAATGAGCTGAGAACGAAGCATCGGGAATTCGATAACGCCCTGCTCCAACTGTTTGCACGCCGGTTGCGGACGTTGAGCAACCAGGTCGCGACTGCCAAACTTGGGGATCTCCCGAGCCAGATCGTCCTTCGCCTTCTCGAACTAGCCCGCCGCGATCCACAAGGACGGCTCATGGTCACGGTGACGCACTCGGAACTGGCCACCTTCGTGAGCGTCTCGCGGCAATCGATCCATCGTGTCGTGAAGAGCCTCGCCGCCGAAGGCTTGATCGCCCTGCACTATGGATCGATCGAGCTCCTTCATCTCGATCGGCTCAAGGCCAAGGCGGAATTCCTCTGACCGTCGGGCTTCCCTCTGCGCTGCGATCTATATTGCCAAAGCGACGCCGCGCAACAGCGTTCGAGCCTTGTCGCGTGATGGCAACAAGCGTCGGAAGCCAATCCCGACGCCAGCGTATCAGACGCGGGAGTCGTGCGGGCGCGTCAGGCTGGGCGCGCTCTGTTCTGTCGCATAGCCAACCTTGAGCAACCCGGCCTCGTCGAACGGCCGGGCGACGAGCTGCACGCCGAACGGCAACCCTTCCGCGTCGACTCCGTTGGGAAGAGACAGGGTCGGATGACCGCTGAAGTTGAATGGTGCGGAAAAGGCGATAGCGGCAGCGACTGCTTCGGGGGGGACTTCCGGCTCCGCCGCCATCATGGCAAGCGACGGCACGCGCGAGCCGATGCCTGGGAGCAGGAGATAATCGGCCTGCCGGAACGCGATGTCCAACAAAGTGTTCGTACGCCGGCGCGCCGCTGCGGCCCGAAGCAGATCGTCCGCAGTCGTCTGGTCGCCGACGGTCAGGAGTTCGCGCATATTCCTGCCGAACACAGCGCCGTTTTGGCGAAACCTCTCCCGCCCATAGGCCTGCAAGGCTTCAGAGCCTGCCACAGCCAGCCAATGGTGACAGACCTCTGCTATCTTTGAGAGATCGACGGGGATCACGGCCATGCCGTTCGCTTCGAGCCTGGCGACGGCCGCAAGCGTTGCCTCGATGACTTCCGGTTCGGCATAGGTTTCGAAATAGCGGACATCGATGCCCACGCGCAGGCCGCGGACGTCCTCGGAGAGCGTCACGAGCGGATCGCTCACCTCAGCGGCGGCGCTGAAGGGATCACCATCGTCGTGGCCGGCAACCGCCCGGTAGAGCAGGCCCACATCTGTTACCGACCGGGCGAGCGGGCCGACATGATCGAGGGTGGCGGCGAACGGATGCACACCGCGCCGACTGATCCGGCCGAATGTCGGCTTGAGGCCGACGATACCGTTCACGGCACTCGGAAACCGGATCGAACCGCCCGTATCGGATCCAAAGGCGCCGAAGCAAAGCGAAGCCGCAACGGCCACCGCTGATCCTCCCGATGACATGCCCGGCGTTCTGTCCGACGACCAGGGATTGACAGGCGCCGGCGCGACATCGGGCGGATAGCCGATAAACGCGAATTCAGCCGTCGCCTGCTTGCCGAGCATGATCGCGCCTGCGGCATCGAGGCGCTCGACGACGTGAGCATTGGACTTGGGCATGCGCCCGCGCAACTGCGCCGAGCCGGACTCGGTGACCATCGTCACCGTGTCGAAAATGTCCTTGATGCCGAGCGGGACGCCATGAAGCGGGCCCCGATAGTTGCCTGACAGAATTTCAGCCTGAGCTGATTTCGCCGCGCGGAGCGCCTGCTCGGGATCGACATGCACGTAGGCATGAAGCTCAGGATCGATCCGTTCGATACGCGCGAGTATCGCGGAGGTCAGCTCGACGGGCGACACGGATTTGTCTTCAATCAGTGGGGCAATTTGTGAAATCGATCCGCAGCAAAGATGATCCAGATCCATAATCGCTCCTTTGAAGTCCGGTGCCGTCTTGGCCGGCTGTTCCTGCCCGATCATTGCGGCGCGACGGCCGCGACCAATGTCTTGCCCGATGCCGCTCGTAGCACCGTGGCTGCTGCAAACTTTGTAACAAACGTTACAGAGGTTCGCCGACCGCCCGGATATTCAGAGCGACGGAGCGGACGCGTCGATAGCCGAGGCAGCCGCTGCGGTCGGCATTGCCATGGTGATCGGTCAGCAAGATCGGCCTCGCCTGTTTCTCGACTGAAGCCAACGCTGGTGCTGATATCGGGACGGAAGATCAGGACGGAGAGCCATGGCGACGCATTCGATCGATCCGCTGAGTGAGGCCGTACTGCCAGCCGGCATACGATCCCGGATCGTGGAGAACGTGAATGGTCTCCAGATGCACATCCTGGAGGCTGGGGAAGCGCCGGGGTCTGCGGGCGCCATCCTGCTCCTCCACGGTTTCCCGGAGCTTGCCTTCTGCTGGCGGCAGATCATGCCGCTGCTCGCGGATCACGGCTATCATGTGATCGCGCCCGACCAGCGCGGCTATGGGCGGACGACACCAGAGCCGGTGTCCTATAGCGACGCCGTCGAGCCCTATTCGGTTCTCAACCTGGCCGGCGACATGGTCGCGCTGCTGGGAGCGCTCGGTCTGAACCAAGTGGACGCTGTCATCGGCCATGACTTCGGCTCACTCGTCGCGGGCACCTGCGCGTTGGTGCGGCCCGATCTTTTCCGGCGGCTGGTTCTGCTCGGCACCCCCTTTGCGGGAGCGCCCGCACTCGGCGCGCGCCTCGGCGCAGCGCCGGCGGACGATCCGATCCATGCCGCGCTCCTGGCGCTTCCTACGCCGAGGCGACACTATCTACTCTACTACGCAGGACCCGAGGCAAACGGCGATATGTGGAACTGCCCGCAAGGCGTGTCGGACATGCTGCGCGGCTATTATCACCAGAAGAGCGCCGACTGGCCGAACAATCGTCCTCGCCCACTCGAAGGCGCGAGTGCCGAACAACTCGCCCGCCTGCCCTATTACTACGTCATGCCCGCGGACCAGACCATGGCCGAGATCGCCGCCGCCAGCATGCCGTCTAAAGAACAGATCGAGCAATGCATGTGGCTGAGCGAGGCGGACCTGGCAGTCGTCGCGGGCGAATTTGCGCGGACCGGCTTTCAGGGCGGCATGCAATGGTATCGAAGCGCGATGCGAGGAGACATGGCCCGCGGTCTTGCGCTGTTCGCCGGCCGTCAGGTCGAATGTCCAACGCTGTTCGTCGCGGGTGAAGGAGACTGGGCCGCCTTCCAGGCGGTCGGCGCGATCGATGCGATGAGTGCGCGTCTCGCGCGAGAGCCGATAACGCCCCATTTTGTAGCCGGCGCCGGCCATTGGCTCCAGCAGGAACAGCCCGGGATGCTGGCCGATATGCTCGTGGCCTTTCTGACGGAGGCTCCCACGGGCCACTAGGCCGCAGCACGGCCTCGTCCGCTTTCCTTCCGGTCGGCATGGCGTCCAGCGGCACCGGCGAATACGCCGGCAGCATCTTCTGGGTGGTCGGCATCGCGCTTCTGGCGTCGTGGCTGGTCGCCGTGTTGCTGACGCCCTATCTCGGCTTCCAATTGCTGCCGGCGCGCCCTCCCCACGGCGGTTCAGCGCCGTCGATCTACGACAAGCCGGTGTATCGCTGGTTTCGCAAGTTAGTGAGTTGGTGCGTCCGTCATCGGCTCACGGTGATCGGCGTGACGATCACGGCCTTCGCAGTGTCACTGGCCGGATTCGGCCAGATCCAGCAGCAATTCTTCCCGACCTCGGACCGCACTGAACTGTTCGTCGAGCTGCGTCTGCCGGGCGGCAGCGCGATCGAGACCACCCTTGCGATCGCGCAGCAGGCCGAGGCGCTGGTGAAAGGCGACGACGACGTCGTGACCTGAAGCACCTATGTCGGCAAGGGGCCGCCGCGCTTCCTCCTGAACGTCAATCCCGAACTGCCCAACGAGGCCTATGGCGAACTCGTCGTCGTCACCAAGGACAGCCGAATCGAACTCGGCGGCGCGGATCGAGGATTCCGGCAAGGCCAACGGCGCGCTGGTCGCGGTGATGCCGGCGATGCTGATCGTCATGCTGGTGGTGCTGATGATCGAGTTGCAGAGCTTCTCCCGGCTTCTGATCGTTCTGCTGATGGCGCCGCTCGGGCTGATTGGCGCCGCCGCCGGTCTGCTGGTGTCGGGAAAGCCGTTCGGCTTCGTCGCTCTGCTCGGCCTGATCGCGCTCGCCGGCATGATCATCCGCAACGCGGTGATCCTGGTCGATCAGATCGAGCAGGACGTCGCTGCAGGCCACCCGCGCGGCGAGGCGATCATCGACGCCACGGTCCGCCGCGCCCGTCCGGTGGTGTTGACCGCGCTCACCGCCGTCCTGGCGATGATTCCGCTGAGCCGATCGAGCTTCTGGGGACCGATGGCGGTCGCGATCATGGGAGGGCTGCTGGTGGCGACGGCATTGACGCTGCTGTTCCTCCCGCGCTGTACGCGTTCTGGCACCGCCGCTCGCTCGAGCCGACAGCTACGCCCCGTTGCACGACACCAGCCATGCCGGCTTCGTCGGATCGGTGCGTGATCTCTTGTCAGCACTTCGGGCGAAAACCGTGAGAGCGGCTTCGCCGAGATACTTCCAAAAGGAACGCTAGCCTGTAAGCGAACGGTGCCGGCAAGCCCGAGCCCTCGCGTTCGCGCGTTTTGTTCTGAATCGTGGCAAAATGGCGCGCCCGAAAGGATTCGAACCTCTGACCCCCAGATTCGTAGTCTGGTGCTCTATCCAGCTGAGCTACGGGCGCGTTTGCCGCGGTCTCGCAGGGTGAACCCGGAGCCGCCGGCGATCCGCAGCGGTGTCCGCTGCGAAGGCCGCCATAGCTAGCGGCTCCGCTCCGGCTTGGCAAGCGCCGGGATGGCTCTTTTTGTCACCCATTTTTCATCTCGCCGGAGAGCGCCGGCCAGAGGTGGCACGGCGGGCGGGGCCCCAGGACGGCGCGAAGCAGGCAAGCGGGCGCGCCGATCAGGCGCGGGCGCGTTCGTGGCGCAGGCTGTGCAAATCGACAGGGCGGTCCGGGATCGAGATCCGGAAGGTGGCGCCGAGCGTGCCCTCGACCAGATTGATCTCACCGCCATGAGCGCGGACCAGTTCGGCCGCGATGGCGAGGCCAAGGCCGGAGCCGCCGGCCCGCACCGAGCCGTGGAACGCCTCGAACAGATGGTCGCGCGCCTTCTGCGGCACGCCGGGGCCGGTGTCGGAGACTTCCAGGATGGTTACCGATCCCTCGCGGCGGCCGGTGATCCGGATCTGCTGCAACGCCGCGTCGCTGCGCGGCTGGCTCTCCAGCGCTTGCGCGGCGTTGCGCACCAGATTGAGCAGCACCCGGAACAGCTGGTCGGGATCGGCGTCCATCGTCAGCCCGCGCTCGATCGCCGTCACCCAGGTGATCGAACTGACGCCGCCATCGGCGGCGAGGCCGGCGGTTTCGCGGACCTCGCTCACCACCGGCTCGATCAGGATCATGCGGCGGTCCGGCGCGGCCTCCTGGGCGCGACCGTAGGACAGGGTCGACTGGCAGAACGCGATCGCGCGCTCGAGCGAGCGCACCAGCTTCGGCGCAAAGCGCTGCACCCGCGGGTCGGGCACGCTGGACAGCTGGTCGGACAGCAGCTGCGACGACGCCAGCAGGTTGCGCAGATCGTGGTTGATCTTGGAGACCGCGAGCCCGAGCGCGGCGAGGCGGCTCTTCTGATGCAGCATCGACACCAGATCGCGCTGCATGTCGGACAGTTCGCGCTCGGCGAGGCCGATCTCGTCGCCGCGCGGGCCGGGAATCACGATCGAAGCCGGGCTTTCCGGATCGCGGCGGAAGTTGACCATGTTGGCGGTCAGCCGCCGCATCGGCCGGACGAACAGGAAATGCAGCGCCAGATAGATCAGCGCGGTGGTCAGGCTGGTGATGGTCAGCGACACCAGCAGCAGATTGCTGGAGAACCGGTACATCGCCACCCGCAGCGGAGCCTCGTCGATCACCACCTCGATGAACTGGGCATTGCCCTCGGCCGGGCCCATCACCCGGATGGTCTGGTTGCCGCTCTCCAGCATCACCACGAAGGCGTCGATGATCGCGCCCCACGGCGTGACGTTGCGCATGTCGACCACATGGTCGACCGTGGTGGGCAGGTTGGAACTGGCGAGCAGCCGGCGCTGCTGGCCCATCTTGATCGCCACCGCGCGGGCGTCGATGCTGTCCAGCACCTGGCGGGCCAGCGTATCCGGCACCATGCCGGACGGCGAGGCGTCCAGCACCAGCGCCGCGGTATTGGCGGCGGCCAGGCGGTCGTTGAGCCGGTTCAGGCGAAAATTGGCGATCGACGGCACATAGATCAGGATTTCGGCGATCAGGATCAGCGGAATCGTGAGCAGCAGCAATTTTCCCGACAAGCCGATCTTCGGCTCCAGGCCACGCCGCCAGGCATGCGTCTCAGGCTTTTGGTCCGCTGGCTGCACTGCTGCCGCCGCCTCCATCGTCGTGCCGATCGCGCACAAATGATATAAGTCAAGATGCGCCTGCGTGCGCGTCAGGTCAAATTACCGTTCGATCATCTACGCCTTGGGCAGCGCGGCGTTTCAAAACGCCCGGTCCGCCCCCGCTGCTCCAGATGCGGCAAAAGCGCGATCCGGCGCAATTGACGAGAACAGGTCGCTCCCGTATAAGCCGCGCCAACTGTCCGCGATGGCCCGGCTCGCCCGGGGCGGTTCATTATGGGCTGCGGTCGGCTCATCCGTGAGCCCCATTGTCGGGCTTATCTCAACCTTCTGAAGCACTTACCGGGCCAGCGGAGAACTTGCCGTGAAGCGGACTTATCAACCCAGCAAACTGGTGCGCAAGCGCCGCCACGGCTTTCGCGCCCGTCTCGCCACCACCGGTGGCCGCAAAGTGCTGGCCGCGCGCCGCGCTCGCGGACGCAAGCGTCTGAGCGCCTGAGCGGGTCCTCCCGAGATCAGATCGTGGACCGGTTACGGCAACGGGCGGACTTTATCGCCGTTGCCAACGGGCCGCGGATCAGCGGGCCCGCCTTCGTCTTGCAAAGCCGACGCCGCGACGACGATGGTCCGATCCGCGTCGGCTATACGGTGACCAAAAAGATTGGCACCGCGACCGAGCGTAACCGCATTCGACGCAGATTGCGCGAAGTGGTGAAGCGCACGGACCGCAGCTCCATGATGCCGAACAGCGATTATGTGCTGGTCGGCCGCCGCGCGGCGCTGAGCCGCGACTTTGCTGTCATGCTCGGCGATCTCCGCTCCGCGCTCGACCGCATTGCGCGGCGGTCGTTGAAACCGGATTGAAGCGAGACCTGAGCCGATGAGCGACAATCGCAACACCATCCTCGCCGTCATCCTGTCGGGCCTCGTGTTGCTCGGCTGGCAGTACTTCTTCAACATCCCGCAGATGGAAAAGCAGCGCGCCGCCCAGCAGGCGCAGCAGCAGCAGGAAGCCGCCGCCAAGCAGCAGCAGGCGCAAACGCAGACGCCGCCCGCCGCGACCACGCCGGGCGCGCCAGAAGCGCCGGCTGTGCCGGGAGCCCCCACCGCGCCGGGCGCCACCAATGCGCCGGCCGCCAATGCCCCGGCGCTGAGCCGTGACGCCGCCATCGCGGCGGCACCGCGCATCAAGGTCGAAACGCCGCGCCTGTCCGGCTCGCTGTCGCTGAAGGGCGCCCGCATCGACGATCTCTCGCTGAACCAGTTCCGCGAAACCGTCGATCCGAAGTCGCCCCCGATCCATCTGTTCTCGCCGTCGGGCAGCGCCAATCCCTATTACGCCGAGTTCGGCTGGGTCGGCGCCGCCGGTTCGAACGTGAAGCTGCCCAACCAGACCACGGTCTGGGAGCAGGAAGGCTCCGGCGCGCTGACGCCGTCGAGCCCGGTGACGCTGAAGTGGGACAATGGCGAGGGCCTGACGTTCCGCCGCCAGATCGCGGTGGACGACCGCTATCTGTTCACCGTGAAGGACGACGTCACCAACACCGGCGGCGCCGCGGTGACGCTGTATCCGTTCGCGCTGATCTCGCGCCACGGCACGCCGCATGTCGAGGGCTACTACATCCTGCACGAAGGCCTGATCGGCTATCTCGGCGACCAGGGCCTCCAGGAAAAGACCTACGCCAAGATAGACGAAGCCAAGGTGGTGGACTTCAAGAACGTCACCAATGGCTGGCTCGGCATCACCGACAAGTACTGGGCCTCCGCGCTGCTCCCGGAAACCAACGCGCAGCTGCAGGCCCGCTTCTCGTCGAACCAGGTCGGCGCCACCCGCACCTACCAGACCGACTACCTTGAAGACGCCAAGACGGTTCCGATCGGCGGCACCGCGACTGCCACCGCGCGGCTGTTCGCCGGCGCCAAGGAAGCCCGCGTCGTCGGCCTCAATTTCCCACTGGCCGGGCTCGGCGGCTACAACCAGCAGCTCGGGCTCAATCATTTCGACCTGCTGATCGACTGGGGCTGGTTCTACTTCATCACCAAGCCGATGTTCCTGGCGCTCGACTTCTTCTTCCATCTGGTCGGAAATTTCGGCGTCGCCATTCTGCTGGTGACGGTGCTGGTCAAGCTGATCTTCCTGCCGCTCGCCAACAAGTCCTACGCCTCGATGGCGAAGATGAAGGCGATCCAGCCGCAGCTCGCTGCGCTGAAGGAGCGTCATCCGGACGACAAGATGAAGCAGCAGCAGGAGATGATGGAGATCTACCGCAAGGAGAAGATCAATCCGGTCGCCGGCTGTCTTCCCGTGCTGCTGCAGATCCCGGTGTTCTTCTCGCTGTACAAGGTGCTGTTCGTCACCATCGAGATGCGGCACGCGCCGTTCTTCGGATGGATCCAGGACCTGTCGGCGGCGGACCCGACCAACCTGTTCAATCTCTTCGGCCTGATCCCGTTCGATCCGACCTCGATCCCGGTGCTCGGCCACTATCTGGTGCTCGGCGCTTGGCCGCTGGTGATGGGCTTCACCATGTGGTTCCAGATGAAGCTCAATCCGCAGCCGCCGGATCCGACCCAGCAGATGATCTTCGCCTGGATGCCGGTGATCTTCACCTTCATGCTGGCGCACTTCCCGGCCGGTCTGGTGATCTACTGGGCCTGGAACAACACGCTCTCGGTGGCCCAGCAGGCCTTCATCATGCGGCGCAACGGCGTCAAGGTGGAGCTGTTCGACAACCTGAAATCGTCGTTCAGCAAGAAGAAGAAGACCGCTTAGGTCGCCGCGTGTCCGACAGCTCAGCAACACCACGTCATGGCCGGGCTCGTCCCGGCCATCCACGTTTTTGGGCGTAGCATCATCCGACCGAATCAGAGCGAAGCCGCATGACCGACACCCTCGATCCCGACCTGATCGAACGCGGCCGCAAGATGTTTGCGG
The DNA here is from genome assembly GCF_001295845.1 of Rhodopseudomonas sp. AAP120. Classification (GTDB taxonomy): domain Bacteria; phylum Pseudomonadota; class Alphaproteobacteria; order Rhizobiales; family Xanthobacteraceae; genus Rhodopseudomonas. The sequence goes on along the minus strand of NZ_LJIC01000158.1, from coordinate 92,240 downwards.
GCGACTGGCACTTCATCTGGGCGTCGCCGTCGATCGAAACCCTGCCCCCGATGGACAGCGTCGAGGTCGCCTTCGCGGGCCGCTCCAATGTCGGCAAGTCGAGCCTGATCAACGCCCTCACCGGCCGCAACGCGCTGGCCCGCACCTCGCACACGCCGGGGCGGACCCAGGAGCTGATCTTCTTCGAAGGCCCACCCAATGCCGGGCTGCGCCTCGTCGACATGCCGGGCTACGGCTATGCGGCCGCTTCCAAGGCCAAGGTGGCGTCGTGGACCACGCTGATTCACAAATTCCTGCAGGGCCGCGCCACGCTGGCCCGGGTCTATGTGCTGATCGACGGCCGCCACGGCCTCAAGGACGTCGATCTCGACATCCTGAAGACGCTGGATAAATCCGCGGTGAGCTACCAGATCGTGCTGACCAAGGCCGACCAGATCAAGGCCGCCGAACTCGCCCAGCGCGTCGCCGACACCCAGGCGGCGCTGGCCAAGCATCCGGCCGCCTTCCCCGAAGTGCTCGCGACCTCGTCGCGCACCGGTGCCGGCATGCCGGAGCTGCGTGCCGCGATGATCCGCCTGCTCGACGAGCGCCGCTGATGACCGGGCTGACCCGCGTGCTGATCGTGATCGCCGGCCTGTTCGGCGCCGCCGGCGTGGCGCTGGCGGCCGCCGCCGCACATGTGCCGGATGCCGGCCGGCTCGGCCCGGCCTCGTCGATGCTGCTGTTTCATGCCAGCGCCGTGCTGGCGGCGACTTTGCTGGCCGAACGCGGGCTGGTCCACCGCATTGCCGGCCTCGCCGCGACGTTCGGCCTGGTTGTAGGCACCGCGCTGTTCGCCGGCGACCTGACGCTCCGCCAGTTCGCCGGCCATGGCCTGTTCCCGATGGCCGCTCCGACCGGCGGCACGCTGCTGATCGCAAGCTGGCTGCTGCTGGGACTCGCCGGGGCACTGGCGCCGCGCCGCTGAGGCGGCAGCGCGGCGCGCATAGGTCCGCTCTAGGATCGGCCGCGCCGAAATGCTAGCGGTGCGTCGCGCCTCCCAGTCTCAGAATCAGCCCGCCCAGAACCATCGCGAGAGTCCCGCTCAATGACCGACGCCGTCATCAGCCCGCTCGAACAGGCCCGGATCTTGTCCGAAGCGCTGCCGCATATGCAGCGCTACGACGAGGAAACCATCGTCATCAAGTACGGCGGCCATGCCATGGGCGCCGAGGATACCGCGAGGGCGTTCGCGCGCGATATCGTGCTGCTCGAACAGACCGCGGTGAACCCGGTGGTGGTGCACGGCGGCGGACCGCAGATCGCCACCATGCTGAAGCGACTCGGCATCAAGTCCGAATTCGCCGCCGGCCTGCGCATCACCGACGGCGCCACCATCGAGATCGTCGAGATGGTGCTGGCCGGTTCGATCAACAAGCAGCTGGTCGGCTACATCAACGAGGCCGGCGGCAAGGCGGTCGGCCTGTGCGGCAAGGACGGCAACATGGTCACCGCCACCAAGGCGACCCGCACCATGGTCGATCCGGATTCGCGCATCGAGGAAGTGATCGACCTCGGCTTCGTCGGCGAACCCGAAAAGGTCGACCTGACGCTGCTCAACCAGCTGATCGGCCACGAGCTGATCCCGGTGCTGGCGCCGCTGGCGAGCTCCGGCGACGGCCAGACCTTCAACGTCAACGCCGACACCTTCGCAGGCGCCGTCGCCGGCGCGCTGCGGGCCAAGCGGCTGCTGTTGCTGACCGACGTGCCGGGCGTGCTCGACCAAAACAAGAAGCTGATCCCCGAACTGTCGATCAAGGACGCCCGCAAGCTGATTGCCGACGGCACCATCTCGGGCGGCATGATCCCCAAGGTCGAGACCTGCATCTACGCGCTCGAACAGGGCGTCGAAGGCGTCGTCATCCTCGACGGCAAGGTTCCGCACGCCGTGCTGCTCGAACTGTTCACCAACCAGGGCACCGGCACGCTGATCCACAAGTGATGGCGGGCACAACGGCCACCAGTTCGTGTCCCGGGCGCGGCGCAGCACGAAGTGCTGCCCCGCAGACCCGGGACCCCGGTTCGGCCCAGCCCCACAAACCGGAGCCCCGGATCAGCAGCGCACCACGCCGCGAAGGGCGGCGCGCTGCGCTGCATCCGGGGCACGCCTGGCTTTTCGTCGCAACTCTACTCCCACTACTCACCCTCGCCACCGCCGCCCGCGCCGATCTCAAGCTGTGCAATCGCATGAGCTACGTGATCGAGGCGGCGATCGGGATCGACGACAAGGCCAGCACGGCGACGCGCGGCTGGTTCAGGATCGATCCGGCGCAATGCCGCGTCGTGCTGCAGGGCGCACTCACCGCCGACCGCATCATGCTGAACGCCCGCGCGCTGGCGCTGTATGGAGCCTCGCCGATTCCGCAGAACGGCACCGACCGGCTGTGCATCGCCTCCGACAATTTCGTCATCGCCGCCGCGCGGCAGTGCCGCGGCAGCCAGACGCTCGCCGCCTTCACCGAGATCAGACCGAAGCCGAACGACGACGGCGACCTCGTCGCGTATCTGGCCGAGGACAGCGAATATGACGACGAGCAGGCGCGGCTCGCCGGCATTCAGCGCCTGCTCGGCATCGCCGGCTACGACACCACGCCGATCGACGGCGTCGACGGCCCGAAGACGCAGGCGGCCCTTTCGACCTTTTTGCGCAAGAGCGGCCTCAAATCCGACGCCGCCAATGCACCGGATTTCTTCGACACGCTGATCAAGGCGGTGGAGTCGCCGTCCGCCACCGGGCTGACCTGGTGCAACGACACCAAGAGCCGGCTGATGGCGGCAGTCGCCGAGGACGACGGCAAGACCATCACCAGCCGTGGCTGGTACCGGGTCGAGCCCGGCAAATGCCTGCGCCCCGACCTCTCCGCGCAGCCGAAGCGCGTGTTCAGTTTCGCCGAAGCGGTCGACGACAATGCCCGCCCGATCCTGATCAAGGGCAAGGCGCTGAACTGGGGCGGCGCGACGCTGCTGTGCACCCGCGACAGCAAATTCGAAATCAGCGAGCAGGGCGACTGCTCGGCGCGCGGGCTGAGTGCCGTCGGCTTCGCGCCGGTCGACATGTCCCGCGGCGGCCAGACACTCAGGTTCACCACGCCATGATGCAACTCGGTTCACGCGGCTTCGATCACGTCGAGACCTGGGTGTTCGACCTCGACAACACGCTGTACCCGCATCACGTCAATCTTTGGCAGCAGGTCGACGTGCGGATCCGCGACTTCGTCGCCGACTGGCTGAAGGTGACGCCCGACGAGGCGTTCCGCATCCAGAAGGACTACTACAAGCGCTACGGCACGACGATGCGCGGCATGATGACCGAGCACGGCGTCAGCGCCGACGATTACCTGGCCTATGTGCACGCCATCGATCACTCGCCGCTGGAGCCCAATCCGGCGATGGGCGAAGCGATTGCGCGGCTGCCCGGCCGCAAGCTGATCCTGACCAACGGCTCGGTCGCCCACGCCGGCAAGGTGCTGGAGCGCCTCGGCATCGGCCATCACTTCGAAGCGGTGTTCGACATCGTCGCCGCCGAACTCGAGCCGAAGCCCGCGGCGCAGACCTATCACCGCTTCCTCACTTTGCACGGCGTCGATCCGGCCAAAGCCGCAATGTTCGAAGACCTCGCCCGCAATCTCGCGGTCCCGCATCAGCTCGGCATGACGACCGTCCTGGTCGTCCCCGACGGCAGCCAGCAGGTCGTCCGCGAAGACTGGGAACTGGAGGGCCGCGACGCCGCCCATGTGGACCATGTGACGGATGATCTGACGGGATTCTTGGCAGGGTTAAGCTTGCGGTGAGCCGGGACGTAACCACAGAATCAAAGTCATCGCCCGGCTTGACCGGGCGACCCAGTATCCCAGTGCATTGGCTTATTGCACACCGGCAATCTCCAAGAAGAGATCAATCCAATCCGGATTGTACTTTTCGATCAACTGAACCTTCCACTCCCGCGGCCATTTCTTGAGCCGCTTCTCGCGGTGGATGGCGGCTTCGACATCCTCAAAGATTTCGAAATACACCAAGCGGCCCACGTCGTGCCGCTTCGTAAAGCCTGGGACCTGCTTCGACTTGTGCTCGGCAACACGACGAACGAGATCATTGGTGACGCCGATGTACAGCGTCCCGCCGATCCGGCTGGCGAGGATGTAGACATAGAACTGCCGCATCGCCCTCTCCCATCGCAGATGCTCTGGGATACTGGGTCGCCCGGTCAAGCCGGGCGATGACGTCAGAGTGTGGGGCAGCGCCTTGCAACTAATTGACGCGGCCGCTGGCCCGTGAGCAACGACGTCGCCCCACCCTTTGCCGTCATCGCCCGCGAAAGCGGGCGACCCAGTATTCCAGGGCGGTAGCGATTCACATTTGAGGCTTTGGCACACTGGGTCGCCCGGACGAGCCGGGCGATGACCTAGAGGGGTGCGGGAGCGCCTTGACTCCCGCGCACCGAATCCGGACAACACCGGGCAAATCTCCCCGAATCCCGCCCAAGGACCTCCCGATGTCGCTCTCCGCTCTCGAATCCACCATTACCGCCGCCTTCGACGCGCGTGACACGGTCACGGCTTCGACCAAGGGCGAGGTGCGGGATGCGGTCGAGCGGGCGCTGGAGCTGCTCGACAAGGGCGAGGCGCGGGTTGCCGAGCGCGATGCGTCGGGCACCTGGAAGGTCAATCAGTGGCTGAAGAAGGCGGTGCTGCTGTCGTTCCGGCTCAACGATATGAGCCCGATCTCCGGCGGTCCCGGCGGCGCGAGCTGGTGGGACAAGGTGCCGTCGAAGTTCGAGGGCTGGGGCGAGAATCGCTTCCGCGAGGCCGGCTTCCGCTCGGTGCCGGGCGCGATCGTGCGCCGCTCGGCGTTCATCGCCAAGAACGTCGTGCTGATGCCGTCCTTCGTCAATCTCGGCGCCTATGTCGACGAAGCCACCATGGTCGACACCTGGTCGACGGTCGGCTCCTGCGCGCAGATCGGCAAGCGCGTGCATATCTCGGGCGGCGTCGGCATCGGCGGCGTGCTGGAGCCGCTGCAGGCCGGCCCGGTGATCATCGAGGACGACTGCTTCATCGGCGCGCGCTCGGAAGTCGCCGAGGGCGTGATCGTCCGCAAAGGCGCGGTGCTGTCGATGGGCGTGTTCCTCGGCGCCTCGACCAAGATCGTCGACCGCGAGACCGGCGAGACCTTCGTCGGCGAAGTGCCCGAATACGCCGTGGTTGTGCCCGGCACGATGCCGGCCAAGCCGCTCAAGAACGGCAATCCCGGCCCGGCCACCGCCTGCGCGGTGATCGTCAAGCGCGTCGACGAGCGCACCCGCTCGAAGACCTCGATTAACGAATTGCTGCGAGACTGATCGCCGGCGCACCACCTTGGGGAGGCGACGATGGATTGGACCACACTGCTGTTCAGTTTTCAGGGCCGGATCAACCGCGCCAAGTACTGGCTGGTCGGTCTGCTCAACGTCGCGGTCTGGGTCGTGTTCGGCAGCATCGCACTGATCTGGCTCGGCGGCCTCGATCCGGACAATCTGTTCCGCTTCGCCGGCGGCGCGCTGCTGATCTGGGCGGTCGCGATCGCGCTCAGTATCGCCGGGACCTGGGCGTTTCTCGCCACCGGCATCAAACGTCTGCACGACCGCGACAAGAGCGGTTGGTGGATTGTGCTGTTCTGGTTCGGGCCGGGCCTCGGCGGCGGTTCGGGCACGACGATGGGCGACAGCAGCGCCAATCTGGCGCTGTCGCTGATCGGCCTCGGCATCGCGATCTGGGGCTTTGTCGAGCTCGGCTGCCTGCGCGGCACGCGCGGCCCGAACCAATACGGGCCGGATCCGCTGGAACCGCAGGGCGCCGTCATCTGATGACTCTTCCGACTGCTCTGTCGATCGCGCAGGACCTGCTACGCTGTCCGTCGGTGACGCCGGCCGATGCCGGCGCGCTCGGCGTGCTGGAGAAGCTGCTCAGCGACGCCGGCTTCGCCGTGCATCGCGTCACCTTCTCCGAGCCCGGCACTGCCGACATTGACAATCTCTATGCGCGGATCGGCACCAGCGCGCCGCATCTCTGCTTCGCCGGCCACACCGACGTGGTGCCACCGGGCGAAGCCGGCGCATGGACACACGGCGCATTCTCGGGCGACGTCGCGGAGGGTCTGCTCTACGGACGCGGCGCGGTCGACATGAAAGGCGGCATCGCCTGTGCGGTGGCGGCGACGCTGGACTATCTGGCGGCAAATGGCGGCAAGCCGAAAGGTTCGATCTCGTTCCTGATCACCGGCGACGAGGAAGACGTCGCCGTCAACGGCACCGTCAAGCTACTGCAATGGGCGGCCGAGCGCGGCGAGACCTTCGATCACTGCATCGTCGGCGAACCCAGCAATGTCGAGGCGATCGGCGATACGATTAAGATCGGCCGCCGCGGATCACAGTCCGGCGTGCTGATCGTCGACGGCACGCAGGGCCACGTCGCCTATCCGCACCGCGCCGCCAATCCGGTGCCGGATATCGCGAGGCTGATCACCTCACTGAACGGCGAGCCGCTCGACAATGGATCGCCGCAGTTTCAGCCGTCCAATCTCGAATTCACCTCGGTCGACGTCGGCAATCCGGCCACCAACGTGATCCCGGCGCAGGCCCGCGCCAAGTTCAACATCCGCTTCAACGATCACCACACGCAAGATTCGCTGAAGGCGCTGGTCGAGCAGCGGCTGGCGGCGGCGTGCGGCAACCGCATCCGCGCGCGGATCGAGTGGCTGCCGTCGAATGCGGATGTGTTCGTCACCAAGCCCGGCGCGTTCACGGATGTCGTCAGCAGCGCGATCGCCGAGGTCACCGGCCGCACGCCCGAGCTCAACACCGGCGGCGGCACCTCGGATGCCCGCTTCGTCGCCAAATATTGCCCGGTGGTGGAGTTCGGCCTGGTCGGCCAGACCATGCACCAGATCGACGAACGCACGCCGGTCGGCGATCTCGAGCAGCTGACCGCAATCTATCGCGGCGTGCTGGAGCGATATTTCGCCTGACTCTCCAAGTGTGGGCCGCAGTGCCACTACGCGCACAGCGAACTCCCTCGCCCCGCCCTTGCGGGGAGAGGGGTGGGGTGAGGGGCGCCCCAGGCACTGAAGCTCGGCTTCGCGGCGACGCCCCCTCACCCGCCCGGCTTCGCCGGTCGACCTCTCCCCGCACGCGGGGAGAGGTGAGGACGCGTGGTACTCGCGCGCCTCAGTAATCCACCTGCACCAGATACAACCCCTCCGGCGGCGCGACCGGGCCGCAGGCGGAGCGTCGCTTCGCCGCGAGTGCAGCCGCAAGATCGTCCGCGGTCCAGCGGCCTTCGCCGACCCACACCAGCGAGCCGACCATCGAGCGGACCTGGCTGTGCAGATAAGACCGCGCGTTGGTGATGATATCGACGGCGTCGCCGTTGCGGACGACGTCGAGCACGTCGAGCGTCTTGTCCGGCGAGGCGGCCTGACACTCGGTGTCGCGAAACGTCGTGAAGTCGTGCTTGCCGATCAGCACCTGCGCGGCGCGGTGCATCGCGTCGCTGTCGAGCGGCTTCGGCACTCGCCAGACCTTGCCGAGATCGAGCGCCAGATTGGAGCGGCGGTTGGCAATGCGGTAGCGATAGTGTCGCCGGATCGCCGAGAACCTAGCCTCGAACGTCTCCGGCACGATCTCGGCCGCCAGCACCGCAATCGGATTCGGCCGCAGATGCGCGTTCAGCGCGTCGCGCAGTTTGTCGGCACGAAACGGCTTCTCGATATCGAGATGCGCCACCTGCCCCAGCGCATGCACACCCGCATCGGTGCGGCCGGCGCCGTGCACCCGCACCGCCTCGCCGCAGGTCGCCAGCGCCGCCGCCTCCAGTGCGCCCTGCACCGACGGCAGCGCCGGCTGCAACTGCCAGCCGCAGTACGGCGCGCCGTCATATTCGATGGTGAGTTTGTAGCGGGGCATGCAACCTATTCGGCGTCATTGCCGGGCTTGACCCGGCAATCCATCGTTCAGGAAAGATTTGTTTCGAGGATGGATGCGCGGGTCAAGCCCGCGCATGACGCTGTGCAATATGCTCAGCTAACCACCCGGACGCCCTTTGCGATCGGCGTGCCTCGCAAAAACTCTTCGGCGCTCATCGGCTGCTTGCCGGCGCGCTGCAGCTGCGTGATGCGGATCGCGCCGCTCTCGCAGGCGATGGTGAGCTGATCGTCCAGCACCTCGCCCGGCGCGCCGCGTCCTTCAGCGAGCGCGCAGCGCAGCACCTTGATCCGCACCGCTTCGCCCTCGATCGGCAGTTCGCACCAGGCGCCGGGAAACGGCGACAGGCCGTGAATGTGGCGCAGCACCGCGCGGGCCGGCTGGCCGAAATTGATCTTCGCTTCGGCCTTGTCGATCTTTGCGGCGTAAGTGACGCCCTCGTCAGGCTGTTTGGTGAGTTGCAGCTGACCACGCTCCAGCGCCGCCATCGCCCGCACCATCAGGTCGGCGCCGAGTTGCGCCAGCGCGTCGTGGACGTCCGTGACGGTCATTGCGTCGGTGATGGCAATGCGCTCGGCCATCGCGACGTCGCCGGTGTCGAGGCCGGCGTCCATCTTCATCACCATCACGCCGGTCTCGGCGTCGCCCGCCATGATGGCGCGGTTGAGCGGCGCGGCGCCGCGCCAGCGCGGCAGCAGCGAGCCGTGCAGATTGTAGCAGCCGAGTGGAGGCGCATCGAGAATCGCCTGCGGCAGGATCATGCCATAGGCCACGACCACGGCCGCGTCGGCCTCATGGGCGCGGAAATTGGCGAGCGCTTCGTCGGTCCGCAGCGTCTTCGGCGTCAGCACCGGCGCCTGCAGCCGGTGCGCGGCGAGCGCGACGGGACTTTCCTGCAGCTTCATGCCGCGCCCGGCCGGCTTCGGCTCGCGCGTATACACCGCCGCGATGTCGTGGCCATGCGCCGCCAGCGCCATCAGCGTCGGCACCGCGAACTCGGGCGTACCCATGAAAACGAGGCGAAGCGGCATGGCGTGAGTGTCCCGGACCGGTCTGGCCAACGGAGGGCCGCGCGCCGTAACGCGCCGGCCGGTCAGCTGCGCGAGCGCTCAGACGTATTTGATACCGCGCTTGGCAGCCTTCTCGAACTTGCGAACCACCATCGCCTTTTTCAGCTTGGACAGGTGGTCGACGAACAGCACGCCGTTGAGGTGATCGATCTCGTGCTGGATGCAGGTCGCGAACAGGCCGTCGGCGTCCTCTTCCTTCACATTGCCGTCGAGGTCCATGTAGCGGATGCGCACCGTCTTGGGACGTTCGACCTCGGCGTAGTATTCGGGAATCGACAGGCAGCCTTCCTCGTAGACGTTCAGCTCCTGCGAGGCGCCGATGATCTCGGGATTGATGAAGGCCTTCGGCTCGCTGGCGCCGTTGCCCTCCTTGCGGACCAGATCCATCGTGATCAGCCGCACCGGCTCGGCGATCTGGATCGCCGCGAGCCCGATGCCGGGGGCGTCGTACATGCTCTCGAACATATCGTCGGCGAGCTTGCGGATCTCGCTCGTCACCTCAGCGACGGGCTTGGAGATTTCACGCAGCCGTTTGTCGGGCAGAATGATGATTTCGCGCAGGGCCATGGCGGCGATTTAAGGCGCGGCGGCGGCCCGGTCAATCCGGGGCCGACCGGAGGGCCTGCCACTTTCGGCGTGGCGACGCTTAAAACTCTATTCAGTTTAATGTTCTCTCTTCGTTCGCACAGGCGATTCCGTCTGCTAGGGTCTGTGCATGAACGACGTGCTGTTTGTAGTGGGCGACACGCCCGTCAGCGTTGGCGCCGCGCTGGTCGGCATGGCGGCGATGGCGCTGCTGGTGCTGCTGGCGATCGCCGCCGTGATCGCGCGCGGCCTGCAGGGCGGCAATGCCGCCACGCTGGCGCAGGCCCGCCGCGCCGCCGAATTGGAGCAGCGGCTGTCCGACCTGATCCGCTATCAGAGCGAAGCCAATGGCCGGGTCGATGCGATGGGCCGGGCGCTGGCGGGGCGCCAAGCCGAAATGGCCAAAGCGATGAGCGAGCGGCTCGACAGCGTCACCCACCGCTTCGGCCATTCGCTGACCCAATCCACGCGCTACACCATGCAGAGCCTGCAGGCGCTGCACGAGCGGCTCGGCATCATCGACCGCGCCCACGACAATCTGACCGAACTCACCGACCAGGTGACGACGCTGCGCGACGTGCTGGCCAACAAGCAGGCGCGCGGCGCGTTCGGCCAGGCACGGATGGAGTCGATCGTGCAGGACGGCCTGCCGAAAGGCGGCTACGCATTTCAGTACACGCTGTCGACCGGCAAGCGGCCGGACTGCGTGGTGCTGCTGCCGGATCAGCGACCGCTGTGCATCGACGCCAAATTTCCGCTCGAAGCGGTGACGGCGCTGCGCGAGGCCCGCAGCGACCAGGAGAAGAAAGCCGCCGCGCAGCAGCTGCGCACCGACGTGATGCGCCATGTCGACGATATCGCCGGCAAGTATCTGATCCCCGGCGAAACCCAGGACACGGCGCTGATGTTCGTGCCGTCGGAGTCGGTCTATGCGGAGATTCACGACGGCTTCGACGACGTCATCCAGAAGGCCTATCGGGCCCGCGTGGTGCTGGTGTCGCCGTCGCTGTTGATGCTGGCGATCCAGGTGATGCAGCAGATCCTGAAAGACGCGCGGATGCGCGACGCCGCCGATCAGATCCGCACCGAAGTGCTCAGCCTCGGCGACGATCTCGCCCGGCTGCGCGAGCGCGTCCTCAAGCTGCAGACGCATTTCGGCCAGGCGAGCGAGGATGTCCGGCAGATCCTGGTCTCCGCCGACAAGATCGAACGCCGCGCCGCACGGATCGAAGAACTGGACTTTGCGGCACCCGAGGCCGCTGCGCCGATGGCGTCGCCGGCAGCGCCCGCCTCGACAGCGAGCCGCGAGGCGCCACTCGCCCCCGAACGCACCGAACTGTTCGGCTCCCGCGCCTTCAAGATCGACGAGGTCGCGTCGAGTTGAGGCCGCTCCCCAACTGCCACCGTCATCACCCGCGAATGCGGGTGACCCAGTATCCCAGAGCGTTGCTTGCTCAGCGACGAAGCCGCCTCGGGGATCCGCTCCGCGCCCTAATAGAAGCACGGGTTACTGGGTCGCCCGCTTTCGCGGGCGATGACGGGTGATGGTGCGGTGACGGCCTCGAGCAACATGCTGGCGAACCGCCGATGCAGGCGTGGACGCAGATGGCGACGCCGACCCCACCGCCGAGGCCACGCCATGCCGCAACCGCAGCTGCAGCTGCAGCTGCAGCCGACCCCCAACGCGGGGGCGGAATGCCCGGCGGCCCTCGAATCTGCTAGGCCTTTGGCATGACCTCTGCAGAGAACCCGCCCGCCCCTTCAGTCGCATCCGGCGAAGCGCCTAAGCCGAGTTGGCGCGAGGCGTTTGCCGTGTATCTGCAGCCGCGCGTGCTGATCGTGCTGTTTCTCGGCTTCTCGTCGGGGCTGCCGCTGGCGCTGTCCGGCTCGACGCTGCTGGTGTGGATGCGCGAATCCGGCGTCGATCTCGGCACCATCGGGTTGTTCGCGCTGGTCGGCACGCCTTACACGCTGAAATTCATCTGGGCGCCGCTGGTCGACGCGCTGCACGTGCCGGTGCTGTCGCGGCTGTTCGGTCGCCGCCGCGGCTGGCTGGTGGCGACGCAGCTCTTGCTGATCGCCGCGATCCTGCTGCTGGCGCTGACCGATCCGGCGCGCGCGCCGGTGTTCGTTGCGCTCGGCGCGCTGCTGGTCGCCGCCGCCTCGGCCACGCAGGACATCGTGGTGGACGCCTTTCGCGTCGAGAGCCTGCCGGAAAACGAGCAGGCCGCCGGCATGGCGTCCTATGTGGCGGCGTATCGGATCGGCATGCTGATCTCGACCGCCGGCGTGCTGTTCCTGGTCAGCGCCTACGAGGGCACGGGCGTGACGCGCGCCACCGCCTGGATGTGGGGCTACGTCACCATGGCGGCGATGGTGCTGATCGGCACCGTGACGGCGCTGCTCGCCACCGAACCGGAGGCCTCGGTTCGCGCCGAGGCGGCGACCAGCGCCGACAGCGCCTTCACCCGGGTGATGCGCGCCGCGGTCGGGGCGTTCTCGGAATTTCTCGGCCGCAAGGATGCACTGGCGGCACTGGCCTTCGTGGTGCTGTTCAAGTTCACCGACGCGTTCTCGGGCACGATGACGGCGCCGTTCGTGATCGACCTCGGCTTCACCCGCAACGACTACGCGGCGATCGTCAAAGGCGTCGGCCTCGCCGCGACGCTGATCGGCGGCTTCGCCGGCGGCTATCTGGCGCGGCGCTATTCGCTGGTGACGAGTCTGTGGATCGGCGCGGTGCTGCAGGCGGTGTCGAACCTGGCGTTCGCCTGGCTGTCGACGGTCGGCGTCAACCAATGGGCGCTGGCGCTGGCGATCTCGGTGGAGAATTTCACCGGCGCGATCGGCACGGTGATCTTCGTCGCGTACCTGTCGGCGCTGTGCCAGAACCCGCTGCACACCGCGACCCAATACGCGCTGCTGACGGCGCTCTCAGCGGTAGGGCGGACCTACTTGTCAGCCGGCGCTGGCTATGTGGCGCAGGCGACGGGCTGGCCGCTGTTCTTCATGATCAGCGTCGCAGTCGCGGCGCCGAGCCTGGTGCTACTCGCCTGGCTGCAACGCCGCGGCCATTTCGCGGCGCTTGGTCCGGTGAGGGTTTAGCGAAGACATCTCCGCACGTCATTGCGAGCGCAGCGAAGCAATCCAGCGCCGTGCATGGAGCTGGATTGCTTCGTCGCTACGCTCCTCGCAATGACGGATACCGATGAAGACCTGCCGCTTACTTCACCAAGCTCCACTTGGTGACGACCGCTTCGCTGTATTGCCCCGCTTCTTCGGCGCAGGCGACGGCGTCGACTTTCAGCGAGACCTGCTTGCCGAGGTGGGATTTGAGCTGCGCCGCCTGGGCGTCGCCGGCGGGGACGATCTGGAATGTCTCGGGGCCATTCTCGAGGTTGCACAGACCGGCCGGCGGCGGCAGCCGGCGCGGTTCGCTGACGAGCTGATACACCGGGCCCTTCTTGGCTTTCGCTTTCGACCGCATCGCGGTGAGTTCGCCGGTCAGCAAGCCGCCCACCTTCATGGCGGTCGGCTTCGGCAACGCCGCCTGACTGTCCGTGCCCTGCGCCGCCGCAGGCGAGGTCGAAAGACAGGCGAGCGCGGCGAGAATCAGCGAGGGCTTGAGCAGTCGGTCGATCATCGGGTCCACTTCCGGTTCGTTCAGAACAAGGTCCGCTGCCGCATCGCGGCCGACAGCGTGCCTTCGTCGAGATAGTCGAGTTCGCCGCCGACCGGCACGCCATGGGCGAGCCGCGTCACTTTCACGTTGGCGTCCTGCAGGAGGTCGGTGACGTAATGTGCTGTGGTCTGGCCGTCGACGGTGGCGTTGAGCGCCAGGATGATCTCGCTGACCGCGGGATCATGGGCACGCGCCACCAGCGCATCGATGGTCAGATCGTCGGGACCGACGCCGTCGAGGGGAGACAGCGTGGCGCCGAGCACGTGGTAGCGGCCGTTCGTGGCAGAAGCGCGTTCGAGCGCCCAAAGATCGGCGACATCGGCCACCACTACGATGATCGACGGATCGCGCCGCGGATCGGTGCAGACCGTGCAGGGATTCTGCGTGTCGATGTTGCCGCAGGTCTTGCAGACCTGGATCTTGTCGATCGCGACCTGCAGGGCCGCGGCGAGCGGCCCCATCAGCGCATCGCGCTTCTTGATCAGATGCAGCGCGGCGCGCCGCGCCGAGCGCGGTCCGAGGCCCGGCAGCCGCGCCAGCAACTGGATCAGACGTTCGATTTCGGGGCCTGCGACCGCAATCGCCATCGGGACGGCACCATTCGTGTCGGTGAATCAAAGCGGCGGCAGGCGCGGCGGCGGCTGCCGGTCGGCGACGTGAGATTGCGAATCGGTATTTTGGGAAGACTAGCCCAGACCGAGCCCGGGCGGCAGGCCGAGCCCGCCGGTCAGCGCCTTCATCTTCTCCTGCATGGCGGCTTCGGCCTTGCGATGCGCGTCGCCGAGCGCCGCGATCACCAGATCTTCCAGCACGCCGACTTCGTCCGGCTTCACCAGCGACGGATCGATCGAGATCCCGCGCACTTCCATCTTGGCGGTCATCCGCACCTTGACGAGTCCGCCGCCGGACAGCCCCTCGACCTCGATCTGGTCGAGTTCGTCCTGCATCGCCTTCATCTTCGACTGCAGCTGCGCGGCCTGCTTCATCATGCCGAGAAAATCAGCCATGATCGGTTCCTCTCAGATTTGAATACTTAAAAGTCGTCGTCTTCCTCGGCCGGCTCGACCGCGCCTTCGATAGCAGCATCGGTCTCGGCCGGCTCGGCGGCGAGCCGCCGCACCTCCAGCACCTTGGCGCCGGGGAAGCGGGCCAGCACTTCCTGCACCCTCGGATCGTTCTCGGCAGCGCGCTCGCGCTCGTTCTTGATCGCTTCGTTTTGAGAGCGCAGCGTCGGCTGGCCCTCTTCGTTGGAGATCACCACGGTCCAGCGCCGACCGGTCCACTGCTCCAGCTTGCGGCCGAGGTCGCTGACCAGAGCGCGCGAGGCGGTGCGCTCCAGCGCGATTTCAAGCTTGCCGTCCTCGATTCGCACCAGCCGCACGTCGGCTTCGAGCGCCATGCGGGTCATGACGTCGCGTTTCTCTGACGCGAGTGCGACCAATTGCGGAAAGGTGGTGATCTTGAGAACGCCGGGATCGGGCTGCGGCGCCGCGGCCGCGCTCGGCTGCGGGCGAGCCATCGACGGCTGGCTCATCGTTGAACCGCGCGAGGTCATCGCCACCGGCGCGGAGTAATTCGACTGCGCCGACGCCATCGCGGACGGCGCAGAAGGGGGCGCGCCACGCGGCGCACTGCCGCCAGAGGGCAGCGCCCCGCCGCCGCCCTGCTCGATCATCCGGATCGCCTCGTCGGGCGTCGGCAAATCGGCCGCATAGGCGATCCGCACCAGCACCATCTCGGCGGCCGCGGCCGGGCGTGTCGCGCCCTGCACCTCGGCAATGCCTTTCAGCAGCATCTGCCACATCCGCGACAGCACCCGCATCGACAGCTTGGTGGCGAACTCACGGCCGCGCAGCCGCTCGGTCTCGCCGAACGCGACGTTGTCGGCGGTCGCCGGCACGATCTTCACGCGGGTGACGAAATTAACGAATTCGGCGAGATCGCTGAGCACCACCACCGGATCAGCGCCGGTGTCGTACTGGTCGCGGAATTCAGCGAACGCGGCAGCGATGTCCCCGCGCGCCAGCGCGTCGAACAATTCGATCACGCGCGTCCGGTCGGCAAGCCCGAGCATCTGCCGCACCGCATCGGCGCGAACCAGGCCAGCCGCATGCGCAATCGCCTGATCGAACAGCGACAGCGAATCGCGCACCGAACCTTCGGCCGCACGGGCGATGATGCCGAGCGCTTCCGGCTCGACCTCGACGCCTTCCTTCCGGGCGATATTGCCGAGATGCGTCATCAGCACATCGGCCTCGACGCGGCGCAGGTCGAAGCGCTGGCAGCGCGACAGCACCGTCACCGGCACCTTGCGGATCTCGGTGGTGGCGAACACGAATTTGGCGTGCTCCGGCGGCTCCTCCAGCGTCTTCAGGAAAGCGTTGAACGCCGCCGTCGACAGCATGTGGACTTCGTCGATGATGTAGACCTTGTAGCGCGCGCTGGCCGGCGCATAGCGCACGCTGTCGTTGATCTGGCGGACATCGTCGACGCCGGTGTGCGAGGCGGCGTCCATCTCCAGCACGTCCATGTGCCGGCTTTCCATGATCGCCTTGCAGTGCACGCCGTGCACCGGCATGTGGATGCTCGGCCCCTTCACCGAGCCGTCCGGCATCTCGTAATTCAGCGCGCGCGCCAGGATGCGCGCCGTCGTGGTCTTGCCGACCCCGCGGACGCCGGTGAGGATCCAGGCCTGCGGAATCCGGCCGGTGTCGAACGCATTCGATACCGTGCGGACCACCGCCTCCTGGCCGATCAGATCCTCGAAGCTATTGGGACGATATTTGCGCGCCAGCACCCGATAGGCGCCGGCCGGAGCGGCCGCTTCGGTTGCGGGCAGAGACGTCGGATTGTCGGCGGGAACGCCAGAATCGCTCATCGGTCAGTCCGCAATGCTGTGCGTGTCGGGGCCGGATTGCGGAATGCAGCGGGGTGACGGCGGGGCAGGTTCATGCGGCTGACCGGATCACCCCACGCAGGCCCGGCGAACGCCGGGAACCACCACCTTCGAACGGCCGGCGCGCGGCCGAAAAACAGGTAGGAGACTGACGAGCGACCCGATCCGGACCTCGTTAGGGCTGCTTCCTTCCGGACCTGACCCGGTTGGCGAGTGGCTCGTCCACCGCCAATCTCCCGGTCCCTATTTGGAGCCAAACCCGGCCGAATGCAAGCGGCCCCGCCGGGCTTTGGACCTTCGGCTAAACCGAGGCAGAAATGCCCGGATCGGCGCGCAGCCGACATGCGCCAGGCGACGTCCCCGGCGCGTCCCGCCGCTTCCGCCGCCGCGGCCGGCTTGATATGGATGCGTCCGGACGCGCCCCACCGCACGCAAGAGCCCGCCCACAACGGGCCGATGGAACCTCAATGTCCTCCGACTGGTCGCTGAGCTCGCAGCTCGAAAAAGACACCATCAACATCGGCGATTTGCCGCTCAGCCGCGTCCTTGTGATCAAGGACGCGCATTACCCCTGGCTGCTGCTGGTGCCGCGCCGGGCCGGCGCGACCGAGATCATCGATCTCGACGAGGTCGAGCAGGCGCAGCTGATGACCGAGATCTCCCGGGTCAGTCGCGCGCTGAAGGAGATCACCAAATGCGACAAGCTGAACATCGCGGCGCTCGGCAACATGGTGCCGCAGCTGCATGTCCACATCATTGCGCGACGCTCCAGCGATGCCGCATGGCCGCGCCCGGTGTGGGGCGTGATGCCGCCGCTGCCGCACGATCCGGAAGAAGTGCAACAATTCATCAGCGCGCTCCGGCGCAAGATTTGGCTGGGGTGATCCGATGAGCAGTGCGTTTCCGCTGGGCCAGCCGGCCTTCGTCAGCAATGGCCTCGACCGCGCCGCGCATCTGCGCATGAACGACGCCAAGCTGATGGCGATGGAAGACAAGAGCGACACCCGCGCCTATGTGGTGCATCGCGATTCGCTGCTGGTGAAGCACGAGGACGGCGGCACCCGCGCGCTGCTGACCATCAAGGAAGCGATTTCGCTCGGCGCCAATGCGGGCACGATCTTCCTCGGCCTGCGCGATGGCGCTGCGGTGTTTGGCATGGGCATCGGCGCGCCGGCGGCCGAGAAGCTGATCGGCCGGCCCGACGCCGGTCTCGCCGAGTTGCGCGGCATGGCGATGCAGGGCGTGCTGCCGCCGGATCAGCTTGCTGCGATCGCGGTGGCAAAGTCGCTGGTCAACTGGCATCAGCGCCACGGCTTCTGCGCCAATTGCGGCACCCGCACATCGATGTCGCAGGGCGGCTGGAAGCGCGATTGCCCGAGCTGCAAGGCCGAGCATTTCCCGCGCACCGACCCGGTGGTGATCATGCTGGTGACGGCGGGCGACAAATGCCTGCTCGGCCGCCAGAAGCAATTCCCGCCCGGGATGTATTCGTGCCTCGCCGGCTTCGTCGAGGCGGCCGAGACGATCGAGGACGCGGTGCGCCGCGAGATCCTCGAAGAGTCGGGTATCCGCTGCACCGACGTGCGCTACTACATGACGCAGCCCTGGCCTTACCCATCCTCGCTGATGATCGGTTGTACCGCGACCGCGACCAGTGAGGACATCACCGTGGATCTCACCGAGCTCGAAGACGCCCGCTGGTTCTCGCGCGAAGAAGCGACGCTGATGATGAAGCGCGAGCATCCGGACGGACTGGCCGGACCGCATCCATTCGCGATCGCGCATCACCTCGTCGGCCGCTGGCTGGAAGGACACTCATGACCCATACCGCCAAGCCCAATCCGCGCGTACTGTGCATCGGCATTCCGGTGCGCGACCTCACCTTCCGGGTCGAGGCCGTGCCGGGCCGCGGCTACAAGGTGCCGGCCAGCGCCTATCAGGAAATCTGCGGCGGCAACGCGCTCAACGCGGGCATCGGCATCGCCCGGCTCGGCGGCACGGCGACGATGTGCGGGCCGATGGGCGACGCCGACGAAGCAGCGTCGCGCTTCATCTTCGACAAGCTCGCCGAGGAAGGCATCGCGACCTCGGGGCTGATCCACATGCCCGGTCTGGTGACGCCGATCTCCGCCGTGTTGGTCGATCCGACCGGCGAGCGCACCATCGTCACCTTCCGCGATCCGAAGCTGTGGGACGTCCAGCTACCAAGTGCCGACGAGCTCTTGGCCGACTGCGACGCCATCATGATCGAGAGCCGCTGCGCCGGCTTCGCGACGCCGCTGTGCGCCGAGGCGCGCAAGCGCGGCATTCCGGTGGTGGTCGATATCGACAGCGCGATGTCGCTCAACCAGGGCCTGCTCACCGCTTCGTCGCATCTGATCTTCTCGGCCGAAGCGCTGCACGCCACCGCCGGCGTCGAAGACGACGAAGCGGCGCTGAAGAAGGTCGCGGCGCTGACCCACGCTTTCGTTGCGGTGACGCGAGGGCCGAAGGGCACGCTGTGGCTCGACGATCAGCAGCAATTCCAGGAGACGCCCGCGTTCCCGGTGCACGTCGTCGACACCCTCGGCGCCGGCGACATCTTCCACGGCGGCTTCGCAGTGGCATTCAGCGAAGGCCAGGACATCCCCAACGCCCTTCGCTTCGCCTCCGCCGCCGCAGCGCTGAAATGCACAAGGCCTGGCGGGGCGTTCGCGTGCCCGAGCCGCGCGGAGGTCGAGGCGTTTCTGGCCGACAAGGCGACGTAATCAGCTGCGGACCCGTTCGCTCGGGCCGCTCGCCCTCACCGCCTCCATCGTCATTGCCGGGCTTGACCCGGCAATCCATCCTCTTCGGAAAAAAGCTGTCATAGCGCGCTGGCGCGCGCGATGGATGCGCGGGTCAAGCCCGCGCATGACGGGAGTGAGTGTGTCAAGGCAGTGCCCGCAAACACGGAACTCGTAGGATGGATTGGGCGCATTGCGCCGTAACCCATCACTTCGCGCACGCGCTCGCAGCGATGGGTTGCGCGCTTCGCGCTAACCCATTCTACGGGCCTATGTCCGCCGCGGCTCCCAGCCCGGCGGTGCCATTTCGAAATTGGCGAAATCGAAGCCCGGCGCCACCGTGCAGCCCACCAGCGTCCAGTCACCGGCCGCCGACGCCGCCTGCCAGGCGTGCGGCGGGACGATTGCTTGCGGCAACTGGCCCGCCGCCACGTCTGGCCCGAGCGTCAGCGTGCGAGCGCCGTCATCGTCGGCGATTTCCAGCGTCAGCGGCGCGCCTGCGTAGTAGTGCCAGATCTCGACCGCGTCGATGCGGTGCCAGTGCGAGCGTTCGCCGCGCGCCAGCAGAAAGTAGATCGCGGTCGAGAAGCTGCGGCCGGTCGGGTCGCAGCGCGGGTCGCGGAAAGTTTCGCGATAATGACCGCCTTCAGGATGCGGCTTGAGATCGAGCCGCGCAATCACTTCCGCGGCGGTCAGCGTCGGTTCGATCACGAGTTGTTCTTGCGCTCACGGATCTCGCCGAACACATCGGCGGCGCTCTCGCCCGCCAGGCCGACCGCGGCGGCCACCGACGGCACGTCGGCGCGCAGGAACACATTGGCCTGCTTCTCTTCGCCGAGCGTCACCGGAATGGTCGGCTGACCGGCGGCGCGCTGCTGCTCGACCTGCTTGGCGCGCGCCTGCAGCGCGGCGTTGTCGGGCTCGATGGTGAGGGCGAACTTCACGTTCGAGGCGGTGTATTCGTGGCCGCAATACAGCTTGAAGTCGTCGGGCAGCTCGCGCAGCTTGAGCAGCGACTCCCACATCATCGGATAGGTGCCCTCGAACACCCGCCCGCAGCCGATCGAGAACAGCGTATCGGCGGCGAACAGCGCGCGGTCGTCGTCGAACACGTAGGAGATGTGATCGAGGGTATGGCCGGGCGTCTCCAGCACGCGCGCCGACAGACCGCCGACCTTGACGACGTCGCCTTCCTCGACCCGCAGGTCGACGTCGGCGATCTTGGCATTGGCGTCGTGCGGCGCGACCACGCGGCACTGATACTTGGCCTTCAACTCGGCAATGCCGCCGACGTGGTCACCGTGGTGATGCGTGACGAGAATATCCGTCAGCTTCCAGCCTTCCTTGTCCAGCGCCGCGATCAGCGGCGCGGCTTCCGGCGCATCGATCGACGCCGTGGCGCCGGTCGCCGGGTCGTGGACCAGATAGCCGAAATTGTCGGACAGGCAGGGAACGATGCGGATGTCGGCGGCCATGAATTCTCCCGGGATTGGACCGGACGCCACCCACGCGGCGGTCGCCGGTCGACACGACGATAGTCTATCACGGACGGCATGACGGATGAAACGCGGGAAGGCCCGCAGGCCTCCGCTGCACAAGGCCGCTTTGCCGGACGCGACGTCGGCATGGTAAAAGCTGCTTATGACGATGGATGTGGTCAACCTGCGTGAATTCTACTCCAGCCGGCTCGGCGTGGTCGCGCGGCGCCTCATCAATCGCGGTATCCAGAAACGATGGCGAGACGCCAAGGGCCAGCGCGTGCTCGGGCTCGGCTATCCGACCCCGTATCTCGGGCTGTTTCGTGACAATTGCGAGCGCTGCATCGCCTTCATGCCGGCTGCCCAGGGCGTGTTGAAATGGCCGACGGCGCGCGCGACGCTGTCGACGCTGGTCGAGGAACGCGCGCTGCCGCTGCCCGATGCCGCCGTTGACCGCATCCTGCTGGTGCATGCGCTGGAGATGTCCGACGATCCCGAGGCGCTGCTGCGAGAAGTCTGGCGCGTGCTGGCGCCGTCGGGGCGGCTGCTGGCTGTGGTGCCGAATCGCCGCGGTGTCTGGGCGCGGACCGACGCCACACCGTTCGGCCATGGCCGGCCGTATTCGCGTTCGCAGATCTCCGAATTGCTACGCCGAACCTGGTTCACCCCGGTCGGCTGGAGCGAAGCGCTGTTCGTGCCGCCGCTGGAGCAAGGCTGGCTGATGCGCTCGGCCCCGGCCTGGGAGCGAATCGGCGGCGCGACGTCACTGCCTCTGGCCGGCGTGCATGTAGTGGAAGCCACCAAGCAGGTCGTCCGGCCGATCCCGGCCAAGCGCGAACGCGTCCGGCTGATCCCGTCGCTCGAACCATCATTGGTGCCGTCGCCGATGCAGGCGGACGACCCCGACCTGCCGCTGCGACCGCGCTGAAACGACAAGGGCCGCGCCGAAGCGCGACCCTTGATCTCCATATCCGACGGGACGCACGCGACGGCTTACTCGCCGCGCGAAGCATCCTCGGCCGGCGCAGGCGCTGCTGCGGCCGCGGCTTCGCCACGCGGCGTGTGCGGACGACGGCGGCGACGCGGCGGGAAGCGTTCGCCGCCGCCCGTGCCTTCGAACGCCGCCGGTGGGACCTGCGGCTGCGGGCCAGTGATGAACGACGGCAGGCGGTCTACGCCGGCATCGACGCTCGGCTGCGGCTGGGGCTGCTCGGCACGCGGCGTGAACTGCGGCTGCGGACGATGCTCACGCGGCTGCGGCTGCTCGCGAGGCTGGAACTGCGGCTGCTCGCGCGGCTGGTATTGCGGCTGAGGCTGCACCGGAACGAGACCGGGCTCGGCGCCGAAATTCGAGTAATCGCCCTCGTCGTCGTCGCCATCCGACATGTCGTTGTCGATTCGCGGCTGTTGCTGCTGCGGCTGGTTCTGCCGGAACTGCTCCTGCGCGGCGGCGATCAGGCGGAAATAATGCTCGGCGTGCTGATAATAATTCTCCGCTGCAACCGGATCACCGGACGAGCGCGCATCCCGGGCAAGCTGGACGTATTTCTCGGCGACGTGAGAGGCAGTGCCGCGGATCTTGATATCGGGGCCGTTGGATTCGAACACCCGGGTCATCGGATTCTGGCCGCGCCGGTTGTTGTTGTTGTTATTGCCGCCGCCGTTATTCCGATTGCGCAGCCGCTTGTTGTTCTGCCCGTTTCTCATGTCTTACCTTTTTACCGAGTCCGATATGTCCCGATTGTGCTGAGTATCTAAGGGGCTCTGATCGCCGTGGAGCCCGAGTTCGGTTCACCCTGGAGTCTGATCATCGTCGCGCGGCCAGTCGCCAGGGCGCATGGACGTCCCACGGCCGCCGCAGGGCGCAGGCGGTCCGTCCGCCAGAATGTCCCGCTCGGTATCGTCGGCACCGCGTGTCGCGTTCAACAAAGACGCGTTCCCCAACTCCGGAGCGCGCCGTGCCGCGCCGGCCGGACCCAACCACGAGCCCGCCATAGCAGGCTCAGCTTCGCTTGCGTGAGTTCTTCAAGCGTAAAATCAGGCTTTCATTCGCTCCGCAGTCGCGAGCAGCGCGGCTCATCCAAAGCCCCCGCGCTCAATCGATCCGCTGGTTTGGAACCCCTCGGCACCGGGGTCCTCGATAAGAACTCTGTTCTTTTCTGGTCTATGACCGCAGACCCGCGGGACCAGTCTGGCTGGACCGATATCCTGGCCGGAACGTAGTCGCTCTCGGCCGATTTTCCAAGCGTTTTTTGCAATCTATTCCGACGTTAAGCGGTCGATTTGCGCCCCGAGACAACTCGCAAAATGCCTCCCAGATCCACGCGCGGCGGCTCCGAAACCGTCAGTCCGGCAGCTCGCATCAGGGCGGCGACATCGTCGTCCTGGCCCTGCCCGATCTCCACCACCAGCGCGCCGCCGGCCCGCAACAGCCGAACCGATTCGGGGGCAATCCGGCGATAGGCATCAAGACCGTCGGCACCGCCGTCGAGCGCGCGGCGCGGATCGTGGTCGCGGACCTCGGTGTCGAGCGCCGCGATGTCGCCGGCCGGAATGTAGGGCGGGTTGGAGACGATCAGGTCGAACGATCCGCTGAGCGCAGACGCGTAGTCGCAGGCGACAAAGTGGGCGCGATCCGACAGGCCGAGCGCCGCCGCATTGGTACGAGCGATGCGTAAGGTCCCGAGGCTGATATCGGTCGCGATACCGGTCGCGTCGCGGCACTCGCTGAGCAGCGCCAGCAGGATCGCGCCGGAGCCGGTGCCGATGTCGAGAATACGCGGATGCGGACGAGCTTCGGCGCGCAGAAATTCCAACGCGACTTCGACGACCGTTTCCGTGTCGGGCCGCGGCACCAGCGTGTCGGCGCCGAGCCGCAGCGGCACCCCCCAGAATTCGCGCTGACCGAGAATGCGCGCCACCGGTTCGCCGGCAAGCCGCCGGACAGCAAACCTCGCGAGACGCTCCGCCTCCTCCGGCGTGGCGACACGTTCGCCCTGTCTGACGAGACCGGTGAGATCGAGCCCCGTCGCCTCCCCGACCAGCAGCCGCGCGTCGAGATCGGGCGAATCGAGGCCGGCGTCCCTGAACAGCTTGCCGACCGCGCGGCGCGCGACCGCAAGCGTCAGACCGCTCAGTGCTTTTGTCACCGTGGCCGCATCACGCGACGCATCGGCCTCGCTGCTCACGCCGCGTCGCTTTGCGCCGCGAGCTGCGCCGCCTGATGTTCGGTGGTGAGCGCATCGATCAGTTCGCCGAGCGCTTCGCCGGCGATCACTTGCGGCAGCTTGTACAGTGTCAGATTGATGCGGTGATCGGTGACGCGGCCCTGCGGGAAGTTGTAGGTGCGGATCCGTTCGGAGCGATCGCCCGAGCCGACCTTCTCCTTGCGCTCGGCCGAACGCGCCGCGTCGACGCGCTGGCGCTCGGCGTCGTAGATCCGCGAGCGCAGGATATTCATCGCCGACGCGCGGTTCTTATGCTGCGACCGGCTGTCCTGCATCATCACCACGATGCCGGTCGGCAGGTGGGTGATGCGGATTGCCGACTCGGTCTTGTTGACGTGCTGACCGCCGGCGCCCTGCGCCCGCATCGTTTCGATCTTCAGATCGTCCGGCTTGATGTCGACGTCGACTTCCTCGACCTCGGGCAGCACCGCCACCGTCGCCGCCGAAGTGTGGATACGGCCCTGCGTCTCGGTATCCGGCACGCGCTGGACGCGGTGCACGCCGGATTCGAATTTGAGCTTGGCGAAGGCGCCGCGGCCCTTCACCTCGGCGATGATTTCCTTGAAGCCGCCGACGGTGCCTTCGCTGGCCGAAATCACCTCGACGCTCCAGCCCTGCAGCGCCGCGAATTTCTCGTACATCCGGAACAGGTCGCCGGCGAACAGCGACGCCTCGTCGCCGCCGGTGCCGGCGCGGATTTCCAGCATGACGTTGCGATCGTCCATCGCATCCTTGGGCAGCAATGCGACGCGGATCTGCTGGATCAATTCATCGCGGTGCGCGTCGAGCGCGTCGCGCTCGGCCTCGGCCATCGCCCGCATGTCCGGCTCGGTGTCCGGATCTTCGAGCAATTCGTCCATCTCGCCGAGTTCGTCGCGCACCTCGCGATAGGCCTTCACGGCCTCGATCAGCGGATTGAGTTCGGACAACTCGCGGGTGATACGCACGTAGTCGGCCGCGCCGACGTCGCCGCTGACCAGTTGGGCTTCGAGCGAGGCGTGGTGCGCGAGGAGAACGTCGAGCTTGGCTTCGGGCAGGTTGGACATGGGTTGGTCTCGGAGAGCGGATACGGCGAAGCGGTGGACGACGGCGTCGTCACGACAGCATCGCTACAAGGGGAGCCGGTGCGCCTCGGCAAATTCCGCGAGCTTCTCGCGGATCGAGACACTGCCTGCCGGCTGATCGAGCAGCGGCGAAATCGCCGCCTCGGCCTTGGCGGCGTCGAGTTCGAGGATCATCGCCTTGACCGGTCCATGCGACAGCGCCGACACCGACAGCGAGCGATAACCGATCGCGATCAGCGCCAAGGCGGCGATCGGCTGCGACGCCATCTCGCCGCACAGTGACACCGAACGCTTCGCCGCCTTGGCCTTACGGACGATGTCGCGCAGCGCCCGCAGGATCGGCGCCGACAGCGTGTCGAATCGATCCGACACTTTGGAATTGCCGCGATCGACCGCGAACAGGAACTGGAACAGGTCGTTGGAGCCGACCGAGACGAAGTCGACCTTCTTGAGCAGTTCGTCGAGCTGATACAGCAGCGCCGGCACCTCGACCATGGTGCCGACATCGACCCGCTCCGGCAGCGTGTGGCCGTGCTGGCGCAGATAGGTCAGCTCGCGCTCGACAATCGACTTGGCGGCGTCGAACTCCGCGACTTCGGACACCATCGGGAACATGATGCGCAAATAGCGCCCACCGCCGGCGCGCAGCAGCGCGCGGATCTGGCTGCGCAGCAGGCCGGGGCGATCGAGTCCGAGTCGGATCGCCCGCCAGCCGAGCGCCGGATTCTCCTCGACCACGGTTTCCATATACGGCAGCGCCTTGTCGCCGCCGATGTCGAGGGTGCGGAACGTCACCGGCTTGCTGCCGGCAGCGTCGAGCACGGCGCGGTACAGCGCGAGCTGATCGCTCGACCGCGGCAGGCTCTGGCCGATCATGAACTGCAGTTCGGTGCGAAACAGGCCGATGCCCGACGAGCCGGTGTCCTCAATATGCGGCAGGTCGATCGCCAGGCCGGCGTTGATCATCAGGTCGACCGGCTGGCCGTCCTTGGTGACGCATGGCCGGTCGCGCAGCGCCGAATATTGCGCCTGCCGCCGCGCGCGGAAGCGCACCCGCTCGGCGTAGGCCGCCTCGATCTCGGACGACGGCCGCACGTAGATCGAGCCGGAGGTGGCGTCAACGATGATCGCGTCGCCCGGATCGGCGATGCCCGGCGCGTTCGGCACTTCGCCGACCGCGGCGATGCCGAGCGCCCGCGCCACGATGGCAACGTGCGAATTGGCGGTGCCTTCTTCGAGCACCAGGCCGCGCAGCCGCTTGCGATCGTAGTCGAGCAGCGCCGCCGGGCCCATCGAGCGCGCGATCAGGATGGCGTTCTCGGGCAGCTGCTCGCGCGACGGCGCGTGGTTCTGGCCGACCAGCTGGCGCATCAGCCGGTGGCCGAGGTCTTCCAGGTCATGCAGCCGCTCGCGCAAATACGGATCGGTCGAACGCAGCATCCGGGCGCGCGTATCGGACTGCACGCGCTCGACGGCGGCTTCGGCGGTGAGGCCGGTCGCGACCGCCTCGTGCAGCTTGTGCGACCAGCCGTGGTCGTTGGCGAACATCCGATAGGCTTCGAGCACGTCGCGATGCTCGCCGCCGTCCGCGACGTCGCCGCGCTCGAGCATGCGATCGAGGTCGGAGCGCAGATTGGCGAGCGCCGTATCGAGCCGCTTGATTTCCTTCGGCAGATCCTCGGCGATGTAGTTGGTGATCACCACGCGCGGCTCGTGCAGCACGACGTGGCCGAGCGCGATGCCGTCGGACAGCACCGCGCCGGTCTTGTGGATCGAATGCCGCGCCGCGGGCTCGGCGCCGGGCTGCGCCAGCGCCGAGAGTTCGCCCGAGGCGATCATCTCGGCGAGCACCATCGCGGTGGTCTGCAGCGCCTCGACTTCTTCCTCGACGTAGGTGCGCTTGGCGCGGTTCTGCACCACCAGCACGCCGAGCGTATTACCGGCGCGCAGGATCGGCACGCCGAGGAACGAGTGATAGATTTCTTCGCCGGTCTCCGGGCGGAACGAGAACGCCGGATGGCTTTGCGCGTCGGAGAGATTCAGCGGGGTCGCTTCGGAGGCGACGAGACCGACGAGGCCTTCATGAGCGCTGAGCACGGTTTGGTGCACAGCTTCGCGGTTGAGACCTTCGGTGGCGTAGAGTTCGAGCGTGTTGTCGACGCGCAGCACGTAGGTCGAGCACACCTCCGCCACCATGTTGGCGGCGATCAGCACGACGATCTTGTCCAGCCGTTCCTGCGCGGAGACTTGCTCCGCCATGGTTTCACGGAGCCGTCTCAGCAAGACGCGGGGGCCGCCCGACGTGCTCCGCATGTGCCGACATCTCCCCTGAAATGACCCACCGCCGCCGATAACGGCGCCGGCGACAATCCCTTTCGCCGCAAACGTGACCGGCAGCGAGTCCGCCGGTCTCGACGCGAGCCGGAGCAGGCCACTTCACGCCGCCCGATCCGACCTTCGCAACGCAACACAAACCGGCTCTTCAGCCGCCTCGCCGACGCCGCACGCCCTCAGGCCGTATAGCGAATTGAGGCTTGATTTGCCAAGCAAAACGCCTGCCATCGGCGGCCGCGCGTTGCGCCGCGCGCCGTCTTAAATCACTACAAAATTGTTCTAAACTTGATCCAATCCATACAACGTATGCAACGTCCGCACCGCGAGCTCCGTATAGGCCGCGTCGATCAGCACGGAGAACTTGATTTCCGAGGTCGTGATCGCCCGAATGTTGATGTTGCGGGCGGCGAGAGCAGCGAAAGCCTGGGCTGCGACGCCCGCATGGCTACGCATCCCCGAGCCGATCACCGAGACCTTGGCGACATCGGTCTCGCTGTCGAATCGGGCGTAGCCGATCTTGTCCTGCGCCGACGTGATGGTCTGCTTGGCGCGGGCGAAATCCGCCGCCGGGACCGTGAAGGTCAGGTCGGTGGTCTTGCCGTCTTCCGAGACGTTCTGGACGATCATGTCGACATTGATGTTGGCGTCCGCCAGCGGTCCGAAGATCGACGCCGCCACCCCCGGCTTGTCCTCGATCCGGCGGACCGAGATCTGGGCCTCGTCCTTCGAGAAGGCGATGCCGGTGACGACGTGGTTCTCCATGATTTTCTCCTCGCTGCAGATCAGCGTGCCCGGCGGCGTGCCGTGCGGATCGATGTCTTCGGGTTTGTCGAACGAGGACCGCACGAAGATCGGCACGTTGTAGACCATGCCGAGCTCGACCGAGCGGACCTGCAGCACCTTGGCGCCCTGCGAGGCCAGCTCCAGCATTTCCTCGAACGCCACCTTGTCGAGCCGCTTGGCCTTCGGCACCACCCGCGGATCGGTGGTGTAGACGCCGTCGACGTCGGTGTAGATATCGCAGCGGTCCGCCTTCAGCGCCGCCGCGATCGCCACCGCCGAGGTGTCGGAGCCGCCGCGGCCGAGCGTGGTGATGCGGCCGGTTTCAGGATTGATGCCCTGGAAGCCGGCCACCACCGCCACTTCCTTGCGGTCGCCGAACCGTTTGATGATCTCGCTGCCGTCGATATCGACGATGCGGGCCGACGCATGGGCGTCGCTGGTGCGGATCGGCAGCTGCCAGCCCTGCCAGGACCGTGCCTGGATACCCAGCGCCTGCAAGGCGATCGCCAGCAGGCCCGACGTCACCTGCTCGCCGGACGCCACCACCGCGTCGTATTCGCGGGCGTCGTGCATCGGCGAGGCTTCGGTGCACCAGGCGACCAGCTCGTTGGTCTTGCCGGCCATCGCCGACACCACCACGGCGACCTCATGGCCGGCGTCGACCTCGCGTTTGACATGGCGCGCGACGTTCTGGATGCGCTCGATATTGGCGACGGACGTGCCGCCGAATTTCATCACCAGCCGGCCCATGACGAATAGTGCAATCCCTGCAGACAACGAGTATGGATGGCGCGGAATCCGCCAGTCGGCAGCCGCGTGGCGCGTATACACAGCGGCGCGGTTTCGGGCAACAACCGAACGGCCCCGTGACGGAACCAGGGGCCAGCTTGAGGTGCCCGCGACGGCGCGAACACGAATCTGGGAGCACGGCGAACCGCCATGGCATTGCAAAACGAGACCTCCGGCGCGCCGGCGTCGACCGTCGACCCCGCCGAGATCGCCAAATTCTCCAAACTGTCGGCCGAATGGTGGGACCCGACCGGCAAGATGGCGCCGCTGCACCGGATCAATCCGCTGCGCATCAGCTTCATCCGCGACGCCGCTTGCCGGAAATTCGAACGCAACGCCAAGAGCCTGAGCTGCCTGTCCGGGCTGCGGATGCTGGATATCGGCTGCGGCGCCGGCCTGTTGTGCGAGCCGTTTACCCGGCTCGGCGCCCAGGTGATCGGCATCGACCCTTCGGCCACCAACATCGCGGCCGCCAAGCTGCACGCCGACAAGTCGCATCTGGCGATCGACTACCGCAACATCATGGTCGAGGAGATCGACCCGCGCGAGCGTTTCGACATCGTGCTGGCGATGGAGGTGATCGAGCACGTCACCGACGTCGGCGCCTTCCTGTCGCGCTGCGCCGCGCTGATGAAGCCGACCGGGATCATGGTGGTCGCCACCCTCAACCGCAACTGGAAGAGCTTCGCGCTGGCGATCGTCGGCGCCGAATATGTGATGCGCTGGCTGCCGCGCGGCACGCATCAGTGGGACAAGTTCGTCACCCCCGCCGAACTCGAGCAACATCTCAACGGCATGAAGCTGGTCGTCACCGAGCAATCCGGCATGACCTACAACCCGCTCGCCGACCGCTGGAAGCTCTCGCCCGACATGGACGTCAACTACATGGTGGTGGCCGAGACCGCTCCGTAGTCGTCCATCCTGCGGCGACGGATTGCGTGATTGCGAAAAGGATGGATGCGCGGGTCAAGCCCGCGCATGACGGGTCATTTTGAGGCGACGTCCTGCGTCAAATCTGCGTCCGAAGATTTTGGAGCAATGCCTGACCGCATCTCCCGCCGTCATTGCCGGGCTTGACCCGGCAATCCATCCTTCTTCGAAAAACCGACCGTCGGGACTCGGCAAGCGCCCTCTCCCCGTCATTGCGAGCGAAGCGAAGCAATCCAGCTTTGTGCACTGGGGTGGATTGCTTCGTCGCGGAGCCTGCGCTCGGACGGCGCGAAGCGCCGATCCGGGTGCTCCTCGCATTGACGCGCGAAACTATACGCCCCGCAAAATAATCACCGTCGGCGTACTCGGCAGCGTGTCGCGCGAAATGCGGAGCGCACTGTCGCTGCGCTGGTCGATCGCGAAGTTCTGCCCGATGCGGCGCATGAAGTCGTCGAGCGGGGTCATGAAGCGGTGCATCGGCAGCACCACCGAGGCGCGCAGCCGCTTGGTGATATCCGAGATTCCGGCGAGCGACATCGTGTAGCTGCCGTCGATCGGCACCATCAGGATGTCGATGCGGCCGATCGCGGCGAAGTGGCTCTCGTCGAGCGTGGTGTGCAGATGGCCGAGATGGGCGATGCACAGGCCGGCGACCTCGAAGATGAAGATCGAATTGCCGTCCTTGATCATGCCGCCCGAGCCATCGTCGAACATATAGCGGCGGATGTCGGTGGTGACGTTGCGGATCAGCACATCGCCGACCCGCTCGTAGATCTTCGCCGGCTGACCACCCTCGCCCCAGCCGTGTAGCACATGGGTGATCTTCGGATCGGGCGCGAGCGTATAGTGGGTCGAGTGCGCACGGTTCATGGTGACGACGTCCGGCGTGCGCCCGGTGTCGTAGGTGCCGCTGTAATCGGTCGCCACCATCACGCCAGCGGGGCTTTCGATCGTGTAGGTGGCATGGCCCCGATAGGTGATCAGCACCTGCTCGGCCGCCGCCGTGCGTCGCAGGCTGACCGGCATCACGCGCGGCCCCTGCGCCATCGCCAGACACTCGCTGCCGCGGAACCCGTCCGCGGCCTGCGCCGGCGCGGCAAACAGCGTGACCAAAGCAGCAAGGACGGCAAGGCAGCGCAGCATGGCGGTGTCGCTCCGTTCGAGGCGAGCGAAGTGTAGCGGTAAAATCCGCGAGCACCAGCGCGACCGGGGCGCGCAACGCTGGCATGAGCCCGCTCCAGTTGACCGCGGCGGGCGACGTCGCCACGGTGCCGCGCCCTCCAGCCCCGATCACCGCATGCTCACCCTCGCCTCGCTTTGGATTCCGTTCACGATCGTCGCCGCGCTCGGCCAAGTCGCGCGCAATGCGATGCAGCGCTCGCTGACCGGGCCGCTCGGCACCTGGGGCGCCACCAATATCCGCTTCCTGTTCGGCTTTCCGTTCTCGATCCTGTTCTTCGTGCTGGTGATCGCCGCGACCGGCGATCCCATCCCATGGCCGGGCGCAGCGTTCTGGCCGTGGCTGCTGCTCGGCGCGCTGTCGCAGATCCTCGCCACCGGGCTGATGCTGGCGGCGATGAACGAACGCTCCTTCGTGGTCACCACCGCGTATCTCAAGACAGAGGCAATCCAGACCGCGATCTTCGGCTTCGTGTTCCTCGGCGATCATCTCGATCTCTGGAAGGTCGTGGCGATCCTGATCGCCACCGTCGGCGTGGTGATCACCGCGCTGCGGCCCGGCAATGCCCGCAACCTCGCCAGCCTGCGGCCGACGCTGCTCGGTCTCGCCGCCGCCGCGGCCTTCGCGCTGTCGGCGGTCGGGTTTCGCGGCGCCATCATCGTGGTGCCGGGGGTCAGCTTCGTCACCGCGGCGAGCTTCACGCTGGTGTTCGGGCTCGGGGTGCAGACGCTGGTGCTGACGATCTATCTGCTGGCGCGGGCGCCGCAGGTGCTGCGCGACATCCTGCGGCTTTGGAAGCCATCGATGCTGGCCGGCTTCGTCGGCGCGTTCGCGTCGCAGTTCTGGTTCCTGGCCTTCGCGCTGACCGCCGCCGCCAACGTGCGGACGCTGGCGCTGGTCGAGGTGCTGTTCGCGCAGGCAGTGGCTTACTACTCGT
This sequence comes from Rhodopseudomonas sp. AAP120, assembly GCF_001295845.1. GTDB lineage: Bacteria > Pseudomonadota > Alphaproteobacteria > Rhizobiales > Xanthobacteraceae > Rhodopseudomonas. The sequence continues at coordinate 60,524 of NZ_LJIC01000158.1, read as the reverse complement.
TCAAGCAGCCGCTGTCGGCCCGCGAACTCGGCGGCACCGCGCTGATCGTGCTCGGCGTGGCGCTGCTGGTCGCCGCCTGATCACTTCACCACGATGATCACGGCGCCGGCGGCGATCAGTGCGATGCCGAGCCAGTGCAGCCCGCTCGGCCGCTCGCCAAGAAACGCGACCGCAAACAGCGCCACCAGCACCACGCTGAGCTTGTCGATCGGCGCCACTAAAGTCGCCGGCCCAAGCTTCAGCGCCCGGAAGTAGCACAGCCACGACGCCCCGGTGCACAGCCCGGACAGCACCAGAAACAGCCAAGTCTTAGGCGCGATCGGGCCGGCCGCAGCGAACTGTCCGGTCGCGAACAGGATCACGGCAAGTGACATCAGCACCACGATGGTGCGAATGAAGGTGGCGAGATCAGAGTTGATATCGGCGACGCCGACCTTGGCGAAGATCGCGGTGAGCGCCGCGAACACGGCGGAGAGCAGCGCCCAGAATGGCCAGGGCCAGACGGCTATGGACATCACACCACCTTCGTCGCTAAGCCACGCGATGATACAAAGAGTTCGTCATTCCGGGGCGCGAGCGCCAGCTCGCGAGCCCCGAATCCATATTCCGCAGCGTCAGCGGTGAGGACCAAGGCGGCGATCACTTCGTCGATATCGAGAGCGAAGGGGGTATGGATTCCGGGCTCGCGCTTCGCGCGCCCCGGAATGACAAACTCGTCAATTCCTATCGTCCGGCAACACGGGCAGCGGTGCGACCTCGATGCCTTCGTCGATCAGCGCCTTGGCTTCGGTCGGCGAGGCTTCGCCGTAGATCGGGCGGTGCTCGATGTCGCCGTAGTGCATCTTGCGGGCTTCCTCGGGGAAGCTGTCGCCGACATTGTCGGCGGTCTTGACGATGTGGTCGCGCAGCTCCTTGAGCTTGGCGCGCAGCTCGCGCTCCTGCGCCAGCAGCAGCGGGGTCGGCGAAGCCTCGCCGCTCTGCGCCGCCTCGGGCGCAGCGCTCGGCGCAGACGCCTCGACCGGCTCCGGCGCGCGGCCACGGCCCTTCTTGCCGACGATGCGCGGCGCCATGATGGCCTTCTCGACCTTGGTCGAGTCGCAGGCCGGGCAGTTCACCAGTTTGCGCCGGACCTGCGAGTCATAGGCCGAGGAGCTCTGAAACCAGCTCTCGAACTCGTGCCCGCTGTCGCAGCGCAGACTGTAGCGGATCATGGCTGGCTCCGGACCAGATGCAGATAGTCCGGGCCGGCCTTGGGATCGGCCAGCGTGAAGCGGCGGCCATGCTGCAACGACGGGATCTTGCCGCGCGCCTTGGTCACCTCGGCCGGATCGATCCGCGCCATGATGAAGCCCGGGTCGATGCCGCCTTCGGCCAGCACCTTGCCCCAGGGATCGATGATCAACGAATGACCAAAAGTCTCGCGCTTGTTCTCGTGCAACCCGCCCTGCGCGGCGGCGAACACGTAGCAGCCGTTCTCGATCGCGCGGGCGCGCAGCAACACGTGCCAATGCGCTTCGCCGGTCGGCTTGGTGAACGCCGCCGGCACCGAGATGAACGACGCGCCGGCTTCGGCGAGCGCACGGTACAGCGCCGGGAAGCGGACGTCGTAGCAGATCGTCAGCCCGATCCGGCCCCACGGCAGATCGGAGATCACCGCGGTCTCGCCCGGCTGATAGTTCGCCGACTCGCGATAGCTTTCGCCATTGCCGAGATCGATGTCGAACATGTGGATCTTGTCGTAGCTCGCCAGAATGCTGCCGTCCGGCGCAATCAGGAACGAGCGGTTGACGGCGCGATCCGGCGAGCCGAGCAGCGCCAGCGAACCGATATGCAGATGGATGTTCAGCTCACGCGCCAGCGCGCGATACGCCTTCAGCGAGGCGTCGCTGTCTTCGTCTGCGAGATTCTCGAACAGCTTCTCGCGATTGAGCTGCATCATGTTGCTCACCTCGGGGGTGAGCACGTAGTCGGCGCCGGCCGCCACCGCCTCGCGGATCAGCTTCGTGCCCTGCTCCAGGCTCGGCCCGGGCTCGAGGCCGGTGCGCATCTGCACCAGCGCGGCATTGAACGGCGCGGCTTCGGTCATGACGCGGCCGTCTCGCCGGCCAGCAGCGCGTCGAGCTTGCCCTCGCGGTCGAGCGCGTAGAGATCGTCACAGCCGCCCACATGAGTGCCGCCAATGAAGATCTGCGGATAGGTCGAGCCCGGATGGGTGCGCTCGTCCATCTGCTTGCGATACGCCGGATCGACCGCGACGTCGTACTCCGTGAACGCCGCCTTCTTGCGGTTCAGCAACGACTTGGCGGCGCTGCAATAACCGCAGCCGGGGCGCGTGAAGATCTCGATCGCAGCGGGCATCGCGGCTCCATGGTCGTGAGGAAAGGACGGCTTTCAAAGCAAGGTACGGATTATATGGGAGATTTCAGCATCTCCACAACCCGGGCAAAGACCAAGACGTCGACCGACCGGGCTTTGGCACGGAGCAGCGCCCGGGCGCAGGCATCGACCGTGGCGCCTGAGGTCAGCACATCGTCGACCAGCACCACCCGCCGGCCCTGGACCTCGGCTTTGCGGTCCGGCGGAACCTTGAAGGCGCCTTGCACATTCGCGGCGCGCTCCGAGCGCGTCAGACCGATCTGGTGCGCGGTCGGCCGCACCCGCCGCAGCGCCTCGATCGCCACCGGCACGCCCGTCTGCTTGCCGATCACCCGCGCCAGCGCGCCGGACTGGTTGTAGCGCCGCGAAAAGCTGCGCCGCCAATGCAGCGGCACCGGAACCAGCAGATCGGCGTCACGCAGCAACGGTTCGCCGGCATGCGCCATCCACCGTCCCATGGTCGGCGCCAGATCGGTGCGGTCGTGGAATTTCAACGCATGCACCAGCGTCTTGGCGATGTCGTCGTAGCGCACCGCGGCGCGGGCCCGCGCATAGGCCGGCGGATCGGCGATTGCCTGCATCGACAGGATGCCGGGGCCGGGGTCGTAGACGAACGGAATGCCGAGCTTGTCGCAATACGGCGGCGCGATGAACGACAGCTGCGACCAGCATTGCGCGCAAAGCCCCTCGCCCGCCACCGGCTCGCGGCAGGCCACGCACAGCGTCGGTAGCGCGACGTCGAGCGCCAGTCGGGTGGCGCGGGACCACACCCGGCGCACCGCGCCGAGCGCCCGGACAACGCCGCCGCTGTCCGCTCCGCCGTCCGAGGCCTGGATCGCATCCGCCCGCATGGCGAGAGGCTAGCGCCGCGCGTGCCGGCGTCAAGGATAAGAACCGGGTAGTGTCCGGCCGCCGAATGGCGCACAAGGAAGGCCCAGCCACGCCACTTGGGAGAGCGCAATGTCCAAACCAGACGACAAGACCAGCGACACGATCAACTACCTCGACAGGACGGATGCGCCACATGTGTATTTCGACATCGCGCCGGCGCACGGCGTGATGGCCAACAATGTCGAGATCGAACTGGCCGCGCGGACCCTGAACCCACTGCCGGACGGCAGCGTCGAGGTGAAATTCGTCACCACCGCGCGGCTACGTTGCAGCCAGGCCGGCGCGCTCCACTTGCGGAACGCGCTCGACGCCGTGCTGAAGATGTTCGAGGCCTCGCAGCAGAGCCCGGCCGCTGCCGGCAAGCTGAACTGAGGCGGCCATTGCCGATGGCCACACCAATCCCCAATTGCCGGCCATGACCGACGTCGCTCCGATCCTGTTCGACCGCCGCCTGCTCGCCGAACGGCAGGCCCGCGCCCGCACGTCCGGTCCCGAGAGCTTTTTGCTCGATCGCGTCGCCGAGGAGATGGACGACCGGCTGCACGCCGTGCTGCGCGACTTCAAAGTCGTGGCCGACGTCTGGACGCCCGGCGCGGCGCTGCCGCCGGGGCGCTTTCCTTCAATCCAGCATGTCGACCTCGATGTCTCCGGTGACGAGGCGCTTGGCCTCGCACCGGGATCGCTCGATCTGGTGGTGTCGGCGCTGGCGCTGCAATTCGCCAACGACCTGCCCGGCGTGCTGGCCCAGATCCGTCGTGCGCTGAAGCCCGATGGGCTGCTGCTGGCGGCGCTGACCGGTGGCGACACGCTGATGGAGCTGCGCGAGGCATTCGCCGCCGCCGAGGCCGAAATCGAAGGCGGGGTGTCGCCGCGCGTCGCGCCGGCGGCCGATCTGCGCGATATCGGCGCGCTGCTGCAACGCGCCGGCTTTGCGCTGCCGGTCACCGACGTCGACCGCGTCGTAGTGCGCTACGACCACGCCTTCGCGCTGATGCAGGACCTGCGCCGGATGGGCGCCACCAACGTGCTGATCGAACGCCGCAGGACCCCGCTGCGCCGCGCGACGCTGACCCGCATGGCGCAGATCTACGCCGAGCGCTTCAGCGACCCCGACGGCCGCATCCGCGCCACCTTCGAGATCATCTGGCTGTCCGGCTGGTCCCCGCACGAAAGCCAGCAGCAGCCACTGAAGCCGGGGTCCGCCAAGGCGAGCCTGGAGCAGGCGGTGAAGGGCCTGATGCCGAAGTAACTCCCCGTGTCCCGGACAAGGAGCGGCTCTTGCCGCTCCGCAGATCCGGGACCCCGGTTAACTGCCGCGCAACCGAGACCTCGTTTAACCGCCGCGCAAACCGGGACCCCGGATCTGCAGCGCACCACGCCGCAAGGGCGGCGCGCTGCGCAGCGTCCGGGGCACGGTCCTCACATCAACAATTCGATCAGCGGCGGGATCAGCGGGATATCCGCCGGCGGCATCGGGTAGTCGCGGAGTTTGTTGGCGCGGACCCAGGCCAGTTCCTGGCCTTCGCGCGGCATCACCTGGCCTTCCCAGCGCCGGCACACATACAGCGGCATCAGCAGATGGAAGTCCTCGTAAGCATGGCTGGCGAAGGTCAGCGGCGCCAGACAGGCTTCCTTGACGGTGATGCCGAGCTCTTCGTCGAGCTCGCGGATCAGCGCCGCCTCGGGGCGTTCGCCGGGATCGAGCTTGCCACCGGGAAACTCCCACAGCCCGCCGAGCTGCTTGTGCTTCGGCCGCTGCGCGATCAGCACGCGATTGTCGGCATCGATCAACGCGACGGCGACGACGAGGAGGAGGTTCATGGACGGCCTACGAGGTCAGGGCCACACAAGCCGGCATCGGGCCCGGTGACTGGCGCGGTTGCTCGACATCCGGTCGTCGCCCACCTTTGATCTTGGAGGTCGCGCGGACTTCGATCGTGAATTGATGCGGCTTGCTGATCCGCGGGGATTTTAGCGTATAGCGCAGCGTATCGCGGCCGGCGTAGCCGGGATCAGATCGGTACATCATCTGAACTCCGGGCATCGGCTGACCCAGGCACTTCGTACCCGAGCCAGCGAACAGGCGCGTCGGCCGGACCTCTCCCGTCAGCACGCACACCGCGCCGTGCTGCGGTGGTTCGTCGAGCAGGACATCGAACAAACCAACACTCCGGCAGGCCTTGTCGAAGCGAGCCCCAATGCCGATCATGGTTTCGGTATCGCTCGGCACGGTACGGCGCAGATACGCGGTCTCGGCCCGCGCGCCCGCCGCACCCGCCAGCACCGCCGCCGTGACGACGACGCCTGCAGCGACCGCCCAGTTCACGACCGGTAGTCGCCGTTGATCGCGACGTATTCCTTGGTCAGATCGCAGGTCAGCACGCGGTCGCGGCCCTTGCCGAGGCCGAGGGCGACCTTGATCTGGATCTCCGGCTTTTTCATCGCGGCCGAGACTTCCTTCTCGTCGTAGGACGGATCGCGCGCGCCGGCTTTGGCGACGCGGATGCCGTTGAACGAGATCGACAGTTTGTCACGATCCGCCGGCTCGCCGGCCTTGCCGACCGCCATCACCACGCGGCCCCAGTTGGCGTCCTCGCCGGCGATCGCGGTTTTCACCAGCGGCGAATTGGCGATCGACATCGCGATCTTGCGCGCCGAGGCCGGCGTGGTGGCGCCCTCGACGACGACTTCCACCAGCTTGCGGGCGCCCTCGCCGTCGCGCGCGACCTGTTCGGCGAGGTCGGCCAGCACCGCGTTGAACGCCTTGACGAAGGCCTTCAGCCGCGGATCGGAGGCGCGCGAAATCTTGGGCGCGCCGGCCTTGGCGGCAGCGCCGGTGGCGAACGCCAGCAGCGTGTCGGAGGTCGAAGTGTCGCCGTCGATGGTCACGGCATTGAACGTATCGGCGACGCCGGCCTTCAGCAGGGCCTGCAGGCAGGAGGCCGACAGCGGCGCGTCGGTGAAGATGAAGGACAGCATCGTCGCCATGTCGGGCGCGATCATGCCGGCGCCCTTGGCCATGCCGTTGATGGTGACCTTGGTGGTGCCGATCTTCACCGTCTTGGTCGCGACCTTGGGGAAGGTGTCGGTGGTCATGATCGCCTTGGCGGCGTCCATCCACTGACCCGGCTCGGCGCTCTCGGCGAGCTTGCCGAGCACGCCGTCGAACTTGGTCGCGTCGAGCGGTTCGCCGATCACGCCGGTCGAGGCGAGGAACACCTCGACGGTCTTGCAACCGATCGCCTTGGCGGCGATCGAGGCGGTCAGCGCGGTCGATTGCCGGCCGTTCTTGCCGGTGAAGGCGTTGGCGTTGCCGGAATTGACCACCAGCACGCGCGCGGTGCCGCCCTTCAGCTTGTCGCGGCACCATTCGACCGGCGCCGACGGGCACTTCGACTTGGTGAACACGCCGGCGACCGTCGTGCCGGGATCGAGCGCGACCAGCAGCACGTCGGTGCGGCCCTTGTAGCGGATGCCGGCCGCGGCAGTGCCGAGACGGACGCCGGCAAGCTCCGGCAGCGTGGGAACGTTGGTGGGCGCGAGCGGCGAAACGGAGCTGGACATCGGAGCGCTTTCGGCAGGTTCTAACGGAGCCCCGCGGCGCGGAGCCCCACCCCTGTCTCACAAGCGCATGGCATTGAGAAGAAAAAATCGGGCCAGGGTGACAGCACCACCGCGAGTCCTCCCCGCGCAGGCGGGGACCCATACCCCCTGGCTCCTCGACTGAACAAAGGCCTCAGCCGCCTTGCTCTTATCGAGAGGCTGCGGCGTATGGGTCCCCGCCTGCGCGGGGACGACGTGGGGATAGGGCTTTGCGCAAAGCGCTATGCCCTCACACCCGCTGCAGCGCGACCGAGACCTTCGGGCCGTTCTTGATGGTCTGGTACACCACGCAATAGCGCTCGGTGAGCTTGAGCAGCAAATCGAGCTTGTCCTGCGGCGCGTCGGTGCCGACTTCGAAGCGCAGCCGGATTTCGCGGAAGCCGACCGGGGTTTCCTTGTCGATGCCGAGCGTGCCGCGGAAGTCGAGATCGCCCTCGGCGATCACGTCGCCGCGCGACAGCGGCACCTCGATCGCGGTCGCGACGGACTTCAGCGTCACGCCCGCGCAGGCCACTAGCGCCTCGAGCAGCATGTCGCCCGAACATAGTTCGAGCCCGGAGCCGCCGGTCGCCGGATGCAGGCCGGCGCTCGCCAGCGCCCGGCCGGTTTCGACCTTGCAGGAGATGCCGTCCTGATCGACCGAGCCCTTGGCCTTCAGGGTGATCAGCGCGGCAGCCGGATCGGTCTTGTAGCGCTCCTTGTAGGGCGCCTGGGTGGCGCGCAGCGTGGCCGCATCCATCGTATCTCTCCCTCGGGTTCGGTCTGGCTGGATTTTCTGACTGGTATTTAGAAACAGACTGGCGGCGCTGTCACCACCACATCGCGTCGCCGACGTTCACTTTCGCAGCGCGGTCGGGCGGACCGCGATCGAGCGAGCGGTCGAGCGCTGTGTAGATGCGGTGCCGCAAGGTCTCGAACTGCGCGGCGTTGCGGTCGCGCGGCCGCGGCAGATCGACGGCGATCTCCTCGAACAGCCGCCCCGGCCGCGGCTGCATCACCAGCACCCGATCGGCCAGCACCACCGCCTCCTCGACGTCGTGCGTCACCAGGATCAAGGTCGGCCGCGTGTCGGCCCAGAGGTCGAGCAGATGGTCCTGCAGGTCGCGGCGGGTAAAGGCGTCGAGCGCCGAGAACGGCTCGTCGAGCAGCAGCACTTCCGGCTGCGGCACCAGCGCCCGCGCGATGGCGACGCGCTGCGCCTGCCCGCCGGACAATTCGCGCGGCCATGCTTTCGCCTTCTCGGCGAGGCCGACCCGTGCCAGCGCCGCCGCGACGCGCGGTTCGCGCTGCCGCCGCTTCACGCCGTCGAGACCGAATCCGATATTGTCCGCAACGCTGAGCCAGGGCAGCAGCCGCGGCTCCTGGAAGATGATGCCGATCTTGGGATGCGGCGCGGCGATCGGCTCGCCGTCGAGCGTGATCGTGCCGGCGCTGGCGCGGTCGAGCCCGGCGATCGCGCGCAGTAGCGTGGACTTGCCGCAGCCGGAGCCGCCGATGATGGCGATGATTTCGCCCAGCCGAATCTGCGCGGAGAACTGCGCCAGCGCGTGGACGCCGTTCGGGTAGGTCTTGTCGACGCCGTCGAGGACCAGCATCAGGCCTCTCCCTCGCGCGGGCCGAACGAATCCTGCCAACGCAGTAGCGGCGCGGTGGCAATCTCGATCAGCCAGTCGGTGGTCTTGCCGAGCAGCGCAAAGATCACGATGGCGGCGACGATCTGGGCCGGCTTGCCGAGCTGCTGGCCGTCGATCAGCAGGAAGCCGAGTCCCTCGGACGCGCCCATGAACTCGGCCGCCACCACGAACATCCAGCCGAGCCCGAGACCAACGCGCAGCGCCACCACGTAAGCCGGCAGCACCGCCGGCAGCAGGATGCGCCGGATCATCGCCGGCCCGGACAGCCGGAAGGTCCGACCGACCTCGACGATCTTGCGATCCACCGACCGGATCGCCCCCATCACCCCGAGATACACCGGGAAGAACACCCCGACGGCGATCAGCGCGACTTTCGAGGTTTCGAAAATGCCGAGCCACAGGATGAACAGCGGCACCCAGGCGATCGACGGAATCGCCCGCAGCGCCTGAACGGTCGGATCGAGCACCTGCCGCGCCAGCCCCCAATAGCCGGAGACGGCGCCGAGCAGCGTTCCGGCCAGCACGCCGAGCCCGAAGCCGGCGGCGACGCGGCCGACGGTGGCGACGATATGCCGGGTCAGCTCGCCGGTCTGCGCCAGCTCGATGATGGTGGCGATCACCTTCGACGGCGGTGGCACCAGCCGGCCGTTCGACCAGCCGAAATGCACGACTGCTTCCCAGCCCAGCGCGACCGTGAGCGGCAGCAACAGCCCCAGCACCGGCCCCCGCCAGCGCGGCGCACGGCGGGGCCACCGCGCCGCAGCCGGTTCGATCGCATCAGAGCGCTGCAGCGCCGGGGTTTCGAGCGTCATGGCCATCGTGAGAAGCGGTTCTCGGAAGCAATTGCAAGTCGTGACTACCCTCCCCGGCGCCCCTTCACCCTCCCCTGGAGGGGGAGGGTCGGCGCGCAGACCGCGGAGTGGGATGCGCGACGGGGTGGGGTGGCGAAGAGTTCATCCGCCGTGCCGCGGCTCACCCCACCCCGCTCGCTGCGCGAGCGACCGTCCCCCTCCAGGGGAGGGTGAGAGAGCCTCTGCCGAGACGGCCCGCTCAGTTCGTCGGCAGCGGCACCTGGTCGTCGATCAGTTGATCCAGCGTCGCCTTGACGTCGACCGACGATGCGATCACGCCGGCCTGCTGCAAGGCAAGACCTGCGGCGAGGATGGAATCGCGCTGCGGCGCACCGATGCGGCTGTGAGTCAGCTCGGTGCGCTCTTTGAGCTGCTTGTCGACCACCGCGTCCGGCAGCTTGGTGACACCGATGAACGCCTTCTTGACCTCGTCGTAGTTGGCCACCGAGTACTTGCGAGCCTCCTCGTAGACCGCCAGCACGCGGCGGACGAGATCGGGATGATCCTTCAGGAACTGCTCGCGCACATTGAGGATGCCCCAGGTGTTGGCCTCGGGCTTGCGATAGAACAGCCGCGCGCCCTCCTCGACTTCCGCCTGCGCCATCATCGGGTCGAGCCCGGCCCAGGCGTCGACGTCGCCGCGCAGCAGCGCCGTCTTGCCGTCGGCATGCTGCAGCAACACCGGCGTGATGTCGTCCTGCTTCAGCCCGGCATCGAGCAGCGCCCGCACCAGGAAGATGTGCGGATCGGTGCCGCGCGTGACCGCGACGCGCTTGCCCTTGAGGTCGGCGACCGAATTGATCTTGGAATCCTTGGTGGTGACCAGAGCGGTCCATTCCGGCCGCGAATAGACGTAGATCGACTTGATCGGATTGCCGTTGATCTTCGCCACCAGCGCCGCCGAGCCGGCGGTCGAGCCGAAATCGATCGAGCCGGCATTGAGGAATTCGAGCGCCTTGTTGGAGCCGGCCGACTGCACCCAGACGATGGAGATGCCGTCCTTGGCGAACTCCTTCTCCAGCAGGTCCTTCTGCTTGAGCACGATGGACACCGGATTGTAGGTGGCCCAGTCGATCCTGATTTCCTTCGGCTTGTCGGCCGCGAAGGCCGCAGCCGGCACCAGCGCGGCCGCCGCAATCAGCGCCGCCATGGCGCGTCGTGTGATGTTGGACATCGAACCCCTCTCCCCTGGTAAACTCACGTGCACCGGCCCGTGACCGGCGCGGCCTTGCTGACCGTCTGAATTCGTATATCTTTTCAGTTAGTTAGGATGTACCGTCAACCAGAATGAAGTTCTCGATTCGGCACCCAGGCAGGAACAGCTTTACCCGTCAGCGGTAAAATTCAGCATGGTCTTGCTGTCCGCCGAACTTGCTCCGTGACAGCGTCCGCGCCGTCCGATATCCGGGGTCCTCATGGACAAAGTCGCGACACCTTCGAAGCCGGCCGCCGACGAGCGGTTCGATACCCCGCGGATCTCGGCCGCGATCGCCGGACTGGCCGAGCAGCACGCCGGCAACGACCAGGCTTTCCGCAACGCCCTCGCCCAGCTGATGAAGGCCGAACTGGCGACCGCGCGCGCCGAGGCCGAAGCGCAGCTGCTGCGCGACCGTCATGGCCGGCGCTGTGCCGAGCGGCTGTGCTACGTCCAGGACGAGATCATCCGCCTGCTGTTCATGGCGGCGACCAAGTATCTGTACAACTCGCCGACGCCGTCGAGCTCGGAGCGGATGTCGGTGGTGGCGACCGGCGGCTATGGCCGCGGCCTGATGGCGCCGGAGAGCGACATCGATCTGTTGTTCATCCTGCCCTACAAGCAGACCGCCTGGGGCGAGCAGGTCGCCGAAGTGGTGCTGTACTCGCTGTGGGACATCGGCCTGAAGGTCGGTCACGCCACCCGCTCGGTCGACGAATGCATCCGCCAGGCGCGCGCCGACATGACGATCCGCACCGCGATCCTGGAGACGCGGTTTCTCGCCGGCGACCAGGCGCTGTACGACGATCTCGTCGCGCGGTTCGACAAGGAAGTGGTGGAAGGCACCGCGGCCGAATTCGTCACCGCCAAGCTCGCCGAGCGCGAGGAACGGCATCGCCGCTCCGGCCAGTCGCGCTATCTGGTCGAGCCCAACGTCAAGGACGGCAAGGGCGGCCTGCGCGATCTGCACACGCTGTTCTGGATAGCCAAATACGTTTATCGCGTGCGCGAGACCAGCGAGCTGTTGGCGCGCGGCGTGTTCGACCCGGTCGAATTCCGCACCTTCCGCCGCTGCGAGGATTTCCTCTGGTCGGTGCGCTGCAATCTGCACTTCCTGACGCGGCGGCCCGAAGAGCGGCTGTCGTTCGACCTGCAGCGCGAGATGGGCGTGCGGCTCGGCTACACTTCGCATCCCGGCATGCAGGACGTCGAGCGCTTCATGAAGCACTACTTCCTGATCGCCAAGGAAGTCGGCAACCTCACCGCGATCCTGTGCGCCAAGCTCGAGGACCAGCAGGCCAAGCCGGCGCCGGCCCTGACCCGGATGATGGCACGGCTGCGGCCGGGCACGACGCGCCGCCGCGTGCCGGAATCCGACGACTTCGTCATCGACAACAACCGCATCAATTGCGCGACCCCGGACGTGTTCAAGCGCGATCCGGTCAATCTGATCCGGATCTTCCGGCTGGCGCAGAAGAACAGCCTCGCCTTCCACCCGGACGCGATGCGCACGGTGACCCGGTCGCTGGCGCTGATCAACGCGCAGCTGCGCGACAATCCCGAAGCCAACGCGCTGTTCGTCGAAATCCTGACCTCGGACAATTCCGAGCAGGTGCTGCGGCGGATGAACGAAACCGGCGTGCTCGGCCGCTTCATCCGCGCCTTCGGCCGCATCGTCTCGATGATGCAGTTCAACATGTATCACAGCTACACGGTGGACGAGCACCTGCTGCGCTGTGTCGGCAATTTGCAGGAGATCGAGCGCGGCGGAAACGACGAGTTCGCGCTGTCGTCCGAACTGATCCGCAAGATCCGTCCCGACCATCGCGCGGCGCTGTACGTCGCGGTGCTGCTACACGACATCGCCAAGGGCCAGCCGGAAGATCATTCGGTGGCGGGCGCCAAGGTGGCGCGGCGGCTGTGCCCGCGGCTCGGCTTCAACGCCGCCGACACCGAGCTGATCGCCTGGCTGATCGACAAGCATCTGGTGATGTCCACCGTGGCGCAGTCGCGCGATCTGTCGGACCGCAAGACCATCGAGAACTTCGCCGCCGTGGTCGAGTCGGTCGAGCAGATGAAGCTGCTGACCATCCTCACCACCGCCGACATCCGCGGCGTCGGTCCCGGCGTCTGGAACGGCTGGAAGGCGCAGCTGATCCGCACGCTGTACTACGAAACCGAGCCGGTGCTGACCGGCGGCTTCTCCGAGGTCAATCGCGCCGAACGTATTCGCGCCGCGCAGGCCGAGTTCCGCGCCGCCTTCACCGAATGGCCGGAAGACGACCTCAACAGCTACATCGCCCGGCACTACCCGGCGTATTGGCTCAAGGTCGAACTGCCGCGCAAGATCCGCCACGCCCGCTTCCTGCGCGCCTCCGAACAGGCCGGCCACAAGCTGGCGATCAATGTCGGCTTCGACGAAGCGCGCGGCGTCACCGAGCTGACGATTCTGGCGGTCGACCATCCCTGGCTGCTGTCGGTGATCGCCGGCGCCTGCGCGTCGGCCGGCGCCAACATCGTCGACGCACAGATCTACACCACGACCGACGGCCGCGCGCTCGACACCATCTCGATCAGCCGCGAATACGACCGCGACGAGGACGAGGGACGGAGAGCCACCCGGATCGGCGAGATGATCGAGGAAGTGCTCGAGGGCAAGTTGCGGCTGCCCGAAGCGGTGGCGCGCCGCGCCATCAGCGGCAAGACCAAGCTGCGCGCCTTCGTGGTCGAGCCGGAAGTGTCGATCAACAACAACTGGTCGGACCGCTACACGGTGATCGAAGTCTCGGGCCTCGACCGGCCGGGCCTGCTCTATCAGCTCACCACGGCGATCTCGAAGCTCAACCTCAACATCGCCTCGGCCCACGTCGCCACCTTCGGCGAGCGCGCCCGCGACGTGTTTTACGTCACCGATCTGTTGGGTGCCCAGATCACCGCGCCGACCCGGCAGGCCGCGATCAAGCGGGCCCTGGTCCACCTGCTCGCCAACAGCGACGCGGAGCAGAAGCCGGCGGCGTAACCGCGCTCTAGCTCTGCAGCTCCGCGAGGCTTGCGGCGAAGTCCGCTTCGACGCCGGACGCATGATAGTGCAGGCGCGCATCGCCTGTGCCCGTCAGCCCCATCTTCAGCAGCCGCGATCCGAACCCCTGGCGGGTCGGCGGGGGCACCGCCGGGCCGCCGGATTCGCGCCAGCGCAGCCGGAACACGTCGTCGCCGCTGCCCCGCTCGATCGCCCAGGCGATCTCAACGCGTCCGCCGTCGTTCGACAGCGCGCCGTATTTCACCGCATTGGTGGTCAGCTCGTGCAGCAGCAGCGCCAGCGACAGCGCCGAGCGCGAGCCCAGCGTGACCTTGTCGCCCGCCACGTCGAACCGGCCGACATCGTCGAAGATGCAGATCGCGGTTTCGACGATGCTGCGCACTTGTGCCGACTGCCAGTCCTGCTGCAGCAGCACGTCGTGCGCCATGCTCAAAGCGAGCAGCCGATCCGAGAAGGCCTGGACCGGCGCCTTGTCGGGCACGTTCTTCAGCGTCTGCGACGCCACCGCCTGCACCAGCGCCATGGTGTTCTTCATGCGGTGGCTGAGTTCGTGGTTGAGCAGCCGCTGCTGCGCCTCGGCGCGCAGCCGGGCAACGCCCATCTCGATGCGGTCGGCGATGTTGCGCAGATAGGTCAACGTCTCCGACGGCCAGTTGCGCGGCTCGCTGGTGTGGACGATCAGCATCGCCACGGTGCGGCCGTGATCGATCACCGGGACGTTGACCAGCGAGCGGATACTGAGCCGGCGCAACGGCTCGGTGTAGTCCGCGGTGGCCGGATCGGTGGTGACGTCGGGGATCACCAGCATCTCGCCGCGCAGGACGCCGTCCAGCAGCTGATTGCCGTACTCGGCGATACGGTGACGCCCCGCGGCGGACTGCACGCCCTCGGCGGTCCAGTCCGGCTCGATGTCGACGTATTGGGCGGTTTCATCGAACCGGCCGAACGCCGCGCGTCCAACCCCGAGGGTCTGTCCGATCACCGCCGTCGCGGCGCGGGTGATGTCGGCGACGCTCGTGGCGTCGCGCAGCCGGTCGCCGATCTCGAGCAGGCCATTGCGGCGGATCTCGGCGTCCTTCTGTTCGATCAGCAGGCCATCGCGCTGCGCCACGGCGCGCCGCAGTTCCAGCTGCGCCACCACCTGCCGGCCGAGAATGCGCAGCGCGCTCGCCTGGGCGGACGAAAGTCCCTGCGGCCGCGGCTTGATGTCGATCGCGCACAAGCTGCCCAGGACATGCCCGTCCGCCGTCCGCAGCGGCGCGCCCGCATAGAAGCGGATGAACGGCTCGCCGGTGACCAGCGGATTGTGCCGGGTACGCTCATCGACCGAGAGATCCGGCACCACCAGCAGATCCGGTTCGATCAGCGCATGCGCACACACCGAACTGTTCAGGTCGGTCTGGCATTCGGCGAAACCGATCCGCGCCTTGAACCACTGGCGGTCGTGCGACACCAGACTGACCAGCGCGACCGGCGTCTCGCAGATCAGCGTGGTCAGTTCGACGATGTCGTCGAAACCCTGCTCGGGTGGCGTATCGAGAATGGCGAAGCTCGCAAGCGCCGCCAGCCTGTCGCGATCGTGCGTATAGTCAGGGGGATCCAACGGAACTCCAGGCGCGCTGCGGCTCGGGTCGTAGGGCTGCTCGTGCTGATCCGCAACCACCATCAAGGCCGTTACCACGAGCCGCAGGCCGAGGCCAAGTCACTGCGGCGCCCGTCAGTGACGATCCGAGAGCCGCCGCGATCGGGAACTTTGCCGCCGAGCCGCCTTCGGCAATGCCTGGCTCGGACGTTCGAAAGCGACCCGGTGGCTATGGCGGCGGCGGACCATCCAGCGCCAGCCGCAACATGCGGGCCAGATCGGCCCGGCGATAGGGTTTCTCCAGCAGCAGCGCGCCCTGCACCTCGGCGCTCTGCTGCTTCAGCGCATTGTCGCTGTAGCCTGAGGTGAACAGCACTTTCAGATTGGGACGATATTTACGCAGTTCCTCGGCGAGCTGTGCGCCGTTGATGCAGCCGCCCAGCATCACGTCGGTGAACAGCAGATCGAACTCGACCTCGTCGTACACCATCGCCATTGCCTGCACGGCGCTGGCGGCGGCATGCGCGGTGTAGCCGAGCGCCGCCAGATCGGTCATCACGTAGCTGCGCACCAGAACGTCGTCCTCGACCACCAGGATGGTTTCATGACCGCCCTGGGCCTGCGCCGCCGCTGCGATGCGTTCGCCCCCTGCCTGCGGCGCGCACGGCAGATACAACCTGATCGCCGTTCCGGTCCCCTCCTGGCTGTGAATCTCGATATGTCCGCCGGACTGTTTGACGAAGCCGTACACCATGCTGAGGCCCAGCCCGGTGCCTTCGCCGACCGCCTTGGTGGTGAAGAACGGCTCGAACACCCGGTCGCGGATCGCCGCCGGAATGCCGGTGCCGGTGTCGGTGACCACCAGCACGACATAGCGCCCCGGCGTGACCTCGTCGTGCTGCTCGGCATAGACCTGGTCGAGATCGACATTGGCGGTCTCGAGCAGCAGCCGTCCGCCACCCGGCATCGCGTCGCGGGCATTGATCGCGAGGTTGAGCAGCGCGCTGGAGAGTTGCGACGGATCGGCCAGCGCGGGCCGCAGTTCGGGCGTCGGCCTGAAATCGACATCGATATGGCCGCCGAAGGTCGAGCGCAGCAGTCGGGCGGTTTCTTCCATCAGCGCATTGACGTCGATGCTGCGCGGCTGCAGCGGCTGCTTGCGGGCGAACGACAGCAACCCGTTGGTGAGATCGCTGGCGCGCGCGACCGCCTGATCGACCATCACGGCGACGTCCTTCAGGGCCGGCCGGTCGCTGACGCCATCGGCGAGAATCTCGACCCCGCCGGTCAGCACGGTCAGAATGTTGTTGAGGTCGTGCGCGACGCCGCCGGTGAGCTGGCCGATCGCCTGCATCTTCTGCGCCTGGCGAAGCTGGCGCTCGGCCTCCTTCAGCGCGGTGACGTTGCGATACACGATCACGGCCCCGCCGAAACTGCCGTCGGCCTTTTGCATGGTGCGGGCGCTGGCGGCCAGTTGCAGCAGCTGGCCGCCGTCGCGCCGGATGCCGATTTCGACATTGTCGAAACTCTCGCCCTGGGCGGCGCGGCGCGCCGGACAGTCGGTCTCCGGCATCACCGTGACCCCGTCGGGCTGGAAGCGGCGATACTCCCGCTTCCATTTCTCCGAGCCGATGTCGGCGAAATGGCCGAAGATCGCATTGGCGGGCGGATTGCCGAACACGCGCCGGCCATCGGCGTCGATCACCAGCACCGCGTCGGCCATGCTGGCAATGGTCTTGTCGAGCACCTCCGACTTGGCCCGCAACGCCGCGCTGGTCTGTTCGACCTGGTCGACCATCTGGGCGAACGCCGCGGCGAGAATCCTGGACTCGCCGCTGAGGCCGGTCGGCAGCGCGAGCCGGCCGGTCCGGGTGTAGCCCGAAACGGCGGCGGCGATCTGCACCACCGGGCGCGCCAGTGAGCGCGACAGCATCACCGACACCAGCACCGCGACCGCCGCGGCCACCAGCGCGACGATCAGGCTGGCGCTCTGCAGCGCCTTTGCGGGCGCCATGATGGTGTCGAGCGCGACCGTCTCGATCACGCCGGCGCGCATCCCCCCGGGCAGTTGAACGAACCCGACCACCGCGGCGACGCGTTGGCCGTCCGGCGCAGTGAGCACGGCCGCCGCGCCGTTCTTGTCGCCCAGCGCCGCCGCGAGCGCCGGAAAGTCGTCCTGCCAGCGGCCGGCCGCGCTGGTCGGCACGATCCGACCTTCGCGGAGATTGACCAGATAGGGACCGTCGGCTTCGACGATGTAGGACCTGGTGTCCTCGCTCAACGCCGCGCGAATCCGCTCGAAGGTCGGCCGCATGTCGATGTCGATCACGATCAGGCCGAACGGCTCGCCGGCCTCGGTGCGAACCGGCGTCGCGAAGCTGACCAGCGGCGCGGGCATCGGGTCGCTCGCGGCGGCAGCGCGGGACCACGTCATATCGACTTCCCGCTCGGCCAGCGCCATGCCACGCCGGAAGAAGGTCGCATCGCCGACCTGCTGCAGTTCCCCCGCCGCCGCGATCCGCGGCGAGTGATCGGGCGAATCCCGGTCGACGCGAACCAGCTCACGCCCACCGTCTGCGGCCCCGATGAAGCGGTAGCGCAAAATGCCCGCCTTTGCGGTCATCTGCCCCGCATAGATCTGCGCGAGATTGGACCGCAGCGCCGTCTCCGGCGTGCCGTCCTGCGGATCGACGCCGCCATTGGCGTGCGCCCGAACGATCCGTTGGTGCGATGGAAATGTCCGCGCCGCCAGTGCTTCATTGCGGACGGTGCCGAGCAGCGCCTGGATGCCGCCGACCCGGGCCTTGGTCTGGTCGGCCAGGCGCTGGATTCCGACCGGCACCATCGCGTGCCCGATATTGTAGTAGGCCAGCAGACCGAGCGCCGCGACGGTGCTCAGCACCAGCGCCGTCATCGCCAGCGTCAGGCGCACCGACAAGCGCATCCGTCAGAACTCCGGCCTCGAAATAATAGCGAGCTGCATCGACAAACTACATGATGCCGGTGCGGCTCGCCACCGCACGCGGCGTAGCAGATCGTCTACAGAGCGCCGCAGCCCGACGCCGCAGGGCGTCGCCATCGCGTGAGCGCCGGCCGCACCGCCAGTTACTCCGGGATCTGGCCGAAGCCTTCGCCCACCGGAAGCGGCTTGGTCCTGATCAGCCGGGAGTCCTCGACCGCCGCCTGGCGATGCTTCACCGCCTCGCGATACACCGGATCGCGGATCATCTCGACGAAGGCAGCGACGCTCGGATATTCGGCGATGAACATGTGATCCCAATGCTCGCTCTGCGGCCCGATCAGCATCAGTTCAAATGCGCCCTGCCAAACCACCTTGCCGCCGAGCCGCGAGAACACCGGCAGCGATTCGCGCCCGTAAGCCGCGTAAGCCTCCGCGCCGGTCGCCTCGCGGCCGTCCGGATAGGTCGCGCGCGGCTTCAACCGCACCAGGTTGAGCATATGGATCGGCCCCGGACGATCTTTCTCGCGGAATTGCGCGAACACCTCCTTGGTCGGATCGATATGCCCGGTCATTGCTCTCTCCCTGTTGTTCTGAATCGTCTTGGCTGTGCTACTATCACGCCGCGCCCACCGATGTCTGCTCCGGAGAATCGTCTTGACCACCCTTGCGATTTGTCTCGTCGCGGCCGTCGCCGCGCTGCACGTGTTCTTTCTCGTGCTGGAGATGTTTCTCTGGACCAGGCCACTCGGGTTGAAGGTCTTCCGCAACACGCCCGACAAGGCCGCGGCCTCGGCGGTGCTGGCGGCCAATCAGGGACTCTACAACGGCTTCCTCGCCGCCGGCCTGATCTGGTCCCTGCTGCATCCGAACCCTGCTGCTGCGGTCCAGCTCGCGACCTTCTTCCTCGGCTGCGTGATCGTCGCCGGGCTGTACGGCGCCTGGAGCGTCAGCCGGCGAATCCTCTACGTGCAGGCAGCGCCCGCGGCACTGGCGCTGCTGCTGGTGTGGCTCGTGTAGCTGATTGCTGCAACGCACTCACGCGGCGTATTGAAGCGAAACGCACGGCGGCATTGCAAGACTCCGGACACTGCTCCACACTCCCGAACTAACGGCGGCTCACAGAAGATCGCCGGTTCACAAGCTCAGGGAGTAGACCACCGATGAAGAGCCTGTATCGGGCCGCTGCGGCGGCTGTGACCACGATTGTGTTCGCCGCCGCGCCCGCGGCTGCGCAGAAGAAATACGACACCGGCGCCACCGACACCGAGATCAAGATCGGCCAGACCGTGCCGTTCTCCGGCCCGGCTTCTGCCTATGCGGGGATCGGCAAGACGCAGGCCGCATACATGCGGATGATCAACGATCAGGGCGGCGTCAACGGCCGCAAGATCAACCTGATCCAATACGACGACGCCTATTCGCCGCCCAAGGCGGTCGAGCAGGTCCGCAAGCTGGTCGAAAGCGACGAAGTGCTGCTGACCTTCCAGATCATCGGCACGCCGTCGAACGCCGCCGTGCAGAAATATCTCAACGCCAAGAAGGTGCCGCAACTGCTCGCCTCGACCGGCGCGACGCGCTTCACCGACCCGAAGAACTTCCCCTGGACGATGGGCTTCAACCCCAACTACCAGACCGAAGGCCGGATCTACGGCCGCTACATCCTGCAGAACCATCCCGACGCCAAGATCGGCATCCTGTTCCAGAACGACGATCTCGGCCGCGACTACGTCACCGGCCTGCGCACCGCCCTGGGCGACAAGGCCGACAAGATGATCGTCGCCGAAGCGTCCTACGAACTCACCGACCCGACCGTCGACTCGCAGATCGTCAAGCTAAAGGCCGCCGGCGCCACGCTGCTGTACAACGCCTCGACGCCGCGCTTCGCCGCGCAGGCGATCAAGAAGGTCGCGGACCTCGGCTGGAATCCGATCCACATCCTCGACATCAACGCCAGCCCGGTGTCGGCGACGCTGAAGCCGGCCGGCCTCGACATTTCCAAGGGCATCATCAGCGTCAATTACGGCAAGGATCCCGCCGATCCGCAATGGGCCAACGACGAGGGCGTGAAGAAATATTTCGCCTTCATGGACAAGTATTATCCGGAGGGCGACAAGCTCAACACCGTCAACAGCTACGGCTACAGCACCGCCGAGCTGCTGATCACCATCCTGAAGCAGTGCGGCGACGACCTCACCCGTGAGAACGTCATGCGCCAGGCCGCCAATCTGAAGAACGTCACCACCGATCTGTCGCTGCCGGGCATGTCGGTCAACACCTCGCCGACCGACTTCCGCGTCAACAAGCAACTGCGGATGATGAAGTTCAACGGCGAGCGCTGGGAGCTGTTCGGCCCGATCCTCGAGGACGACGCCGCGATGTGAGACGCAGCGATGTGAGACGACGTCCCGGCGCGAGGCCGCGCGCAACGCGCCGGGACGCAACGAGCCGGCCACCCATCCGGCATGGCCACCAAGCCAAGTAGTTTGCACAGGATCGGCCGCGGCCGCGGGCAACTAATCGGTAACTCCGTCACCGGCTTTGCCGCCACTGCGGCTTACGGCAAACCCGTGTCGTTCAAAACACGACAGACAGACCTCCCGAATCGTCGTCGAATGCCCGCCGTGGCAGGCGCCACGGCATGCGAGCGAGTTCGGGAGCGCCGCGCGTTGCGGCGGAAGCACGATGAAAGCAGAAGCCAGCCGCTATTTCACCGTCGAACAGCTCGAAGAGCTCGCGGTCGCCAAATACATCGAGGCCGCGCTGACGCCGGAGGGCAACGAGCGCGAAGAGCTGCTGCTGGAAGCCAAGCGCTTCGCCAGCCGGGCCAAGATGAAGAGCTGGCTGATGGGCGAAATGGGCATCGCCCCGCCCCGTCGCGATTATCACTGAGCCCGGACGAGGGGAACGCGGCGGCAGCCCGCAGGATGCGGAGCTTCCGGATCACTCCCACGGGATCAGGCTGACCTCGCGCTGCCATCGATCCATCGCGATCATCACCGCGGCGCCGGCGAATTCGCGGCTGGCCGAGCCGGGATCGACCGATACCACCTTCCAGTTGGCGCGATTATTGTCGTCGTCGGGCTGGCAACGGGTGATCCGGATGGCCTCGACTTTGTCGCAATGCCGCTGCTGACGGACATCGGTCAGCAGCAGATGTTCGATCTCCTCGGCGGTCTTCAGCACCCGGGTCATTGCTCGCTTTCGTCGTGACTATGCCGGCCGCGATCTAAAGCAGGCGTCGACGGAGGCCGCTTGAGATGCCTCAAAGCCGCGCACCGCGTGACGGGTCGCCGCAATGGAACCCGGCTTTAACCATGGCTTTACCGGGCCTTAAACCCGACCCGCTAGGGTGCGCCGGTAGGTCGGCGTGGGCGTAGCGTATGGCGTTGGGCAAAAAGAAAGCCGGCGAACGGCGGGAGCCGACATTCGGCGGCTTTGCCGAGTCGCTGGCGGGCCTGCGCCTCAGCCCGCAGGATCGAGTGAGCGTAGCCGACGACGACATGCGGAAAAAAGCCAAGGCTGCGGACAAGGCTCCGGCCGCCAAATCCAGCGGAGGGGGCCGCGGCAAGCCGAAAGCCAAATCCCGCCGCAAGGGTGGAATCCGCCGCTTCATCACCGGCACCGTGTACTGGACCGCGGTGGCCGGCATCTGGGGCGTGCTCGCCGTGGTGGGCGTGCTGGTCTGGGTCGGGGCGCATCTGCCGCCGATCCAGTCGCTGGAGATTCCGAAGCGTCCGCCGACCATCACCATCGTCGGCGCCGACGGCAGCCAGCTCGCGGTGCGCGGCGAGATGGCGGGAACCAACGTCTCGCTGAAGGATCTGCCGCCGTATCTGCCGAAGGCCTTCATCGCCATCGAGGATCGGCGATTCTATCAGCATTTCGGCGTCGATCCGGTCGGCATCGCCCGCGCCGCCGTCGCCAACGTGCTGCACCGGGGCGTGTCGCAGGGCGGCTCGACGCTGACCCAGCAGCTCGCCAAGAACCTGTTCCTGACCCAGGACCGCACGATCACCCGCAAGCTGCAGGAGGTCGAGCTGGCGCTGTGGCTCGAGCGCAAGCACTCCAAGACCGAGATTCTCGAGCTCTATCTCAACCGCGTGTATTTCGGGTCCGGCGCCTACGGCATCGAGGCGGCGGCGCAGAAATACTTCGGCAAGTCGGCCAAGGACGTGTCGCTGGTCGAGGCGGCGATGCTGGCCGGTCTCGTCAAATCGCCGTCGCGACTGGCGCCGAACCGCAATCCGGAAGGCGCCGAGAAGCGCGCCCAGATCGTGCTGGCCGCGATGGCCGACGCCGACTTCATCACCGACAAGCAGGCCAGGACGGCGATCGCCAATCCGGTCTACACCGTGAAGCCGACCGGGGCCGGCACCATCAACTACGTGGCCGACTGGATCACCGAGGTGCTCGACGATCTGATCGGCCAGATCGACCAGTCGGTGGTGGTCGAGACCTCGATCGATCCGAAGCTGCAGTCCGAGGCCGAAGCCGCGATCATCGACGAGCTCGCCGCCAAGAGCGTGAAGTTCAAGGTGTCGCAGGGCGCGCTGGTGGCGATGACGCCGGACGGCGCGGTCCGCGCCATGATCGGCGGCCGCAACTACGCCGACAGCCAGTTCAACCGCGCCGTCACCGCCAAGCGCCAGCCGGGTTCGGCGTTCAAGCCGTTCGTGTATCTGACCGCGGTGGAGGCCGGGCTGACGCCGGACACGATCCGGCAGGACGCGCCGCTCGATCTGAAGGGCTGGAAACCGGAGAACTACACCCACGAATATTTCGGCGCAGTCACGCTGACCCAGGCGCTGTCGATGTCGCTGAACACCGTGGCGGTGCGGCTCGGTCTCGAGGTCGGGCCGAAAAACGTAGTGCGCACCGCGCACCGGCTCGGCATCGCCTCCAAGCTCGACGCCAATCCGTCGATCGCGCTCGGCACCTCCGAGGTGTCGGTGCTGGAACTGGTCGGCGCCTACGCGACCTTCGCCAATGGCGGCCTGATGGCGTCGCCGCACGTCGTGACCCGCATCCGCACCGCGCAGGGCAAGGTGGTGTATGCGCGGCCGAGCGATCCGGCGGCACGCATCGTCGATCCCCGCGCGATCGGGATGATGAACACGATGATGCAGGAGACGCTGCAATCGGGCACCGCCAAGAAGGCCGACCTGCCGGGCTGGAGCGCAGCGGGCAAGACCGGCACCAGCCAGGATTTCCGCGACGCCTGGTTCATCGGCTACACTGGCACGCTGGTCACCGGCGTCTGGCTCGGCAACGACGACAATTCGCCGACCAGGAAAGCCACCGGCGGCGGCCTGCCGGTCGACGTCTGGACCCGCTTCATGCGCGAGGCGCTGAAAGGCACCGCCCCGCAGCCGCTGCCCGGCGGCTGGAGCGGCGGTCCGCTGGTGGCGAGCGGTGCCGCGGCGCCCACCAGTTCCGGCATTGGCGGGGCGATCGGCGGCTTTCTGACGGGCGGCGCCGTGCCGGCAGGGGGCGGCACGATCGCGCAAGCCGGCCCGCGCGGCGAGGCGCAGGTCACCAACATGCCGCCACCACCCGGCGCGAGCCGCATGCCGCCGCCGACGCGCGCCAATGTGCGGCCCGAGGCGGACGCGGGACTCGATGGCTGGCTGATGGATCGGTTGTTCGGGCGGTGATGCGTGACGTAGGTCTAGCGGGTTAGTGCTGTTTGCAGCATGCTTCAGCATGCGCGGCAGCCCTCACCCCAGCCCTCTCCCGCAAGCGGGAGAGGGAGCGCGCCGCAAGCGGAGCAACCTCTGCCATCCGAACAAAGCGCTTGTTGATAGCTGAAAATAGCTGCGTAAGCTTGGCCTCTCCCCGACCGCTGCGGGCCCCCTCTCCCGCTTGCGGGAGAGGGTTGGGGTGAGGGCGACGCGAGCACGACGCCGCGATCAGCCGAACATCAGTCGCTGATGCCGTAGCGGTGCAGATCGTTGCCGTGGGTGTCGAGCCAGCTCTTGGCGCGCTCCATCTGCGGGCAGACCTTACCGACGACGCGCCAGAACCGCGCCGAGTGGTTCATCTCGACCAGATGCGCGACTTCGTGCGCGGCGAGATAATCCAGCACATAGGACGGCGCGAGGATCAGCCGCCACGAGAACGACAGCGACCCAGCCGAGGTGCACGAGCCCCAGCGGCTCGACTGGTCGCGGATCGACAGCCGCGTGACCTTGACGCCGAGCTCGGGCGCATAGCGATCGCAGGCTTTCTGCAGATCCTTGCGCGCCTCGCGCTTGAGGAAGTCGTGGACGCGGCGATCAATGTGTTCGGCCTCGCCGGCGACGCAGATGATCCGCTCGCCGGACTCGCGAACTTCCGTCCACACCGTGCCGCGGCCCGCGCGATGCACGATCTTGTGGTCGTGGCCGCGCAGCGGCACCAGCGTGCCGGGCTGGAACGGCGCCGCCTTCGGCAGACGGCCGAGACGCGCCGCGATCCAGGCGCCGTGGCGCTGTGCGAATTCCTTGGCGTCGGCGAGCGTGCCGCGCGGCGGCATCGTCAGGATCGCTTCGCGGTCACTCGGGTGAATACGCAGCGTATAGCGCCGCGCGCGGCGATGGCGCCTGATGCGAACGGCGAAAAACTGCGAGCCGTGACGGACGGCGATGGTCGACGGCTCGGTGGGCCGCCGATAGAGCAATGCGCGGAAGGCCATTTCTGCAGATCCGGACAACGAAGGGTCGCCTGGACTCTGCCATATCCGCCACCAATGGAAGCGCTCGGCGCAAAAACAAATCATTTGCCCAATATACAGGGTTTTGGCTGCGCCAGCCCCCTACAAGATGGGCCCCGGAACCGGGATTTTCAGCGAATTTTGATTCAAATGATCGTCCTGAATCGTGACTCACACCTCACTCATTGGGAACCCGGTGAATCCAGATTCCCCCAAGCACACGATCACCGTGCTAATCGCGCTTCGTTTTGATTCGACATCACAATTCTCGAAGCACGCAGCAACTATCCACACCGATGCGGATGATCGCCTGCTGATTACTCCGCTGCACTCGCGCGCGCGCCGTTAGCAGCCGACACCATGAAGTCAGAAATGCGCGGCACGATTTCCGAACGGAACCGCGAGCCGTTGAACACGCCGTAATGACCGACGCCCTTCTGCACATAGTGCACGCGGCGATCGTCGGGGATCGAAGTACACAGCGTGTGCGTGGCCTCGGTCTGCCCGAGTCCGGAGATGTCGTCCTTCTCGCCTTCGACCGTCATCAGCGCGACCCGGGTGATCTTCGACGGCTCGACCAGCTTGCCGCGATGCATCATCTCGCCCTTCGGCAGCGCGTGCTTGACGAACACCTGATCGACGGTCTGCAGGTAGAACTCCGCGGTGAGGTCCATCACGGCGAGATATTCGTCGTAGAATTCGCGATGCTTGTCGGCGAGGTCCCCGTCACCCTGCACCAGGTGATTGAACAGGTTCTTGTGCGCGTCGACGTGACGGTCGAGGTTCATGCTGATGAAGCCGTTGAGCTGCAGGAAGCCCGGATAGACGTCGCGCATGAAACCCGGATGCGGGAACGGCACCTTGGTGATGACGTGGCTGCGGAACCAGTCGATGCCCTTCTCGGCCGCGAGGTTGTTGACCGCCGTGGGGTTGCGGCGAGTGTCGATCGGGCCGCCCATCAGCGTCATCGACAGCGGCACGAACGGATCCTGATTGGCCTCCATCACCGAGACCGCGCTCAGCACCGGCACCGATGGCTGGCACACCGCGATGACGTGGACGTTGCCGCCCAGCACCTGCAGCATCTCAATCACGTAATCGACATAGTCGTCGAGGTCGAACCGGCCGGCCGCCACCGGCACCATCCGGGCGTCGGACCAGTCGGTGATGTAGACTTCGTGAGTCGGCAGGAAGGCCTCGACAGTGCCGCGCAGCAGCGTCGCGTAGTGGCCCGACATCGGCGCCACGATCAGCACCCGCGGATGCGGGTGGCGCAACGGATGTTCCAGCTTGCGTTCGAAATACAGCAGCCGGCAGAACGGCTTTTCCCACACGCTGTGGATCTCGATCGGCACGCGCATGCCGTTGACTTCGGTGGTGTCGAGGCCCCATTCGGGCTTGCCGTAGCGCCGCGTGGTGCGCTCGAACACTTCGCAGGCCGCCGCGATCTGCTTGCCGAAATCGGTGTGGCTCCAGGGATTGAGCGGATTCTTCAGCGCCAGTTTGGTGGCGTCCGAGATCGCCCGCGCCGGGTTGAGCGACGCATGGGCGAGTTCGTAGAACCAGTACATCGGCGTGGTCATCGCCGGGCTGACTTCGGCCGGCATCTCCGGCGGGCGGCCAAATTCACCAATCACTGGCATAGTATCTGTCCCTCGGGCTCTTCTCGCGCCGCAGCATAGTGGCCGCTGGGCCGGGGGGCGTCAATCGGAAGATCGAAAGTTGAGCACAGAGCGGGGACGAATGCTGTCCGGAAACGGCCTATTCTCCGCTTTGAATTAACGATCCGTGCCGCCGTGCACTGTTCAGCATCACCAGGAAGCTCACGAAGGAGGCGGCGAACAGCACCGCGTTGAGCGCCAGCGCCCACAGCATCAGATCGGCCCGGAACTGATGCTGCATCAGCAGCGCCCGCATCCCCTCGAACACGTAGGTCGGCGGCAGCGCCCAGGCGATCAGTTGCAGCCAGTGCGGCAGCACCGACACCGGGTAGTACACGCAGGCCAGCGGCATGATGCCGAACATCAGCGACCAGACGATGCTTTCGGCGCCGAGCCCGTTGCGCAGCACCAGGCCGGACACGAAGATGCCGAGCGCCCAGCTGGTGAAGATCAGGTTGCAAAAGAACGCGATCAGCGGCAGCCCGAAGCCGAGCAAATTGAAGTCGAAGAAGATCATCGCCAGCAGCGTCATCGGCACGATGCCGATCGCCAGCCGGATCAGGCTCATGATCATCAGCGCGATCAGGAACTCGATCGGCTTCAGCGGGCTCATCATCAGGTTGCCGAGATTGCGCGCCCACATCTCTTCGAGGAACGAGATCGAGAAGCCGAGTTGGCCGCGGAACAGGATGTCCCACAGGATCACGGCGCCGATCAGCGTGCCGCCGGCGCGGGCGAAGAACCCGGCATTCTCGGCGATGTAGCTCTGCAGGAACCCCCAGGTGATGATCTGCAGCGCCGGCCAGTACACCAGCTCGATCAGCCGCGGCCACGACGACAGCAGCAGGTACCAATAGCGCAGCACCATCGCGGCGATGCGATGCCAGGCAAGACCTTGGCCGAGTTCGAGGCTGTTGATCAGCGATTTCATGGCGCTACACCTGTGCGTGAATTAGCGCGGTCCTATCCGCATGAGAGCTCCCGCGAAGTGTCGTCGTTCGAGTTGCGCCCAGCCTCCCCCCACGTCGTCCCCGCGCAGGCGAGGACCCATACTCCGCAGCATCGCGGTTGCGCTGGGGCAGACGCCTTCACTTGGAAAGCCAGGGGCTCTGGATGCCCGCCTGCGCGGGGACGACACCTGGCTGGGGCAGCGGCTGAACATCGGCGTTCTGTGCGACGTGTCTGCGATGTGCCTCGCGGCCAAGCCCATCATACCAACCCGCCTTGTTCGCGGTCCCGGCCGCGGGCGACGTCGAGGAACACCTCTTCCAGTGTCGCGCGGTTGTAGCGGGCCATAATAGCGGCCGGCGTGTCGTCGTCCTCGATCCGGCCACGCTTCATGATCACCACGCGGTCGCACAGCCGCTCGACCTCGAGCATGTTGTGCGAGGCCAGCAAAATCGAGGCGCCGTACGCCTTGCGATAGGTCTCGAGATGGCCGCGGATCCAGTCGGCCGTATCCGGGTCGAGCGAGGCGGTCGGTTCATCGAGCAGCAGCAGTTCGGGCCGGTTGATCAGCGCTTTCGCCAGCGCGACCCGGGTCTTCTGCCCGGCGGAGAGCTTGCCACTGGGGCGGTCGAGAAACTCGGTGAGGTCGAGATCGGACGCCAGTTCGGCGATCCGGCCACGCAGATCGGGGACGTCGTAGAGCCGGCCGAACACGCTGAGGTTCTGCCGCACCGTCAGCCGCGACGGCATGTCCACATAGGGGCTTTCGAAATTGATCCGCCCGAGCACCTCGGCCCTCCGCTCCGGCATGTCGACCCCGAGCACCCGGATCCGGCCGGAAGTCGGCAGCACCAGCCCCATGACCATCGAAATGGTCGTGGTCTTGCCCGCACCGTTGCCGCCGAGCAGCCCGGTGATGCTGCCGCGCGGCACGCGGAACGTCACGCCGTCGACCGCGCGTACGGTCTTGTAGACCTTAACCAGATCCGCGACGTCGATCGCGGCGCCAGTCGGCGCAGTCGGGCTGAAGGAACGTTCGAGGGTCATGGCAGGCGTTTTGACGAGTGCGGCGCCCTAGTGCAAGCCACAGCGGCCGCGACGACGGCGCGAATTGTGAACGCCCGGCGCGCCGAGTAGTGTCCGGCGCATGTCCGATGATCTGATCTCCGCCGATTTCCGCCACCCCCGCCGCCACGTCCGGCTCGACACCATCCTGCGGCTGCGCTGGCTGGCGGCGCTTGGGCAGCTGTCGGCGATTTTCATCGTCGCCCAGGGGCTCGAGTTCGATTTCGCGGTGCTGCCCTGTCTCGCCATCATCGGCGCGTCGGCGGTGGTCAATCTCGGGCTGCAGATCGCGTTCAACCCGATGCAGCGGATGGAGCCGATCTACGCGGCACTGCTGCTCGCGCTGAACATCTCCGAGCTCGCCGGCCTGCTGTATTTCACCGGCGGCCTGCAGAACCCGTTCTCGTTCCTGTTCCTCGGCCCGGTGCTGATCGCCGCCACCGCGCTGCCGACCCGGATGACGATCGCGCTCGGCATCTTCGCGGCCGGCTGCGCGGCGCTGCTCGGCTATACCCACCAGCCGCTGCCCTGGGCCGGCGACGAGGCAGTCCAGCTGCCGGAAATCTACCTGATCGGCGTCTGGCTTTCGATCCTGCTCGCGATCGGCGTCACCAGCGTCTACACCTTCCAGGTCACCGAGGAGGCGCGCAAGCTCGCCGACGCGCTGTCGGCGACCGAACTGGTGCTGGAGCGCGAGCAGCATCTGACCCAGATCGACGGCATGGCGGCCGCCGCCGCGCACGAACTCGGCACGCCGCTGTCGACCATCTTCCTGATCTCGCGCGAGCTGGAAAAATCGGCGCCGCCCGAGATGGCCTCCGACCTGCGGACGCTGCGTGAGCAGGCGCAGCGCTGCCGCGAAATCCTCGCCAAGATCTCGCACCTCAACGCCGCCGGCGCGCCGTTCGACAAGATGCCGCTGTCGACCCTGATCGAGGAGGCGGTCGCGCCGCATCGCGATTTCGGCGTCGCCATCAAGATCCGGGTCGCGGTGTCGGGAGTCGCCGAACCGGTGGTGATGCGCAACCCGGCGATCCTCTATGGCATCGGCAACATCCTGGAAAACGCCGTGGATTTCGCCCGCGACACCGTCGAGGTGAACGCCTGGTGGAATGCCGAGACTGTCCAGATCATGATCTCGGACGATGGCCCGGGCATCAAGCCGGACCTGCTGAAACGGATCGGCGAGCCGTATCTGTCCCGCCGCCGCCATCCTGACGACGACGGGCCGTCCGACCGCGCCGGGCTCGGCCTCGGCGTGTTCATCGCCCGCACCCTGCTGGAGCGCACCGGCGCCAAAGTGTCTTTCCGCAACAAGCTGTTCCCCGACCACGGCGCGGTGGTCCAGCTGACGTGGCCGCGCGGCCGCTTCGAGAATACGGAAAGCGCTGCGACCGCAGAGGCTTGACCGGGGGCGCGCGATCCGGTCGCAGGGCGCGCGGCCGGCCGGGGACTTGGCATTGTCGCACCCCGTCGCCATATCTTTTGAATTGACGCTCAGGAGACCCCGTGCCGTGAACGCCATCCCCGAACTGAACGACCACACCGATCGCTCGCTGCTGATCGTGGAGGACGACAAGCCGTTCCTCGAGCGCCTGTCGCGGGCGATGGAGACCCGCGGTTTCTCGGTCACCTCCTGCGACAGCGTTTCCAGCGGTCTGGCGCAGATCGGCAAGCAGGCGCCGGCGTTCGCCGTGGTCGATCTGCGGCTCGGCGACGGCAACGGTCTCGACGTCGTGTCGGCGCTCAAGAAAGAGCGGCCGGACGCCCGCGCCATCGTGCTCACGGGTTACGGCAACATCGCCACCGCCGTCACCGCGGTGAAGATGGGCGCGGTGGATTATCTGTCGAAGCCGGCGGACGCCGACGACGTCGTCGCGGCGCTCCTGGCGAGCGGCAACGAGAAGTCCGAACTGCCCAACAATCCGATGTCGGCCGACCGCGTGCGCTGGGAACACATCCAGCGCATTTACGAGATGTGCAACCGCAACGTCTCCGAAACCGCCCGCCGCCTCAACATGCACCGCCGCACGCTGCAGCGGATCTTGGCGAAGCGCGCCCCGCGGTAAGCGATAGCTCGCACCCTCTCCCCGCGCACCGCGCACCTCTCCCGCTTGCGGGAGAGGTCGGATCGCGTGGCGATCCGGGTGAGGGCACTCCTCTCCGCGAGTCGCTGAGTCACTGCCTGGGGCGCCCTCACCCCAGCCCTCTCCCGCAAGCGGGAGAGGGGCGCGCTGCGGTCGGGGAGAGGTCTCACTCACCAACCAAGCTAAACCTCAGATTCCCTCAAATCCCTGCGGGTCACTCAGCCGCCCGAGCCGTTGCGCTGCGGCTAGCGCGAAGCGGAGCATCATCAGCTTGCGGGTGGGCGCCGGGAGTTTGTGTTCGGGGGCTTCGCAGTGCAGGTGGGCGCCGTAGCCGTCGGCGACGATCAGGCCGGTGTCGCCCGGGAAGACCTCGCACGGCAGATCCTGGGTGAAGGCGAAGAACAGCCGGTCGCAATGCGCCCGGTAGTCCGGCCATTTCTGGTCGGCGCGCAGATCAGCGAGCGACGACTTGATCTCGACGATCCAGATCTCGCCACGCTCGTTCAGCGCCACCAGATCGGCCCGCCGGCCCGACGGCAGCGGCAATTCGCTGACGCAGGCGAAGCCGAGCGAGCGCAGCAGCCGCGTGGTGCCGCGCGCGATCTGCAGCGCGGTTCCCGACTGCCGCAAATCGGGCGGCGGCACCATGTGAACGGCATTCGTTTTCATCGCGACGAAGTCTAGCCGATTCCGATGCCGGCTCCCAAGCGGAGCGCCCCGGAACGTGCCATCGCCGCGCGCCGCGCAGCGATGCTTTGAGGCATGGCTGCGGGGGCAGTTGGAGACGATCGAGATGAACCGCATTACCCTGTTCCGGGCACTGGCCCTGGCTGCTCTCACCGTGTCGATACCAGCCCTTGCATCGACCGCATACGCCAAGCCGGCGGTCGAAGTCGCTTTCGTGCTCGACACCACCGGCTCGATGGCCGGGCTGATCGAAGGCGCCAAGCGCAAGATCTGGTCGATCGCCACCACGATCGTCGACAGCAATCCCGACGCCGACATCCGCATGGGCCTGGTCGCCTATCGCGACATCGGCGACGACTACGTCACCCGCAGCGTCGAACTCACGTCCGATATCCAGGATCTCTACGGTCGGCTGCTCGAGCTCCAGGCGCGCGGCGGCGGCGACTGGCCGGAGAGCGTCAACGAGGCGCTCGACGTCGCGGTCAACAAGCTGAAATGGACCAGCGGCAGCGACACCCGCCGCATCGTCTTCCTGGTCGGCGACGCGCCGCCGCACATGGACTACGCGCAGGACACCAAATACCCGACCACGCTGGCGGTGGCGCGGCAGAAGGACATCATCGTCAACGCCGTGCAGGCCGGCAGCGCAGAGGACACCGAGCGGGTGTGGCACGAGATCGCCGAAGGCGGCCGCGGCCGCTACATCCCGATCCCGCAGGACGGCGGCCAGGTGGTGATCATCCAGACGCCCTATGATGACGACATCATCATCCTGCAGAAGGAGATCAACGGCACCGTGATCCCCTATGGCCCGGCGCCGCTGCAGAAGCGCACCGAAAGCAAGATGCGGCAATTGTCGGAAGTCGCCGCCGCCGCGCCGGCCGCCGCCTCCGACATGGCAAGCTACCTCAACAAGCGCGCGCCGGCATCCGCCGAAGCCGTCACCGGCGGCGGCGATCTCGTCGGCGACGTCGCGTCCGGACGGCAGAAGCTCGGCGACGTCAAGGACGTCGACCTGCCGGAAGCTTTTCGCGCCCTGTCCGCCGAGCAGCGCGCCGCGCGCCTCGACGATCAGATCAGCAAGCGTCAGGCTCTGAATGCCAAGCTCGCCGCGCTGGTCAAACAACGCGACAAGTACCTGCGCAGCCATCGCGACAAGCAGCCGAAACAGGCCTCGTCGTTCGACCGAGAGGTGGAAGCAACGCTGAAGCTGCAGTTGAAGCGGTAGCCGAGTTGAAGCGATAGCCGCGCCAAGCAGTACGGCACGACGTCCGCTCCACCCAAAACCGTCACCCTCCGCGAAAGCGGAGGGCCCAGTGTTCCAGAGCGCTCGTGGCTGGTGCACTGCCGCTGCAACCAGCGCACTGGAATACTGGGTCGCCCGGTCAAGCCGGGCGATGACCACTGTTTTGGGGCGCCGCTTCGTTTTGACTTGGTCACATCTGCAGGGCATTCTCCCCGCATGACCGAAACACAGACCAAAGCCAAAGCCGGCGCCACGATCATTCCGGTGACACCGTTTCAACAGAACTGCACGCTCTTGTGGTGCGAGGCCACCCGCAAGGCGGTGGTGGTGGATCCCGGCGGCGACGTGCCGGAGATTCTCGCCGCGATCGAAAAGGTCGGCGTCGAGGTGACGGCGATCTGGCTGACCCACGGCCATATCGATCACGTCGGCGGCGCTGCCGATCTGCGTGACGCGCTCAAGGTGCAGATCATCGGCCCGCATCGCGACGATCAGTTCCTGCTGGAGAACGTCGTCAATAGCGGCCGCAGCTTCGGCATCGGCGGCGTACGCGACGTTACCACCGATCGCTGGCTCGATCAGGGCGACAACGTCGAGGTCGGCAAGCTGACATTCCAGGTCCTGCATTGCCCCGGCCATTCGCCGGGCAGCGTGGTGTTCTTCAACGAGGCGATGCGGTTCGCGCTGGTTGGCGACGTGCTGTTCGCCGGCTCGGTCGGCCGCACCGATCTGCCCGGCGGCAATCACGCCACGCTGATCGCCTCGATCACCGACAAGCTGCTGCCGCTCGGCGACGATGTCGGCTTCATCTGCGGCCACGGTCCGGGATCGAGTATCGGCCAGGAACGCCAGACCAATCCGTTCCTGACCTGACGCCGCGCTCCTGGCGATCACAAGCCAACGGGCGGGCCGCAATGCGACCCGCCCGTTTCGTCATCCCGCGTCAGGATGATTAGTCGATGATCTCGACCACGCGATGCGTGCGCGGCTCGACCAGGACGGTGCGACCGTTCACCACCGTGTAGCGATACTCACGCGCGGCGGCAAAGCGGTCCGGCACTTCGTAGTAGGTCACGCCTTCGGCCGGCAGGACGGCGCCGACGCGCAGTTCGTCACGATAGGTGTAGGACGGACGCCGCTGCTCGACCACGTAGCTGTGAAAGCGCGGACGATCGTCGACGCCGAGGACGCCGGCTACGCCGCCGACCACGCCACCGATGGTGCCGCCGACGACAGCGCCAAGCGGACCGGCGGCGCGTTCGCCGTCACGCGCACCTTGTTCGATGCCGCCAGGGACGCCCTGAGCGTTGGCCACGGCCGGGGCAGCGAGCGCCAGGATCACCGCGGCAGTACCGAGAAAGCGATTCATTGTTCGTCTCCGTGTTCGGGAATGCGCAGGACAAGTCACCGAACCGAGTTCTGTTCCGGCACGCGAACGCCCGACTACACGAAAATTTGCCGCCTGAACCGACGTTCAGAGAGGAACTACGTGGCCAACATGCAGCGAATGCGGGCAGCCAGATCGCCGAGGTCGAACGGCTTGGTAATCAGCTCCATGCCGACCTCGGCGATGCCCTCGGTCATCGTGGCGCTTTCAGCGTAGCCGGTCATCAGCAACACCGGCAGATCGGGCCTGACGAGGCGGGCCCGATCTGCGAGCTGGCGGCCGTTGAGCCCGGGTAGCCCGATGTCCGACAGCAGCAGATCGACCGGCCCGCCGGTTTGCAGGATCGCCAGCCCCGACGGCCCGTCGATCGCTTCGCGCACGTTGTAGCCGTGATCCCGCAGCATCTCGACGATGACCCCGCGCACCACCGCCTCGTCCTCGATCACCAGCACCGTCTCGCCACGCGCGGCCGGCTGTTCGGGGCGCGCGGCCGCGTCCGTTCGAGCCGCTGCCGCGCTGTGCTCGCGCGGCAGATACAACGTCACCGCCGTTCCCTCGCCGAGCCGGCTGGTAATGCCGGCATGGCCGTGGGACTGCTGGGCGAAGCCGTAGATCATCGACAGGCCAAGTCCGGTGCCCTGCCCGAGCGGCTTGGTGGTGAAGAACGGATCGAACGCGCGCGCCGCGACCTCCTCGCTCATCCCGGTGCCGGTGTCGGCCACGGTGAGGCAGACGTAGTCGCCCGGCACCATCGCCGGCATCTCGGCGGCGTCGAAGCTGGCATTGTGGGTTGCGACCGTCAGCCGGCCGCCGTCCGGCATCGCGTCGCGCGCATTGATCGCCAGATTGAGCAGCGCGCTTTCGAGCTGATTGGGATCGCACAGCGTCAGCCACAGATCCGGCGCCGGAGCGATCGAGAGGTCGATCGCCTCGCCGATCGTCCGCCGCAGCAGATCCTCGAGCGACACCACGAGCTGATTGACGTCGACCGGCTTCGGCACCAGTGGCTGACGCCGGGCGAAGGCGAGCAGCCGATGCGTCAGCGCCGCGGCGCGATTGGCCGAGGTCATCGCCACGCCGATGTAGCGGCCGAGATTGTCGAGCCGGCCCTGGTCGAGCCGGGTCTGCATCAGGTCGAGCGAGCCGACGATGCCGGTCAAGAGATTGTTGAAGTCGTGCGCGATGCCACCGGTGAGCTGGCCGACCGCCTCCATCTTCTGCGATTGCCGCAGCGCCTCCTCGGCGAGCTTCAGCCGCTCGGCCGCGGCTTTTTCGGCGGTGACGTCGCGCGCCACCGCATAGATCGCCTCGGCGTCCGACACGCCGGTCCAGGACAGCCAGCGATAGCTGCCGTCCTGATGGCGGATGCGGCTTTCGAACCGCACCGTGCCGGGGCCGGCGGCGAGCCGCGCGAAGTGCCGCCGGGTCACGCCGCCATCGGCCGGATGCTCGAGCCAGTCCGACGTGTTGTCGAGCAGTTCGGCGGCGCTCCAGCCGAGCGTCTTGGTCCAGGCCGGATTGACGGTGCGCCACACGCCGTCGCGGCCGGCGACGAGCAGCAGGTCCTGCGAGACGTTCCAGATCCGGTCGCGCTCGCGCGTCTTCTCCTGAACGCGCTGTTCGAGCGTGGTGTTGAGCTGCGCGAGCTGATCGGCCAGCCGGTGCGCGGCCTCTTCGCTGGCCTGCAGCCGCTGCTCGGCCTCGACCTGTTCGGTGACGTCGATATGCGCACCGACCAGCCGCAGCGGCGTGCCGTCGTCGCTGCGCTCGATCACCGAGCGCACCGAAATCCAGCGCGTCTCGCCGTCGCTCGGGCGAATGATGCGATAGCGCGCCGTGTAGTCCCGCGCGGCGCCCTTCACCGCTTCGACGAACTGCTGTTCGGTGGCTTCGCGATCCTCGGGATGAATCCGGCGGACCCAATCCTCGTGGGTCTCGTGGGTGGCGTCCGGCGGCAGGCCGTGGACCAGCAGATATTCGGGCGAACGCCTGTTGCGGAAACCGGAGCGCAGATCGACTTCGAGCCCGCCGATCCGGCCGATCTGTTGCACCCGCGCCAGCTCGGCCTCGCGCTCGCGCAGCGCCAGCGAGGCCAGCACGTCGCCGGTCACGTCGCGGCACACCACCAGCACGCCGCCGACGCGGTCGTCCTGATCGATCGGGCTGAAGCCATAGGTCCAGTAGACGTCCTCGAGCCGGCCGTGACGGATCACCGGCACGAGGTCGTTCTCGCGCCAGATCGGCTCGCCGCCGCCCATGACCTGCTCGATCTTCGGGGCGAGTTGAGGCCAGAACTCCGGCCAGCATTCGCGCGCCGGCTGGCCGAGCGCGCGCGGATGGCGCTCGGGTCCGATCACTTCGCGATAGGCGTCGTTGTAGAACTGCAGCTGATCGGGGCCCCACCACACCAGCATCGGATGTTGGGTGTTGAGCACGATCCGCAACGCGGTGCGCAGTCCCTGCGGCCAGCCCTGCGGCGGCCCGAGCGGGGAATTCGTCCAGTCATGCTGGCGTATCAGCGCGCCCATTTCCCCGCCGCGGGCGAGAAAATCCGGGATCAGCGATGGTGTCGGGTCCAGCATCTGTCGGGAGGGTCTCGCCGCGGCGATCTGCGGCAACCTAACACCGTCGGACGCGGCCGCAACCCCGTGGCTGGAGATGGAACCGCCGCGCCTGCGGCGAAGCACTCACTTCATCAGGCCCGCCGCGGTGAGCGCGCGGGTGATGACCGCGTTGACATCGATGCCGCGACGGTCGCGCGGCCCCTGCCCGGCGCGCGCGCCGGCGGAACTGCGGGGTTTGGCCTTGCCGGCATGCGGCTCGGCAGTCGCGGCCTCGCGCTCGGGTTTGGGCACCGGCTTGCTCAACGATTTCTTGTGCTGATGAATCCGGCCGGTGAGACCGAAGAACTCCGCGATGTGGCGAGACGAGGAGATGCCGGCGTCGAGCAGATACGGACCCGCGACGCCATACGGCTCGTCGTCGGCAAGACCGAGCGGTGTGCCGTGCGCCATGTCGGTGATGGTGTAGGACTCCACGGTCGGCTCACCGCTCGTGTTCCACCACACCCGATGCGGAAAGCCGTCGACCTTGCGCTCCGCCATCGGCGTTTCGGGCAGGCCGTGCAGATCGAGCCACTGCCTGATCAGCGCATCGGCATTGCCGGGGTGCACCGTGCGATCGGCGCTGCCCTGCCACACCGACAGTTTCGGCCACGGCCCGCGATGCGGCGACGCCTTGCGGACCAGGTCGCCGAGCGCGTGCGCCGACTGGTGCGTCGGATGCCGCATCTCTTTCAGCGCCGCCCGAACATTGGTGGCGACGCCGTAAGGCAGCCCGGCGATCACGGCGCCGCCGGCGAACACGTCCGGATAGGTCGCGAGCATCACCGCCGCCATTGCGCCGCCAGCCGACAGACCGGTGACGAAGATCCGCGCCCGGTCGATATCGTGATGCTGCGCCAGATGCTCGACCATCTGCCGGATCGACCCGGCTTCGCCATGGTCGCGGTGGATGTCCTCGGGCACGAACCAGTTGAAGCAAGCATTGGGATTGTTGGCGCGCCTCTGCTCCGGCATCAGCAGCGCGAAGCCGTAGCGCCGCGCCAGGGCCGACCAGCCGGCGCCGATGTCGTAGCCCGCCGCCGTCTGGGTGCAGCCATGCAGTACAACGACCAGAGGAATGCGCCGCGACAGCCCCTCGGGCACGAACGACAGCATCCGCAGATGGCCCGGATTGGCGCCGAAATCGAGCGTTTCGGTGAGCGGACTGGCGGTTTCGGCATCCCCGCCGCCACGGTCCAAGCCACTGAAGCCGTTCATTTTTCGCATGTGAGCGAGGAAATCGATAGTGTTCTTGAGGGACACGGCAGCTCCTGATCGGTCAGCCCGCAGGCGCAGGCTCATATAGTTGCTGCACTGCAATATGGAATGGACGTCGCGGTTTTGTGCGCAGTTTGCGCAGCACAGGCGGATTGCAAGATCCGAATACCCTGAAGGTTCCTGCCCTCCCGGCTCAGACCAGCCCGGCGAGGTGCAGCGCGAGACCCGCGCCGGAACACAGCAGCAGCACCACACCGGTGCCGGCCTTGAAGCGGAACACCGCGACCATCGCGACCCCGGCGAGCAACGCCGCCCAAGGATTGAAGCTGGCCAGCACCGGCAGATCCAGCGACAGCCCGGCGACCGGCAGTTTGCGCACCTCGCGGAAGATGGTGTGCAGCGCGAACCACAGCGCAAGGTTGAGCATCACGCCGACCACCGCGGCGGTGATCGCCGCGAGCGCCGCCGACAGGGCCGCGTTGCCGCGCAGCCGTTCGATGTAGGGCGCGCCGAGGAAGATCCAGAGAAAACACGGCGCGAAGGTGACCCAGGTGGTGAGCAGCCCGCCGAGCACGCCGGCCGCCACCGGCGGCAACACACCCGGCGCCCGATACGCCGCGACGTAGCCGACGAATTGCAGCACCATGATCAGCGGCCCCGGCGTCGTCTCCGCCATGCCGAGGCCGTCGAGCATCTCGCCGGGCCGCAGCCAGCCATAGTGATCGACCGCGAGCTGCGCCACATAGGCGAGCGCCGCATAGGCGCCACCGAACGTCACCAGCGCCATTTTGGAAAAGAACACCGCGAGCTGGCTGAAGACGTTGTCGGGCCCCAGCCCGACCAGCAGCGCCGCCACCGGCGCCAGCCACAGCACCAGCCACACCCCCGCCACCCGCAGCGTCTGGGCCGACGAGCGATCGGCTGGCGTCACCAAGTCGTCGTCGCCGCCGTCCGATGCGACGCGCGCCGGCATCAAGCCGCTGCGGTTGCCGAGCCAGCCGATCAGGCCGGCGCCGAGCACGATCAGCGGGAACGGCACGTCGAAGATCATGATCGCGAGCAGCGCCACCACCGCAAGCGCCCGCATGCTGCCGGTCTTCAGCGCCCGGCCGCCGACCCGCGCCACCGCCTGCAGCACGATCGCCAGCACCGCGGCCTTGAGGCCGAAGAACAGCGCGGCGACGATGCCGAGCTGGCCGAACGCGACGTAGACGATGCTGAGCGCCATGATGGCCAGGGCGCCCGGCAGAATGAACAGGCCGCCGGCGATCAGCCCGCCGCGGGTGCCGTGCATCAGCCAGCCCAGATAGGTGGCGAGCTGCTGCGCTTCCGGCCCCGGCAGCAGCATGCAGTAGTTCAGCGCGTGCAGAAACCGCTCCTCGGAGACCCAGCGCTTTTCGTCGACGACGATGCGGTGCATCACCGCGATCTGCCCGGCGGGACCGCCGAACGACAGCAGCGCGATCCGCAGCCATGCCGCCGTCGCCTCGGCGAGCGAGACGCCGTGGCGACGCGCATCCGCCTCCCCCGGCTGCGGCACGGCTGTGCTCAAGCACGCTCCCGGGCCGCCGCCAGGCGCGGCGCGGATCTGGCCGCAAGGGTCTGGTCGATCGCGCAGATGCCGACCTGGCACATCGCGCCGGAGACGAGATCGCCGCCGCGCTGAAGGTCCTGCGCCAGCGCATCGAACTGGCCGCGCAGCAGCCGGAGCGTCTCGACCGCCACAACCGCGTGGCTGCGGCCGAGCGGCGCGAGTTGGCCGCGCAGCCGGCGCAGCTCGCCGTCGGCTTCGGCGACACGCCGCTCGGCGCGCGCGATCCGCTCCAGCAGGCGCGCGCGCTCGGCGGCGAATTCGGTTTCGGCAGATGCCAGCCTGTCCTGCAGCGCCGCCAGCGCCCGCTGTTGCGGAGCGGCATCCTCACGCAGGCTCCGCGCTTCCGCCTCGGCCTCGCGCGTCGCCGCGCGGCTGCTCTCCGCCTCGCGGGCCTGCTGCTGCAGCAGCGCCTCGGTTTCCCCGATACGCCCCACCAACTGCTCGATCAGGCCGGCCGCATGACGCAGATAGCCGGCGCTCTGGCCGGTGGCGATCAGCTCGGAAAAGCGGCGCAAAAATCTAACAATCTCCAGCTCGCTGGGAGACTCGGGCAAAAGCTGGGGTCTGCTCATGCGGCTCGCCGGATGGAGCGGGAGGGAAACGCGGCAGCGCCGCGACTCACGTGATTAGTCACGCTAACAACTCTGCGGGGCCGCCTCAACTGGTGGCCGCGCGAAGGTTTCACGACTGCTCGCAGCACGTTCCGCGCCCCCGCGTGCGCGCGCCATCCTGCCGCGCAACGAAGGTCGATTTGACAAGCGCCCGGAAAACCCCGAGCAGATCATGGCCGCCGCACGTGACGGCTGCGGCGGCGCTGACCGGCGGGCCCGGACCGGAGTGAATTTTGTCGGACCAGATCTACGACGTTTTCAAGTTCCTCCACGTCGTCGGCGTGGTCGTGCTGGTCGGCAACGTGACGATCACCGCGTTCTGGAAGGCGTTCTCCGACATGACGCGCGATCCCAGGATCGTCGCCCACGCCCAGCGCGGCGTCACCGTCTCGGATTTCATCTTCACCGCGGTCGGCATCGTGCTGGTCATGGTCGGCGGTTACGGCGCCGCGATCCACAAGGGCATCCCGTTGTTCTCGTCGTTCTGGCTGGTCTCCGGCCAGCTGCTGTTCGCGGTCTCCGGCATGATGTGGCTCGGCATCCTGATTCCGTTGCAGATCCGTCAGGCGCGCGCGGCGCGCGGCTTCGCCGACGGCAGCCCGATTCCGGACAGCTACTGGCGCGACGCCAAACGCTGGCTGGTCTGGGGGATCGTCGCCACCGTGCCGCTGGTCGCGGCGATCTTCGTGATGGTCGTCAAGATCTGACCGGCCACGCGCCGAGCCCGGCCGCAGAGCAACATCGAGGAGCTGTCGATGCCCGTCCAGGAGATCCGCCCGACCGTCGACCGCGACGCGCTGCTGCCCGGCGCCGACTTCGTCGACGCCTTTGCGGTCGGCATCGGCAGCCGGACGCTGGACGCCCGCAGCGCCG
This sequence comes from Rhodopseudomonas sp. AAP120, assembly GCF_001295845.1. Lineage (GTDB taxonomy): Bacteria > Pseudomonadota > Alphaproteobacteria > Rhizobiales > Xanthobacteraceae > Rhodopseudomonas. The sequence continues at coordinate 19,719 of NZ_LJIC01000158.1, read as the reverse complement.
CGATCCGGATGATCGAACACGGCCCGAGCTGGATCGGCATGCTGATGCGGCTGCGCAATCTCATCATGGCGCCGTTCGGCTTGAAGACGCCGGATCCGAACCGGCCCGATCGCGGCGACACCATCGGCATCTTCCCGGTGCGCAGCCAGACGCCGGAACGGATCGTCGCCGGCTTCGACGACAGCCACCTCGACTTCCGCGTCGTGATCGATCTCGACGGCGAGGCGCCCGCCCGCCGGGTCGTCGCCTCGACGCTGGTGCGGACCAACAACCGGCTCGGCCGGATCTATCTGGCGAGTATCATGCCGTTTCACCGGATGGTGGTGCGGGCAATGCTGCGCCAGCTGGCGGATTGACGCGGCGGCGGAACTTGAAAGGACGGCAGCGGTTGGCGGACGTGGACGGCGAAATCGACCAGAACAGCGGCGCAGCCGCGGTGGACGCGACGACGGCGGCGTTGGCGCGCGCCTTCGACAGCGCGTGGGAGCGCTTCATTGAAATCGAAGGCTCGCGGGTCGACAACGAGGACAACCGCAAGCGGCTGGCGGCGCGCATCGTCGCGCTCGCGCGTGCCGGCGAGACCGACGAGGACACGCTGGCGCAGTCGGCGCTGATCCATCTGTGCGTGCTGGAGGAAGCCACCCGGCTCGGCAGCAAATTGAAGACCGCCGCCGCGGCGCCCCTGCCGTCGCCGCCCGCCGAGCCGGCGACGACACCGCAGGCTTTCAGCCCGCAGGTCGTTGCGGCGATGTCGGAGGCGCTGGAACGCTGCGTCGAGACGTTGCCGCTGCAGACGCCGTCGCGCGTATTGCAGTTTCTGTCCGACCGCATCCTCGAAGACGCCTCGCGCGGCGAACACGATCCGCAGCGGCTCAGCGAGCTCGCGCTGGAAGCGCTGCGCACGCGCTGAAGCTCAGGCCGCCGACGCCTTGCCGGCGGCGCTCGCCTTGACCCACTCCGCCACCCGCATTTCCAGGTCGACGAAGTTCTGACGCAGCTGCTCCATGGCGAAGCCGAGCGCGAAGAACCGCTCCATCTGCTCGCCCGACAGGCCGCGCGTCAGCCCGTCCTGCCGCACCGCCTGGACTTCGGCCGCATAGGCGTCGAGCGCGGCGGTGACGGCGCGCAGCGGCGGTGGCGGCGCGCGGTCGCGCAGCGCCGCGGCGCTGGCTGCGAGGTGCAGCGTCGCCGCCGCGCGAAAGGATTCCAGCGACGGGCCGAGGCGATCCTTCAGGGGGTCCGGCAGCGGCGCCGTCACGGCGCGGCCGACCATTACCAGATCATGCCGCAGCCGCAGCAGCGTGCGGTTCAGAGGCGCAAGGTCAGGACCGGCCGACAGGCCGGTGGCGCGCTCGTGCTCGGCCTCGCCGCCGATCTGGTTGAGCTTCACCAGCGATTCGCCGATGCCGTCCTGCAGGCGATGCAGCGCGTCGGTATCGAGCCCCTTGGTCAGGCCGTTGAGCAGCTCGCCGAGCGCCACCGCCATCAGATCGAGCGCCCGCGCGGCCGAGCCGAGCGCCAGCCCCTGCGCTCGCGACGGCAGCACCAGGAACGACACCAGCAGGCCGGTCAGGGCGCCGACCGCGACTTCCAGCACCCGGTCGATCGCCGAATCCAGCGGCGCCACCTTGGTCATGGTCGGCACCAGCAGCACGATGATCGCCGTGACGGTGGCGACGTTGAAATACGGCTTGATGGCGGTGAGCAGCGCCAGCGGCGCCACCACCAGCGCCAGCACGCCGAGCAGCTCCAGCTCGTTGTGATGCGGCAGCAGGATGGTGATCGCCCCGCCATAGATCGCGCCGCCGATGGTGCCGACCAGATAGTCGAACGCGATCTGCACCGAGCGGCCGACGCTGAGCTGGGTGACGATGATGGCGGTCAGCACCGCCCACAGCGGCAGATGCAGGTGCAGCGCCTGCGCGATCGCCAGCGCTAACAACGACGCCAGCGTGACGCGCAGCGCCAGCCCCCATTGCGGCCGGCGCGGGCGCCATTGTGCGGGATATCGGGACCAGAACGGCTTCATGCAGATGGAATCGCGGCCTTTGAGGTGACGGCTGACAGAGCATAGCGGCCGCCGCGGCGCAATCGCCGGCTCGGCCGGTGCGCAGCCCCGCTGTGCAGCCGCGCGGCTTGAACCCTGTCGCCGGCCCGCCTAACGTGCCGCGCAAAACAACAAGGGACCCCTCGATGGCCAACGAAACCGCCACGCTCGCCGCCTACGTCGCCGCGCTCGACTTCGACGACATTCCGCAGGACGTGTTGGCCCGGGCCAAGGTGCTCACCCTCGATTTCCTCGGCAGCGCGATCCGTGCCCGGCGCGACGCCGAATCGACCCCCTCTCTGCTGGCGACCTTGCAGGCGCTGTCGCTCGACGCCGACGGCGACGCCACCGTGTTCGGCGACGCCAAGCGCCGCACCCCGGCGATCGCCGCCCTGCTTAACGGCGCGTTCGGCCATTCGCTCGATTTCGACGACACCCACGCCGACTCCTCGCTGCATCCGTCGGCGCCGGTGGTGCCGGCCGCCTTCGCGGTCGGCGAACTGGTCGGCGCCTCGGGCCGCGACGTGCTGACCGCGATCGTCGCCGGCTACGAAGTCTGCTGCCGACTCGGCAATGCGCTCGACCCGACCTCGCATTACGCCCGCGGCTTCCACCCGACCGCGACCGCCGGCACCTACGGCGCCGCCGCCGCGGCCGCCAAGCTGTACGGTCTCAGCGCCGAACAGATCGTCTCGGCATTCGGCGTCTCCGGCAGCCAAGCCGCCGGCTCGCTGCAATTCCTGGTCAACGGCGCCTGGAACAAGCGCTACCAGGTCGGCGCCGCCGCGATGAACGGCGTGATCGCCGCGACGCTGGCCAAGAACGACTTCCTCGGCTCCAGCGAATCGGTCGAAGGCATTCACGGCCTCTTGGTCGGCTACACCGACACGCCGCATCACGACAAGGCGGTGGCCGATCTCGGCAAAGTCTACGAGACGATGAAGATCGGCGTGAAGCCGTATCCGAGCTGCCGCTATACGCATGCGGCGATCGACGCACTGATCGCGATGCGCCGCGAGCACAATCTGACGCCCGAGCAGGTCAGGAAAGTCGAGGTCGGCCTGCACCGCAACGGCATCACGCTGACCGGCGACGCCGCCACCAAGCGGCATCCGTCGTCGATCGTCGGCGGCCAGTTCTCGATGTTCTTCACCGGCGCGCTGGCGCTGGAGCAGGGCAGCTTCGGCTGGGACGATTACAGCCGGCTCGGCGACCCGGCGATCGACGCGCTGGCCGATCGCTTCGACGTCGTTCAGGACTCCCGACTCGAAGGTAAGACCCACCCGTTCGGCGCGCGCGTCTCGATTACGACGGACGACGGCGTCCACGAACGGATCTACGCCGATCCGTCGGGTGAGCCGAACTCCTTCCCGACCGACCAGGCGATGGCGCAGAAATTCCTGCAACTCGCCCGGCCGGTGCTGAACGGCGGCGCGCAGACCTTCGCCGACGCGATCCTGTCGCTGGAGCGGTTCGGCAAGGTTTCGGAGGTCACTGGCCTGGCGCGCTGAGCACCGCTAACCCCCAAAGGTATTGACTTACTTACAATCCTGAGTAGTTAATTCGGCCGGCACACTTGTGCGGTGGGGCTGGCCGATGCAGCGGTTCGTTTGCGAACAGAACATTGCGCATTTCGCGCGGCTGCTCGGCGAAGCCACCGACCCGACGCTGCGGCGAACCCTGCTGATGCTGCTGTCCTCGGCGAGGCGCGAGCTGGCGCTGCTGAACTCGCAGATGTCCGGCGCCAATCTGTCGCCACTGCCGCCGAAGCGGCCGAACGGCGATCTCGCCTCGGTGATCGCCCAGCTCCGCCCGAGCTTCGAGACCTCGACGCATCCCTACATGCTGATCGATCCCGGTCCGGGGTTGAAGATCATCGACATCAACGACGCGTTCGCACGGGCCACCTTCGCCAACCGCCACGACATCATCGGCAGGCCCTTGTTCGAAGTCTTTCCGGACAATCCGGCGATCGACACCGCCGACGGCGTGAGCAATCTCTATGCGTCACTGAGCTCGGTGGTGGAGACCGGGCAGCCGCACGCCATGCAGGTCCAACGCTACGACATGCGCGACCCCGCCGGGACGTTCGTCGAACGCTATTGGCAGCCGATCAACACGCCGATCCATGACGCGGAGGGACGGCTGATCTGCCTGCTGCATCATGTCGAGGACGTGACGGCCGAAGTGCTGGCGAACTGACCGTCGCAGCAGCCGCGATCACGATGCCGTGGCGCAACCATCTGCGGCGTCGCGCGTCTGGAACAGGTCGCGCCGCGCCTTTATGCTTTCGTCGTAGCCGCGCCTGCTGCGCGACGCCATTCCGTCCGAAGCCACAAGGAGAATTGAATGCCGCAAGCGACCGTCGATCGCGCGTCGGAATTCCTCGGCGGGTTATTCACCAGCCTCACCGAGCGCGGCCGCAGCTTGTTCCGGTCGAACAGCAATCAGCCCAAGACCAAAGAGGAGCTGATCGCGCTCGGCGAAACGCTGCTGTCCCGCCGCGGCGAAGCGACCGGTGTGGTGCTGGCGCGCACGCTGCTGTCCGGCTACGACGACGCCGACGAGCAGGATCAGATCGGCTTTCTCGACGCGCTCGCCGAACAGTTCGGCCCCGACCTCGCCGAGCTCACCGCGGCGGTCGAAGCGTTTCACGTCAGCGGTGCGTCACCGGACGCAGCAGGTCGCCTGCTCGAAGCCGCCGAGCCGCGCCGGCAAGAATTGATCCGCCGCCTCAACCTCGCCCCCGGCGGCACCGCGTCACTGGTGCGGATGCGCGAGGGCGTGCTGCGGCATCTCGGCGATCACCCGCAGCTCAAGCATGTCGACGATGACTTCGTGCATCTGTTCACCTCGTGGTTCAATCGGGGCTTCCTGGTGCTGCAACGGATCGACTGGAATACGCCGGCGAATATTCTCGAAAAGATCATCCGCTACGAGCAGGTCCATGCCATTCACAACTGGGACGATCTGCGCGCGCGGCTCGCGCCGGCAGACCGGCGCTGCTACGGCTTCTTCCATCCGCAGCTGGTCGACGAGCCGCTGATCTTCGTCGAAGTCGCGCTGACGCTGGAGCGCCCGAACGCGATCGCACCGCTGCTTGACCTCGACCGTGCGCCGATCTCGCCGAAGGATGCGACCACGGCGGTGTTCTATTCGATTTCCAATACGCAGAAGGGCCTCGCCGGCATTTCGTTCGGCAACTTCCTGATCAAGCAGGTGGTCGAGGAGATCAAGCGCGAGCTGCCCAATGTGCAGAGCTTCGTCACGCTGTCGCCGGTGCCGGGCTTCGCCAAATGGCTGGCGCGCGAACGCGCCGACGCTGATTCCGTATTACTTGACGCTTCTGCCCGCGCGGCGCTCGAGGTGCTCGACACGCCGAACTGGTTCGAGGACCAGGAAACGGCCGATCACATCAAGCCGCTGCTGCTGCCGCTCGCGGCCGCTTACTTCCTGCAGGCCAAGAACCCGCGCGGCCTGCCGCTCGACCCGGTGGCGCGCTTCCATCTCGGCAACGGCGCACGGCTCGAAGCCCTCAACTTCCTCGGCGACCGCTCGCCCAACGGCATGCGGCAGTCGCACGGCCTGATGGTGAACTATTTGTACGCACTCGGCGAGATCGAGGCCAACCACGAGGCCTTCGCCGAACGCGCCCAGATCGCCGCCGCATCATCGGTGCGCAAGCAACTGCCGTCGAAGCCGCTGACCAGCGAGCCGCGCAAGACCAACGGCAAAGCCGCGCCGCTGGCGATCGCCCCGCCGGCGTGAGACGCGGCCGATACTAGCAATGACCTAACCCCGTCATTGCGAGCGAAGCGAAGCAATCCAGACACGTGCACCGAGCTGGATTGCTTCGTCGCTTCGCTCCTCGCAATGACGGATCTCAGGGAGACCACCATGAGCTGGATGCCATCGATCGATCCGGAGCTCGGCGATCCGCAGAGCTGCGACGCGCTCGATCTCGTCATCGTGCCGCGCACGCGAGACCTCGGCGACGGCTTCGCGGTGCGCCGCGCGCTGCCGCACGGCAAGCGGCAGATGGTCGGGCCGTTCATCTTCTTCGATCATTTCGGCCCGGTGCAGTTCATTGCCGGCAAGGGCATGGACGTGCGGCCGCATCCGCATATCGGGCTCGCCACCGTCACCTATCTGTTCGACGGCAAGATCATGCACCGCGACAGCGAGGGCAACATCCAGGAGATCGCACCCGGCGCCATGAACCTGATGACCGCCGGCCGCGGCATCGCGCATTCCGAGCGTACCCCGGACGTCGAACGCCGTGACGGCCAGGCGATGCTCGGCCTTCAGAGCTGGATCGCGCTGCCGAAAGGCAGCGAGGAAATCGCGCCGTCGTTCCAGCATTTCGCCGCCGCGACGCTGCCGACGATCGAGACCTCCGGCTTCACCGCCCGGGTGATCGCCGGCTCGGCATTCGGCAAGTCGTCGCCGGTGACGATGGTGTCGCCGTGGTTCTATGCCGAGGTCAACGCCCGCGCCGGGACTTCCGTGCCGCTCGATCCCGACCACGAGGAGCGCGCGATCTATCTCGTCGATGGCGAGATCGAGATCGCCGGCGACCGCCATGTCGGGCCGCAGCTGCTGATCTTCCGCCCCGGCGACCGCATCACCGTCCGGGTCAAGACCGACACCCGTATGATGTTTCTGGGCGGCGACGCGCTGGAAGGGCCACGCCACATCTGGTGGAATTTCGTCTCCTCCAGCAAGGAGCGCATCGAACAGGCCAAACAGGACTGGAAAACCGGCCGTTTCGCCGCCGTTCCGAACGAGAGCGAGTTCATTCCGCTGCCGGAATGATAAACTGGCGCTCCCGATTGTTGCGCACCGCCGCCCGCCGGCGGTCGCCTGCTGCGTGAGACCGCCATGACCACGATGCTTTCGAGCGACCTGCCGCTGACCAAGATCGGCCGCGGCAAGGTGCGCGACATCTACGCCGTCGACGACGACCGGCTGCTGCTCGTCACCACCGACCGGATCAGCGCGTTCGACGTGGTGATGGGCGAGACCATCCCGAGCAAGGGCGCGGTGCTGACGCAGGTCAGCGCGTTCTGGTTCAGCCAGCTCGGCGGCGTGGTGCCGCATCACATGATCAGCGCCGACACCGACGAGATCATCGACGCCGTGCCGGTGCTGGCGCCGCACCGCGCCGAGATCGCCGGGCGGACGATGCTGTGCAGGCGCACGATCGTCTTCCCGATCGAGTGCGTGATCCGCGGCTACATCACCGGCTCGGCCTGGAAGGAATACGCCGCCTCCGGCACGCTGGCCGGCGAGAAACTGCCCGAGGGCCTTTTGGAAAGCGGCCAGCTGACACCGCCGATTTTCTCGCCCGCCACCAAGGCCGAGACCGGCCACGACGAGAACATCACCGTGGCGCGGATGCGCGAGATCGTCGGCGAGGAGGATGCGTTCACGCTCGAACACATGACCCGCGCGATCTACACGCTCGGCGAACAGATCGCCCGCGAGCGCGGCATCATCATCGCCGATACCAAGTTCGAATTCGGCCGCGACCAGGACGGACGGATCATTCTGATCGACGAGGTGATGACGCCGGATTCGTCGCGGTTCTGGGCCGCCGACGCGTATCAGCCCGGCCGGCCGCAGCCCTCCTTCGACAAGCAGCCGCTGCGTGATCACCTCGACGCCGAACGCCGCGCCGGCCGCTGGAACGGCGAGGCCCCGCCGCCGAAGCTGCCGGACGACGTCGTCAACGCCACCTCGCAGCGCTACCTCGAAGCCTATCGGCGGCTGACGGGAACGGACCTGGTGGTGAAGTAACAGCGTTCGTCATTCCGGGCGCCGCGCAGCGGCGAGCCCGGAATCCATACCCCCTGGCGACGCAGCAAGGCACGGCGGCTCGGCGCAAGTGCATCTTCATTGGCACTGGGAGTATGGATTCCGGGCCTGCGCCCTCCGGGCGCATCCCGGAATGACGACGCCGCGGCGCCGGCCTTTGATAATAATCAAGGCTGACGACGCAGCCGCAGCTGATATCACATCCGCAACATCCGCCTGACCTCGCACGACGACGGAGCTTTTCATGCCCAAGGACACGGTGCTGATCAATCGTGACGGACCGGTGACGATCGTCTCGATCAACCGGCCGGAGCGCCGCAACGCGGTCGATGGCGCCACCGCCAAGAAGCTGTACGACGCCTTCCTGGCGTTCGACGCCGACGAGACGTCCTCCGTTGCGGTGCTGACCGGCACAGGCGGCACCTTCTGCGCCGGCGCCGACCTCAAGGCGGTCGCGTCGGGCGACGCCGAGCGGCGGCGCGACATCGCCGGCCATGGCAGCATCGCGCCGATGGGCCCGAGCCGGATGCGGCTGTCGAAGCCCGTGATCGCCGCGGTCGAAGGCTTTGCGGTCGCCGGCGGGCTCGAACTGGCGCTGTGGTCCGACATGCGGGTCGCCGCCGACGACGCCACCTTCGGGGTGTTCTGCCGCCGCTTCGGCGTGCCGCTGATCGACCTCGGCACCATCCGCCTGCCGCGGCTGATCGGCCATTCGCACGCGATGGACCTGATCCTGACCGGCCGCGCCGTCTCCGGCATCGAGGCGCACCGCATCGGCCTCGCTAACCGGCTGGTTCACCGCGGCGAAGCGGCGCTGTGCGCCATCACGCTCGCCAAGGAGATCGCCGCGTTCCCGCAGACCTGTCTGCGCGCCGACCGGCTGTCGGCCCTGCAGCAATGGGACATGCCGGAAGAGGACGCCATCATGAACGAAATGCGCGGTGGCCTGCAGGTGATCGACAGCGGCGAAACCCTCCAGGGTGCCGAGCGCTTCAGCGCGGGTGAAGGCCGGCACGGGGCGTTTTGAACGGCGAGCGAGTAATTAGCTCGGCACAGCCTCTCCCCGTCATTGCGAGGAGCGAAGCGACGAAGCAATCCAGCCCCGTGCCCGGCCGCTGGATTGCTTCGCTTCGCTCGCAATGACGGAGGCGCCGCCCTAAAACAACTTCATCCCCTTCAAACTCGCATGGCCGTTCTTGCCGACGATGATGTGATCGTGGACGGCGACGCCGAGCGGGTCGGCGATGGCGGCGATCTGTTTGGTCATCTGAATGTCGGCCTGCGACGGCGTCGGGTCGCCGGACGGGTGATTGTGCACCAGGATCACCGCGGTCGCCGACAGCTCCAGCGCACGCTTGACGATCTCGCGCGGATACACCGGCGTGTGATCGACGGTACCGACCTGCTGCAATTCGTCGGCGATCAGCTGATTGCGCTTGTCGAGAAACAGGATGCGGAACTGCTCCTTGTCGGCGAACGCCATCGTGGTGCGGCAGTAATCAATGACCACCGACCATGACGACAGCACCGGCCGCTGCTTCACCTGCCCCTTGGTGACCCGCGCCGCCGCCGCCGCGACCAGCTTGAGTTCGGTGATCGCTGCCTCGCCGAGGCCACTGACCTCGCGCAGCCGCGCATCCGGCGCGTGGATGGCTTCGGCGAACGAGCCGAACCGCGCGATCAACGCCTTGGCAAGCGGCTTGACGTCGCGGCGCGGCAGCGCGCGGAAAAGGACCAGTTCGAGCAGTTCGTAGTCCGACAGCGCGTCGGCGCCGGCCTCGCGAAACCGCTCGCGCAGCCGTTCGCGATGGCCGTGGTAATGCGGCGCCTCGGCGAAACCGGGCTGATGCAAACGCTCACCGCTCTCTGCTGGCATGACGGCGCAGTTCCTGATCGCCCAACCATGCCGCGCGCCGCCGCTTTTGCAACCGGCAATTCTCGGTTTGCCCCGATCGGCAGAGCCATCAGTCCGCCGTCGGCAGCCGCCGCATCGTAAACTCGATGGTATCACCGGGCAGTTCGCGCCAGCTTTCAACGCCCGACATATAGGCGGCCTTCGGCCACGCCTCGAAAAAGGCCCGCGCCTTGGCCCGCGCATCGAGCCGCGGCAGCACGAAGGTCTCGCGCACGAACCCGTCGGCCTTGCTGCGCCGCGCCATGCGTTCCGCAAGGTCGCGGGGCTGATCTAAGGGCGCATTCCGGCTGCGATCGACCATCCTGCTACTCCGAACCAAACGAATGGTAATCCAGATAAACGGTAATATAGACGCGCCGGGAACGATTCCGAGGCCCTGCACTTGAGTCCCGGTTCCAAGGGCCGACCTGGCTCAGTGTGTTGCGTTCGTGGAGTTTGCGTCAATGGCCCCTCGCGCCAATTGGAAAGGCTTTTTGCGGCTGTCGCTGGTGACCTGCCCGGTCGCGCTGTTTCCGGCGACGTCGGACTCCGAGAAGATCAGCTTCAACCAGATCAATCGGAATACCGGCCACCGCATCAAGTACCTCAAGGTCGATGCCGAGACCGGCGACGAGGTGTCGTCCGACGATATCATGAAGGGCTACAAGGTCGATTCCGACACCTACATCGAGATCACCCGCGACGAGCTCGACGCGATCGCGCTGGAATCGACCCGCACCATCGAAATCGATCAGTTCGTGCCGAAATCCGAGATCGACGATTTGTATCTGGTGCGGCCCTACTACATCGTGCCGGACGGCAAGGTCGGCCACGACGCCTATGCGGTGATCCGCGAGACCATCCGGTCGATGGACCGCGTCGCGCTGGCCCGCGTGGTGCTGACGAACCGCGAGCACGTCATCGCGTTGGAAGCCCGCGACAACGGCCTGATGGGCACGCTGCTGCGCTATCCCTACGAGGTGCGCGATGCCGCCGATTACTTCGACGATATCCAGGACGTGAAGATCACCAAGGACATGCTCGACCTCGCCAAACACATCGTCGAGCAGAAATCCGGGCATTTCGAGCCGGACACATTCGAGGATCACTACGAGACCGCACTGACCGAACTGATCAACAAGAAAGTCGCCGGCCAGCCGATCGCCGCCAAGGCCCGCCCGCGCGGCGACAATGTCGTCGACCTGATGGAAGCGCTGCGCAAGAGCCTCGGGCAAAGCGGCAAGGCGGCGCCGGAATCGGCGAAGAAGCCGGCCGCGTCCGAGAGCGCGGAGAAGTCTGTCCCCTCCAAGCCGGCCCGCACCAAGAAGCGCAAGACCGCGCCGGGACAAAAGGAGATGCTGCTGCCGATCTCGGGCAGCGGTGCCGGCAAGGCGAAGGAAGAACCGGCGAAGGGGAAGAAGCCCGCGCGCAGTGTGGCAAGTAGCAAGGCGCGGAAGGCCAGTTAGTTCAGTGCCCGCGTCGCCCTCACCCCAACCCTCTCCCGCAAGCGGGAGAGGGAGCGCGCCGTGCGCGGGGAGAGGATGATGAATGATTTGGCGTCTGCTTGCAGGTGCCGCATTTCGTCAGCGGCAGCGGGCTCCCTCTCCCGCTTGCGGGAGAGGGTTGGGGTGAGGGTGCCCCAGGCAGTGAGCTTGCTGTCTCCGCGCCCGTCAGCTCACGAACGGCGGCTTGTCCAAGCCCTTCGGCGACAGCGTGAAGATCTCGCAGCCGGTCTCCGTCACGCCGATCGAGTGTTCGAACTGCGCGGACAGCGAGCGGTCGCGGGTGACGGCGGTCCAGCCGTCGGACAGAATTTTCACATAGGGTTTGCCGAGATTGATCATCGGCTCGATGGTGAAGAACATGCCGGGCTTGAGCACCGCGCCCTGGCCGGGGCTGCCGACATGGATGATGTTCGGCTCGTCGTGGAACAGCCGGCCGAGGCCGTGGCCGCAGAAGTCGCGCACTACCGTCATCTGCTGCGGCTCGACGAAGCTCTGGATCGCGTGGCCGATGTCGCCGGTGGTGGCGCCGGGCTTCACCGCCGCGATGCCGCGCAGCAGCGACTCGTAGGTGACGTCGATCAGCCGCTCGGCTTTGCGGGCGATCGGGCCGACCGGATACATCCGGCTGGAATCGCCGTACCAGCCATCGACGATCATGGTGACGTCGATATTGACGATGTCGCCTTCCTTCAGCGGCCGGTCGCCCGGCATGCCGTGGCAGACCACGTGATTGACCGAGGTGCAGGTCGAATAACGATAGCCGCGATACATCAGCGTCGCCGGAAAGGCGCCGTGACTGAATGCGAAATCGCGCACGAACTCGTCGATCCGCGAGGTCGGCAAGCCCGGCTTGACGATGTCGACCAGCTCGTCGAGGCACTGCGCCACGACCTGCCCGGCCTTGCGCATGCCGGCGAAACCGGCCGGTCCATGCAGTTTGATCTGCCCTGTCTTGCGCAGGGCGGCGTCCGAGGCGTCCACGTAGCTCATTGGGCCGGTCTGGTTCGGGAAAACGAAGGATTCATGGCAATCTAGTCATCGACGCGCCGCACGCAAGCCGAAGCCGCTCCGGACGAGACCGGAGCCGCTTATTGCGGCATTTCGACGATGGTTTCGACCGGCAGCGCGCCGCCGCGCACCCGCAATTCGCGCACCGGATAGGGAACGCGGATGCCCTCGCGCTTGAACGCGTCCCATAGCCCGAGCATCGCCTCGCTCTTGACGCCGTCCATGCCGTCCGGCTCGGCGATCCAGAACGTCAGGGCGAACTTCATGCCGGTGTCGGTGAATTCGGTCAGGATGCAGCCCGGCGGCTTGGTCTTCGAGGCCCGCTCCACGCCGGTTGCCACCTCGACCGCCAGCTTGCAGACGACGCGCGGATCGGCGTCGTAATTGGTCGCGAAGGCGACCTTCACCAGCGTGTTCTTGTCGGTGTAGGTCCAGTTCACGACCTTCTGGGTGATCAGGTCCTCATTGGGGATCAGGAATTCGCGGCCGTCGCCGGCGGCAACCGAGATATAGCGGGTGTTCATCGCGCTGATCTTGCCGGAATTCTCGCCGATGGTGACGAGGTCGCCGGGCTTCACCGATTTGTCGGCCAGCAGGATCACGCCGGAGATGAAGTTGCCGAAGATCTTCTGCAGGCCGAAACCGATGCCGACGCCGACCGCGCCGGAGAACACCGCCAGCGCCTGCAGGTTGATGCCGACCGCGCTCATCACCAGCGCGATCGCCGCCACCATCAGGCCGATCCGCATCAGCTTGATCAGCAGCACCTGGATCGACGGCGTCAGGTCGCGGGTCTGCTTGATGCGGCCTTCGAAGAAATTGCTGCCGATATTGGCGAGCCACAGCGCCACCGCCAGCAGCACGGTCAGCTTCAGCACCAGCAGCGGCGACAGCCGCAAGCCGCCGATCTCGATCGAGACGGAGTCCAGCGCCTCGAGCACCGGAAACAGCTGCCCGATGATGCTGAGCGCCGCCACGCACCAGGCCGACACCGACACCACCCGGATCAGGAAGGCGTTGCGCAGGATGCTGGTGACCAGCCGGATCACCAGCCAGGCCAGCGCCAGCTTGGCCGAGATGCCGATCAGGTAGCTGCGGCTCGGCCAGGTCGCCTGCAGCATCACCAGCCGCATCGCGATCACCACCAGTGCGAAGATCGCCGTCCAGGCGCTGTCGATCACCACCCGCAGGAACATCCGCAGCGGCGCCGGCCAGCCCATCGTCAGCTTGGTCATGTCGACCCGCGCCTTGATCAGCGCGCCGCCGCCGAGCCCGATGCCGAGCGCCACCAGGATCATGCCGAGCTGGGTGTAGAACCACGGCGAGGTGATTTCCGCGCCGACCGAACTCGCCGCCGCCAGCAACGCCTCGTAGGCCTGTGTCAGATCAATCATCGTCCCCGCCGCGCTCCCGCTGTTGGCGGGTTTGTCTTAGCGGGCGGCCGGAATTTCTGCCAGCAGCTCACTGCCTGGGGCGCCCTCACCCCAGCCCTCTCCCGCAAGCGGGAGAGGGAGCCCGCTGCGGCTCGGGGCTACCGCAAAGTTTTAAACAAAGGCCCTCTCCCCCCGCACGGCGAGCTCCCTCCCCCGCTCGCGGGGGAGGGTTGGGGTGAGGGCGACGCGGGCACGGCGCCTGCACGACGATAGGGACGACAGCTGCGAGTCGCTCCGCTACACAGGGACCATGGATTCCCTCGACACCGTCAGCATCGCCATCCTGCTCGGCGCCATCCTGGTGATGGCGGGGATCCTGTCGAGCCTGCTGGCGCTGCGGTTCGGCGCGCCGTTGCTGCTGGTGTTCCTGCTGCTCGGCATGCTGGCCGGCGAGTCCGGCCCCGGCGGGCTGAAGTTCGACGATCTCTCGACCACCTATCTGGTCGGCTCGGTGGCGCTGGCGCTGATCCTGTTCGACGGCGGCTTGCGGACGCGGTTCTCCAGCATCAAGACCGTGCTGGCGCCCTCGATGGGCCTCGCCACCGTCGGCGTGCTGGTGACGGCGCTGATCACCGCGCCGGTCGCGCTGTATGCGCTCGACCTGAACTGGACCGAGGCGCTGCTGGCCGGCGCCGTGGTCGCCTCGACCGATGCGGCTGCGGTGTTTCTGCTGGTGCACTCGCAGGGCCTGCGGCTGCGGCCGCGGGTCGGCGCCACGCTGGAGGTCGAGTCCGGCACCAACGATCCGTTCGCGGTATTTCTGACCCTGATGCTGGTCGAACTGATCAGCCGCGGCGAGAGTTCAACCTTGCATGTGATCGTCGAATTCGTCCGCGAATCCGCGCTCGGCGCGCTGATCGGCGTGGTCGGCGGCCGCGCCGTGGTGATGGCGCTCAACCGCGTGGCGCTGCCGCAGGGCCTGCACGCGCCGTTCGTCGCCACCGCGGCGCTCGTCGTGTTCGGCACATCGCAGATGCTGCACGCCTCCGGCTTTCTGGCGGTGTATCTGGCCGGCATGATCATCGGCAACCAGCCGACCCGCGCGCATAATTCGGTGGTGGCGTTTCTCGACGCCGCCACCTGGCTGGCGCAGATCGTGATGTTCGTGCTGCTCGGCCTGTTGGTGTCGCCGCAGCGGCTGATCGCCAGCGCCGGCCCCGCCGTGCTGGTGGCGCTGGCGCTGATGCTGGTGGCGCGGCCGGCCGCGGTGTTTTTGTGTCTCGCCCCGTTCCGCTTCAACTGGCGCGAGCGGCTGTTCATCGCCTGGGTGGGCTTGCGCGGCGCGGTGGCGATCTTCCTGGCCTCGATCCCGATGCTGGTGAACCTGCCCAAAGCCTATCTGTATTTCGACGTCGCCTTCGTGGTGGTGATCATCTCGCTGCTGCTGCAGGGCTGGACGCTCGGCCCCGCCGCCCGCAAGCTGCACGTCGCATTGCCGCGCACCGACCGCGGCCCGCGCCGCATCGAACTCGACCTGCCCGGCCAGCTCGAGAAGCAGCTGGTCGGCTACCCGGTTCGCGCCAAGAGCCTTTACCTCAAGCGCGGCCTGATCCCGTCCTGGTCGAAGCCGACGCTGGTGATCCGCGACGAGCGCATCCTCACCCCCGAGGAGGCCGAGCCGGTCGCGGCCGGCGACTACGTCTATCTGCTGGCGCCGCCCGAGAAGGCCGAGGCGCTCGACCGCTTCTTCGTCGACATGCCGCCGTCGTCGGCCCCGGACCCGCATCTGCTGGGCGACTTCGTGGTGCCCGGCGAGACCTCGCTGGGCGACCTCGCCGGCGCCTATGGGATCAGCGTCAAGCCCGGCGAGGAGGCGCTGACGCTGGCCGATTATTTCGACATCAATCTCGACCGCGCCCCGACGGTCGGCGCCGAGCTGCCGCTGGATTCGATCGTGCTGGTGGCCCGCAGCCTCGGCGGCGGCCGCGTCAACGTGGTCGGCCTGCGCCTGCCCGAAGACGAAGACGACGCCCCGCCGCCGAGCCGCAAGCAGCGGGTGCGGCGCAAGCTGTCGAACGTCTGGTCGGCGCTCTCCGGAACGTAAGTCGCCGGCCTGCGGATGCTACTTCGCCGCCGCGTGCTTGGCGGACCATTCCTGCAGCGTCGCGGGCTCGACCATGCCTTCGATCGTGACGATCTCGCCGTTCGGAGCGATCAGCAAGGTGCGGGGAATGTCGCCCTGCCAGGCGGGATCGATCTCGTAGCGCAGGCGCTCGGCGAAGCCGTCGGTGAACACCCAATTGTCCGCTGCCGACAGCCCGGCGCCGCGCAGCATCGCCAGCGCCGGCTGCTCGGAATTCGGCACCAGATCGGCATCGATCGTCACCACGTCGACGCCCGGATGCTGCGCCATGAAGGCGCCGAGCCGCGGCAGCTCGACCTTGCAGGGCCCGCAGGTCACGCCCCAGAAATGCACCAGGGTCGGCCGTCCGGCATGAGCCTGCAGCAGCGGCTTCCAGCTGCCACGTCCGAACGGCTTCAGACCGCCGCTCTCGGAGGCCGCGGCCGGCGGCAGGCCGACCGCCAGCAGCATCAGCACCAGCAGAAATCGCCTCATGGTTCGCGCCCGATCGGTTGCAGCCGATAGCCCTCGGCCTTGGTCATCCACGACAGATACATCGCGCGTCCGTCCGTCACCAGCAAGGGATGGTCCGAGGCATCCTTGGTGGTGGCGATTACCCGCGGCGCCGACCAGCTGCTTCCATCGTCGGGCGAGGTGATGAGCAGGACCGTGGTGGCGTCACCATCGAACTGCTTCCACACGATCGCGGTCTGGTCCGCGCCGGCCAGCACATAGGGCCACGCCGGCGCCCGCTCGGGATCGCCGAGCCGCATCGGCTCGGAGAAGCTCTGCCCGCCGTCACGCGACTGCGCGTAGAACAGCCCCTTGCGCGCCTTGCCGGCGGTGTACCAGACGACGTGATAGGTGCCGTTCGGCGACACCGACAGGCTCGGCCCGTGATGCGGGCAGGCCGCGATCTGCCAATTGTCGGTGCTGACCCGGTGCAGCGGGCCGGGCACGCCCGCTTCCGAGAAGGTGATCACCGCATGATCGCGGACGCCGCCGTCGAACATATTGCGGAACACAACCACAGCGCGGCCGGCCGGATCGAAGGCCAGCGCCAGCCGGCAACACTCGCAGGTGTGCGGTGCTGCGACCGTTGCCGGCGTGTAGCTCGCACCGCCATCCGGCGACGAGGCGAACAGCAGCGCGGCGCCGTCATACTTCTTGCCCGCGCTGCGCGCCGCCGCCCGGTCGCGCTTGTCGAGCCATGCGGCGAACAGCTGGCCGTCGGGACGAAAGCCGATCGCCTCGAAGCGCTGGCTCTCGGGATCGGCGGTGATCGGCCGCGGCGGCGCGAAATGGGCGCCGCCGTCGGTGGAGCGGCTGGTGAACACCTCGCCGTTGAAGGCGTCGTCGCGGAAGGTCGAGAACGTCACGGCGACGTGTCCGTCGCGATCCAGCGCGATCTTCGGCCGTGCATCCGGACCCCAGTCGAGCTTCGGCATGCCCTGCGTCACCGCCACCGGCGGCGACAGCGTCCGGCCGAGATCGGCCGAATGCGCGACCGAGACCTGGCCGCCCGCCATCCAGATCAGCCACAGCGTGCCGTCGCGCGCGAAGGCCGGCGTGACCTTGGAGGCGCAGCGCAACTCGGTCGTCGCGCAGGCCGTTTCACTGTCGTGACGATGACCGGACTGCGCCGCGGCGGAAGCGGCCGACAGCGCCAGAGCGAGCGCCGCGATGAGAGTTCGACGGGCCATGGCCGCCTCCTTGTCGAAGATCACCGGAAGGCGATCTTCATGCCTCCGACGAACGCGCGCGGCGAGCCCGCATAGATCGACCCGGACGTCCCCGCCAGAATGCTGGCGGGATTCTGCACGCCGGCCGCATTCACCGTATTGGCGATGTTGTTGGCCGACGCGATGTAGGTCTTGTCGAACAGGTTGCGGATCTCGAAGAACACGCTGAGCTGGCGCAAATAGTCCGACTGCAGATCGGTCTTGTAGTGCAAATTGAGATTGACCAGATCGTAACCCGGCGCCTTCAGCAGATTGGCGTTGTCCAGATAGAACGAGTCCTTCCACACCAATTCGACGAAGCCGCCGAGGCCCGTGAGAGCGCCGCGCAACTGGTCGTAGCCGACCCGCGCCGTCAGTTCGTTGGGCGAGATGCCGGGGATCTGATTGCCGGCGCGGTTGAACCGATAGGCGCCGATGCTTTCGGTGTAGTCGGTGTAGATCTCGTCGAGCCGCGTATAGGCGATCTTGGCCTCCCAGCCCTCGGCGAATGCCCAGCGGCCGGCGAATTCGACGCCGCGATGCTCCGAATGCGGCGCGTTGAAGCTGTAGCTGATGCCGGCGACCGGCGTCGCCTGCGACACGATCTCGTTATTGAAGAACTCGTAGAACGCGGTGGCGCTGAGCGTCAGCGACCGGTTCGGCGTCCAGTCGGCGCCGATGTCGTAGCCGACATTGGTCTGCGACTGCAGCGCGGTGTTGTTGCCGGCAAGGCCGCTCGGCAGCACGAACAGATTATTGACCTGCGGCGTGCCGTAGCCGGTCGCGACCCGGGCGTGCCAGGTCCACTCGGCGCTCGGCCGGTAGATCAGCGCGAATTCCGGCGCGGTGTTCTGGAATTGCGGCGAGGCGCCGAGCACGGTCGGCACCACCACGTTCGGATTGTTCAGCGTCGGATAAGCGTAGGCGGTGCTGACGCCCTTGAGCTGCGTGGTCTCCCAGCCGATGCCGGCGATCGCCGTCACGGTCGGTACGAGTTGCAGTTCCTGCCGGGCGCGCACGCCGTAATTCGTCGTCGTGCTGGCGAGGTTGCTCTGCAGCCGGCCGACCGCGGCGTCGCCGCTCGGCAGCACGTTGTAGCTGTCGCCCGACGCGCTGAGCGTGTTGTACCAGGCGCCCAGCAACGAGGTCGACGCCATGCCGAACAGCTCGCCGCGCTTGGTGATGTCGCTGGAGAAATTATACGACGGATAGTCGCCGACCGCGCTGGTCGAGCCGGTCGGCTGGCTGATGTTGCGGTCGTCGAACACGAACTGGTTGCGCCAGGTCGTGGTGTTGTCGAAATCGTGCTCCCAACGCCCGCCCACGATGGTGCGGCGGTCGTCGCGGTTGAGCCCGGCCTGCAGCGCCGTCAGCGTCGACTTGGTGCCGTTGAAACCGTTGTTGAACAGCGACACCGTTCCGCAGCCGGCGACTGCCGCGGTGATGCAGCCGGCCTGATACGGGTTGAGGTTGTACTGGTTGAGCGACAGCCGCAGCGGCAGCCGGGTCGACAGCTCGTTGTCGATCAGCTTGACGGTGAAACGGTCGTCCGGCGTCGCCTGCCAGGTCGCCAGGAAGTTCACCGTCTGGGTGTTGAACCAGCTGTTGGTGATGAAGCCGTCGCCGCGCGCGTCGCTGGCGAACAGCGAAGCCTCGAAGGTGCCGACCTTCTTGCCGACCGTCAGATAGTTGCTGAGATAGCCGAAGCTGCCGCCCTCGACGCCGTATTCGGCGCCGTCGATGCTGCCGCCCGGCCGGGTGCGGAAGTTGAGCGCGCCGCCGGTCGCGTAATTGCCGTACAGCGCCGAGGACGGGCCGCGGATCACGTCGATCGCGCTGTAGGCGTGCGGATCGATCAGGTCGCTGCGCGACAGGCCGTCCGGCTGGGTGACCGGAAAGCCGTCGTCGAAGATCACGATGTTGCGGATGGCGAAGCCGTTGCGCGCGTTCGAGCCGCGGATCGAGATGCCGACATCGCGCGGGCCGTTGCCCTGCTTGACCGAGATGCCGGGGCTGTCGCGCAGCACGTCGGTGACCGAAAACGACGGCCGGTTGTCGAACTGGCTGCGATCGATCGTGGTCGCGGTCTGGCCGTTCGGCGCCTGGAGCAGCCGATCGCGCGCCGCGGTCGCGGTCTCCCGGACGAGCGCGGCGACCGGCGCGGTCGCGGCGGCGCGCACCGGATTGGCGCGGCGCGGCCCCGCAGCCGATCGGCTGCGAGCGGGTGCCGCC